>JBBAWB010000005.1:0-10945 GCA_040397385.1 Methylacidiphilales bacterium
GCCTGCGCTCAATTCTGTGTGCCCAATCGCCCAGCTAGGCGGCCTCGGAGATGCCACCCCTACCTAAGCTTCCAACTCCAAAACCACATCCGCGCGTGAGCGCGTCCCGGGAATGCGGGACCACATTCTCACCTTCACACTTTTAAACTTCCCCAATCCCCTTTCCTACCTCCCCCCTTTCCTACCTCCCTCCCTTACCGACCTTTGCGTACTTTGCGTGAGCAATCCCCAAAAAAAACTGATCCGCTCCGCGCCTAGCACTACTTCATGCCTTACGGCGTATAACTAACCTCAATTTTCATGAAGATTTTCGTATTCGACGCTCGGCTCACCGTAAATGTCTTTCTTTCGCATCCTGTCCCTACCCCTACCTGGCTGACCCCATCAATTTTTCCAGTCGTCGTTACTAGATAATCCCAAGTGGCGCTCAGACTGGTGGTCGCTTTCGGAACAATACTCAGCTTTGAAGAATCATCGGTGCGGACAACTGCCGTCATCGTGAAGGTCGTTGCCCCCAGCGAACTCGTTGTGGCTTCGCTCGCCTCCGTCGAACTGCTCGCTCCTCCCAACGCATATTTCAGAAGGAGAGCCGAGGTCATGGTGGCACTTCCCCCATTCCAACTAGCGAATCCGCCAGCACTCACCGTCAAACTCACGCTCACGGGTATAGCCGCCTCGTAGTCGTCGTCACCCGTTTGCGTGGCTGTGAGGGTGGCCGTCCCTACCCCCACAATGTTCAGTGTGTTCCCACTTGTGATCGTTGCCACGGCGGAATCGGAACTGGTCAGGGTTACCGTCAACCCGGAAGAAGATGTCGCAATCAACGTCCTCGGCAAATCCCCAACGTTGGCGGTTGCCGGATCCAACCCAAAAGTGATCGTCTGCGGAACCTTGGCCATCCCCACCACCGTGAGAACCACCTGCCCCGCTCCCCCCTTTCCTCCCAAGGTTTGGGATCCAACTGAGGATCCTCTGGCTCCGCCACCTCCTCCGCCGGGGGAGCCACCCTGCAAACCATCACCGTTTCCAGTGGAATCTTTTCCGTTACCCCCTGCCCCTCCACCGCTCACTCCAGTTGCACCGAGATACGAAGTGGCACTTCCTCCCGCGCTCAATGTTGTACCACTGCCCCCTCCACCTCCTCCCGTATTCGTTGGGCTCCCTTGGCCCACAAGACCATTGCCACCCGCAAAAAAGACATCACCCACACTCCCCGCCGAACTTCCTACTCCACCACTTCCAACGATCCCCGATCCAGAACTGATCACGCTTTGACCTCCGGCTCCTCCCTTGGCCAGGCAGCTGGCGACAGCGCCGCTTCCAAACCATGAGTCACCACCCGAGACGGTAGTTAAGCTTGGAGAAATCGCACTCACACCACCCTCCCCAATCGAAATTGTATAGCTGGTCCCAGGGACAACCGAGACTGAGCTTTTCTTGGCATAAGACCCACCGGCACCACCTCCACCAAAGGCATTCCCTGAAACCGGTTTGGATCCGCTTCCACCCGCCCCGCCCGCGCCCCAAGCTTCCACCTGTACCGCCGTCACATTGGCAGGGCAAACCCATGCCGTGGTTTCTCCATAAGTGGTCGAAAGATTTGATAGGCTGGATCCAACTTGAATCCTTAAGGTGGTTCGACCTGTTCCTCCATCCGGATTGGTTACATAAAGGGTAGTTGTGTAAGTGCCAACTACTGTTGGAGTCCCGTAAATCAATCCAGACCCATTCAATAATAGCCCGGATGGAAGAGGCCCAGTCGTATAAGTAGCCTGCAACGCATCGGAGGTGATCTGATAGGTAAGCGGTTTGCCGGTCAGCGCCGCCAAGCTGGGATTACTCGCGATGGTTAAACTATCGGAAATCTGAAACGTCAAAGTCGCATATCCAGTCCTTCCCGAAGAGGTCGCCGCAAGGGTGGTGAAGAACATTCCACTCTCGGTCGGTTTTCCGGAAATTATACCTGTAGGGCTGCAGACAAGCCCTCTGGGAAGTCCGCTTGCCTCATAGGTGGCATCCAACTTATCGGAAGTGATCTGATAATTGACCGCTGTTCCGGTCTTGCCCACTTCATTGAGACTACTGGAAATGACCGGGGTTGCAGCCACAGTGAAAGAAGCGTTGAAAGACTTCCCTTTCGATCCATTCACATTCACGGTAAGCGTGATCGGATTGATTGCTGTGACTCTCACTCCAGAATCTACCGACAGTGTGCCAAGCGATGCTCGGCCGCTGAGGGTGACCACGATCGTACCTGCGTTGTTTTGGGTGGGATCAGAAACACCCACCGAAATACTATTATAGGTCTCTTTAACGATGACCGAGCACTGCTTACTCACCGTAATCAAATCTATGTTTCCTTCACGTAAGGTTCCGCCGTTGTCCGGACCGCTCGTTTTGGCCCAGAAATTCGCCGCCACCACGCCCAGTACCTTGCTCTTTACCGCCTGAATGCCAGAGGTCGTGCTCGTGGGTTCGGTATTTGAAAGAATCGTCACATCTGGGTTGGCCGCGTAAGCCTTCGTACTGATCGCCGTTCGGTTGGGAAGGATCACATACGCATACTTCGCTCCCGTCGGACTCACCCCATGCTTAAACAGTAGTTTGAGATAATAATCGGTGTAGGTCGCAGAGTCAGAATCGGTCGGATTGATTGTTTTCCATGATCCAGAGTCCGCTGTGAATTGAGCCTGCAGGTCCGAGGCACCATTAGGGAAGTAGTACCCGGCGACACCGTCCAACGCACACCAAGTTGGACTCGTACCCGTGCCGACCGTCACGGGGTTAGCCCAGACTGTCGGTGCAGAAAGCGAGTACACCGTATCGGCAATATTGAAGGTCGTCGTGCCTGTCTTTCCAAGCTTGCGATTCTCCACCGTGGTATCCACCTGACCGCCACTGGTGGAGGTGATGCCAGCTCCAAGACACACAACTTCGTCATCCAGCATGAACCACGATTTCTTGGCATAAAGTTCGGTCCCTGCCGGGTGTTCTGACATTCCAGCCACCCCGTAGGTTTTGCTCACCTGCGCACCACCCACCCAGGTCTGATCTGTCACGGCATCACCCGGAGTCGCACCTAAGTCGGCTGTCGTGCCGGACAGATGATACCAGTCAACCGTCGCCCAGTAGGTATCCATATACTGGGTATCCGGATTGCCCAAATAAAGGTAGGTCGCCCCTGCTCCAGTGTACCAACCCTTCAGATTAGTCGGCGAAGTGGTGTTGATTTCATACCCCCCCACTCGATTTGAGGACATGCTCAGACCAAAACTGAAACCAGTGCGATGTGCGACTACACGGTCCATGGACGGAAACTGATATTGGCCCGTTGCGACTTGAGGCGAATCCGCAAATGCCACCAACTGGGCTGCTATTTCGGTCGGCGCAAAGGCGGCGACCGACCGGATATTAGCAATCACCCTAGCTCCCACTTTAGACTCATCCGAGGACGATGAAGCGATCGCCCGACCTCGCACCATGTCCATCATGTATCCGTGATACATCAATGGTTCGAAACTGTTGGTCATCCAGCCATAAACATTAGTAACCTCGGGATCGGTAATTTCCCAAAGGGAGCCGGCGAGAAACTTCACCAGAATCACAATATTATCGACCAACTCCTGACCGTAGGACCCAGTGTAGGGAATAATGTAATGGTAGATAAAAGAGCCGTCCGCATAAAAACCATCCCCGCTGGTCACCGTGGTGAAAACACTGTCGCCAGACCAATCAAGCGGATTGGCGCCACTTAGATTTCCCTTAGCCTCATTCAGTAAAAGGGTCCCACTGACCACATAATCAGTCTGTGGATTAACTGAATGGCCAGTGGTATCGTGCCAAAACCGCGTGACCGTCGTTGTGTTGTTTCCCAACAAAATACCCTGAATGGCCATGGTAAGTGCCGCGTTGGAAGTATTCGCACCCGTCAAAGCTCCCCACCAGAAATAATCTTTCTGATTCACACTGTCGGGTCCGAAATTATAAACCGCTTTGACGTAGTTTGCGATTTGGGTCGAGCTTAACGCACTGGGATTGGAGAGGAGCAGAATCGCCGCGTTGTTCAGCGACTGCGGCGCGGAGACCTCCCAATCATACCAGTTCCCAAAGAGCGTTCCGGTAGATGTATAAACATTCGAAGTCAGCCAATCCAATCCACCCGTAATGGCCGCCAACAAAGATGCGTTTTGGTACAAAGCACAACCGGATATCGCGTAGGCTTGAGCCATGTACTCCAATCGCTTAAAAGAGTCCGCGATGTTTCCTGAGGCCACGTCCGCGCTTACCCCCGTTTGCGCCGCGGGCGGTAGGTCACTCCAAATCGCTACGATGGGAGTCGCACTAGCACCAATCCCGCCTCCACCGCTTACCGTAATCGTCGGTGCTGTTTTGTAACCCGAGCCCACACTCGTCACGGTGATAGCCGAGACTTTTCCTGCCGCGAACGTCGCCGTCGCCGTGGCCCCCGTCCCTCCTCCCCCGCTAATAGCCACAGTCGGCACACTTGTATAACCCAAACCCCCGTTCACCACTTTAACTCCCGTCAGGGCGTAAACCATCGTCGTTTGGTAGCCAGACGATCGGGAGTTAATGCTATCGGTTGTTTTTGAACTTTTCACGTCATCAATCAGTGTTGTCCTCCACTTCAACCGCAAGGCATCGAACTCGTCACTGATCGTCAGCGTGAGAGTTTTCGTTCCCGAACCACCCGAGTTCGTAGCCGTGAGCGTGACAGAAAAAGGTCCCCCAGCCGTTGGCGTTCCCGTGATGGCTCCAGTGGAAGTATTGATATTCAGCCCTGCAGGTAAGGGAGTCGCGTTATAAGAAGTGGGAGAGCCAGAAGCCGTGATGGTGTAACTAAAAGCCGTGCCCTTCGCGCCAGTCGCACTGTCCAAACTACTGATGACCGGAGCCGCAAGGGGTGCCACCACAGTCAGAGAAGTGGATATCTCCGCGTAACTTCCGTTCGCATCGGTCACCCGAATCGTCACGGGATAGGTTCCTCCGCCAGACGCCGTCCCCGAAAGCAGTCCCCCAGTCGTGAGGCTCAAACCCGTGGGCAGAGTTCCAGTGACCGACCAGCTTAAAGTCCCCGTGCCAAAGGAAGCACTCAACTGTTGGGAAAAAGCAACCCCCTGCGCAATACTGTTCACCTGAATTGAATTCGGATAAGTGGCGGCAACAACACCGACCTCCATTCGACGAAGCGGCCGGTTCCCTACTCCAGTTGCCTCCACCTCATAGTTACCGATATCCCGCCCTGTTGAGGGCCGAGACAACCCACGCATATCCAGAGCGCCATATGTGGCAACCGTCCCTGCAAGGTTGTAGTCCGCTCCAGTGGCAGAGGTGTCATTGATACTCGGAAGGGCAGATGCTTTTCCAAGGAGGGGACTTGTTCCCGCCGGAACCGTGAGCACGTCGTACGTCCCGCTCAAAAGAGGATTATCTGACGACAAACTACTGACCAGATTTACGTTTTCCGAATCTCCTGCAAAAATGTCATCGAAAGAAAAATCGATCACGAACTTGGAACCAGTGCTAAAGCCAATCTTACCAATATTCAAGCTAACGCCACTAGCCCCTGTCAAAGGCGATCCGGAGGCGGAAGGAGTGACAAGTGCCCCCCCTAGGTAGACAACAAAACTGTTCGTGGACAAGTTCTGAGATCCGCCCAAGGGATCAGTATAGGGCATCGAGACAGATTCATTGTCATTAAACCAGATCTCCACCTTCGAAAAGGAGGTGGAGGTGGAGTTGGTAAAACTACTAACTACAGTCGTATCGGCAGACTTCACCACTAAAGTATTCGTAGCAGCGCCACTCTGCTTGAAGGACAGCCCGATCAAACGGTCAGTCGATGAGGAGGTTGACGTGTTGAGAACGTTATTGCCAATCCCTATATCAAAAGTATTGGTGTTTGGGATGGCTGTATTCACGTTTTGTTTCAATCGGAACGAAACGTAGCCATTGGTTCTTGCCGTCATAGTGTTCGTGGGGGAAAACGCGAACATTACCTGCGATCCACCGGTCGTTGTTGTTTTTAGATATTGGGCCACATTCCCACCATCGTTCGTGATCTTCGTGTAGTTTGTGAAGTTCACGTTGTTGATCAATTGCGGCGAGAACGTGGTGTTAAGGGATTGGCCGCTCGTATAAGGGGTGAAAGCCTCTTTCAACCAAACGCTCCCCCCAAAGATGGTGGCCGCACTTCCCAGCTGGGAGGTCGTGGCTGAGTAAACATAGTTTCCCGCGACTCGGCCCCCGTGATCCCTTAAAAGCGGACTCCCGTAATTCGCACTGGAGTTCCCAATTACCCCACTCCCCCCGATATCGGAGCTGTAAGCAATCAGGTTGTTGAAGAACTGGGTTCCGTATACCGGGTAGGTTTCGTTGTTTGGATTGTCCAAGGTGATGACTTTGCAATCGATGAAACTGTTCCCGAAAATCTGGGCGTAGTTTGCCGTTTCATAAGCCGCCCCATTCGATCCATTGTTCAACGCGGAGAGCGATCCCGTTTCTGTGCCGCCCGAGCCCAGAATCAAGGCCGATCGAATCCCGTCACTGTTGAGCCTATAAAAATAGTTGTTCGCGATGGTGTGACCAAACCCGAAAGCTCGAACCCCACCCATTCGGGTGTTCCGCGACTCGGTCAGCACGACAGCCCCGCTCGAGTCGTAACTGCCGCCTGCCAAAAAGTAATTCCCCTGCACGGTGCAGTAATCCCCTTGCCGAAGCGTGAGAGTGCCATAGTTGTTCAGAATCGTGTTGTATCGGTAAATATTTTTGCGGGACTTGTTTGAGATCATCTCTGGCTCCCCCGTCTGGTCATTGGCTCCGCCGTCCACCGCCCAAATCGAATGGTAAAAGACATTCTTTTCAATCGTGTTATTAAAGTCCACATCGACAAATTCACTGCTGCCGACACGAATTGTCTCCCATCCATTGGAGAGGTCAGAGGAAAGGGTGCCATCTGGGGAAGCTGGCAAGCGCGAGTCCCCACTTATGGGAATTTTACGCTCCCCAAAATAATTGTGGCGGATGGTGTGGTAGCCGAAGTTGGTATCCGCGGAATCCTTGTAAATTGTGACCGTGGCCTGACGAATCGATTTTCTTAATGTGGCATCGGAGACATTGATATCGTTGGGATCAAAGTCGCGGCCCTGCATTTCACAATATTGGATCGTATGCCGATACCCATATACAAAGAGCCAAGCCCCGTAATGGTCGTTGTTGGCGGTATCCACGGTATCCCGACCGCAGTAATTGAATTTTAGATGCGAAGCCGTCATGAATCTTGAGCCAGGATTAAATCGAATCAGGTAGGCCACGGAGTCATTTCCCCCATAGTCGTTATAGTTTCCCACCTTCTTCATTCCACTTAGGGGGCTAAAGGTCACCCCGCAGAAGGAGATGCCTGACCCTGAAAAACTGACCTGCGAGATCCCATCAACTGTTACTCCACCCGCCGTTGGTACGTAATTCGTATCACAGGCAAAAATCATCGCCGGGTTGGACTGCGCATCCGCATCGGTCATCGAGCCAGTTATGGTGGCGACCAATCCACCCCAATTCCCCGCCTTCAGATAAACTCGATCCCCCGCTCTCAGTGTCGAAAAATTCGCGTTATTTTTATCCACCAAAGAATTAAATTGGGCTGCACTATCAACGTAGTAGCTGGTCGCCATTCCCTGAGTAACTGCAAAGATTCCAATCGAGCCAAGGCAGAGAAAACGGAAAAACACAGCGACCTTAAGTCGATAAAAACATTGTCGAAATACCCATCTCATCTCACTGACAACTATAGCCCCATAAATAAAATATTGCTGATTTATTTTAGTTAACTCGTTATTTTTTATCAAGTTTTAAATTATTCTATTTTAACTACTTACGCCACCTAGTTGGCGCGAGACCTGTCTGCTTACGAAACCACCTAGAAAAGTAGTTCTGATCGGTAAAGCCCGCCCTACCAGCCACATCGAAAACACGTAGCCCTTTTTTGATGTCCGCTTCCACCGATCGCAACAGTTCACCCGCACGCCACTGCCCTAAAGTTAAGCCTGAAGCGAGTCGCACCATCCGATTCAAATAATCTTTCTGCAATCCCACCCGCTTGGCCAACTCTCCAGGCCTCGGCCACTTCCCCTCTTCATCCATCCTCCACACCCGCTCCAGTCGCCGAATAACTGGCGAACCCACCTCGTTTTTTACCGCACCGCCTCGACACGCTTGCCGACATACCTCCAAAACAAGCAAAGCCGCACTCCCCGCCGAAAGCTCCAACCCGCTCGATCGACCCACCCCCATCCCCGCCACCCTCTGTCGCACCTCCGCCATCCGTTCCGCTGCGAGAACTCCGTGCCGAAAACCCCACCGCGTGACACCTCCCCCCGCTAAATCCACCACCAAACAAATCGCCCGCCTCGGACCCGTCTCCCGAAACGCATGTTTTTTCCCTGGGGGAATAAAGAAAACCGCCCCCGCTCCCACCCCCCACTTTTTTTCACCCACCTGCTGCTCCCCACGCCCACGTAAATACAAAAGCAGCTGCCCATGAGTGTGCGTGTGAGGTGCCACCCGATCGAACGGTTGCAGGTGTCGGTTGACCCGAAGCGATCGGATCGACCAGTCCCCACAGCGCAACTGCAGGTTCCTTAAGAGCAAAGGCTGAAGGGGAGCCTCCCGAAACGGGCTTTTCGAGCGAATCTTCATTAGGACATAAAATAAAGTCGTTTTTGTGCTAAAGAAAGCGCTTTCTTCCATCCTCTTTCTTTCCCCGCTGAGGTACTCTTTTCCCTATGCCGAGACCTGTCATTCTCATCACCGGAGCTAGCCGTGGCCTAGGTCGTGGAGTCGCCCTCTCTCTCGCCCCCGAAGGCTACGACCTCGCGATCCACTACGCCTCCAACCGCCAAGCTGCCGAGGAAACCGTCACCGCCTGCCAAGCTGTCGCCAAAACCAAAGACCAGAAGTTCCTCGCCGTCCCCGCCCAACTTGCCTCCTCCGAAGACCGCAGCAGCCTAATTCAGCGGGTTCTCGAAGGGTTCGGTCGCCTCGATGCCCTGATCAACAATGCAGGCATCGCCCCGCGCGAACGTGCCGATCTTCCCGACGCCAAAGAGGAAATTTTTGACGAGGTCCTTACCGTGAATCTTAAGGGCCCCTACTTCCTTACCCAACTCGCCGCCCGCTACTGGCTCGCTAACCCAGGAAAATCCCTCCTCCCAGGTGGCTATAAACTGATCTTCGTCACCTCGGTCTCCGCCAACACCGCCTCGGTCAACCGCGGGGAATACTGCATCTCCAAGGCTGGCCTCGCCATGGCCGCCCAACTTTGGGCTACCCGCCTAGCCGCCGACGGCATCCAAGTCATCGAGCTCCGTCCAGGTATCATGGCTACCGATATGACCAGTGGCGTGAAGGAAAAGTACGACAAACTCATCGCCGAAGGTCTCGTCCCACAAAAACGTTGGGGAAAACCCGAAGACGTCGGCCTCGCCACCAAAGCCATCTGCCGCGGCGATTTCCCCTTCAGCACGGGCGATGTCATCTACCTCGACGGCGGCCTCCACCTTCGCCGCATCTAATTTATGATCCAAAGCGATACCTCCCTCACCCCGAAAAGTCTTCAAGCTTCTGCCAAAAAAGTTTTTGAGGCCTCCGCTCCAAAAATCCTCTCTCTCCAAAAGCGCTGGAAGGAATCAGACGGCACCCCCGTCTTCACCATCGAGGGAAAATACACCTCCCGCGGTTGGACTGAGTGGACCGAAGGCTTCGTCTACGGCTCTGCCATCCTTCAGTACGATGCCACCGGAGATGAATCCATGCTCCAGATCGGCCGCGACGCCACCCTCCGCCGAATGGCCGTCCACGTCACCCACATCGGGGTCCACGATCACGGCTTCAACAATGTCAGCACCTACGGCAATCTACGCCGACTCCTCCGCGAAGGTCGCCTCCCCTCGAACGAGTGGGAATCCCACTTCTACGATCTCGCCCTCAAAGCCAGCGGCGCTGTCCAAGCATCCCGTTGGACCCAACTCACCCCCGAACTCGGCTACATCCGCTCTTTCAATGGCCCCCAATCTCTTTTCTCCGATACCATCCGCTCTCTTCGCGCCCTCAGCCTTGCTCACATTCTTGGTCATCGGCTCATGGGAGAAAACGACGCCAAAATCAATCTCCTCCATCGATCCCTGCAACACGCCGAAACCACCGCCCGTTACAATGTCTACTACGGCAAAGGTCGCGACACTTACGACGTTCCAGGCCGTGTTGTCCATGAATCCATTTTTAATGTCACCGACGGCGCCTACCGCTGCCCCTCTACCCAGCAAGGCTACTCCGCCTTTACCACCTGGACCCGCGGTCACGCCTGGCTCCTCTGCGGTTTCCCCGAACAGTACGAATTTCTTGAGCTTCTCCCCGAATCCGAATTCAACGACTTTGGGGGGAAACAAAAGATCCTCGATCGCTACCTCGAAGTCGCTCGCGTCACCGCCGACTTCTACCTTCGCGAAACTCCCACCGACGGCATTCCTTATTGGGATACTGGCGCCCCCGGCCTCGTCCATCTCGGCGATTACCTCAATCGCCCCGCCGATCCTTTCAATGAATATGAACCCGTGGATAGCTCCGCCGCCGCCATCTCCGCTCAAGGTCTTCTCCGCCTCGCCCGCATCCTCGAGAAAAAAGGAGACAAAAAAGCCGCCCAAACTTATCTCTCCGCTGGACTGACCACCGCTCGAACTCTTTTCTCCGAGCCCTACCTCTCCTCCGATCCCAAGCACGAGGGCCTTCTCCTCCATACCGTCTATCACCGCCCCAACGGCTGGGACCATATTCCGAAAGGACGCAAAGTCCCTTGTGGCGAGGCCGCCATGTGGGGCGACTACCACCTTCGCGAACTCGCTCTTTACCTACTCCGCCTCGCCGACGGAAAACC
>JBBAWB010000005.1:11045-166228 GCA_040397385.1 Methylacidiphilales bacterium
ACTACCACCTTCGCGAACTCGCTCTTTACCTACTCCGCCTCGCCGACGGAAAACCGTACCTCACCTTCTTTGGAGAAAAACTATAATGCAAACTCTTCACGCTCCGTCCGCAATGTTGTGTATGAATCAAAAAACCCTTTCTTTCCTTCGCGTCCTTGGCGGCCTTGGCGGCCTTGGCGTCAGTTCTCTCCAATTCCTTCACGTCCTTGGCGGACTTGGCGTGAGTGCTCTCAAACTTCTTCGTGTCCTTAAAGTCCTCAGAGTCAGTTCTCTCCAATTCCTTCGCGTCCTTAGCGGACTTGGCGTGAGATTTCAGGAGTCCCACACATGATCATTGCAGACCTCAACGAAATCCAAGGCCGTACCTATCCCGCTCGCCGTCGTACTCAGAATCTCGTTGGCGGTCTCTCCCCTGTCCAAGCAAAGAACTTTTCCATGGGCAACGTCACCCTCGAACCCAATGGAGGCCAAGTTCCTTGGCACAACCAAGAGCAGGAAGAAGTTTACTTCATAGTCGAGGGAGAAGGAGAAATGTGTCTCGGCGAGGAACGCCGAGCTGTTCGAACGGGCCAAGCCGTCTTCATTCCTTCCAAAGTTTTTCACCAGCTGACCAACACGGGAGATCAACTCATGAGAATGATCTACGTTTACGGCCCTGCAGGCGATGTTGCCCACTGGAAACAAGAGCTGGAAGGCACCCTTCCCAAAGCAGGCTTCGATGTTCCCGCCCTTCCGGCGGGTGCCCAACCCCAGTGCACAAAAAAACCACAATGACTCACGCCAAGTTCGCCAAGGACGGAAAGGTTTTTCTTCAAACAGAGGAGGACAAAATTGCCCGCTCAATCCTCGATACCTCCTTTCAGATTCATACGGATCTAGGACCCGGCCTTCTTGAGACCGTCTATGAGAAAGTCTTAATCCACCGCCTGGAAAAAGCTGGGTGGAAGGTTAAAAATCAAGTCGCAATCCCCATTCTAGTAGATGGGCTAGAGATCGCCGAGGGCTTCCGAGCCGACCTAATCGTAGAAGACAAGGTAATCGTCGAGTTAAAGTCTACCGAGGAAATGAAAAAACTCTTCGCCAAGCAGCTCCTCACCTACCTTCGACTTAGCCACCATAAACTCGGCCTTTTAATCAATTTTGGAGTTCCTCATCTCAAAGATGGAATCGAAAGAGTGGTTAACGGCCTATGAAGCCACTCCTTCACCTCAATCAGCGTAGCGTCCTTTGTGTGAGTTCCCTCCAGTTCCTTCAGAGCCTTTCCTTGAGCATTCTCAAATCTAAAATTCTTCCTCCAACCCAACCCCTAACCAATCCGCGCGAAAGCGCGTCCCGCAACCGCGGGAAAAATTCGTGGCGTCCTTAGCGGCCTTTGCGTGAGCAATCCCTAAAACCATAATCCACGTAGCGTGAGATAAAAATATGAAAGAACATAAAGTCGGCATTATCATGAACGGCGTCACTGGCCGCATGGGCACCAATCAGCACCTCATCCGCTCCATCGTCGCCATCCGTAAACAGGGCGGCGTCCAGATCAAGCCAGGCGAGGTCATTATGCCCGATCCCATCCTCGTCGGTCGCAGCGAGGAAAAGCTCCGCACCTTGGGCGCCGCCAACGGCATAACCCGCGTCTCCACCGATCTCGATGCCACTCTTAAGGATCCCGCGAACCAGATTTACTTTGATTCCACTCTCACCGGCCAGCGCCCGATCGGAGTCCGCAAAGCCATCGTCGCCAAAAAGCATATCTACTGCGAAAAACCCACCGCCACTAGCTCCAAGGAAGCTCTCGCCTTGGCCAAGGAAGTCACTGCCGCAGGGCTTAAGAACGGCGTAGTCCAAGATAAACTCTGGCTTCCTGGACTTCTCAAACTGCGCTACCTCATCGACACCGGATTCTTCGGTAAAATCCTCTCCGTCCGCGGAGAGTTCGGCTACTGGGTTTTCCCAGGGAAGTTCGAAAAGCTCCAACGCCCGTCCTGGAATTATCGCAAGGAAGACGACGGCGGCATCATCGTCGACATGCTTTGCCACTGGCAGTACGTCATTCAAAATCTTTTTGGCGACATCAAATCCCTGTCCTGTCTTGGCGTCACCCACCTGCCCGAACGCTGGGACGAAAATGGCAAACCGTACAAGTGCACGGCTGACGACTCCGCCTATGCCACCTTCGAACTCAAAAACGGGGTCATCTGCCACTTCAACTCTTCATGGTGCGTCCGGGTGAAGCGCGACGACCTACTAACTCTGCAGGTCGACGGAACTGATGGCTCCGCCGTCGCAGGTCTTCGCAACTGTACGGTGCAGGACAACTCCGCCACCCCACGCTGCCTCTGGAACCCCGACCAAGATAGTCCCGTCGCCTACATGGACGGATGGACCACCCAGCCGACTAATGCAATCTATGACAACGCCTTCAAAGTTCAGTGGGAACTTTTCTTGCGCCACGTCGTACTCAACGATCCTTTCCCCTGGTCGCTTCTCGAAGGCGCTAAAGGTGTCCAGCTGGCCGAACTCGGCCTGCAATCGTGGGCCGAACGGCGCTGGCTTGATGTACCCAAGCTAGCTTAATTTAACTTCCCATGAGCGTTGATCTCACGCACCGCCTTCTCGAACGCCGACTCGTTCCCGTGGTGGTGATCGATGATGCTTCACGTGCAGTGGATCTAGCCCAAGCTCTCCTCTCCGCAGGCCTCGGAGTTATCGAGATCACTTTTCGGACGGCAGCGGCAGAGGAATCGATCCGCCAAATCGCCAAGCAGTGTCCCAAGATGCTCGTAGGCGCAGGCACTCTACTCGATTCCGATCAGGTCAAAAAAGCTGCCGATGCAGGTGCACAATTCGGATTAGCCCCAGGCTTGGACGAAAAAGTCGTGCTTGCTGCCCAAAAAGCAAAGCTCGCCTTTGTTCCTGGCATCATCACACCCAGCGAAGTCCAGAAAGGTCTTTCACTCGGATGCTCCATCCAAAAGTTTTTCCCCGCTGAACAGGCAGGCGGCGCCACCTACCTCAAAGCCCTCGAAGGACCCTACGGCCACACCGGTGTACGCTTCATTCCTACCGGCGGGTTACAGCTCAATAACATCGCTCCCTACCTTGCCCTTAAATCTGTCGCCGCTCTGGGAGGATCTTGGTTTGTCGACAAGAAGTACATTCAGGCGGCAGAATGGGAAACCATCGCTCGCCTCACCAAGGAAGCTATCCAAATCACCACCGGAGCCAAATCATGAGCCTTTTCAATCTGAAACCCGCTGAATCATGTCGGTTCGATGAGATTTCCATGGGCGAAGTCATGCTCCGTCTCGATCCAGGCGAAGGCCGTATCCGCACCGCTCGCTCCTTCCGCGCTTGGGAAGGAGGCGGCGAATATAATGTGGCCCGTGGACTACGCCGCTGTTTTGGCCTTCGCACCGCCCTGCTCAGCGCTTTCGCCGATAACGATGTCGGCCGACTTGTTGAAGATTTCATCCTGCAAGGTGGTGTCGATACCTCCCTGCTCAAATGGAGCTCTTATGACGGCATCGGTCGGACAGTTCGCAACGGACTAAACTTTACCGAGCGCGGGTTTGGGGTCCGCGGGGCCGTCGGCTGCTCCGATCGCGGTCACACCGCCGTCTCCCAACTCAAGCCGGGCGATTTTGATTGGGATCTGATTTTCGGAAAGCACGGAACCCGTTGGTTTCACACCGGAGGGATCTTTGCCGCCCTCAGTGAAAGCACCGCCGACCTTGTCATCGAAGCCACCACCGCCGCTCGTAAGCGCGGCGTGGTCGTCTCCTACGATCTCAACTACCGACCCTCCCTCTGGAAAGGAATCGGCGGCCAGAAAAAAGCCCAAGAAGTGAATAAGAAGATCGCCAAGAACGTGGACGTGATGATCGGAAACGAAGAGGACTTTACCGCTTGTCTTGGCCTCGAGGTGAAAGGGACTGACACAAATCTTACCCATCTCGAGAAAGACAGCTTTCACAAGATGATCGAACAAGCCGCCAAGGAGTATCCTAATTTCAAAGCCATCGCCACTACCCTGCGGGGAGTGAAGTCGGCCACCATCAACGATTGGAGCGCGATTCTCTGGGCTGGTGGAAAGTTCTATGAATCTCAACAGCGCCCAAATCTAGAAATCATGGATCGGGTCGGGGGCGGAGATAGCTTTGCCTCGGGCCTCATCTACGGCTTTTTAAAATTCGGAGACCCACAGAAGGCTGTCGAATATGGCGCCGCCCACGGAGCTCTCGCTATGACCACTCCTGGCGACACCTCGATGGCCTCGTTGGCCGAAGTGGAAAAACTTCTTGGTGGCGGTGGCGCACGAGTCGATCGCTAAACTCGCGCCGTGAGCCAAACCGCCTCTTCCCCTGCTCCTTCATCTTCCGCCAGCCGTGGGAAATGGCAGGTAGGAACCCTCGCCTACACTGGCATTGGACTCGCCACCCTCACCTTCTGGCTCCTTTGGGGCGATGTCGCCTGGTCGATGCGCGACCGCTCAGTCCCAAGCGTCATGCAGCTCCTCTTTCAAAAGTTTGGAGCCTCTAATTTTGTCTCCAGTCTACTCATCGCCACCCTGCCCTACGGCCTCATTCTGCTCATTGGACCAATTGTAAGTTATCGGAGCGACCGATATCGCAGCCTCTGGGGTCGCCGAATTCCCTTCTTGGCTATCCATATTCCGTTCGTTGTTCTTTCGATGGTTGCGGTTGCCTTCAGCCCCATTCTCGGCCAAGGCCTACATCAAGTCCTTGGGACATACTCTCCCGGCCTTTCCACCTCCACCCTGATCATCATTGCACTAGGCTGGGGAGTCTTCGAACTGGCCACCGTCGTGGCCAATGCAGTCTTCTACGGTTTGATCAATGACGTAGTCCCGAGTTCCCTCCTGGGAAGGTTTTACGGCGTCTTTCGAGCCATCAGCCTCATTGCCAGCATCCTCTTTAACTATTTTATCTTCGGCAAAGCGGAAGAACATTTCCCACTCGTCTTTCTCGGCATCGGCCTGGTTTATGGACTCAGCTTTACCATGATGTGTCTCAAGGTGAAGGAGGGGGAATACGCTCCTCCCCCCATACCGAAAGCGGGTGGAGGCAACTTCTTTGTCGCCGCTCGCACCTACTTCCACGAATGCTTCAGCAAGCCCTACTACCTCTGGGTTTTCGTCTCCATCGCACTTCCTTGGATCGCTTTCATCGGCGTCAACCACTTCAGCGTCTACTTCGCCAAAAGCCTCGCCATGGATATGGGCTTCTATGGAAAATGCCTCGCCCTGACCTACGGCTGCTCCTTAGTCCTCTCCTATCCACTCGGGATGCTAGCGGATAAGTTTCATCCCCTCCGCACTTCCCTTGTGGTGATTTCACTTTACGCCCTAGTCACCGCTGCTGGTGCTATCTTCTCCACCAATCCGCAAACCTTCGCCGTTTTCTTTGTACTTCATGGGGTTCTCTCTGGGGCATGGTTTACCAGCTCTGCCTCCCTCCCCTTGCGAATGTTCCCCAAAGAAAACTTCTCCCAATTCTATTCCGCTCTCAACATGTTCATTGGCCTTGGCATAATGACCGCAGGACCCATCGTCGGCCAATTAATCGATCTAACAAAGAAGTTCTATCAACTCACTTTCATCGCCTCCTCCACCTTAGCGTTCCTCGCCATCTTTATCGGCCTCATCGTCCACGCCAAATTCATGAAACTAGGCGGTCCCAAAGACTACGTCCCTCCTGCCTAACCCACGCTTTTCTAACTTCGTGCCACCCCGGTGTCTGGCACCTCAGCTCAGGACAATATCTGCCCAAGAATACTAGAGCTTTGTCTGAACGACCTGGCCTTTGACTTTAGCTAACCAATCGCCCACTTTTCCAACCCCTCTTGTCGAGTGAATGAGAACCTCCATATTGTTATCTAAAACTATTTTAGCCGCATCATCCCCTGCTTTTCCTGTTATAGGATCCGCGAAATCTGCAAACCAGTAGATCGCCTGCACTTTTCTTCGGGCCAACTGTTCAAACGCCAAACCACCAGCATGCGAATCTGAAAAGCTCGTAACCATCCACGTGTTATTCCGTTTGGCTAGTTTGTCATACAGCTCCGGGTAATCCTTGCGAAATCCACCGTACGATTGCGTTCCACGAATCGTCGGACTGTCCGATGCTTCAGCACTATTAAATCTCACCACCTGTGGTTTCGGCATGCTTTTGGGACCAATAAACTTAGTTTTATTTTCCTTGGCTGTCTTTTGCTGCAGATCATTCGTCACCGTCCAGTTTTTCAAGGCCTCATCCCAATCCTCTACTCCACATCCGTTCATAAAAACTACATCGGCATCAGGAAAGCTTTTGAATATTTCGTCCATCACCTTAGGAATGTACTGCTGCATCGATCCCGAAATATCCACCAATACCCCCAACTTCTTTGCCTCCACCGTAATCCCAAACAACTTTACCCCCGCCCGCCCCGTCCCTTTTCCCGTTCCTGTACCCGTGCCCGTCCCTGTTCCCGTTCCCCCAACAGTTCCCGTCAGAGATGTTTTCATATCCTTCGGTATTGCAGGAGCCCAACTTGCCCCCCCAGGTACAGTCATCATCTCCAAGGGAGGCGCAGACTCCTCCGCCGCTGGCGTCTCCTCTGGCATCATATCTTCAGGACGACTCTCCTCAGGCATCGCCTCATCCATTGGGGGCGGTGCCACAATCGGTTGCTCGGTCGGCATGTTTTCTGCCGCAAAAGGCATTTTGGGCATTTTGCCCTTAAAAATGGCAACTCCCCCAAACCCCACCAGTAAAAGAACATGCACCGCCAACGAGATGAGAAACACCAAGACGATTGTTCGTTTGAAAAAGGCTTTCCAGTCAAACCCTGACAATCCCCCTCGGTTCGGCGCCAAATGATTCTTTTTAGGAGTCTTTTGTAGGGTATTCACAGGAGGGCCTTTTATTTTGCAGTCTTCTCTGAGGACGTGTCCAGCTTCAAGCGGATATCCTTGGCCCGAGCCAACTCGGTCAAACGACTCCCCGTTCGCTCCTCCGCCTCTTGAACCAAACCACTACTCGACGCCACTCTTCGCGCCTCATCCGAAAGCTTTTGCATGGCTCCCTCCCGATCCTGCTCGGTCAACTTATTCCACCACCCCTCCTCGTCTTGGTACGAAACCACCCCCACGGGACTCACTGCCAAAATCTCCGCCGGAGGCAAGCGAGCCGTCACCTCCCCAGAACCCTGCCCAATCTCCACCACAAACGGTTTTTGTAGATCAAACCCCGCCTTCACTAAATAAGACTGAGTTAAATGAATCACTTTCCGACTACCCAACCAGACGTGCTCCCAATCGTAGCCCACCTCGATCTTCTTTTCAGCGACGACAATCTCCAAAAGAGCCGAAGTCTGGCCCCACACCACTTTCGTGCCTTCACGAACCTCAGGCCGAACATGCAACAGATCCACAAACACCTCCGCGATCCCCTCCCGCACACCTGCCACCGTTCTCGAGGCCAACTTCGTCGGCAGATTTACACAAGACCGCACCCCAACTCCCAAAGCCATCACCACCACCAGAAATAGAACCGCGGAGCCCCAACCCCCACGCTTCAATTAAAGCCTCAACCCCTCGTCGGTTACCGCCCCATGCGAGGCATCAGACACCAAGTGAACAAACTTCGCCAAGACCCCCCTCGTATAACGAGGCTTAGGCTTTTTCCACCCCTTCCTCCTTTTCCTCATCTCCCCTGCAGATATCTCCAGGCGAATCTCCCTCGCCCGAGCATCAATCACAATCCCATCCCCATTTCTCACCAGCGCTAAGGGACCGCCTTCATACGCCTCAGGCGAAATGTGCCCCACGACAAACCCGTGCGTTCCACCCGAGAATCGACCATCCGTAATCAAGGCCACCTCCGAGCCCAGACCCCGCCCCATGATCGCACTGGTCGGAGCCAACATTTCCCGCATCCCCGGTCCGCCTCGTGGCCCCTCATAACGAATCACCACCACATCCCCTTTTTTAATTTTTCCAGCCAAAATCGATTTCATCGCCTCCTCCTCTGAGCCAAACACCCTCGCCCTCCCCGCAAACCGCTCCCCCTCTTTCCCACTAATCTTCGCCACCGCACCTCCAGGCGCTAGATTTCCCCTCAAGATCACTAGGTGCCCCGTCTTCTTAATCGGATTCGAAAAAGGCCGAATCACATCCTGTCCTTTCGGATAATCCCCAACAAACTTCAGATTCTCCGCCACCGTTTTTCCTGTCACCGTCATACAATCCCCATACAGTAAACCCCGATCCAACAACCGCCTCATTAAAGGCACCAACCCACCAATCCGCACCAACTCCGCCATAACATACTTTCCGCTCGGCTTTAGATCCGCCAAAACCGGAACCTTCTGACCAATTTTGTGGATATCATCGATTTCTAACTTCACCCCCCCCGCTCGAGCGATCGCCAAGAAATGCAAAACCGCATTCGTCGATCCCCCCAAAGCCGTAATCACCACAATCGCATTTTCCAAAGCCCTCCGCGTAAGAATATCCCGCGGCCGAATCCCTTTTCGCGCCAATCCCATGACCGCTTTGCCTGCCTCTCTCGCATCCATCTTCTTGTTTGGAGAAACCGCCGCCATCGCCGAGCTATTCGGCAAACTCAGCCCCATCGCCTCAATCGCACAAGCCATGGTGTTCGCCGTGTACATTCCACCACACGAACCCGGGCCAGGAATCGCACAACGCTCAATCTCCCCCAACTGCGCTTCACTAATCGAACCCTTCGCCCTCTCCCCAACCGCTTCAAAAACACTGACAATATCCAACTGCTTCTTCCCGATACACCCAGGCAAAATCGTTCCCCCATAAACAAAGACCGAAGGCCGATTCAACCGCAACATCGCCATGACACAACCCGGCATGTTCTTATCGCACCCGCCGAGCGTCACCAACCCATCGAATCCCTCACACCCCGCGACCGTCTCAATCGAGTCCGCAATCACCTCTCTTGAGACCAGAGAATACTTCATCCCCTCTGTTCCCATCGAGATCCCATCTGAAATCGTAATCGTATTGAAAATTACCGCCTTACCTCCCGCCTCGTCGGCTCCCGCCGCCGCTTCCCGCGCCAACACATCAATATGCGAATTACAGGGAGTCACCTGACTCCACGTCGAAGCGATTCCGATTTGCGGTTTTTTAAAATCAGACTGCGAAAAGCCCACCGCATGCAACATCGCTCGGCTCGGCGCACGCTCCATTCCGTCCACCAGCGGACCCGACCATTCCCGAGGATTGGCAGCTTGCTTCTTCGATCTCATCCCAGTCATCCTGCCACATTCATTGTTTCCCTCAAGCCCTCACGCACCCCGCTCATCAACCGTGCTTTTTCCGCCAGTCTTCGCGCAACCCTTTCGGTTTGCCCGTTTTTAAATCCACCGAGACCAACTCCTGCTTCGCCCGACAAAATAATTCCCCCTTCTTTCCCACCACCTCCGATTCCACCCAAAATCGAACCTTCCCCACCTCCCCCAATCGCGAAATAACTTTTACCCTCTCGCCCAGTCGCGCCGGAATCAGATACTCCACCTCAGTCTTGGTCAAAACGGGGCACCCATGCTCCCCTCCCACCATCTCCCCAATCCCCCAACCCATCGCTTCCGCTAAATCAGTTCGCGCCGCCTCGATCCAACGCAGATAGGTCAAATTATGCGCCACCCCACCCGCATCCGTATCAAAAAAGTATACCGTAAACTCCCGCTCTGCCTGAGGTCGACTCCCACTCACAAGGAACCAAACTCCTGCTCCAACCGCTTCACTAATACCTTCATTACCTTGATTCTTGTATACCACTTGTAATTCCCTTCCATCAGGTTCCACGGAGCAAATCGGGAACTCGTCCGAGCAAACATCTCCTCCGCCGCCGCCAGATGCTCGTTCCATTTTCTCCGATTCCGCCAATCCTCTTCGCTGATTTTCCAATGCTTGTACGGATCCGCCGCCCGCCTCTCAAATCTCCGCAGCTGCTCCGACTTCGTAATATGAATAAAGAATTTCATCACGATCGCCCCAGAATCAGTCAGCGTCCTCTCAAACTCGTTAATTTCGCGATAGGCCCGCTTCCACTCCTCTTTCTTGGCAAAGTTTTCTACCCGCTCCACTAACACCCGCCCATACCAGCTCCGATCAAAAATCGCCGTCTGCCCCGCCCCTGGAATCTTATTCCAAAACCGCCAGAGATAGTGGTGCCTCTTCTCCTCCTCCGTCGGCTTCACCACCGACCACACCCGCACCAACCGCGGATCCAATCGCTCCGTCATTCGCTTGATCACTCCGCCCTTCCCCGCCGCATCCGGACCCTCGAAAACCAAAATCAAACTTCGTGGGCTATCCTGCAATAACCTCTGCGCATGCAAGAGCTTCAGCTGTAGATAGCGTAACTTCTCCCGATAATCCGATTTCTCTCGGATCTGCTTATCCAAATCCAGCTTCTCCAAACGGCTTTTCACCCTCCCTGCCTACCTCCTCCCTCTTCAAACGACCAGCCCCAACCCACCCATTTGTGAGTCGCTTCTGCACGGTGTTTCGCCACTCTTTTGTCTTATGCTTTTACACGAATTCTCCGACTCGGGCGCTTGGCTCGATGCCATGATCACCGCTTGGGAAACCCTCGGCGGCCCTGCCCTCAGCGAGCGTGGCACTTTCAATATCTCCCTTTCAGGTGGATCTACCCCCAAGCCCTTCTATGAGCTCTTAGCCTCCCTCAAGTGGCCCTGGGCCGCCACCCGCCTCTATCTAGGCGATGAACGCTGGGTCGATCCCAATCATAAAGATAGCAACTTCCGCATGGTCCAAAAAATCTTCCACAGTACCGGCGTCCAGATTGAACGAGTCCGCACCGAAATCGCCACCGCCGAAATCGGTGCTCGCGAATACGAAAAACGGGTGCGCACCCAACTGGGCGACCCTCCCCGCTTCGACCTCGTCCTCCTCGGTATCGGTGACGACGGCCACACCGCATCCCTCTTTCCCGATACCGCCGCCCTCAAAGAGGAAAAACTCCTCATCGCCCCCAACTTCGTACCCAAGCTGGGAGTCTGGCGCGTCACCTCCACCTACACCCTTCTCCGCTACGCTCGTGCTATCTGGTTCGTCACCCGTGGACCCACCAAGGAACCCTATATCCGTGCCCTCGCCGCCGACGACCCTACCGCTACTTTTCCTGCCGCAAAGGTTCGTAGTGACCGCGGAACAGTCGAAATCTACCATTGCGATCAATCATGAGCCCTACCGCCCCCACCCCAAAAGCCACGCCCCCACCATCCCGCGTCCTCCCACCATTCGTCATGGTCATCTTCGGAGCCAGTGGCGATCTCACCACCCGCAAACTCGTCCCTGCCCTTTTCGGCCTACAACACGAAGGAGTTCTCCCCGCAGACTACTCTATTATCGGCTTCGCCCGTCGCCCGAAAGCCGACGAGGAATTCCGCCAGGAAATGAAAGCAGGCATCGATAAGTTTTCCCGCCTCCGACCCGTCGATGCAACCGATTGGAAAAACTTCACCCCAAAACTTACCTACCACGCAGGCAACTTCGACGACCCCGCCGCCTACGCCTCTCTCAAAAAGATCCTCGCTGACTTAACCAAAACCCGCGGTCTCACCCAACATATTTTTTACCTCGCAACTTCCCCCGACTACTTTGCCCCAGTCGTCCAACAACTCGCGGCCGCGGGTCTAGTCGGTCGCCACCTACCCGCCCGTGTTGTTGTGGAAAAACCCTTCGGCCACGACCTCCCTTCCGCCCGCCAACTCGTCACCGACCTTCACGCCTGCCTCGACGAAACCAATCTCTTCCGTATCGACCACTACCTCGGCAAGGAAACCGTTCAAAATCTCCTCTACTTCCGTTTCGCCAACTCCATTTGGGAACCCATCTGGAACAGTAACCTAATCGACAACGTCCAGATCACCGTCGCCGAACAAGAAGGAGTCGGTACGCGAGGCGCTTTCTACGACGGCGTCGGCGCCATGCGCGACATGGTGCAAAACCACATGATGCAACTTCTCTCCATCACCGCCATGGAACCCCCCGCCAACCTTACCTCCCAATCCATTCACGATGAGAAAGTAAAAGTCCTCCGCTCCATTCCCACCCCCAAGGTGGAAGTCGTCCGTGCCAGCACCGTCCGCGCCCAGTACGAAGGCTATCGCCAGAGCGACCGCGTCAATCCCCAGTCCTCCACCGAGACCTACGCCGCTCTCAAAGTTCAGATCGATAACTGGCGATGGTCAGGCGTCCCCTTCTATCTTCGCACCGGAAAGGCTTTGACCGCCCGTGCTTCCGAAATCGTTATCGTCTTCCGTCGTCCGCCCGCCGCCCTCTTTCGAGCAGAATTCGGCGACCTCCTCAGCCGCAACGCCATGCACATCCGCTTGCAGCCCGACGAAGGAGTCCACCTTTCCTTCAACGCCAAACAACCTGGACGTAGCTCCGTCCAACCCGTCGATATGGAATTTTGCTACGCCAGCGAGTTCGGTTCCTACTCCCCCGAAGCCTATGAAAGATTACTCGGCGATGCCATTTTCGGAGATTCTACCCTCTTCACACGAGCCGACGAGGTCCTCGAAGCTTGGCGCATTGTCGATTCCATCCGCCAAGGTTGGCAAGAAAGCCCCGTCGCCCTCTACCGCACTGGATCCTGGGGCCCGCAAGAATCCGATCAGATGCTTAAAGCCGACGGCAACCACTGGGTAGACCTCGACGCTCGGGCCAAAGTTTAAAACATCCTAATACGGCGAACCGAATCGCCTGCCCTCTGGCTCCAGTCGCTTCCCTCGTTCCGCTCTACTTAGCTAAACTTTGCCAGGAACCATTCCAAGTACTCGGGGGTGGATTCTTTTTGAACTGGGTAATTCGCGTCATCATTTCAAAAGACGGCCCGTCTTCACCTCGAATTTCTAAACAGCGACGAAATCCAACTGTCGCCTCATCCCATTTCTGGCTCCGGTAATGAGCCAAAGCAGCGCCATAAGCCTCATTCAAAGCACGAGTTCCCGCATCCACAACTCCTGTCCGTCCCAACAACTCAAAAACTCCCACAGCTTCCTGCTTCCCCTTAACCGCCAGAAGGTCCACCTCCCGCGATTCCATCTCCTTATCGACCATCCTCTGGGTCAGTTCCGAAATCAGAATGCGCGTGCCATACATCGTGTTCGCCGACTCCAATCGTGAGGCTAAATTCACTGTATCTCCCATCACCGTGTAACTTCGCGCCGTTTCACTCCCGATATTTCCCACCACCACCTCCCCTGTCGCGATTCCAATGCGCAGATTAATCTCAGGCAGATTTTTTCTTAAACCCATCAGATCAGGCAACTCAGCCCGAAAACGATTCAGTGCCTCCACCTGAGCCAAAGCCGCCCGACACGCCGTCGACGCCTGCTCCTCTTCCGCCACAAACGGAGCCCCCCAATACGCCATAACCGCATCCCCAATATACTTATCGATCACTCCCCGCTCCTTCTGCACACACTCCGACATTAAGGTGAAATAACGATTAATCACCTGCACCAACCCACCCGCCGTCAAATTCTCTCCTAAAGTTGTAAATCCCACTAGATCCGTAAAAAGAACCGTCATCAACCTCTTCTGTCCCATCATATCCTCTGGACGGCCGGGCAAAATCACCTTCTCCACGATCCTCGGATCGATGTACGAACCGATCGCTTTCTGTAAATCCTGTTTCCTACGCAGTTCATCCACCATCAGGTTGAAGCTTTCCCCCAGCTGCCCAATCTCATCCTCGGGTAGTTTTCCCACGTGAGCGGAGAGATCTCCTCCTTGCACCCTCTTCGTCCTGCTCAAAAGATCTAATAATGGTTTGGCCATATTTCGGGAAATAATCCACGCCGCTCCTAAACCCAGAACCACCGAAAGCAAAGTTGTCGCAGAACTGCTAATCAACACCCTGTTTTTTCTCTCTTCCGCATCCTCCGCAGAAAGCTCTGCCATCTGGGTCGTCACTTTCTGGAGCTTGCTGCGTAACTCCCGAAGCTCGATCTGCCCTTTGAAGGTAAACTCCAAAAGCTCCTTCGCCTTCGGGCGATCCCCCGCCTTTCGGGCCTGCAAAGTGGAGCGAGCTAGGTCTGTGGTCGACTCAAACCTGCTTTCGATCTGACTCACCAACTCTCGGGTCTGCGCCGCCAACTCCCTTTCCTCAGGGTCATCTGGCAACACTTTCAAGGCGTCCCGAATCTCGGCGCTCAACTCTCTCACCCGAGTTGTATTGGTCTCGAAGTTCTCTGTCGCTTGCTTGATAGTTTCCTCATCCGGCTGAGGCTCCGCGTACTCCCGATACAACCGCTCAAAGGCCACCCGACGAAACAGTCCCGCCTCATTCAGATCCGCCGCTTTCGCCGCCAAAGGAATCGTTTTTCTGGCCACAGTCGCCACGTCCAAGCCCAAACCAATCACCTCAATGTTTGTCGTGATCGCCACCAGCACCGTCAGCCCAATGATCCCGACCGCTAAGGCAAAAATCTTTAGGGCAATCGAATGCTTCATACCCCCACACAATGCCTCACCCCCCTACCCCCCCCAATCAAAAATCCGCCCGCCCCGGGCGCCCTCCGAAGCTCAGCGAGGTTTACCGAGACTGAGCGAAGGAGGGTTTCCGTCCCGCGTCTGCGCCTCGACCCGCGTCGAGGCAAGCAACCTCAGCACACAAATCCTAGGTAGCGGCGACATCTCCGAGGTCGCCTACGCTCAAACTTCAATTCCGTTCACTGGTAGGGCTGACCGTCTCGGTCAGCCGATTGAACCACTCAATATCCCCACCCAAGGCGCGTCTGCGCCCCGACCGGCGTCGGGGCTTTGCGTCCCTGGCGTTAGCAACCGTGGTGACGCATCCCGAGACTCTGGGACGTGAACAATTTCCCTCGGCACAAAAAAAGGGCCCCGCTACCGCGAGGCCCTTTCTGCAAATATACTTTTAGTCGCAGTCTTTTCAGCTCTGCTTCCGTCGCCGAACCAACGCCAACCCACCCAAACCAATCGCCAGGAGCGAAAGAGCCGATGGTTCAGGGACGCCAACAATGGCAACACGGAACCCGGTTTGGAAGAGGTTATCATTCGACGGACTATGGGGGCCACCAGGCCCGCCTAAAGTGAATGAGGCGTCAAAGTAAAAAGCTCCGCCCCATATTTCACGATTTTCTAGCGCTGTATGAGCTGGTGGATTTGCACCGGTAAAAATTAACGACTCGGTCCACTCGTAAGCATTGCCTGCTTGCGCCATGGTTCCGTACGGACTTAAGCCACCCGCGTTGGTTATATCTGCAGGGCTAGACTGTCCAACTACCGCCGTGTTCGCTTCTGTCCCACCAGCTACTGCCGTCGGTGCGGTATCGCTTCCAGTTGCATAATTATTCCAAGTTCCATCACGATTCCCATAGGCTCCCTTGTACCATTCATCCCTACTCGCGATGGCATACTTCGCTAAGCTATTCCTAAACAAATTATTCGCGTTGTACCCCTCATCCCCTACTGACCACAGCTGGAAGTTTCCACCGACAAACTTATACGCTGCGGTACCTCCTGTGCTCGTGTTCATCCAGTTCACATATTTGGCCGCCTCAAGCCAGTTCACTCCCGTCGCAGGCCGATTCACTCCGTTGCCACCAAAGCTGGTCATACTATACATCGTAATCCCTAGGCTCCCTGCTTCACTCGCTTTGGTGATCATATCCCTGCTCACCTCGTACTTGCCCAAATTGTAAGTGTATGCAACTGATCCATATCGATCTCCGTTTGACGCGTTTCTGTCAGCTACGTTATTAGGATTGTCGATCGTTACAAAATCCATCGTGAAGGCATTGGCGCCACTGCCAAAACTTTCAGTTATAAATTGGGCCGATGCGGTCTGGTAGCCCAGAGCCAGTAAACTTAGAGCTATAAATTTTTTCATATGTAAATGTGTTAGCAGGAGATCGCATTTTATCTAGGGGGGGTTATTCTTTGAAAGGATGCCTCATCTTGTATTAACCTCACCATCAACTGTTTACTTGCACTATTTTATAATTTTAAGTTTGTATTACCCGTTATTCATCAATACTGATAGGTACAGCCATCCGTACGCCAGGGGCGCCATTCAAAGGTACGCGCATACGGGACGCAGTAGAACCAATCTCCCCTTCCAATCTTCCTTTCCCTCTTAAACGCCTCATCCCTCCGCTCAAGACAACTCCGTCTTCACCCTCCGCCACCACATTTCGACATTATGCATAAAGCCATAATGTCCACCCTCCTACCCCCCCTCGCGTCCCAAGCGCCCTCCGAAGCTCAGCGAGGTTTACCGAGACTGAGCGAAAGAGGGTTAGCAGCCTTGGCGTAAGTAAAATTAAAAATTACAAATCACCCCTCTTTTCCCTTAATCTCCTCCCATGACTCCTTGGTCTCCGCCCATCCCCGCTCTCATCTATGGCACAATTCTTTTAGCCTCCGCCCTCGCCTTCCTCCTTTTCGGTGGCTTTGCCCGCCTCCGCTTTCTCTTCCAGCCCCAACCCAACACCCCATCACCTTCCCTCAATATCACGACTCTGCCCATGCTCATCGGCGCATCTCTTCTCGGCTTGTGCGCTTGGCTCGCCACTCCTCTTCTTCCGGGAACCGCCCTCGCCGTCGGCATTGTCCTCACCACTCTTAGCGGCCAAAAGCCGCTCATTTTCTGGGGCCTCCATCGGTCCCACCCACTTCGCGATCTCAGCTTTGCCCTCGCAACCCTGCTCACTCTTTTTTTCCCTATCCTTTTCCTACTTCTCCTCAGTACAGGTTTCTACCTAGCTCTTCATCTTCCTTTCGAACCCCAACCCGCCATGACCCGCTTCCTCGAAGCCCGCGACGCTAAAACCCTCCTCCCCTTCCTCACCTACGCCCTGATCATCGCCCCCACCTGGGAGGAAATCTTCTTTCGTGGCACTCTCTTTCCTTGGCTCACCTCCCGCTTTTCCATCACCCAAGCCCAGTGGTTCTCCGCCCTCGCCTTCGGTGCAGTCCATCTCCACGGCCCCACCCTCATCCCCCTCACCCTCCTCGGCGCCGCTCTCGCAGGTGTCTATCGAACAAAAAATAGCCTCGTGCCCTCCATTCTTCTTCACTCTCTTTTCAACGCCAACACCTGCATCCTGCTTCTCCTCTCTCGCCCTCCCCTCCCATGAAAAAACTTCCACTCTCCTCCGAAGACCTCTGGATCCAACGCTGGACCTCCTCGCTCTCTCACCAACCCTCCGCCAACTTGCGGCACGGGATCGGCCACGACTGTGCCGTCCTCTCCTCCTTTTCTAAAAACCTCGATCTCGTTCTCAAAACCGATGCCGTTGTCGAAGGCATCCACTTCACTCGCTCCACCCCCGCCTCCCTCATCGGTCGCAAAGCTCTCGCCCGCCCTCTCAGCGATCTCGCCGCCGCAGGAGCCACTCCCCGGGCCGCCCTCCTCACCGTAGGTTGCCCTAATCCCCGCTCTGCTCAGCGTCTACGCCAAGCCTATCGCGGACTCTCCCTTCTAGCCAAAAAACTCCGCCTCCCCATCGTCGGTGGCGAAACCATCCGGACCCGCCAACTCCTCCTCTCCGTCTCCCTTCTTGGCACCGTAGCAAAACACCACTCCCCAAACCGCTCCGGCGCTCGCCCAGGGCATCTTCTTTTCGTCACGGGAAAACTCGGTGGCTCTTGGCCCCGCCGCCATCTCACCTTCACTCCACGCCTCCCCGAAGGCCAATGGCTCGTCCGCCACAAGTTCCCCTCCGCCATGCTCGACCTCAGCGACGGACTCGGCGCCGATCTACCTCGCCTCGCCCGTGCCTCCCGCATCGGATTTAAAATCCACCAAGACCGAATTCCCCTCTCTCCCCGCGCCACTCCCAAACTCGCCTTCACCCGCGGCGAGGATTACGAACTCCTCTTTTCTGTTCCTAAAAACCGCGTTCCCTCCCTACTCCGCCGCTGGCCCTTCACCACTCCCCTTACCCTCATCGGCCACTGCCTCCAACCCCACCAAGGCTATGACACAGGCGGCCTTCCCCTCCTCGGCTATGACCACCTCCGCTAAACTTTCCCCAGACACAATCTGCGCCGACGCCACCGCCACCCGCGCTCACGCCGCCCGCCATCTCCTTTTCCTTCCTGCTGGCACTATCCTCCGACTCCACGGCCCCCTCGGAGCGGGAAAATCCGAATGGGTCCGTGGCCTCGCTCACGCCCTCGGCGTTTTAGGCGAAATCCCTAGCCCCACCTTCACCCTCTGCCAACCCCTCCATGGCGGTCGCCTCCCCCTCGAACACTGGGACCTCTATCGCCTCGAAAATGCTCGCGATTGGATCTCCCTCGGTTGGCCTGACTGCCTCTACACCGTAGGACTCGTCGCCGTCGAATGGCCTGAACGCTACCCCGGACCTTGGCCCGCCCAAACTCTCGATCTAACCCTTACCCCCCAACCCGACGGCTCCCGACTTCTCTCTTGGACTTAATGCCGAAAGTGCCGGCGCCCCGTAAACATCATCGCCACCCCCATCCGATCCGCCGCCGCAATCACCTCCGCATCCTTCACGCTCCCCCCAGGCTGAATCGCCGCCGTCGCCCCCGCCTGAGCCGCCGCCTCCAATCCGTCCGCAAAAGGGAAAAATGCATCCGAGGCCACCGCACTCCCCTTAAGATCCAACTTCGCTTGCCCAGCTTTCCATACCGCAATCTGCGAAGAGTCGATCCGCGACATCTGACCCGCTCCAATCCCCAACGTCCGATCCTCCCCCGCATAAACAATCGCATTCGACTTCACCTGCCGAACAATCTTCCATGCAAACCGCATCGCCCTCATCTCCAAATCGGTCGGCTTTCTTTTCGTCACCACCTTCCAAGCCGTTTCATCATCCCCCGCCCCATCACTCTCCTGCACCAGCAGCCCACCACCCCTCACGCTCCGCATCTCGTACCCCCCCACTGCCTTCTCACGATTCTCGATTAATCGCAGATTCTTTTTTGCCTGCAAAATCTTTAAAGCCGCTGGCGTAAAAGAGGGTGCCAATATTACCTCGCTAAAGATTTCCGCGACCGCCTCAGCCGTCTCCCCATCCATCTCCCGGTTCGCCGCAATGATCCCCCCAAAGGGCGCCTGCCGGTCCGTGGCATAAGCCTTCTCCCAAGCCGCCCGCAAACTTTCCCCTGTGCCAACCCCACAAGGATTCGTGTGCTTCAGGATCGCCAACGTCGGAGCCGATCTCCGAAACTCCGAAATCAAACCTGCCGCTGCACTCAGATCTAAAACATTGTTATAAGAAAGTTCCTTCCCATGGAGCTGATTGAATGAATCTAAAAATGATCCGTAGAGAGCTGCTTTTTGATGAGGGTTTTCCCCATACCGCAAAGACTGCGCCCTCACCCGTAGCAATCCCGCTGTCTCTTGCAAGACCGGCTGCTCAGGCTCCGCTCTCTCGGTCAAATAGGCTCCAATCAAATGGTCGTAATGCGAAGTATGCCGAAAAACCTTTGCCGCCAACCTCTTCCTCGTTGCCAAAGTCGTATCACCATCCGCCTCCATCTCCTTCTGGACCACAGCGTAATCTGCAGGATCGGTCACCACGGTAACTGCCTCATGATTCTTCGCTGCACTTCGCAGCATACTCGGTCCCCCAATATCAATATTCTCGATCGCCTGCTCCTCGGTACAGTCCAGCCGCGCAATCGTCTGCGCAAAAGGATAAAGATTCACCACCACCAGATCGATCGTCGGAATGCCATGCTTCGCCGCCTGCTCCTGATGCACCGCCGAATCTCTCCTTTGCAAAAGACCCCCGTGCACCTTGGGATGGAGCGTCTTCACCCGCCCATCCATCATCTCAGGAAATCCCGTGTAGTCGCTCAGCTCCATCACCTTCACCCCAGCCTCCCGCAACGCCTTGGCTGTTCCTCCAGTCGAAATTAACTCCACCCCCATCCCCACCAAGAATTTAGCCAACTCCAACAACCCCGCCTTATCCGAAACGGAAAGCAACGCCCGACGAATTCCTTTGCCTTGCTTCATTTTCGCAGATGCACCTTTCCATCCCCTCGAACAATCCGCCCAATCTCATAACAGCGCACCGCCTTTTTGGCCGCAGCCACATCCTTGCGCGCCACCACCACAATCATCCCAATCCCCATATTAAAGGTGCGGTACGCTTCTTCCCTGCCCAACCGACCCCGCTTTTCCAAATACTGAAAAAGAGGCGGTACCGGCCAACTCCCTAACAATATCTCCGCCCCAATCCCCTTCGGAAAGATCCGCGGCGGGTTATCAATCAAGCCACCACCCGTGATATGAGCTGCCCCCTTGATCCTTACCTTCTTTCCTATTTTTAAAAGAGCCGGCCGATAATTCGGATGCACTGCCAGCAACAACTTCTCCAATTTCAGGGAAGTTCCAGGCAAATTTCCTTTCACCCTCAACTTGCCTTTCTTAAACAAAATATCCCGCGCCAAAGTATACCCGTTCGTCTGCAGACCATTCGAAGCGAGCCCCAAAATTACGTCTCCCTTTCGGATCGAACGACCATCCGTCGCCTGCCCTGCCTCCATCACCCCCACAATCGAACCCACCAGATCGTAATCATGACCTTGATAAATTCCCGGCATTTGCGCCGTCTCTCCCCCGAGTAATGCGCACCCTGCCTTCCGACATCCCCGCACCAATCCTTGCAAGATCTGACGAAAAGTTTTCGGGTTCAATTTTCCCGTGCCGATATAGTCCAAGAAGAAAAGGGGCTCCGCCCCGAGCGCCGCGATGTCGTTCACACAATGATTGACCAAATCTTCCCCGATCGTCCCGTGCTTACCCACCTGCTGAGCCACTTTCAGTTTCGTCCCCACCCCATCGATGCTCGCCACTAAAATTGGCCTCCGATATCCACGAATCCTTCCATCGAAACAGCCACCAAACCCACCCACCGTTCCGATCACCCCAGGGCGATGTGTCGCCCGCACCAAAGCCCCAATCCCAGACTTCACTCGGTTCCCTAGGGTGATGTCCACCCCAGCCCGTGCATACGCGTCGCGAGCCATGTCCACTACAACAGGAATCCCTGCCGCGTTTCTTCTTCGGGAACCAGAGATACCGACCGCAACCTGCGCCTTTCCAACACCTCTTTATCGTCCTCCGCCGTGAACGGCACAGGATAATCTCCCGTGAAACAGGCCAAACAAAATTTGTTCGCAGGCAAACCACACGCCCGCACCATCCCGTCCACATCCAAATACCCCAACGAATCAGCTCCCAAATACCTCGTGATCTCCTGTTTCGTCATGCGATTAGCCAAGAGATCCTTCGGATTCGGAAAATCGATACCGTAGTGGCAGGAAAAACGGTGGGGAGGACAACTCACTCGTATATGAACCTCCTTCGCCCCTGCTTCCCTCAGATTCGTTACCCGCGCTCGTGCTGTCGTTCCGCGCACAATCGAATCATCCACTACCACCACCCTCTTCCCCTGTACCGCCGAACGAATTAAATTCAGCTTCACCCGCACATTAAAGTCTCGAATCAACTGAGTCGGTTGTAAAAAACTTCTTCCGATATAGTGGTTCCGCACAAAAGCTTGATCCAACGGAATCCCCGCCTGCTCCGAATATCCGAGGGCCGCGTACGTCCCCGAGTCAGGCACAGGCACCACAATGTCCGCTTCTACTGGGTGCAGCTTGGCCAACTCCCGCCCCATCCGAGTCCGAGCGTGACTCACATTGCGTCCGCTCAGTGCGCTGTCCGGACGGGCGAAATAAACAAACTCGAAAATGCACAAGGCCTCCCGTGAAGGCTCCGCATGCGGCTTAAAACTCCGAAGTCCATTCGGATCTACCACCACCACCTCCCCAGGTTGTACTTCCCTGACAAATTCAGCCCCCACCAAATCGAGTGCACAAGTTTCGCTCGAGAAAATGTACGCATCCTCCAGCTTCCCGATGACCAAAGGACGGAACCCGAAAGGATCACGCGCCGCAATCACCTCGTTCTCCCCCATAATCACCAAAGAGTAAGCCCCGTGAACCCTCGAGAGAGCTTGCGAGAGGGAACCTCCTCCTATGGTTGGATTGCGCCTCGAAATAAGATGAAGGATCACCTCACTGTCGGTTGTGGTTTGAAAGATCGATCCATCCGCTTCCAACTCTTCCCGAAGACTGCTCGCGTTCACCAAATTGCCATTATGCGCAATCGCAATCTGACCTCGGCTCGATTCTACCATCAAAGGTTGCGCATTCTTCAGGGTACTCGATCCCGTGGTGGAATACCGCACATGTCCGATCGCCCTCGTCCCCACCAGCTCCTTGAGATCAGCTTCTTGAAAAACCTGCCCTACCAAACCCATCCCGCGCTTCGCACGAAACGGTTTTCCATCATCCCTCGCCGTCACAATACCCGCACTTTCCTGCCCCCGATGCTGCAAGGCATATAGCCCGTAATACGTCAGCTCAGCTGCGTTCGGATGATTATAAACTCCAAATACCCCACACTCATGCGTTGGGATATGGGAAGTCTTCAAGATTCCTTTCTAGCTAAGGAAACTTGATTTGAGAAGTGAGAGATTTTCATTCTCCCTCCAAAGCTTTTGGTAACGATTCGGTAAATAGTTTTTGTAACTCCCCCACCCCCCACTTTTCCTCTACCGAGCCGCAAACGATTTTCAATTCCGTCCCCCCACTCACCCCCAACCGCTTACACCCCACTCCCGCCTCCCCCGCTAACTTCTCCACCTCTCCCACCGCCCCCTCCTCCACCTCCACCAAAATCCTTCCCGCCCCCTCTCCAAACAACGCCTCCTCCGCCCTCTCCCCCTGCCCACACGGAATCGTCACCTCCCCACCTGCCGACCCCTCCCCCATCACCATCTCCGCCACCGCCCACAAAATCCCACCCTCCCCCACATCATGAGCCGCCCGCACTCCAACCAACTTCAACACCCCACGCATCAATCCATGCAACCTCTTCTCCCCTTCCAAATCCACCTTGCCCAGCTTGCCCGCCAACACCCCATGAATCTCCTGCAAATACAACGACGCCCCCAATCCCCCAGCACTCTCCACCCCAAGCAAGAGCACAACCCCCCCACCCTTCCCGAAAACTCCCCCCACCAACTTCACACCCTCCTCCACCTTCCCCACTACCCCCACCACCGGAGTCGGGTGAATCGGTCCCGCTGGCGATTGATTGTACAAACTCACATTCCCGCCCGTCACCGGCAGATCAAAAAACCGACACGCCTCCGCCATTCCCTCAACCCCCTCCCGCAAAGTCCAGAAAATCTCCGGATCATGCGGATTTCCATAGTTCAAATTATCCGTTAAGCCCAACGGCACCGCTCCGGCACACGCCAAATTGCGACACGCCTCCGCCACCAGCGCCTTCGATCCCTCCCGCGGATCCTGCGCACACCACCGCCCATTCCCATCCAACGTCATCGCCACATGCACCCAGCCACCCCCTGGCTTCTCGATCCGTAACACCGCCGCATCCCCTCCTGGCCTCACTACCGTTCGCAAACCCACCATGTGATCATACTGATTCCACACCCACCTCCGCGATCCCGTCGCAGGCGAAGCGGCTAACTTCAACAAATCCTCCCTCACCCTCGGTTGCGCAGGTAAAATCTTCTTTAAATCCAGCTCCTGCCTCTCCGCCAGTTTCGCAGGGACTTTCGCCTCCCGCTCATAGACCGGAGCATCATCCGCCAACAATCTCGCAGGCACCTCCGCCACCACCTTTCCTCCCGCCTTCACCACCACCTTTCCCGTCTCCGTCACAAAACCAATCTCCGCCGCATCCAACCCCCACTTCGCAAAAATATCCTTCAACTCCTTCTCTCTCCCCTTGTGCACGATGATCAACATCCGCTCCTGCGATTCCGAAAGCAGAATTTCATACGGCGTCATTCCCGTCTCCCTCTGCGGAACCCGATCTAACTCGATCTCAATTCCCGATCCACCCCGACTCGCCGTCTCACACGTCGAACAGGTCAAACCAGCCGCCCCCATATCCTGCACCCCCACCACCAAATCTGGCTTGGCATACAACTCCAAACACGCCTCAAAGAGCAACTTTCCCACAAACGGATCCCCCACTTGAACCGCAGGGCGGTCCGCCTTGCTCTCCTCCGTCAAATCTCTCGATGCAAATGCTGCCCCCGCTAATCCATCCTTGCCCGTTTTCGCCCCAACGTAAAACACCGGATTCCCTACTCCCTTCGCCGCACCTCTCCGAATCTGATCGTGCCGCAATGTCCCTAAACAAAATACGTTCACTAAGGGATTTCCCTCATAGGCAGGATCAAAAACCAGCTCCCCTCCCACCGTCGGAACCCCCACGCAGTTCCCATAGTGCGAAATCCCCGACACCACACCCTTGATCAACGACCGTGTCCTCCTTCCTGCCTCCCCCTTCGCCTCAGGCCTGCCAAATCGCAACGAATCCATGAAAGCCACCGGCCTCGCCCCCATCGTGAAGATATCCCGCAAAATTCCCCCCACCCCCGTCGCCGCTCCCTGAAATGGTTCCACCGCACTCGGATGATTGTGCGACTCAATCTTATAGGCCAAGGCCAACCCATCCCCCGCGTCCACCACCCCCGCATTCTCCTCACCCGCCTTAACCAAAACCGCTGGCCCCGTCGTCGGAAACTTTCTCAGCTCCCTTCGGGTATTCTTATACGAACAGTGCTCACTCCACATCACCGAGAACATTCCCAGCTCATTCTCATTCGGCTCTCTTCCCAGTCCCTTCTCAATTTTTCCATACTCCTCTTCCGTCAACCCCAGCTTCAAAGCAAACTCTCTCGCCTTCATATTTTTCTTCCTACTCCGGCCGCCCCAAGAAGAATTCCACGCCCATCCACTCCCCCCATCTCCACCTCACAACACCTCTCCGGATGCGGCATCAACCCCAACACATTCCTTCGATCATTACATATTCCCGCAATGTTGTGACTCGACCCATTCGGATTCCCCTCTCGCACCCCTTGCCCCTCCGCGTTGCAGTACCGAAAGAGCACCTTCTGCTGTGCCTCCAACTCTTGCAAAATCTCAGGACTCGCACGGTAACATCCTTCCCCATGCGCAATCGGAATCTTCAACATCTCCCCCGTCCCATAGTGCGAAGTGAAACGCGACGCGGGCGTCTCCACCCGTATCCACGCCGGTTCGCACCGAAAATGCAGCCCCTCATTCCTGGTTAAAGCCCCTGGCAACAGCCCCGCCTCACACAAAATCTGAAATCCGTTGCAGATCCCCACCACCACCTGCCCTCTCTCTGCCGCCTGCTTCACACTCTTCATGATCGGCGAAAATCGTGCAATCGCCCCACAGCGCAAATAGTCCCCATAAGAAAATCCCCCAGGCAAGATCACCCCCTCCTCAGGATCAATCTTCGTCTCCTCATGCCAAACCATCCGTGCCTCCTGCCCCAGAACCTGCAAGGCATGCACGCAGTCCTGGTCGCAGTTCGACCCGGGAAATTGGACGACCGCAAACCTCATCCGCCAGCCCGCAGATCCAAGTGGAAATTCTCCATCACCGGATTGCTCAACAACTCTTTTGAAATCTCCTCAAACTTCGCCCGCAACCCCTTTTCCTCCCCTCCCTCAATCTCCAGCTCAATATGCTTCCCAATCCGGACCGATTTCACCCCCTTCACCCCCATATGGTTCAAGGCATGCGCCACCGCCTCCCCCTGCGGATCTAAAATCGAGGGCTTCAACGTCACGGTAACGATTGCCTTCATCATAAGAACTTCTGGTATGCCCGTGCTATCCCTTTCGGGCGAGAAAAGAAACCTAAGATATTGGCTTAAAGATGTTAATTACCTCTGGGGCTACCAAATCTTAGGCCTACCGCCCACCACCTACCTCAATTTCACTGGAACACTTCCCGCCTTCCCCTTGGTTACTTGCGCACTTTCTTGATAAAGCAGATAGGGCTTTCTCTCCTCCCTCCACTTACTCACCCCCGCGTCCCACGTCGCCACGATCTGCCGCGCACTCATTCCCGCCTCCACCATCTTTCGCGTCTGGCGAGTTCGATTCAGCTTATCAAACATCATCATGTTCTCCGCATCAGCGAAGAATTTTTTTCGAGGAAGAAGTTTCTTTAGAATTTCTAATCCCGCCATGTTGATCGCGGTTAAATTCGCGGGCGCCTTAGGATCGATCGTCACCTTCGCTCCCGCCATCGTCACGCTTCGGTATCGACCCGTCGGTGGCTTAAAACGGAAAGGACTAAAGCTGACTCCGTTAAAACCCCACTCGGTCATTCTCCGACACAGCTCCTCCGCATCCACATTCTCCAGTGCAAAGATATCGAAAGGCTGGATCACCGATCCATCTAACCCCGTTGTCGCTATTCCCGTCGGATTGGCCCCATTACTCACCCCCAACTCCCCAAAAAACCCCGTCGCCACATAACCCCGAGTGGCTCGTGTCACTGGAATGTTCGGAGAGGTCGCTACCCATTTCAATCCCGTATCCTCCCATGTCATCTTCTGCGTCCACCCCTTCATCGGTACTACCGTCAATCGGCACGGACGCCTCAAATGCACCTCGTTAATCCACTTTCCCAGCTCCCCAATCGTCAAGCCGTACACATAAGGAATATCGTACTGCCCAATAAAGGACGGAATAACCAACTCCCCCTGCGGTCTCGGTCCCTCCACCCGAAAGTTCCCCAGCGGATTCGGTCGGTCTAGCACCATCACCTCGATTCCCTTCTCCTGTGCCGCTTCCATCACCAAACCCAGTGTGCTGATAAATGTGTAGGACCGACACCCCACATCCTGCAGGTCGTAAACTATCACATCGATACCCTCCAACATCTTCTGCGTCGGCTTCCTCGTATCCCCATAAAGAGAAAACACTTTGATCCCCGTTTCCTCATTCTTGCTTATCTTTCCGTCGTGGTTGCCGTCCACTCCGTGCCGCTCCCCAGAAACATCCTTTCCTGCCCCCACCGTGCCAAACACCCCATGCTCTGGCCCGTAAAGAGCCACCAAATTCACCTCAGGCGCCTCCCGTAGTACTTGCCACGTCGGACGCCCCCTCCCATCCACCCCAGAGGGATTCGTTACCAACCCCACCCGCTTGCCCTTTAGATCCCGAAACCCACGCTCCGCTAGAACGTCAATCCCAAGCTGAAATACAGGGGTCTTACTCTCCTGAGTAAAACCCACCGAACAAATACAGATAAAAATAATTAAAGAATATCGGCTCACGGATTCATCGTGATTCCAGCGGAATCCATCCTGATTCCAAGCCTAAGCTTTGATCGAATCCGCCAAAGGTGCCACCCGCCACTAAGACGGATCATTACTCATCCGCCAATTAAACCCTCCCCACTTCAACTGCTGGCATCCGTAGCCCTCCCGACCACTCCGTCGGCACCCCGCACGCCTGCCCCAAGATACCGCCAGCCACCACCCCACGGTGACAACTGTCCCCACCTAAATTGGCATTCGCAACTACTCCCCCCACATAGTCGTTCCCATATTTCCACGCCAGATAGAGGGACGCTGGCATCGCCTCCGCGATATAGCAGGCGGTACTAAATCTCTCCCCCACCACATGTTCATCTGGCTGCTTTGACCAACCTTCCGCCTTCTTGGCCGAGATCCAATCCCCCGCCTCGCGCGGAATCGCCTCACGCACACTCGCCCCTTCCCCAATCGCCCAGCACACCCGTACCAAGGTGTCCGCCGCACGTAAAACATTCGGGTGCGCATGAGTCAGCCCCACGTGCTCTTTTACCACCGCCCTCAACTTTCCTAATGGCAGATCGGCACAGGCTGCCATCAACGCAGGCACATGAGCCAACCCACCGATGTGCTCATCCCGTATGCCACACTTCTCTAGCGACTTTCCCTCCGCATACCTTTGAAAGAATCCACGGTGACTCTCCTCCACATAGGTGTCTCGATGCCGACCCGGCGTCAGCATGAACTTCACGTACTGCTCCAACCACCCTCGGGCCGAATAGCCACCGTTCGATCGCACCCACCTGTATAACTCCCGCGCCAGCTGCAGATTGAGAGTGTTCTCACCTGCTTGCAGAAACTGGTGATAATGAACCCCCTTTTCTCCCCAATACTTCGCCTGATCGTGAAGAATGTTCCCCCTCTCATTCAAAGGAGTGTAATGGGAACGCCAAAGAATACTGCCAGGATGAGGATTCTTCGGTGCGACATAACCCTCCACCTTTCCATAGTCCCGCAATAACTCCGACCGGTCATAATACCAGTGAACCGGCATCGCCAACGCGTCCGCACATAATCCCCCCACAAAACTATCAAAAAAGAGATGGGCCATCGCCAGTTTTTACTGAGGTCGCAGAATTAAATAGAAGGCCAAACTCACCATCGCGAGGAAATTAACCAGCGCAACCACCCCGAGAAAAACATGGAGTCGCGTAATCGAGCCTTTCCCCATCTTCTGTTCCAGATCCTTAGCTCCTCCTAAAAAGTACACGACGATTGAAAAAATAAACGTGATCCAGAGAAACAAAATCAGCAAAGGGAAATTTGCAATCACCTGCGACAAGGTTGGAAGAAAGGTTTTCAACCCCCGTATTTGATCGAACCAATAATTCATCGGGTGATCCTACAATCCAGAAACCTGAGAGGCAAATCGGGCCTGCTCAATCAGCTCCACTCCTTTCCCAAATCCTTCCAAAACGGCGTAAACCTCTTCACCGAATATCCATTCGGCACAACCACCATCCCTTCCGCCGGTACAACCTCCACCTCCGCCTTCTCCCGCAACCGGACCAGCCCCTCCCGCCATCTTGGCGAGGGCGACTCCGTTACCGCCAACCTCTCCACTCCCTGCTCCTTCATCCACCCCACTACCTCCTCCACCGTTTCCCCTACCCTCATCTCCTCCGCCGCCTCCACCGCACACTCATAAAGAAAAAAGATTCTTTTAAAACTCAGCCTCGCCGTCTCCAGAAAGGGTCGGTCGAAGACAAAAACCGTCGGGGCTGTAGGATACTTCTGTAGAGCCGGATCCCGTTTCGATAGGGAATCACCATGCAGCCACACCCCTGTCTTCATTTCGTAAAAAGCCTCCGCTCCAGTTCAGGATAGGTCGCGTCAAAGGGACATTTAGCCGTGCAACGTGCACACCACTCCATTCCCCCGTTTTCCTGAACGTTCTCCCGGTTGAACAGATAGGCTCGGTGACTGAAGGTCGAGGCCACCCACTGCCACGACAAGGCGTTGCTCGCCGGATCTCCATCCAACAAGTGCTGGTAAAAAAACCGCTCCCCCGCTTTCCAGCCCAGTTTGCGGAAATGAACCACAAACGAGGCAAACCACATTCGTGCATGGTTATGGATATAACCAGTCTCCACCAGCTCTCGCACCGTCTCATCCATACAAACTAAGCCTGTACGCCCCTCGGTAATCTCCTGAGGTAGATCGGTTTCTGCCCCACTCCCGAGAGGGACTTTGGACGCCTCTCGATCTACATAAATTCCATCCCCCAAATGCCCATAGAGATGCCGCCAAAACTGCCGCCACCCCAGCTCCTGCCAAAACTTTACCGAATCAAAGCTCTTCCCAAAACGCTCCCTCACGCTCTCCGCCACCTCGCGAATTCCCAATACCCCATGCCGAATATAAAACGAAAGGCGAGATACACCTCCACCCAGTTTATTTCGTGACCCCGCATAACCTTCCACACGAAATTCGCCCAATGCCTCCATCGCCTCTTGTCGTCCTCCGACGTATCCCGAGGGCTTCGCCTCCTCCCTCGCCTCCCCAAACAGCCCCACCAGCGCTTCAGCCACAGCTCGGGCTTGCTCCTCCCGCGACCCCGTAAACTTTGGCAAAATCATCCCCCACCATACCACAACTCATGCTCCGAGCATGCTGGAAGCACCTACCCCAACCCCACGCCTATTTCCAATCGTGCTTCGGATACTTTCTCGCCAACTCAGGCTTTAATTTCGGGTACGTCTCCTTCCAAAACGATCCCAAATCCCGTGTTACCTGCAACGGTCTTCGATTCGGTCCCAAAATCTCCACGGTTAACTCCACCTTCCCATCCCCAATCCGTGGCGTCTTGTTCAACCCATACAACTCCTGAATCTTTCCCGACACCACCGGCTCTCTCCCCTGCCCATACTTAATCTTTAAAGATTTGCCCCCAGGCATCGCCACCTTTTCCGGAGCCAACTCCTCCAACCTCCGCATTCTCTCTCCGCCCAACCATCCTCGCATCGCATCCAACGCACTCCTCTCATTGGCCTGACGCCAAGTCAAACACCCCTCCCCCTGGAGTTCCAAAACCATCCGCTTCGCCTCCTCATCCCAAATCGGCCACCCTTCCCACTCCGACCAACCCCGCACCACCTCCAGTCTCTCCAATAATCCATCCGCCTCCGTACTCCAGCCAGGCCAAGTGCACTTCCCCTCCAAAACCGCTCCCGCCAGTACCGCCGCAGCCGCTGGACTAGCCTCCACATCTCTTTTCTTTTCCTCTAAAATCAAATCCCGAAACCTCTTCTGCTCCACCTGCAGAACTCTTCGCCCATTTTCCTCAAAGATCAGGCCACTCGTCTCCGAAAAATCCCCAGGAAACATCTCCTTCAACCACTCCTCCTTCACAGCCGTCACTAATCCCAGCACTACGTCCACCTCCCCATCCGTTCGCCCGATCTCCTTCATCTCCGCTGCCAGAATCAACGACCGATCCCGCACCACACTCTCCCGCGCAATCGTCCCACTCCTGCCCCCCGATAACCGACACCGCAACGTCCCCCCATCTATCCTTCGTCCCAAGTGATCCGAGAAACCTGCTAAAACACAACGGCGCAACTTTTCTCCGCCCGCCGCCACCTCCTCTACCTTCAATCCCATCGCCTGCGACACGCTGAGTAACCTGTCCCGTACCGCCGCCGCTTCCCTCGCCGCCCCTCCGTGAATCCCCATTCGCCCACACGCCCCAGGATGAAATCTCTCCCTCTCCGCAAAACGCAAAGCCCGCAACCACACGAAAAGATCACTCTCCTCCTCCGCCTCCCACAAAATCTCCGCCCCCTCCCCCTTCCTCCCCGCCATCCTCTGCAAAAGCGGTCTTCCCGAAAGAAGCGCCGCAATCCCCGCCGCCCCCCTTAAACACCCCAACGCCCCCGCCTCAATCAACATCCGCGCCAACCGCGGATGCACCGGCCAACCCGCCATTCTTTTTCCCGTCTCGGTTAATCCACCGCCTACCCCAGCCGTTGCACCCAGATCCGCCAGCAATTTCTCCGCCCTCACCACCGAACCCTCCTCAGGCGCATCCACCCAGCGAAAATCCCGTAACCGCCCTGCTCCCGCCGCCGCCAAAACCAGGGCCACTTCCGATAAATCCAACCGCCGAATCTCCGGCTCCTCCACCTTCGGCCTCTTCGACCAATCCATCTCCGTCTCCAACCTCATACACACCCCAGGAGCCGTCCGCCCCGCTCGTCCCGCCCTCTGCGCCGCCGCCGCATGGCTAATTCGCTCCACGAACAACGTTTCCAAACCCCTTCGCGGATCGTACTTCGCCATCCGAGCCATCCCACAGTCCACCACCGCTTTCACCCCATCCATGGTCAACGATGTCTCCGCCACATTCGTCGCCACCACCACCTTCGGCCGATCGTACTTTTGTAAAGCCGCATCTTGATCCTTCGGCCCCATCTCCCCATGCAAAGGCAGAATCACCGCATCCTTATGACTCAACCGTGATTCTAAATCCCGCTTCGCCCGATTAATCTCATATCCCCCAGGCAAAAAGACCAGCACATCCCCTTTCCCCTCCCGCACTAACCTTTCCGCTTCCCGAGCCGCCACTTCCGCCGCCCCCGACCCACTCAAATCTTCCCTCTTCTCCAAATAGTGCATCTCAACCGGAAACATTCTCCCCTCCGACCGCAAGATCACCGCCCCGATCCGCTCCGCCAACTTCTCCGTCTCCAACGTGGCCGACATCACCACCAAAAGCAGATCAGGCCTCGCGCCTTCCTGTAGATCCAAGATGCGCCCCAACGTCAAATCTCCGTAGAGATGCCTTTCATGAAACTCATCACAAATCACCGCCTGCACCCCCTCCAACTTTGGTCGCGAAATCATCTGTCTCACCAAAACTCCTTCTGTCACAAAACGAATTCTCGTTTTCCCCGACGTCTGATCATCTAACCGAATCGTGTAGCCCACCTCAGCCCCCAACTCTACGCCCCGCTCCTCCGCCACCCGCTTCGCCAGCATCCTCGCCGCAATTCTTCTGGGTTGCAGAATCACTGCCTGCCCCTTTTCCCCAAGAAATCCACCCTCCAACAACATTTGCGGAATCTGGGTCGACTTCCCCGAGCCCGTCGGCGCCTCAATCACAATCCGCTTCTTGCCCGTGCGCAACGCTTGCCCCAAAGCTTCACGAATCTCCTCAATAGGTAAGTTCGACCCCATTCCCCAAACCTAGCCGAAACTCAAAACCAAAGCCATGAGAGCAGGCCATAAAGCCCAAAATCACCACCTCTACACCCCGCACCTACCCTATATCTGCCGGGGCTTCACACCTTCAAACCTCAAAACCACGTTCTCACCTTCCGACATTCTCAGTCTTATACTGCCCAAATCTCCTTGCCCCCCTTTCCGACCTTAGCGGACTTAGCGTGAGCAATCTGCGAACCGAAACCGCGGGACCTTTTCACTCATCTTTACCAAACCACTTCTCGTAAATCCGATCATACGTGCCGTCCTCCCTCAAGGCCAAAAGGGTATTTCCCACTTTTTTACGCAAAGGATCCCCTAACTGGAAAACGTAACCAATATTCTGACGATTAAACTCAGGACCCACCATCATCACTCTTCCCCTCCCGTCGTTTAACGAGAGATAACGCAACGTGGCAGATGAGAACAACAAGGCGTCCACTTTCTTATCCAGCAGCGCCTGAAGCATCGTCTTTGTATTGTCAAAGGAAACCACCTCCGCATGGGTTCCCTTCAAATAAGCTTCCGAAGTGCTGTGCGCAATCGTTCCCACTTTTCGCCCAGGCAGATCCCCTGGCCCTTGGATGGCGCTGCGCAAATGTTGCACTGTCAACGTCGCCGTCAAAGCTGCCGTATAAAGAGCCACAAAAACCACTCCCGCAAATAGCCAGAGCACCCCAATCACTTTGGCCAGCCAATGTTGCGGCAAGCACATCACCTGATTCACCAGTGCGGACACTGACCACATAAAAGAATCAAATATTCCAGGAAAATAGTTTTCCCTTGGACTCGCTCCCTCCACATTCCCACGATCCAACAGCCAAATCAGATGCGCGGGCACCACCGCGATCACAAGCGCGACCATCAACCAAACCATCGCCGCCTTTGAAAAAAGTAAATTCGCCACATCACGAAACGGGTTCAGTGAAAAACCAACTCCATTTTCCAAAACCATCACTTGCAGGCCCGACTCTAGAATCGGATAGGCAAAATCGAACTCTATATCTCGCTCCTTCGTGTAAAAGATTCCAGAAACAATCACATCCGCGCTTTTGGATTTCATCGCGGGGGAGTAACCCTGAACCCCAGGAAGCAGGATGTACTCCGTCTCTAACTTCAGCCGAGCCGCAATCTCATTCCATAGATCGATGCTAAATCCCGTGAGATGCTCCCCCTGCTCCACCACGAAAGGCGGGGTCACGACCGCCAAAGCCCGCACCGCCGCCTGACCGCTGGTTGGCCCCACCCCCAAACCGATCAATGCCACCAATATAAGACAAAGATACCGTGTCTTCATAAACCTACCCTGAGACATTTTCATAAAATCACCACGCTTTTATTTTTCACCCCCACCCCACGGCGCGTCTGCGTCTCTACCCCGTACCTGCCCCGACCCGGTCGGGGCTCTTGTCGGGGCTTGCGTGAGCAATTCCTTCTCGATCAAAAATCCACGCGTGAGCGTGTCCCGCAACCGCGGGAAAACATCCAAAATTAAGAATAGCCCCCCTCCCCCCATCCGCTGCGGGCGCCCTCCAAAGCTCAGCGAGGTTTACCGAGACTGAGCGAAGGAGGGTTAGCGGCTTTACCCCGTACTTCTGTCGGGGCTTAGCGTGAGCGAATCCCTCAACCGCCCCAAATAAGGCTTGGCCTTCCCCCCCATCGAGCGACTTTAAGCCCTACCCATGGCCTCAAGAAAAAAGGATAGCTGGGGCTCCTCCCTCGGAGTCATTCTCGCCGTCACTGGTAGCGCCGTCGGTCTTGGTAACTTCCTCCGCTTTCCTGGTCTCGCCGCGAAATACGATGGAGCCGCCTTCCTTATCCCATACTTCCTCGCTCTTTTTTTTCTCGGCTTGCCCATCGCATGGTCAGAATGGGCCATGGGCCGATTCGGCGGGCAACAAGGATACAACTCCTGCCCAGGCATCTTTCGCTCGATCTGGAAAAACCGCCTTGCCCCCTACCTTGGCGTCCTAGGCCTCATCGTTCCCGTTGTCATCTACATGTACTACCTCTGGATCGAATCCTGGTGCCTCGGCTACGCCTGGAAATATCTCACCAGCCAAATGAGCCTCGGCATGGATCCCGCCACCTACACCACCCACTTCACCTCTTTCGTTGGACTGCAAACCGACGGCGACTTTCTCGCCCACGGTTTCAGCCTCCCTGTCATCTGCCTCCTCGCCTGTGTCATTCTGAATTTCTTTCTTATCTACCGAGGCCTCAGTGGCGGGATCGAAAAAGTCTGCCTCTGGGGCATGCCCCTGCTTGTCATCTGCGCCCTACTCGTCCTCGTACGTGTCCTTACCCTCGGCACTCCCGACCCCACCCATCCCGAGCGCAACGTCCTAGCCGGCCTCGCCTACATGTGGGACATCCGTGGAGGTCTCGCTGGCTTACTTCATTCGCTAAGCAACGCAGAAATGTGGATGGCCGCGGCTGGACAAATTTTCTTCAGCCTTTCCGTCGGCTTCGGAGTCGTCATCAACTACTCAAGCTATCTCAAAAAACGGGATGATATCGCTCTCGGTTCCACCACCGCCGTCGCAGGCAACGAATTTTGCGAAGTCAGCCTCGGTGGCCTCATCACCATCCCCGCCGCTTTTCTCTTTCTCGGAGCCGCTGGCACGGTTGGCGGCACATTCGGCCTAGGGTTTCAAACGCTCCCACTCGTCTTTGCTCATATGCCTGCGGGCCAACTCTTCGGCTTTCTCTGGTTCTTCCTTCTCTTTATCGCCGCTATCACCAGCTCCCTCTCCATGCTTCAACCCGCCATCGCCTTCATGGAAGAAGGCCTTGATCTTGATCGACGTGGCTCCGTCAGCCTCCTCGGCTTCATTACCCTCATGGGTACAGGCATCGTTGTCTGGTTTACCAAAGATCTCGCCGCCCTCGATGCCATGGACTTCTGGGTCGGTAGCTTCTGTATCTTCATTCTCGCCACCATCCAAACCTTTCTCTACGGCTGGGTCCTCGGCGTGAAACGCGGACGCGAAGAACTCGAACGAGGAGCTCTCCTTCCCATCCCCCGCATCTTTGATTTTGTTATCCGCTACGTTTCTCCCGTTTACCTCCTGACCGTATTTGTTATCTGGTTACACCAAAAAGGAGCCGAGAACCTCGAAGCCATTCGCACCCAACCCTCCGTTCGAATCGCTCTGTTTTTTGTCGCCGCAGTTTTCATTCTCTTTCTACTGCTCATCGCCCGAGCCGTCCGCGTCTGGCGGATCCGAGAGGAACGAAAGCCATGAGTCTCTACGGTTGGATCGTTCTTGCTCTTTCTGTTGGAGGTACCACTGGCTCTCTTATTTGGTGCTTTGCACGAGTGATACGAAACCTTGGGAAAACCGATCGCCTCCACGCCACCACCGACCTCGACCCCCACGACGCCGATCTCTAGCCCAACCACCCGCCCGCCCCGGGCGCCCTCCCCTCTACCCCGAAACTTTCCTGATCAGTCTTGGGGGTACTACTGGTTTTGTTGGGGATTGGTGGAGGACTGAGAGATTACGACCGACGACGCTTCATCGTCAGTACGCCTAAACCAACAGCGAGAAGCGAAAATGCGGAGAGTTCGGGCACATTCGATACTAGTTTTACATTATCCAAACCCAGAAAGTCTGACTTTGTCGAGGGAGTCTGCGCAACAAACCGGATAGCATAATCACCAGCACCAAGATTGCTGGCTAAACTTGTAAAAGAGATGGAGCTGGAAATCCATCCCCCCCCGATGATGTCGCCAAAAAGGTTCCAGCGTTAGCCCAACTATAGGATCCACCACTTTTCGTTCCGAAATCCACATTCACGTTATAAGAAGGCTGCGTATAGCTGAAATTGTGGTTACTCAATCTATCAAAGTTAACAGTATCGAAACCCATCGGCGCAGTTAAAGTAAAATAGGCGGTTGGCACCCCTGTTGTCGCCAAGGTGCTGGTTCCAAAATAGCGATTAAAAGAAGATCCTCCTTCAATGCCAGCAGACCCGCTGCGATGGGTTGTGACAAAATTGCCGCTAATGCCAGACACATAAGCAACACCGTAACTTTCGTTGTTGGAATTGTGGTTATTTGCAGTTTCGAAGTTAAAATCCAGCAATGTCGTATAGACAACTGCGGCATGCGTTCTTACGAGACTACATAGACACACCAGCAAAATGCCAAAAAATACGTTTAATTTCATAAAATTATATAAGCTTAATTTCCGAATTCCGCAATACCCACCCTGCGCTTCGCTTTTTCATAGCGTTTTCCAATCTGTGCAGCACACCGAATCCCATCGTTGACACCATACTCTTCAACACTTTACATCTCTTCTAAACTGCTCAGAAATGTCGGGTTCCACACCCGATTACCTCTACATCCATAGGTTCGCTAACCCCCTTCGCTAAGTGATACAGGGGTAAAGTGATTAAGGCTTTAACGAAGTTTCCGTTAAAATGTTTCCATTCACGCCGTAACCCCCACGAATTCCTTTGCACGCGTGAGCGTTTCCCGCAACCGCGGGAAAACATCCAAAATTAAGAATCACCCGCCACCCGCCCGCCCGCTCCGGGCGCCCTTCGAAGCTCCTCCGCGAAGCGGTGTATGAGCGTAGAAGGGTCGGCTACTTTTCTTTAAACCTTCAGCTTAATCCCTCTCCTTTGATAAGTCGGCCGATCCAAATCTTCTGCTCCGCGCACGCTTGGCGTAGACCGCGCGAACCGACTCGGAGTTGGCTCGAATTCCAGCTCTGTCTGTGATGCCACGTGTTTTCTCTTCTTTCGCGCCTTCGGCTCCTCCAAATTCACCTCCTCAATCACCTCTTCCTTTTTCTCAGTCGTTGTCTCGTTCAACTGGGGCAAGACACTTTCTTCTACCCGGCGCGTAACTAACAAAGTCACACTAAGAGACTCGGAACGATCAGGATCCACTGCCGCTCCAGCCGATATCGGCAGATCCACTGGTAACCGGTCCTTCAGCTTCTCAAGAAAACCATGAAACTCGCTCAGCGACGTGTCGGCTCCCGTCATCACGCTGACCATCACTCGGTTTCCTTCCCGCCAAGCTTTCCCATCTTCCAACATAATATCCTCACAGACCGCTTCGATTACCGCCGCTTCCCGACCCTCCCCCGATGCCTCCGCAACTGCCGCCCAAGCATTCTCCATTACCCCCATCGGATCCGTGCCTTTGCCCACCGCCTCTTTCAGCTCTCCCACCCCCAAATGAACCAAGCCATTCTTTTCCATCACATGCGCCAATCCATGAATCGTCCGCGCAATCGCCCGATCCAAGGAACGCTGTGCCTCACGCATATCTTTCGCCATCGAACTCTCGAGCAATCGATCATTACTAAACACCAAGACCGCATCTGCCACCTTGCGTAGCTCCGCCAAACAGCGATTCGCCCTCTCTTTGCGTCGTCCCCCTTCAAAAGTAAACGGCGCAATCGCCATCACCACCACCTCTGCTTTTTCCATCTTTAAACGCTTAACCAAACTCGGAGCCAATACCGAACCCGTTCCCCCACTTACCGCCACCACCACAATCGCCGTCTGAATACCCGACAGGATCGGATCTAGGCTGTCCCCCACCTCCAAACTCAATCCCTCGAGCAATTCAGGCTCCCCACCCGTTCCCAGCCCATGCACCCGCTCGGGCGCTACCAAGATTTTCTTAGCCGCTACCGTACCCCTCAAGGCCAAGGCATCCGTATCGATACAAATAGTCCGATGCTCTCCTTCACAGGCCACCGCCAGATTATCCAAAACTGCCGAGCCCGCGCCTCCCACCGCTAAAATGGCAACTTTTTCTTTTTCAATGGATAGGTTTTTCATAATTTTCTTCCTTTCGTTCAAGCTAAGAACCGCATCGCCGAAACCATTTTTCCGAATGATTTCTGCAGTTTCCGCCAACCTTGAGTACGGCGCGCGTCCTGACGCTCCGTTTCCGCAGCGTATTTCAAAGTCCCCAACACTGTGGAAAACTCTGGCCGCTCCAAATCACTTTGCTCCCCCAGAAAGTCTCGGGCTCGGCCCATCCGTACGGGTCTTGGGAGTATTTCTCCCGCCAATCGACTCAGGCCCCGCATTCGAGCCCCACCTCCTGTGAAAACCACCTCCGCCTCCACCGCACCCCAAAGATTTTGCTCCTCTAAATCATCCCGAATAATCGTCATCGTCTCCGCCATCCGCGCTTGCAGAATCTGGACCATCGCCTCTTTATAAAATGTCCTTCCATCAAAGCTGATCTCTCTTGCCAGCGTGATCTTGGCCTCCTTTTCCTCTTCCTCAATTACCACTGCACCCATCTCTTTCTTCAGCTTCTCCGCTCGCGCATACGGTATCTCGAGCCCAATCGAAAGATCCTGCGTCAGGTGATCGCCTCCCACTCCATGCACTGCCGAATGCACCACCGCTCCATCCCGCCAAACCACTACATCGGTCACACCTGCACCAAGATCCACCACCACCGTTCCACGCTTCCGCGACTCCTCGCCCAAAACCGCCAAACCCGAGGCATACCCAGAAAAAGTACAGCCCTTCACTCTGATTTTCTGATCAGCCACACACTGCACCGCACTTTGCAATTTCGTTCTTTTCCCAGTCACTAAATGGTAATGGGCTTCAATCTGCTCCGTATGCACCCCCAGCGGGCTCGGTGAACCCACCCCACGATCCAGGGAATATCCTCGCAAAAGCTCATGCAGAATCGCGTGATCCCGGTTCAAAGGCAAATTAGATGCTAAAGCAGTCAACTCATCCAAAGTTGTCTCCGTCACCCGATGATCGTTCTCCTCCAGAGTCGCACCACGCACCGATTCGTTCCGCGAACAGAGATGAGTTCCACTCAAAGACATGTACACCTCAGTGATCTCCGCTTGGGTCCTGCGCTCTGCTTCTGCCAAAGCCATACGTGCCGCAGCTTGCGCATGTCCGAAATCCGTCACCTCAGCCTTGCGTACCCCCGCCGAAGCGGATTCCCCCACTCCCAATAGGGTCAAGGAACCATCCTCCGCCATCTCCGCTACCGCCACTGTCATTTTTTGCGTCCCCAGGTCGGTCGCAATCAAAATTTCGTTATTGGAGGTTCCACGCATAATCATATTAGTTTTCTCCTGGTTAGTTAATAAAGGTCACGGGGACATTTCGCTCGGGAGTTAAATCAACCGTGTTCACGATTCGCCCTTTTGATTCCGCGTATTCAAAAATCACATTCAACCTCTCGAACTGCTCCCGCAGATAACTACTGCGAAACCGAATCTTCCCGCCCCGTGGGGTCGCCACCTGAAATCGGCCTGGCCCCTCCAAAAGGAGACTCGAACAATCTAACCCGTCTCGTATTGGTGCTAATGGCGCCTCCCGCAAAAAGACTAAGACCGCTCGCAAATCCGCACTCGTCGTCTGTTCTCCCTCCACCACTTCGTCCGATGAGATACCCCGAATCGTCGGCAAGGACATCAGCTTTTCTCCGGGTCTCGGTTTCAAAACGAACCCACGACTATCAATGTAGTACATCGGTTGAGCTAATTGCATCCCCACGCTCGCCGTCGGGCACAGCAACGCCACCGGACGTCGCTCCTCAACAAATATAAATAAGGTGTCAGGCAAATGACGCTCCACTCGCACGCTGGCGACATTAGGCAGTCTTTCGAGCGACTCCTTCACCTCTGAAAGTGATAGCCGTAGAAGATTCTGCCCTATTTTAACCCCACTCGCGGAGACCAATTCTCCTTTGCCGATTTTGTTTTTCGGTTCAATTTGGAAGCGTCGCAAAGTGAAGTCTGCATTTTGATACAAGAGCGTTCCCAAGATCACATCCATTCCCACCGAGGTCACCATCGCTACCAGTGCGAGTGACCCCGCTATCAAAAGAATTCCGCCGACTCGCCGACTCAGCGCCTGCGCCTGCCCTTTGGCAGACATTCTCGCTGCCAGCACATGCCGTGCCCGCCGATTCCTTATTTTTCTTTTTTTGGTTCCAAAGATATTTTCCAAATGCCATTTCATGCCAATACCCCTTTCTGATTTCGTGCCCAAGAAAACTCTAGAATCTTCAAACACAGATTCCCAAAATCGATTCCCGCTGCTTGGCCGGCCCTCGGCAAAAGACTCAAATCCGTCATGCCTGGAATAGTATTCACCTCTAAAACCACCGCCTTCCCCTCAGCGTCCACTAGGAAATCTACCCGCGATAGAATTTCACATCCCAAAGCCTCATGCGCTTTCTTGGCCAGCTCTTGCAACTCCAAGGCTTTCTCTTTCGCCAACGGGGCTGGACAGAGATACTTTGTCGAACCCGCAGTGTACTTATTTCGATAATCGTAAAATCCTTGAGTTGGCCGTACCTCTACCACCGGCAACGCCTGCTTGCCTACAATCCCCACCGTCAACTCCGCCCCCTCCACCAGACGCTCAATCATCATCGGACCCTTCCACTGCCCAGCTGCTTTCCGTGCTTTTTGTGCTTCCTCCTCGGTTCGTACTAAATGCACCCCCAAACTCGATCCGTCCGAGACCGGTTTCAATACGTACGGCGGCAACCAATCATTCTCCTTCGTCCACCCCATACCCTCCGCCAAAGGAATTCCCGTCGCCGCCATCACTTCTTTCGCCCGAAGCTTATCGAAGGCTAGCGCACTCGCCACCGCCCCGCTTCCCGTGTAAGCCATGCCCATCGCATCCAGTTCAGCCTGCAACGTTCCGTCTTCTCCGTAGCTTCCATGTAAGCAGAGAAAACAGATATCGGTTCCTGCGGGCACCTCCACCTGGCGCGACTTTACATCCACCTCCACCAAACGCACTCCCATCGAGCGTAACGCTTTCGCCACCGCCGCCCCGCTCCGCTGAGAAATTTCACGCTCTCCCGAGACTCCACCCGCGAGTACCGCCACTTTCATTTTTTCAGGTTTCATTCGTCTTCCCCCAACACAATCACTTCAAGCTCGAGCACAATCCCGCGATCGCTTTTTGCCCGCATCTGCACTTTTTCCATTAATGCCAAAACATCCACTGCCCGAGCTCCACCCTGATTCACGATAAAATTACCATGGACTGGCGATATTCTTGCTCCACCCACCGAAGTGTCCTTCATCCCCATTTCCTCAATCAGTTTTCCCGCTGGAATCGATTCAGCGTTTTTGAAGATACAGCCCGCACTCGGCGCCGCCGGTTGAGAATCCCACCTCTTCCGACTGTACTTCTTTAACCGCTCCGCAATCTCCACTGGATCCACCGCTTTCCCCACCAGCACCGCCCCCACCGCAATCTCTTCCATCAAACGGGGAACCCTGCGGTACTTCACTTCGAATTCACTTGCGGCCACTTCAACCACCTTCCCTTGCCGATCCATTACCCGAACGCTCTCGACCGCTTCAAAAGTCCACGATTCCATCGCTCCCGCATTCATTCTCATCGCCCCCCCTAAAGCCCCAGGAATTCCCTCCATAAATTCTAGCCCGCCAATCCCCGCCCCCTTCGCCACCGCCACGATCTGCTTCAACCGGGCCCCTGCACCCGCATGAATCTTTCCATCCACCGCTTCAATTTTACTCATCCCAGGTCTTCCAAAATGAACGCACACTCCAGCAATCCCCCCATCCCGAACCAGCATGTTACTCCCCCGACCCACCACCGTCAGCGGCACTTTTTGCTCCGCACAAAATCGCACCACCTTGCCCAGAACCTCTTCACTATCCGGCTCAAACCACACTTGTGCAGGACCCCCGATCCGAATCGTCGTATGCTTTTTCATCGGTTCGTACCAACGCACCTCGCCCTTCCCCGCTACCATTTTCTTAATCTGTAAAAAGAGTTCGACCTCTTTCGCCATCCTTCGCCCTAGCGCCGTCACATCCCCAGCGCCCATCACCAGAAAAAGATCTCCCTCTTGCCAAATCCGACCCAAAATCGTCCTCGCCTCCGGCATCGAATTCGCCACTTCCACCGGCTTACCCAGAGCCACACATCGCGTGGCTAACTCTGCCAAACCCGCCCCCTCCAAAGCCTTTTCTCCTGCCGCATACACTGGAAGTAAAACCACCACATCCGCCAAGGCTAACGCTTCTGCAAAGCCCTGAAGAAATGTCGCCATCCGGGTGTAACGATGCGGTTGAAATACTGCTACCACCCTCGCTCGCCCCCTCGCCCTCGCCGACCCAATCGTTGCCACTACCTCTTTCGGGTGATGAGCATAATCGTCCACCACCTCAATCTCAGGGGTCGAAATTAAAATCTCAAACCGACGATCCGCTCGCCGAAACGCGGCCAATCCTTGCCTTATCTTTTCCACACTCAGACCTATCTCCGCCGCCACCGCTAAAGCGCCCAAAGCATTACCCGCATTATGCCTTCCTGTCGCCGCCACTTGAAATACTCCCAACTCTTTTCCCGCCTTGGTCACAGAGAATTTTTGTCCCTCCGCGCTCTCCCCTTTCCATTCACCCACATAATCCGCCCCACTTTTCTCCCATCCGAAAGTCACCTTCTTTGAAATTTTTTCTGCCGCTGCCATCGCCTCCTTTTCCTCCCGCGCCACCACCACACAACCACCCGCAACCTGCCCTAAAACTTTGCCATACGCTTGAATCACTGCCGCGCCATCCGAGTACCGATCCGCATGCTCGTGATCAGCATTTAATAGAAGCGCTGCCCAAGATAGTAATTCCGTCGGGGCTCCTTCACTTTCGTCCACTTCCGCAATCAACCACTCCCCTTTTCTCCATGCACCCGAAGCCCCCAGCGATGGCGCGTACCCTCCCAGATAGAAGGAAGGGTCCTGCCCTGCTTCCCGAAAAATTTGCGCCAGCATCGTCGCCGTAGTGGTTTTTCCATGCGATCCGAGCACCGCGACTAACTTCTTTGCCCCCGCCAATTTCGCCAGCACTTCCGACCGACGTACCCGTGCCATACCCCGCCGCTTTGCTTCCACCCACTCCGCGTTGCTATCGGGAATCGCTGCCGAGGCCACGACTACCTCTGCACTCCCGATCGACTCCGCATCATGACCCAAGGCCACCACCATCCCACGTTTTTTTAACCGTTCAGGGATTTCTTTTAAATCAGACCCACTCACTTCATGCCCCAGATCCATTAAAATCTCAGCTAACGGTGTCATCCCAGATCCCGATACCCCAATCAAATGGATCCGACGTCGTCCTGTTGTCCACCACTGCGTATCAAAGGACATGGTCAATCGCCTCCGCAATTTTTTCTGACGCCGCCAAGCTTTGTTTTTCATGAGCCATCTGACCCATCCGATCACGCCGAGTTTTCTCCATCAACAATCGAGCGATCCTCTGTCCCAACTCTGTCCCTACTAAATATTTTTCTTCGATCACCTCCGCCGCTCCTGCTTGGCTGTACGCCTTGGCGTTGGCCACTTGATGATTCCCCGCCGCTGCGGGAAATGGCACTAGAATCGCAGGCACCCCACAGATCGCTAACTCCGCCAAAGTTCCCGCACCTGACCTCGAAACCACCAACTCTGCTGCTGCATAGACCGCCTCCATCTCATCGCAGAATCCTACGACCACCGCATGAAAACTCCGGCCAACATACCCCTTTCGTACCTTCTCCACTTGTGCTTCTCCCGCCACATGCAAAATCTGTATGGTCTGCGCTTGGCTCTCCAGCGCCCCCAATCCGCGAAGCATCGCTTCATTTAGACCCCGCGCACCTTGGCTTCCTCCGACCACCGCCACCAGATGACGTCCAGGATGGAGCCCAAGTCTCTTCAACGCTTCCTCTTTGCCTATTCCGCCTAAACGCGCCCGCACTGGTGTTCCAGTTACCTCCACCTTCGCCCCTACCAGATGAGACCTACACTCTTCAAACCCCAGAAATACTTTTTCTGCCCCACGCGATAACCAATGGGTCGCCCGTCCAGGAATCGCATTCGATTCATGCAGAAAATAAGGAAGCTTCCCCAACCGTGCTGCCCCTACCGCCGCTCCTGAGACAAATCCTCCCATGCCTAATACTCCTCCAGCATTAAATTTTTTCAACTCGACCCCTGCCTTCCGTACTGCCGAAACAAGACTCCATCCAAAACGACCCGCTCCCCACACCCCGCTCCAACCCACCGCTGGAATCTCCACTCCATGCGCCGCCTCTCCCGCCCCCGATAAGGCCCGATGATCCACTTGCTTATTCGAAATAAAGAAACACACCTCATGCCCGCGCCGCCGTACCGCCTCCGCCACTGCCAATCCAGGAAAGAGATGTCCTCCCGTTCCCCCGCAAGCGATCGCTAGTTGTCCCATAAGTCCGATCACGTGTGCTTGCCTACCAAACGCCGACTTTTGGCCGTTTCCTCATAATGGGCTTGCCGATGCAGCGAGAGCAGAAGCCCTACCGCCGCCAAACAAAGAACTAAATTAGATCCACCGTAACTGATAAAGGGCAAACCCACCCCCTTCGGCGGTAATAAGCCCGTGACCACCGCGAGATTCGCCACCGACTGCATCGCCACCAAGGTCGTTAGTCCCATGCTCAACGCCATTCCCGTGAGATCGGAGGCATGACAAGCGATGTAGCTTCCCAGAAGGGTAAAAAGCAAAAAAATGAAAACTACTGATAACGTGGCCCACAAACCGAGCTCTTCCCCCAGAATTGGAAAAATAAAATCGGTATGCGCTTCTGGTAGATAAAACATTTTTTGAATGCTCTGGCCGATACCTACTCCGCGGGTTCCTCCTGATCCCAGTGCCACTAGCGCCTGCGACACCTGATAACCTCCCGACTGCTGGTGAGCCTCTGGATCCATGAACGCCACCAATCGATCCAGGCGCTCCGGCATGGTCAAAGCCACCGCCACCAATCCACCAGCCGCTAGGAGACCCAAAATTCCTAAAGGTAAAATCGGTGCGCCACCCACAAAAAGCACGATCGATGCCGCCGCAATCACGAACAACGCCGAACCTAAATCAGGTTGCTTGACCAACAAACCTACCGGCACGAGCAGGATGAGCATGGGCAGGATCAGCCCGTGCCAAGGACTCTTCATCCTGGCTCCTTGAAACCGGACCCAGGCCGCCGCCGCAATCACCGTAGCCAACTTAAGGAACTCACTCGGCTGCACCGCAAAAGGCCCCAGTGGAATCCATCTCGCCGAACCCTTGACCGACTTGCCCAATCCTGGAATCAAACACAAGACAACCAAGAAGGTCGCCAGTCCAAGAATCCAAGCGCCGCGAGTAAGCAGAATCTTCGGATCCAACCGACTCAACACCGCGCACACCCCAATTCCCACCGCAAGCCAGAGCAACTGTCTTTGGAGGAAAAAAAGAGGTTGGCCCCGATTCTCAGCTGAGAACGCGCCTACGCTGGTCAACATGATCAGGCCAGCCCCGATCAATAAGGCCACGCAGACGAGTAGGGTGCGCGCAGTGTTTCGTCCCATTGTGAACTCAGTTCGTAGTCGGCTTCGGCAACATCGCCATGTCGGTTGGACCGGCAGGAACGGGCGTCGCCACAGGAACCGCCGCCTTCGCCGAGGCTTCCCCAGGAACTTGAATCTTCATCCCGACCTTCAATTTCTTCGGGTCGGTGATGGAGTTGAGTTTGGCTAGGGTATCCGCTTTGGTTCCGAACTTCTTTGCAATCTTCGCCAGTGTATCTCCAGGAGCCACTTTGTAGCTGCCTGCTGGACTCGACTCTTGCTTCGCCGCCGCCGCCACCACCGCCTTCACTGGGGTTGAGGCTGTCACCACCGCTTTTTTCGTGGTCCCAGCTCCTGCCGCTCCAGGAATGATCAACTTCTGACCGATTTTCACTGTCGTCCCCTTCAGGGCGTTCGCCTGAATCAAGGCGGCGGAGGTTACCCCGTTCGCCTTGGCGATCTTTGCGATGGTTTCTCCTTTGCTCACCACGTGACTGCGCTCTGCAGTCGGTGCCGGTGGCACCGCGACGGGAGGCATCGCTTCAGTCGGGGCCGACTCCTGCGTTTGCCAGACTTTATCGTCAGGGCTTGGCATCGTGCTCGCCACCTCTGCCACGGGAGCCGCCGCCGCTTCGGGCGCTTTAGCTACTTCCGCTTGGGGGGCAGGCATCGTTTCAGGAATTGCCGTCATTCCTGTTTCCGGATTACCCCGTAACAGGTGATAGGCACTAATCCCGACGATCACTACCACGTGCAGGCCCAGCACTACCAAGAAGATAGTGGAAAGCCGGTTGAGGCCTCCCGTCTTCGCTGGGCGCTCGGTTGGCTCACCTTCCATCGCCGTGGGGTTTGTACGTTTCGTTGAGTATTCTAGCAGTTCATCACTCATGGTTTGTTTTCCTCCTGTGGCAGAGCGATGACGCACTGCCTGTATTTTTCTCCTCTTTCCTCGAAGTTCTTAAACTGGTCGTAGCTGGAGCATCCTGGGCTCAGCAAAACATTCTCCCCTTCACGTGCCATCTCCGCCGCTCTTCGCACCGCCTCCCCTAAATCTTGCACCCTCCGACATGGCATCCCTCCACTCCAAGCTTTTTCCATTTTTTCTGCCATCTCGCCGAGCAAGAAAACCGCACGCACTTTCCCCTCGAGAGCTGGACGACTCGTTCTCACATCGAATCCCTTGTCTTTTCCTCCCGCAATCAGGATCACCGGTCCAACTAATCCACCGACCGCTCGCTCCATTGCATCGAGATTGGTCGCCTTCGAATCATTGATCCAGGTTACGCCTGCCCGTACTGCCACCACTTCACATCGATGAGGCAGAGCCTGGTAGCTGGAAAATACTTTTTTCACCACTTCTCGGGAAATTTCCATCGCGTCCGCCACCGCCAAGGCCGCCAAAAGATTTTCTGCGTTATGTTCGCCCCGCAACTTTGTCGCATCCTGCCTCATTACCTTCTCTCCATGCGCACATAACCAACCCTCCTGCAGGGTGTACTCCGCACCCGTCGCCCCCGCCGTAAAAACGATCTGCCTCGCTTGGCCCTTCGGCAAGACCAGCCCCTTGTTAATTACCGCCACATCTTCCGCTTTCTGGTTCTTAAAGATCCGCGCCTTGGCCGCGGCATACTCTTCCATTGTCGAATACCGATCCAGATGATCGGGAGTTAAGTTCAAATAAACCGCGATCCGTGGTCGAAAGGTCTCGATCGTCTCCAACTGAAAAGAGCTCACCTCCGCCACCGCCCAATCGAGATCACGACTCAAGGGAGCCACCTCGCAAAGAGGCTTTCCATAGTTGCCACAAGCCACTGCCCGCTTCCCCGCCGCTTGTAGAATCTGTGTGATCAACTCCGTCGTGGTGCTTTTCCCATTCGTGCCCGTCACCGCCACTACGGGACAAAGGCAAGCCTGCGCACCTAATTCCAGCTCCCCGAGCATCGGAACCCCTGCACCCTTCAACTCCAGAATTATCGGACGATCAGGGGAAATCCCCGGACTAAGAATCGCCCGGTCAAAACCTTTACCCGCCACGCTCTTCTGCCCCGTGATCACCTTCGCCCCGAGGGCTTTCATCCGAAGTCCCACTTCCGCTACTGCAGGATCGGTAGACTCGTCAAACATAGTCACCTCCGCCTTTTGCCCAAGCAGCCACTCGCCCGCCGCGATTCCGCTGCGACCCATCCCCACCACTATAATTTTTTTGCCGTTCCATGAACTCAAGATTCCTTTCACCTCAGCTTGAGCGAGGCCAAGCCCGCTAGGGCAAAGACCACGCTGAGGATCCAAAACCGCGTCACCACCGCCGTTTCACTCCAACCGCGAAGCTCAAAGTGGTGATGAATCGGTGACATTGCAAAAATTCGTCTCCCCGTCAGGCGAAAGGAAAGGACCTGAAGAATCACCGAAACAGCCTCCATCACAAAAACCCCGCCGATCACCGCGAGGAGCAACTCTTGATTCAAACAAATCGCCACCACCGCCACCGCTCCTCCCAAAGCCAAAGAACCGGTATCCCCCATGAAAACTTGAGCGGGATGACAATTAAACCATAGGAATCCCAAAGACGCCCCAAAGAGAGCCGCACAGAAAATAACCAACTCCTCCCCTCCGGGTACGCGGGGTAAAAATAAATACGAGGCAAGCCTCGCGTGGCTCGAGAGATAGGCAAACAGCCCTAAGACCATCGCCACCGTTAAAATGCAACCCGAGGCCAAGCCATCTAGCCCGTCAGTCAAATTCACCGCGTTCGAGCTGCCCACAATTATAAAAACAAAGAAAAGCAACGCACCCCATATCGGTAGGTTGAATAAAAAGAACTCTTCTCGGATAAATGGAATTTGTAACTTCAGCGCTGCCTCGCGAGCCTGCGGCATCAAAAGCAAAGCCCCCGATACTCCCGCCGCCACCAAACCCTGCACCAAGAGTTTCTGCCTGCCACTCAAACCACCCGAAGTCTTTTTCTTAACTTTCGCGTAATCGTCGCAGAAGCCCAAAATTCCCAAAGCCAAAGTACTGCCCAAGGCCAACCACAAATAGGGATTCGTCGGTCGCCCCCAAAGCAAACAAGACAAAGTCAGCGAAAACAAAATCAGCACTCCACCCATCGTCGGCGTCCCCTGCTTCTTCTCATGCAGATCCGCCAACTGGTGCACTTCCTCTTTGCGCCGAAGCGGTTGCCCAAGTTTCAGTCGATGCAGGCCTTGAATCACCGAGGGCCCCATCCATAAACAAAACCCAAACGAGGTCAACGCCGCTCCTACCGTTCGGAAAGTTACATACTGAAAAACATTCAGAGGGCCAAACCAGTCGCTCAGCAGGCTCAGGTAGTACAACATTATTGTTTTCCCTCCCGTAATCCTGCCGCAACTTTTTCCATTCCTTCTCTTCGACTTCCTTTGACCAAGATTCTGTCGTCCTCTTTCGCTTCTGCCCCGTACGCCTGTAAAAGCTTTTCCCGGCTAGGAAACCATCGAACCCAGTTGCCCGCCCGAATTTTTTGAGCGCCGTCCACTAAGCACTTCGCTTCTTCCCCAACCACAAAGCACAACCCTGTCGATCCTCGCGCCACTGTCGCCCCCGCCTCCTCATGCAACATCGCGCTGAACGAACCCAGTTCCGCCATCGCTCCGAGCAGGGCTACATTTCGACCCGAGCCAGGCAACCTCTCCAAAGTTTCTAAACCCGCCACCAAACTATCTGGGTTCGCATTATAACTATCGTCCAAGAGCCACCCAGCCACATGCTTCTCCAGCTTCAATCGGCCTTTAGGTAAAACAATTCCCTCCAATGCCGAAGCCGCCGCCTGAGGCTCTGCTCCCAACTCCACTCCCGTCGCAAAAGCCTGCGCCGCATTCATCGCCATGTGCGCTCCAGGGATCCGGAGCAACACTTCCATCCGCCCCTTGGGGCCGGCACAAACGAATCGCGTCGATTCCCCTTCACACTTCATCTCTTCCAATCGGTAATCCGCTTGCGCCGAACGACCCACCCGCACCACACGCGCCTGACATCCCTCCAACATTAGTTTTTCAAAAGGATCATCCGCATTACTCACTGCCAATCCCGAGGAAGGCAGCGCCCGAACCAGCGCGCCCTTTTCCTTCGCCGTCGCTTCCCGCGAACCCATCCCCTCGATGTGCGCCCATCCTACATTTGTCACCAACCCCGCCTCAGGTTCTGCCAACTCCGCCAACGGTCCAATCTCTCCAGGAGCACTCATGGCCAACTCCACCACCGCCCAACGATCCTCCGCTCCCACTCCCAACAAGGTCAAGGGAACCCCAAAATGATTATTTAAATTACCTGGAGTCCGATAGGTCGATCCAGTCGTTCCCAAGACCGCCGCCAACATTTCTTTCGTACTGCTTTTTCCTGAACTTCCAGTCACCGCAGCTACCCGTACCGATAAGCTCCTTCGATAGCCCTGCGCTAATTTCTGCAAGGCGTCTTGGGTATTCGCTACCTGCAGGATTGTGAAACCTGCTGGAACTTTCCCCACTTCGCTTTTTTCAACTAAAGCCGCAATCGCTCCTTTTTCTGAAGCCGCCACCACATACTCATGTCCGTCGTTCTTCGGACCGCGTATCGCCACAAAAAGCTCACCCGGATTCACCGTCCGCGAGTCAATCCCCACCCCAAAAGCAACCCGCTCCCCCTTACCCTTGATCAGTTGGGCTCCTGCCAAATCCGCAATTGTCGCCAAAGAAAGTGGCTTCATCCCCGACTCCTTTCGGTCAGCGATCGCTCAATCTCCCGACGATCAGAAAACGGCATCTTCTCTCCACGGATTTCTTGAAATTCTTCATGCCCTTTGCCTGCTACCAAAACCACATCCCCAGCCTTCGCCCCCAGCACCGCCGCCCGAATCGCCTCCGCCCGATGCTCGATCACCTCCACCGCCCGACCCTTCGGCACCCCCGCCACCATTTCGCTTAAGATTATTTTTGGATCCTCGTTTCGTGGATTGTCCGAAGTCAAAATCACCCGATCCGCCAAACGTGCTGCCACCGCTGCCATCTTCGGACGCTTCCCCTTATCCCGATCTCCTCCCGCTCCCAACACCACCCAAAGATTTCCACGACACAGCGGACGAACTGTCTCCAGTGCTGCCCCCACTGCTTCCTCCGTATGCGCGAAATCCACCAATACAGAAATTTCTCCCTCTCCAGCAATCCTCTCCATTCGCCCTGGCACCACTGGCGCACGACCCAAAGCGCTCGCTACTTTTTCTGCCGAGAGGCCACCCAACATCGCCGCACTCGCCGCCGCCAGTGCATTCAAAACATTAAATCGTCCCCACCATGGTAAACTCGTCGGTATCTCGCCCTCGGGAGTGCACAGAATAAAAGTGCTCCCACCCACCCCCATCTTTAGATCGCGCGTATGCACATCTCCCCGCTCCACTCCATAGGTTAAGACCCGCACCCCAGGAGCACACTGCGCCATCATTCGGATTCCCGCTGGATCTTCATGATTGATCACTGCAAACGATCCAGCTCTTAAACCCCGAAAAAGCAGACTCTTCGCCTTCTCGTACTCCTCCATACTTGGATGGAAGTCGAGGTGATCTCTTCCCAAGTTCGTAAAAACCGCGCCTGCAAAATCAACCCCCTCCGTTCTCCCCTGCTCCAAAGCATGCGAACTCACCTCCACCGCCGCCGCCCGACATCCATTCTCCCGCATCTCCGCCAAAAATGCCTGCAGATCCAAGGCCTCGGGAGTTGTCTGCTTTGCCGAAACCCGCCCTTTCCCTGTGTCATTCCCTACCGTGCCCAAAAGACCACAACGTAATCCGCCGGCTTCGAAAAGCGATTGAATCAACATCGCCGTCGATGTTTTCCCATTCGTGCCGGTCAACCCAATTACTTGAACCTCTTTTGAGGGATGCCCATAAAAGTTTGCCGCCATCCGACCCAACGCCCTTCGTCCATTCTCAACCCGAATATTCGGCCGAGCCAAATCCATCACCTTCTTCTCTGCCACTATCGCCACCGCCCCACGCTCCATCGCATCAGGAATATAACTATGCCCGTCTCTCGCCTTTCCTTTCCAAGCACAGAAAAGGGATCCCGCTGCCACTGCAGTCGATTCATAGGCCAAGGCTGAAACCTCCGCTTGTCTGCCCCCTTGCCACTCCTTCACCACCACCCCCTGCATAATCTCGGTGAGCTTCATAGTGCCGTTCGGCGTGCCACCACGGTTCCTCGGTTCAAGTTGAGTTGCTCCGCCACCTGAGTCGCAATTCGACTAAAAGCTGGTGCCGCCACCTGGCCCCCGTAATAAATTTTTCCTTTCGGCTCATCGACTAATATCGAAACGAGAAACTCAGGCCGATCCGCAGGTAAAAATCCGATGAAAGAAGCTCGATGCTTGTCCTTGGCGTATGCCCCGTTGGATATTTTCTGTGCTGTCCCCGTTTTCCCCGCCACTTCATACCCAGGAACCTCCGCCTCCTTCGCCGTTCCCTCCTCCGCCACAACTCCCCTCAAGGCCTCCACCACCTGCGCCGCCGTTTCAGGCTTCACCGCCTGACAAACCACCTTCGGCAAAAACTGTAAAACCACTCGGTTATCACGATCCACCACCGCCTTGACAAAACGTGGCTCCATTCGCTTCCCCCCATTGGCGATCGCCCCATAAGCCAACGCCATTTGCAAATTCGTCGCCGCGATCTCGTAGCCCATCGGAATTCGGGTGATCGACAGTTTCGTCCAGTTTTTTACCGAGTTCAACCGACCTGCTTCCTCCCCAGGCAACGCGCCCTCCCCTTTTTGGGTTTTCTGCCCAAACCCAAATAGCCGCGCATACTCGTACAATTTTTCATCTCCCAGCTGAATCGCCAACTTCGCCATCCCAATGTTGCTCGACTTCGCCACCACCTGCCGCAACGAGAGCATCCCATAGGCCTCGTGATCCTTCAGGGAGCGCCCCGCATAGAACATCTCCCCGTTTTCGCAAAAGAACTGACTCTCTAAGTCAACAACTCCTTCGTTTAACCCCGCCGCTAAAGTCACCACCTTAAAAGTCGATCCTGGCTCATAAGTATCCGCCAACCCCCGATCTTTCACCCCCTCCGCCTCAAATGTCTTTCTTTGATTTGGATCAAAAGAGGGTCGGCTTACCATCGCTAAGATTTCTCCTGTCGCCGGCCGCAAAACCACGATGTGCAAATTCTCAGGAGCAAACTTTTCCAGTAAGGCATCCGCTTCCCGCTCCACAATGTGCTGAATGCTTTGATCCAAAGTCAGCACCACGTGATACCCATCTCTCGCCGGGCGATCGCTTAGCCGAAAATAGGGTATCTCCCGACGATGCACATCCCGAGTGATCCGCCTCTCGCCCGCCACACCCCGCAAATAACGATCCATCGATTTTTCCACTCCAGCTTCCCCCACCTCAAACGAAATGGGACGTTCCAATCCCATCACCGTCTGCTCCCGCAAATCCACATACCCCAGCACTTGCGCCGTTTCCGTTCCGTTCGGATAATTTCGCACTGTCTTTCGCTTCAGCTGAATACAACTAAGTTTAGCCGCAAGTATCTTACCTTCCGTCTCGGGTGTTAACCCTTCTGCAATCTTCTGATACCGATTTCCGGGATCGGCCTGACCCTTGAGCCACTCTGCAGATACTCCGAGCAATCCCGCCAAAACTGGCAACTCCTTCGGACGCTCCCCCAGCACCTTCCCATCTAACCGCACTTCGATCAACGGCATGCTCTGCGCTAAAACCCGCCCACTCACATCCAAAATCGATCCCCGTTGCGCCGCCACCGGCTCCCCGTTTGTATGCATTCGAATCGCTTTCTCCCGATAAACATCCTGCTTCACCAACTGAATCCAAATTAATTTCACCGACACCACGGTGAAGGCCGTCGCCAAGACTCCGGTGACCGCCATCACTCGAACCCGAGAATTCATCGTGTCCCGTCCTTCGCCATATCGGTTCCTTGCCAATTTCTTCGTGTTGGCCCTTCGACGATCTCCAATTGACTCACACTAATCAGCCCCAAATTCATTTGCGCCGCACGCTCCGAAAGATTCCGCGGAGAACTTAACCGCTCCGCTTGCAATCGCGCCGATTTAACCAAATCGTCTAAGTGACCTCGGGCCACCTCCAACTTCTTCAACTCTCCCGCTTCATGAATGTTCGTCACATGGAGTAACGCAAAAACCACTACCAAGGAGGTTGCTATACCCGCCCCCACCATAAAACGGATTAACGGCGTTCCCCCTACGTGATTTGTCCGACGGATCTGATTGCGACTCACGCGGACCTCTCCTTCTCCCGCTCTGCTGCACGTAACCGAGCACTTCGCGCCCGCGGATTCATTGCAATCTCTTCCTCCGTCGGCACCACCTCATCCAACCGCTTGACCCATCTCTCTAAATTCGGATGGCCAAACGCCATGCCCATCTCTCTTTTTTCCTCCTCGGAGTGCTCACGAATCCACACCTTCACCGCCCGATCTTCCGCCGAGTGATAAGTCAAAACCACCAATCGACCTCCTGGCCGCAATACCTTCGGCACCGCCGCCAAGACCTCATCCAAGGTTCTCCCCTCGCGGTTCACCGCACGGCGCAACGCCAGAAATGTCCTTGTCGCAGGATGCTTCGCTCCTGGTCGCGGTTGCCTAGTCACCCGAGCCACCGCCGTAGCCAACTCCCCCGTCGTAAGCAAAGGACGGGCCCGCATTATTCCGCGAGAGATTTTCCCTGGATCCCGATCCTCTCCCCCCTCACGCAGCAGGCCACGCAATTCAGGCTCCGAAAGATTGTTCACTAAATCCGCCGCCGTCGTTCCCGTTGTCGGATCCATCCGCATATCCAGAGGCCCGTCTTGCTGGAAACTAAATCCGCGCTCCGCCTGATCTACCTGAGGCGAAGAAATCCCCAAATCCAGCAACAGCCCGTCCACTGGTCCCTCTTTTTCCATGACCTGCGCCAACTGACCAAAATTTGATCGGTGAAAACAAAACCGATCCGTCCCCACCTCAGTCGCTAATTTCTTCGCCTCAACCTCCGCCTCTGGATCTACATCCAAAGCAATCACCCGTGCCCCCCTTGCTAAAAGAGCGCGACTATGCCCGCCACGACCAAAGGTCGCGTCAATCACCGTGCGGCCAGGGGCAGGTTGGAGGATTTCCATAGTCGCTTCCAATAAAACAGGGACGTGTTCCACTCGTTAGATCACCGGGCGAAGCCGGAGGGTTTCCCGTCGTAAAGGTCGTCTTAGTCCCACTAATTCATACGCGTTCCGTTTGGGAAGCTTCACGATCCCGTGGCCTTCCACCCGACCCGTTTCATCGCGGCGGCAGGAAAAGCCGCACGCCATTTTGCCTCTCATCATCTGCTTCCAGTCCATATTCTGCTCCTCCTCAGACGGCCACACCGATCCGACGGTGCGTGCCTCCCGGGCCCGCCCATCGGAATCAGTTCCGGCAGTCGGTTCGGTTCCTTTCCTCCTCCATCTGGAGGAGATCCCAGCAACGGGCCACCTGCTCGCGGACTTTCCGCCTGCGGTGGGATTCCGAATCCTGGAAAGGGACATTCAAGGCCGTTATCAAATTCCCTGCGCTCAACCCCCGCTCCTCGGGATACACCAGCATCGTGGCGAATGAAAAAGCTGGGCTCAGATTCATCATCATCACAAACCTGCATCCTTCGCTACCTGCTCAAAGGTAGTCGCTGCCGGAGCCATCTTCGTCCAACGCCGCGGCTCCCAAACCTGAAAGTGATCCAAACATCCAATCAAGACTGCTTCCCGACCTAAAGCCGCGTGCTGCCGGAATTTTTCACGCAACATGATTCTCCCCTGCTGATCAGGCTCGGCGGATTGAATCACACTCGCCAATTTCTCCAGACTCTTTCGTTTTAAATCCGAGGAGGAAGTTCCGTCCGTTGCCAATTTCTCCATCTGCCGACCCAGAAAACTTGCAGGATAAACTCGTAGACATCCTTCCGCCGACGGCATCACTAAAAATCTTTTCTCGAAAGCTTCTCCCCTCCACTCCGCAGGCACGGAAATTCGACCCTTGGAATCCAAGGAAAACTCAAACCGATCCGTATAGGCCTCTTTCATCGATGTATGTATTTGCTAGCCACAAACAAACATATTTAACCTCATTTACCCATTTCTACCCACCCCACACCACTAAGGTCAACTCCTATTTCGCTTAATTTATTGCTCCTCAACCCTTCACCGCCCCCCCTGCCCTAATCACGCCACCCAACCCACAATCACCCAACGACTAAATTCAGCCTTTTCCTCTTCCTGTCTTGCTCCGAGCCCAAAGTTTTACCATTCTCAGCACTTATGTCAGATGCCATCCGCAACCCCGCCGAAGAACCTCAGATTCTCCCCGCCCAAGCCCCCGCTTGGCTCAAGCCCAGCACCATCGTTCCTATCGCAATTCTCCTCTGCGCCGGCATCGCCGTTCTTTTCTGGCAAATCTCAAAATCCGAAAAAGCTCGGACCGAATCCAATCTCCTCCTCGCCACCCAACCGGGAGCCGCCACCTGGGCCACCCTCATCCAAAAATATCCAGGCCAACCCGCCACCGCCCTCGCTCTGCTCGAATCCGCCGCCGAGGCCTCCACCCAAAAAGATCCTCGGAAAGCCGCTAGCCTCTACGAACAGTTCCTCCGCGATTTCCCTAAACACCCCCTCGCCTCCTCCGCACGCTTCGCCCAAGCCAATCAACTCGCCTCCGCCAGCGATCGCGCCATCGCCCAAACCCTCTACCTCCGCATCATCACCGATCGCCCTGTCGACCCTTTCCGTACTGGCGCCGCCATCGGCCTCGCCCATCTCCAAATTCAGGAAAATCGACCCGAAGCCGCTCGCCAAGTTCTCAACGATATCCTCGCCGCCAATACCGGCAGCGCCTTCCTCCCCGACGCTCGTGCCGTCCTCGAAAGCCTTCCCCCCGCCCCCTCTCTCGCCACCCCTAGCACTCCCCCAGCTCCCGTCTCTCAGCCCCCAGCTAAATAACGCTCCGCGTCGATCGCGGCCATGCACCCCATCCCCGCCGCGGTGATGGCTTGCCGATAAACGTTATCCGCACAATCCCCCGCTCCAAAAACTCCCTCGACGCTCGTCCGACTCCCAGGCCCCAACTTCAAATACCCAGCCTCATCCATCGCCAACCTCTTTTGAAAAATCTGCGTGTTCGGCACGTGCCCCACCGCAATAAAAACTCCCGCACACGCCACCGTCGAACTCTTCCCCGTCACTCCACTCTTCACCTTCACCCCCGTCACTCTCCCCTCCTTCGTCCCCTCCACACTCTCCACCTCCGCATTCCAGATCGGCTCAATCTTGGGATTGCCCAACGCCCGATCCGCCATGATCTTCGACGCCCGCAACTCCCCCCGCCGGTGCACCAGATAAACCTTCGAGGCAAATCTCGTCAAAAATGTCGCCTCCTCACACGCCGAATCTCCACCCCCCACCACCACCACCGGCTGATCCCTAAACATCGGCAAAGCTCCGTCACACGTCGCACAGTATGTCACCCCCTTCGTCTCCAACTCCTTTTCCCCAGGCACCCCCAAATGCCGATGCCCCGCCCCGGTCGCCACAACCAAAACCCGCGCCTCTATCTCCCTCTTCCCCGCCCGAATCTGATGCACTGGCCGACCCAACTTCACCTCATCCGCCAATACCCCAAACTCCACCTCCGCCCCAAATTTCTGCGCCTGCTCCATCATCTGCATCATCAATGTCGTCCCATCAATCCCCTGCGGAAACCCCGGAAAATTCTCCACCACCGAAGTCGTTGTCAGCAACCCACCCGTCTGCGCTCCCGTCAAAACCAAAGGCTTCAGATTCGCCCGCGCCAAATAAAGCGCCGCCGTCCAACCCGCACATCCACTCCCCAAAATAACTACATCATGCATTCCGTCTTGATACCTCTTCCCTCCCCCTGCGTCCAACCTCCTTCCACCCTTTTTCACAATCCCTATCGCTTTTCTGTAAAAAAGTCTCCTTCTTCACCTCCCACCCGCTACCAATTCTCTATGACTTCCACCGATAAACTCGACGAAATCTTCCGCATGCAAGACCTCCTCAATAAAAAAATCGGGGTCGATCTTGCCAACCTCTCCCCCGAGGACAAAACCAAATGGGCCCTCAACTACTCCCGCGCCATGACCCAAGAACTCGCCGAGCTCGTCGATAGCTTCCCCTGGAAATGGTGGGCCAAATACCAAAAACTCGACGAGCAAAACGCCCGCGTCGAAGTCGTCGACCTCTTTCACTTTCTCGTCTCCCTCGCCCAAACTCTCGGCATGACCGCCGAGGATATCTACCAAGGCTATGTGAAGAAAAACGAAGTTAATCACGCCCGCCAAGAATCAGGCTACGCCGTCAAAGACCACGCCGACTCCAAACACATCTAACTCATCTTCCCGTTTCGCGTCGGGGCTTCTCACCTTAAAACCTAGGTAGGGCGGTCTCTCCGAGAACGCCTGCGCTCAATTCTGTGCGCCTGATCGCCCAGCTAGGCGGCCTCGGAGATGCCGCCCCTACCTAAGGTTCCAACTTCAAAACGATCTTCACTCCTTCGCACTTTTTTACATTCTCACATCTGTAATCCCTTTCCGACCTTCGCGTCCTTGGCGTGAGCAATCTCTTCTTAATCAAAAATCCACGCGCGAGCGTGTCCCGCAACCGCGGTGACGCGTCCTTAACCCCCTAATCCCTTAATCCCTAATCCACCCCTTTCCGACCTTTGCGTCCTTAGCGTGAGCAATCTCTTCTCAATCAAAAATTAAACATCCAAAATTCAAAATCCGAAATTCCTCTCCCCTCCCCCCCTACTTCCACAACGTCGCAATCTCATACCGTCGGTCTGACCACGTAGGGTCATTCGTCACCGCCGTCATCTTTTCGCATCGGCACTGAGCGATCATCAACCGATCAAACGGATCCGCATGCACCCCAGGCAACTGATACACCTCCTCCGCATGCCTCCCCTCGATCGGTAGCAAAATAAATCCAGCCTTCTCCAAATCCCCACTCAACCTATCCCCAAAACCCGCCGGCGCCGCAACATGACCCAGGGATGCCTTGACCGCAATCTCCCAAATCGCCGCCGCACTCACATAAACCTGATTGCGAGAATCCTCCACCGCCCGCACCGCCTTCAACGCGATTTCCTCATCCTTGCGCAAAAACCAGATCAGCGCGCTTGTGTCCAAAAGTAACTTCATCCACCACCCCCGAATCCCTCTAAAGCACCATGAAACTTCTCCCGCACCGGCCCAAACTGATCCCGCATCATCCCCTGCTTCCGCCGAATCTCAGGCCCCTGACAAGGCCTCAACTCCGCCATCCTCTTCCCATTCCGCGTAATCACAAAACTCTCCCCCTCCGAAGCCGCCCGCAAAATCTCCGAAAACTTCGACTTCGCCTCATAAGAAGGGATCACTTTCATAAAGCTATAACTAAATTGACCAGTCTGACTGGTCAATCTTAAAGTCGATTATTATGCTAGAATTGCCCCTTTTTTAGACTATTGTATAATTCTGTGAGCAAACACAAAACGAAGTCATCTTTTAAGAAGGTCGCCCCAAGCAAGACCAAGTTGTCCGCTCCCACCATGGGCTGCGACCTCCTTGTCCAAGCCCTCGAACACGCCGGCGTCGATACCATCTTCGCCTACCCAGGTGGCGCTAGCATGATGCTCCACCAATCTCTCACTCGCTCGAAAAAAATCCGCACCATTCTCCCTCGCCACGAACAGGGCGGCGCCTTCATGGCCGAAGGCTATGCCCGAGCCACTGGTAAAGTCGGCGTCGTCATGGCGACCTCAGGCCCAGGCGCCACCAATCTCGTCACTGGCATCGCCGATGCCTTCATGGACTCCGTGCCCATGGTCGCCATCACTGGCCAAGTCCCCACCACTATGATTGGTCGCGGCGCTTTCCAAGAAACCGACGTCTTCGGCCTCACTCTCCCCATCGTTAAACACAGCTACCTTGTCATGAGCCCTGGCGATATCCCGCGCGTCGTTGCCGAAGCCTTTCATATCGCCACCACCGGCCGCCCAGGTCCCGTTGTCATCGATATCCCCAAAGACGTCCAAAAAGCCACTGCCCAAGTCTCCTGGCCCGCCCAAATGGATATCCCTGGCTACCTTCCTCCACCCGCCCCCGCAGAAACCACCCTCCACGAAATCCTGTCCCTCATCGAGAAAGCCGAACGCCCCATGCTTTATGTCGGCGGAGGCATCATCACCTCGGGCGCAGAAGCCGACCTCCTCAAATTCGCCCGCTCCACCGGTATTCCCGTCACCACCACCCTTATGGGCATCGGCTGCTTCCCAGAAAACGATCCGCAATCCCTCAAATGGCTCGGGATGCACGGCACCGTCTACGCCAACTACGCCGTCGATGAGTGTGACCTCCTCCTCGCCTTTGGCGTCCGCTTCGACGACCGCGTCACCGGTAAAGTTTCCGAATTCGCCAAGAAAGCCACCATCGTTCACGTCGATATCGATGCCTCCGAACTCAACAAAAATAAAGTCGTCCACCTCCCCGTCCTCGCCGATATCCGCCTCACCTTGCGCGACCTCAATAAACTTCTCTCCCAACGGTCCCACGCTCACCTCCCCAAACGCCTGACCAAATGGCGTGAAAAAATCGAGGTCTGGCGCAAAAAGTATCCCTTCTCCTACACCCCCGTCCCCGATCGCATCATGCCCCAACAGGTTATTGAGGAGCTCTGCCGCCTCACCAAAGGAGAAGCCATCATCACCACGGGCGTCGGTCAGCACCAGATGTGGGCAGGACAATTCTACGACTTCCACCACCCCCGTAGCTTCCTCACCTCCGCAGGTCTCGGCGCCATGGGCTACGGATACCCTGCCGCGCTTGGTGCCAAAGTCGCCTGCCCCCATCGCGAAGTCGTCGATATCGACGGCGACGGCTCTTTCCTCATGAACGTCCAAGAGCTGGCCACCGCTATCGCTGAAAATATTCCCGCCAAAGCCATCATCATCAATAACCAGTACCTCGGAATGGTCGTGCAATGGGAAGATCGCTTCTTCGCCAGTAATCGAGGCCACACTTTCCTTGGCGATCCCAACTCCCCAAAAACTATCTTTCCCGATTACCTCCCCATCTGCCAAGGCTTCGGCGTCCCCGCGGAGCGCATCACCAAACCCGAAGAAGTCCGCCCCGCCCTCCAACGCCTCCTCGCCTCCAAAACCGCCTACGTACTCGATGTCATGGTTCCCTACACCGAACACGTACTCCCCATGATCCCCGCAGGCGGCACGGTCAAAGATATCATCCTCGAACCCATGCAACTCGGCGACGCCCCCCTCCAATCCGAAGTCCCAGGCTAACCACCCCACCCGCCCGTTGCGGGCGCCCTCCACGAACCCAAAATCCACGCGAAAGCGCGCGTGAGCGCGTCCCGCAACCGCGGTGACGCGTCCTTAACCCCTTAATCCCTTAATCCCTAATCTCCCCCCCCCTTACTTCCCCATTTTAAACCAACCCGACCACATATCGTTCCCTGAACGTTGATCACTTCCGCGTGGCGCCTCCACATTTGCCCCCACTCGCACTCCCCCCTCCTGCTTCGCCCGCGCCGGATCAAACTGCAACGATTCCGCCATCGACTGACCTGGAGCCAAAGATCCTGGATAAAATTTTCGCGTCGTACTCCCCACCGTAATCTCAATCGTCGGCGAATTCACCGTCTCCGTACCCCGATTCTGGACCGCCACCGTCGCTTTCCCATTCACCGGATCCACCACCACCCCTGCCGTTGCCAGATCAATGATCCCCCGCTGATTCCGCTCCAGCACTCTCTGCACATTCACCACCCCCATTCCCGTCTCCTCATCTCGACCCACCCCCCCCGTGTCATTCGCATACTGAAGAAGTAATCCTGCCGCCTGCTTGCCCGTTAAGTTTGGCTCCTTCGCTAAAATCGCCGCAATCGCTCCACTCACCAGCGCCGTCGAACCCGATGTTCCACTCACCTCCACTTTCTTGCCACCTGGCCAATCCGCCACCACCGCAAATCCAGGCGCTACCACATCCACCGCCTCTCCTCGATTTGAAAAATACAGATGTTGCCGATCCCCATCCACCGATCCCACCGCCACTACCCCATCGTACGCCGCTGGATGGGCCACCCGATTCACCGCCTCATTTCCCGCCGCCGCCACCACCGCCACATTTTTCCCCAACGCATAAGCCACCGCATCCCGCATGACCGAACTATCCCCCGCCGAACCCAAACTCAGATTGATCACCTTTGATCCTTTCTCCACCGCCGCATAAATCGCCTTCGCCAGAGTAAAACTATCCCCCACCCCTTTCGCATCCAGGACGGCAAATTCCAATATTTTTGCCCCAGGCGCTGCCCCTCCCATCCCTGTAATCAACGAAGCCATTGCCGTCCCATGCCCCTCCTCACTTCCTAAACTTGTACTTGTCGGACTCAAACTCGTATCCAATAGCGCCACCGTCACCCCTTTTCCCCAATCGGCCGTCACCCCATCTGCCCCCATCATCTTCAAGGCATCGCGCCCTACCACTCGGTAGACAGAATCTCCCATCGTCATCACCTCGGCAGGCACCTCAGGAGCCACCATATAATAGTTCTTCCCCATCTCCATCTCCGCCGATTTCCCCATCGATTTCAGCCACTCCCCATCCTTGACCCGTACCGCCTGCAACTGATCAATCTGATCTAAAACCACCCCCGCTGGAGCCGTTTTTAAAAACCGCCGATATCCCGCACTGTCTTTAAACCGAAGAATTTTTTCCCCAGTAATCTCGTCGCCCGATCCCGTGTCGATTGATCCTTCAAAACTTCCCTTCGCCTTCTCCTTCGTTACCAGCTCGCCAACCGATTTCTTGTCCACCTCCGCCCCTACTTCCCCCATCTTGCTTGGAATCGCTCGCAATTCAGAATCGGTTTTCTTTACCTTTTTCCTAATCCCCGTCGGGTCGATCACCCACCAAAGCGCCATCAACAGCGCAAAAGCCCACAACCCGTAACGAAAATTCTTCATCCACGTAACCTTAGCCTACTTTGTGGGCAGGAAAACCCCTTGTCACACCCCCGCCCAATAGACGATTATACAACCTACCTTAGCCGGCGTGGCGGAACTGGCAGACGCGACGGACTCAAAATCCGTTTCCCGCAAGGGAGTGTGGGTTCGACCCCCTCCGCCGGTAGGTTTTTAAAAGTTTTGGGATTGTAGCCGAATTGGCGTGGTCGGAGTCGGCGTGGCGGTGCGGCCTTCCACGGCGGACGCAAACAAAGTGACCGCGACCAACCCGAGCCGGAAAAACCGCGCAAGTCGCCAGACCCAACAAGACAAGAATGGGAATTAGGATGAACCGAGTCATCGAAAGAGCCAAACCCCCTAGCCTTAGAAACCGGAAACCTTACGCAAACTTTCCGGAAGAGAAATCAGCTCCGTGTCGGCTCCGCGGGGCACCCATACGACCCGACCATCTTCAAGGATTTTAACGATCACCCCGGAGGTCGAGCCCCGCAAGGTCTGAACCGCATCACCGGGTTGCAAGCTGGCCGTTTGCCAGAGCGACTCCACCACGGTTTTCATGGAATTCTCATCCAGGATTCCCGCGACATAGTGGGCGACAGCTGAGATCAGCTCCCTACGCCGTATGACCGGCAAATCGGCGAACAAATAGTCCGAAATGTTTCGAGCCACATCCGCAAAGGTGTTGCCATTAAAAAAGAGGAAAGGCGCCTGACGGTGACAGCTCCGCAAAAAATCAAAACAATCGATCAGGCTTCGGACTTCGTTTTGTTCTCTTTCCCAAGCAATTCGAGTCGCTTCATAGCCCTCTGAATTCTGGCCGTGCTGCGCTCCACCTCTTTCGCACGCTCCTCGGTTGAAGCGGATAACAGACTCCCAATTCCGGTTTTTGAGAAAAGCGGCTCGGGCTTGTAACGGTGATTGTTCGCTAGAACTTCTTCGAGGATGTCCTCGTCCTTCAGAACCTCCAGCAGATCCAACCGAAGTTTCATTCCCTTAATCTAATCCCGTTGAGGAAAGCTTTCAAGCCCGCTTCGCCAGCACCTTCTTCTAGTAACTCTCCACCTCCTTGATCCACTGGGCTTACGAAAGGAAACGATAAACCGCGGCGGCTTTGTCGCCTTGCCGCATCAACAGCCCCGATTCCACTCCGGCCTGAAGATCACGGCTCGCGGTGGCGGTGGAGATCGTTTTGTGGATTTTTCGGTAATCCTTTCGGGAGAATCGGTCTTTGCCAAAGTTGGCCTGGGCCCGTTCCAGGCGTGTTTTCGATGTGGCGGGCTCCGGTCGGATGGCATCCACCAAGCCATCCAAGGCCTGATGGACCATTTCCAATGAAAATTCGATAAACGACGTTGAATCACCCGCCCGATCCGAAGTGGCGAGTACTTCATAATATTTAGATTGATGGTCCTTGATGAGCGACTCGACCGGTGTGAACTCGAAGATCGGCTGATAGTTCGTCAGAAGCAAACTATGCCAAAAGCGCCCGATCCTTCCGTTGCCGTCTGCAAAAGGATGAATGAACTCCAACTCATAGTGGCAGACCGCGCTCTGAATCAGGGGATGGCTGGCATCTCTCTTAAGAAAACCGAACATATCTTTCATCAGGTAGGGCACCCGGTCCGCCTGGGGCGCGACATGGGAAATCCGGGAGCCATGCAGAACCCCGACGTTGCCGGAACGCCAGGTTCCGGCCGAAGACAACAATCCGTCCATCATCAGGCGGTGGGCCCGGAGCAAGGACGGGAGAGACCGCGGCTTAAACTCGCTCATTCTCCGATAGACTTCTATGGCGTTCAGGACTTCCTTAATCTCATTTTTACTGCCCAGCACGGTCCGCCCTTCGAACAGTGCGGTGACTTGATCCTCGCTGAGGGTATTCCCCTCAATCGCGAGACTGCCCTGGACGGTGCGAATCCGGTTGGACTTCCTCAAATGGGGCTGGGGTTTCGCATGGTCGAATCCCTCCACCCGCCCGATCAACCGCTCGATGGCGGCGATCCGATCGAGAATTTGACCAGTAATCTTAAAAGGGAATTTCAATTTATGATAGTATCATTCGATACTATCTTTGTCAATCGTTTTAAAAGTTTTTTTTAAAATCCAAATCCGCGCGTGAGCGCGTCCCGCAACCGCGGTGGCGCGCGTGAGCGCGTGAGCAGGTCCCGCAAACACAGAATTCAAACCACAAAACCTAGGGCGCGTCTGCGTCCCGCAAGCGCGGGAGCGGTCTCTCCGAGCCCCGACCGGAATCGGGGCGCAGACGCGAACGCCTGCGCTCAATTCTGTGCGCCCAATCGCCCAGCTAGGCAGCCTCGGATATGCCGCCGCTACCTAAGCTTCCAACTTTCAAGCCACATTCGCGCCTTCGCACTTTCTTACATTCTCACATCTAAATTTCTCTTTCGTCCTTTGCGGCCTTGGCGTGAGCAATCTCTTCTCAATCAAAAATCCACGCGTACCGTGTCTCTACCCCGACCTGCCCCGACCAGAGTCGGGGCCGCAACTGCAGGTAAAATTAAGAATCCAACATCAAAAATTACAAATTCCCCCCTCCCCTACTCCTTCTTTTTTGCCCTACACTCCTGGATCCGTTTTTTACATTCTACCAACTCCTGACTCGAATCCGTAAAGTGTTTCGTCCGGATCAGTAACGCCCGCTCATAATAACTCCTCGCATCCTGATAATCCCCCGAACTCGCACACGCATCCCCGATCACCAGTAGTGTAAGCGCGACGTTTGGATGATCCTTTCCTAGCGCCCTCTCCACCATCCCTAGCGCCTTCAGATGTTCATGAAAAGGTGGTCGAACTCCCCCTTTCCCTACGGAAAATCCTGCACCCCCCTGATCCACCCAATTTACTTTCGTCGACGAACCAGCCCCAAACCTCCCAAAGCTAAAAGACACAAAGCCAAACTGGAAGGCTCTGGTACTCCCGTAGGAGCCGAAAACGTAGCAAGTTGGTCGGCAGTGATAAAGGTCAGATCCCCGTCTAGGTAGGTGGCGACGGGATCGTTAGCATTCAAAGAATACGGCGCTTCAAACTGAAAATTGACTTGTGAAGTATTGGCAAAGTTCATCATAACCATGCTCGGCGTTGTGAAATTCACGTCCACAGCGTTACCAGTGAATTGCCACGCACCAGCATTCTCGGTGGCCGTCAATTTTGTATCTGGCGTCAGTTGATAGGAAACGAAACCCGAGCCAGCAAGCACCCGCACCGCCTCACTTTGGATTATCGTTGTAATCGTGTTCGAATAGGGCACGCCATTAATTGAGCCCGAGCTAGTGGAGGTATTACTAGATCCGTCCACATCGTAGGTCAGTAGCCTGAAATCGCTGAGCACCTTGGCGATGCTGAAAGTATGACCCGCATCCGCTTCAAAAAAGTTTAGGGTGTAGTTTATCCCCAGCGGATTGCTAAACGCGACAGGATCAACTGCCGAATTCCAACCCGCTGTAGAGGTATACCGCGCCTGGAGATCTCCACCAGCAGTTGTTTTTACGGTATAATTATACGTCGCCGCCCCGTAAGTTGACGTTGTAATTTTCATGTCGACGCCCTCGGCAACATTTCTAAAACTCTGCGTCAACCCATTATATTGATTTGAAATGGCGGACTCGACCCGATCTGAAAAGTTAAACCCAGTGTAAGTTGTAACCGCACGCCCTTGACCCATCCCGAAAAATCCAACACCCATGATCAACGCAAGAATCTTAGCACCACTGGGTTTATTCGTAATTACAACGTAGATGGCCGACCGAATTTCGTCTATACCTATATATGGGTATTAGTAAGACAGGCTGGTTTGCAGATGAATCGCTGCCTGTCGGACCAATTGGGAACCACTGACTTTGAGTTTTCGGCAAATCGCCTTGCGATGCGTCTCCACCGTCCGTACGGCAATCCGGAGATCCTCGGCAATCTCCTTGCTCATCCTGCCTTGACCGACCATGGAATAAATTTGACGCTCCCGCTCCGTCAAAAGATCCCAAGGATTAGCATGGGCCACAGAAGAAGCGAAGGGTCGGATAATCTCTGCGATCTCCTTCTGGAGAGTTCCATAGGCTTGGGTTTTATCCACCACCGCCTTAACATTCGGACGAAGATCTGTCGGACAAACAAACTCGCTGGCATGGCCGGAAAGAATGATGCTATTCACTTTACGATTCTTACGCACTGCCGTTTTAAGGACCGAAAGCCCCAACCCGTCGGGCAACTGCAGATCCAAAATCAGTAAGTCCGCTTCATTCCGTAGGCAGAAATCAATCGCGGGAGTGACCCGTTCAAAGCTGCCAATCACTTCCAGTCCGGGAATATTTCTGATCATGGCAGCGAGCAGTTGTAAAAACATCGTCTGATCATCTAAAAGAACACAACGGAGCTTCATGAGGATCCGTTCTTTGTTATACGCCTTGGTAGTTCCAAGGGAATGCGGACTCGGAATTCTGCACCCCCCAAAGGCGAATCTCCCACGCTAACTTCCCCTCCGTGATTGACCACCGTCGTCCGCACTAAGTACAAGCCAAGACCAGTTCCTTTGGGTCGGTTCGATGTCAGCACGGAGAAGATTTGCTGACGAAGATGTGGCGCAAGTCCCGGACCACTGTCCCCCACAATGATCTCGGCATGTGTTCGATTGGTGACCAATTGAATAGAGATTTTCCGGTCCCGGCATCCGCTCTCCTGAATTGTTTCAGTAGCATTACGCAGCAGATTCGTTACCGCCAGTTGCAGCTGACTGCTGTCTCCAAGAATCCAAACTGCTTTCTTCGGAAGATTGGATTGAAGCCGAATTTTACCATCGGCTATGAGGCGTTTCAGATAAAGGATCGAACTGTCGACACACTCCCTCAAGTCCGTGGATATCTGTTGGGTGGGCACATTACGCAACAAGGCCCGCATCTTCTCAATTGTCCTACTTACCCTTCTTGAGTCCTCCACCATGCTACGTAGCGTGCCTCGCAGACTGCTGGGTAGCTGCGGGTACGATTCGGCCTGCTGAAGGGCCAACTGACTCTTTATCAGGATTTCGCTTAGGGGTTGATTAACCTCGTGAGCCACCGCAGAAGCCACCACACTGGTCTGCAGCTTTTGCTGCAACCTTTGCGCCTCTTCGCGGCCTAATCTCTTTATGCTTTCCTCAGCAACCCGCAGATCCGCCTGGACCTGACGAACATCGGTCAGATCCGTGGAGAGCGCAAAAAACCCGCGGGCCATCTTAAAGCCGGTCCAGAGCATATGCTTCACACTTCTGTCCTTGCACCGCATCTGAAATTCCATGGGAGGCAGGATGTCGCCAACATTCTTCAGCCTGGCGAGCTGGCCAAAAAACTTGTCGTGCATCGTTTTCCGGTAAACAGGATCCGGATAGGCTCTTATCATCCAAGCCTCCACATTCGGAAGTTCTTTCTTTGTGTAGCCAAACACCCGGTGAACGGCCTGATTGGTGAAAAAAACTGGGTTTTTCCCATAGTCTTTGTAGCCAAGATCTACGTGAGCAGCGGGGGTAGGCATCTTCTCAAAGATCATCCGGAATAAGGACTCGCTTTCGGCCAGCTGCTGTTCAGTCCTGACCCGTTTGGTGAGATCAGTAAATGTGCTCAGAAGATAGTCGCCGAGGATTACCCCCCCAACCTCCACCACCAGCTCCCGCCCATCTTTCGTCCGCACGCGGTCTTCGACGATCGGCATGACTCCTCCGTTTCGGCGGGCGCAGCGGATATCCTGCTTCCATTTGTGCATGGTTTTTTTTCGATGCTGTATGTCGGGAAACGCGCGACGAAACCAGTCGTTTAGATTCCTGGTTTCCTTCAGCTTGTATCCAAACAACTTTCTGAATGAATCTTTGATTTGAAGACAGATTTCAGGTCCACGACTTTGATGAATATCATAGATGGTCATCGGAATGGGAGACTTCTCAAAGAACCTGCGGAAAGGTTTATCGTCCCAACCTAAACCGCCTGTGGATACACGGTGGGGACCAAGCTTTCGAATTCTGGCTGGTCTACCTTTTATGCAATCACTCAATACCTTCATGTTTATGAGGCTCTTATATATCAAAGAATACCCACCATTAGGTATGGATAATTCGCCTTTTTCACGCATAGACATTTAATAATGTTTGGAACTAAACCTGACCCTCAAGTACTCAATTCCGGCGGAGTTTTCCCTGCGCCCCCATCCCCTTACTCCAAGCCTAATTATCAGGGCGGGGCCATCATCACCGATCAGGTCGAGTTAAGAGGCTCCCTCGCCTTCGACGGGAATCTTGAATTTAATGGCCTCTTTGAGGGTGAAATCGTCTCGGGTGGAACCCTCTTGATCGGCCCCAATGCCATCCTTAAGTGCGATATTCAGGCCAATAAGGTAATCCTTCACGGCAAGATGCATGGAAACATTTCCGCCACGGAATCTGTCGAAGTCTGTAATCAGGCCCAATTTTTCGGAGATGTGCGCACCGGAAAGTTTATCGTCGCCGAAGGTGCAAGCTTCTGCGGTCTCTCTGAGTCCCTTGATGGCAAAGCCAGCTCCCCTGACTTCCTCACCACCTTCCGCCACTTGAATTCAAAATCGGCCTAAAGGGATCCCTCCCTCGATTAGTTCTGGCCTGTCCAAAAAACGTTAGTTGAATCTGCAGAAATATCGCTCCTCTTTCGCATTTCCACATGGGCATCCACAAAACAGATATTCACTGAGGAGGATGAATCATTCACTTTCCGAGTAGGTGGATGACAGCAGTAGGGCATGAGAGTGGAATCCCTCCCCGAGCTCTCGGACAGTAGGAAGGGGCGCACTGGAATCCCAGTTCTTATCTCTAAGCAGGCGAAGGAGATTTCTTTCAGCTTCACGCGTTCGAAGAGCGGGGCGTTTGGGGATGTGGATACGATGGAGATGCATGTTATTTTGCAACAATATTTTATGTTGGTTTTTTATTTGTTAATCTATACTCAACACATGTCGATGTTGGTCTTAGGAGAAGCTCCCAAATCAGAAAGGATTACTTCCATGATAGAAAAAGCAGTCAATCAAACCGATGTTGGCGCAAGGGATAGCAATCTCAAGAAAGTTTCCCTGGTTCGAGGTGACTTAACGTGAAGATAAGCCCTTGATGAGTCGATTCATCGCCCACTTCCCTGATAAGGTTGTCACGAAATTACAACAACAACTGGGAGTATAAAGAAACGCCATGGAAGTTATTATTTTACCGACAGCCGCAGAAGCCAGCGAAGTGGCCGCCCGATTGGTAACCCGTCAGCTCAGAGAAAAGCCCAGCTCAGTCCTAGGCCTGGCAACGGGCAGCACCCCCTGCAATTTGTATCAACTGCTAGCCCGGATGCACCGGGAGGATGGACTCGATTTTAGTAAGGCGACCACCTTCAACCTAGACGAGTACGTCAACCTCAACCCCACCCATCCGGCTTCCTACCACCAGTTCATGGAGGAGAACTTCTTCTCCCATGTGAACCTCGTGCGTAAGAATATTCACATCCCCGACGGCATGGTTGCCGATGTGCCCGCGCACTGTGCTGAATATGAAAGAGCCATTCGTAAAGCCGGCGGGATTGACCTGCAGATCCTCGGACTCGGCTCAGACGGACACCTCGGTTTCAATGAACCTGGCTCTTCGCTGGCTTCCCGCACTCGAATCAAGACCTTAACGGAACGCACCCGCAGCGATAACGCTCGGTTTTTTACGGGTGCTCAGGAGGTTCCGCACCACGTGATCACGATGGGTCTTGGCACCATCATGGAAAGCCGGATGTGCCTGCTCCTCGCCTTTGGAAAAGCCAAGGCAGAGGCCGTGGCGGCAAGTGTCGAAGGCCCGGTGACGGCCTCGGTGCCCGGATCACTGCTCCAGTTCCATCCCCAGGTAAAGGTGCTCCTTGATGCTGAGTCGGCGTCATCACTCACTCGCGCCGAATATTACCAAGGCGTCTATCAAAACAAACCATCATGGCAAACCGACCTTTAACTTTGAACCGCAAGGCAATTGTTATCCCGTCTGTATCTGCCTTGAGTATGTGTGGATCGAATCGGAAGGTTGCAATCGGACGGATAATGTTGCGAAAACCGTTCTTCTCCGCGATCTTCTTCGGTTAGGCTAGACTCGCGTTATTATCTAATATGAATCAACCGAAACCAGACTGGAAAGAACAAGTCGCCGTGATCAGCGGCGGAGCGGACGGACTGGGTCTGGCCGTGGCCCGTCGCCTCTCCTTGCGCGGGGTTCGTCTAGTCCTGCTCGACCTCAACGACGACGCCCTCGCCAAGGCCAAGCAGGAGCTTGGCCCGCGCACGCTGGCCCTTCGCGTGGACGTCACCGACCCGTCGGCTATGCGCAAAACTATTGATCAGGCCGCCGCCGAAACCGGTCGGTTGGATATTCTCATCAACTGCGCCGGCATCACCGGAAAAACAAATCTGAAGAGCCATGAGGTGGATCCTGCCGACTTCGACCGCGTCATGAAGGTCAACGTCAACGGCTGCCTCAACACTTTTCAGGCGGTCGTTCCCCACATGCTCAAGCGGAACTATGGCCGGGTGCTCCACTTTGCTTCGGTATCTGGCAAGGAGGGCAACGCCGGGATGCTCGCCTATTCCACTTCCAAGGCCGCCGTTATCGGTATGACCAAGGTGCAGGGCAAGGAGTACGCCCAAATGGGTATAACCGTGAATGCGCTGGCCCCGGCGGTCATCTTCACGGAGATGGTCGCGGCCCTGCCACCGGAACAGGTGAAATATATGACCGACAAGATCCCGATGGGCCGATGCGGCACCAAGGATGAAATCGCCGCCTTATGCGAATTCATCGTTTCGCCGGAAAACTCCTTCACCACTGCCTTCACCTACGATTTGACCGGCGGACGCGCCACCTACTAAGGAAAAACCATGCACATCATCCGTTATCAGGACCCTCAAGAAAACATCCACTACGGCTCCCAGAATTCCCATGGTTCGGCCGTCCGCTGCACCGGCGATCTCTACGCCGGCCTGAAAGAAACCAAGGAGCCGGCCCGCATCGCCAAACTCCTGGCCCCGCTGGTCCCCTCGCAGATTCTCTGCATCGGGCTCAACTACCGCCACCATGCCGCGGAGTCGGGCATGAAGCCGCCGGAACGCCCCATCCTCTTCACTAAGGGCATCAACACGCTCCAGAACCCAGGCGATCCCATCGAGATTCCTGTCAAGGCCGCCAGCACCGAGGTCGACTACGAGTGCGAGCTTGCCGTGGTGATTGGCAAAGCGTGTAAGAACGCCACTCCCGCAAACGCCCTTTCCCATGTGCTGGGTTATACCTGCGGAAATGATGTCTCCGCCCGCGACTGGCAGCTCAAGTGGGGCGGCGGGCAATGGTGCCGAGGAAAAACTTTCGACACCTTTTCCCCGCTGGGCCCCTGCCTCGTCACCGCCGACGAGATTCCCGACCCGCAAACCCTCGGTATTCGTACGATCCTGAACGGCGAGAAGGTTCAAGACTGGAACACGAATGATATGATCTTCAATGTGGCCGAGATCATCGCCTTCCTAAGCGGCAGCAACACCCTTCCGCCGGGCACGGTCATCCTGACCGGAACCCCGCACGGCGTCGGCATGGCCGCCAAACCGCCCCGCTGGTTAAAGGCAGGGGATCAAGTGACTATCGAGATCGACCGTATCGGCCAACTGACCAATCCCGTTGCCTTGGAGCGCTGACCCGCCCTTTCCTTCTGCTTTCCCCGTGAACCTTGTTTTCGGCTACGGCAACTACCTTGGTGGTTGTTCGGCCGGACATTAATCCATTTTATTTTTTGGTTGTTGTGGCTGATTGGAAAACGGGGCGTGGCGGAAGATACCGCCCGAATGCGGATGGGCTGCGAGCGCAGCCTCGGCTAGGCCTAGCCTTGATGTCGTGATGTAGAGGTGCCCTTCCCCAGAGAAGCAGCACGAGCTGGTGTGTGGGCAACCAGTATCCACCCGCTGGAGGAGGAGGCCTGATTTCGGGCACCATTGGCAAACGCAGCCCGCGCCCCAGTGGGCGACCCAGAGTGTGTCGTCGCGTCCGACATCCATGCCATCGGGAACCCCAAGGCCGTCGGGCACTCTGACCACAGTGCGCCAGTTGCGGATCGAAGAATCGGAGGAGTCGAAATCGAACGCCCAGATTTCCCGTGTCGGGGAATCGATGAAATACATCGTTTTGGAGTCGCGGGACCAACCCATGCCGTTGGAGATCGTGAGGTTGTCGAGCACGCGGGTGAGTTTGCCGCCGTCGAGCCGATAGAGTGACCCTGCGCCTTCGACGGAGCCGTCGTTCGACATCGTGCCGATCCAGAAGCGTCCGGACGGGTCTCGCTTGCCATCGTTGCAACGGTTCTCGGAGATCTCCGGCTCGACCTGGACGATTTCCCGGATGTCGCCGGTGGTCAGATCGACCGAGGCGAGACGCTTGGCAAAGGCGACGAGGTGGCGGCCATTACCTGCGGGAACGACGACGCAAGGCAGTTCCTCGAACGGATGGCTGACGACACTGCCCCTGACGGGGTCGAAGCTGTTGATTTTGCAGCCCATCATGTCCACCCAGAGGAGGCGCTGTAGCTCGGCGTCCCAGCAGGGCCCTTCCCCGTGGGTGCTGCGGGTGTCGGCAACGAGGGTGGCGGTGGCGGTTTTCATAAGAGTTCGGGCTTACCAGTCGGTGACCGCTCCGTCCGGCGTGAAACTGCGGCGCAGGATTTCCTGCTCGAACGGGTGCTTGCGCACCTCACCCTCGTTGATCTCGATGCCGAGTCCCGGCTTGTCGCTCGGGCGGACGATCTGGCCCTTCGGCTCGATGGTGAAGCCGGACCGGACGATGTCGTCGCGCCAAGGCACGTCGTTCTTGACGGATTCACAAATGAGATAGCTCGGCGTGGCGAAGCCAAACTCGAGCGAGGCCGCCGTGCTCACCGGCCCTTGCGGATTGTGCGGCGCAATGGAGACGCGATAGGCCTCGGCCAGCGCGGCGATGCGGCGCGCCTCGGTGAGCCCACCGCAATGGGTGATGTCGGGCTGGAGGATGCTGGCGGCGCGCTTTTGGAGGAGGTCGCGGAAGCCGTGGATGCCGGTGATACGTTCGCCGCTAGCAATGGGCGTGCCCACCGCGCGCTGGATGTCGGCCATGTCGTCGAGCACCTCGGGCCAGCAGACTTCCTCGAGAAAATAGAGGCCGTAGGGTTCCAGGGCGCGTGCAAACTGCATCCCCATGGCTGGTGAGGGGCGGGCGTGGCAGTCAACCATCACGTCAATGTCCGGCCCCACAGCCTCGCGGATCGCCTCAACACAAGAGACAGCGTAATTGATTGGTCGGAGCCCCTCGATGGGCGCGGTCTCCGGAACAGCCATGCATTTGAAAGCGGTGTAGCCGTTTGCCACCGTCTCCTGCGCGAGCTCGGCGAAGCGTTTTGCATCGCCCGGCGCGGTGAGATAAAAATCCTCCATTTTTCCTCCGCCGAGATGGCTGTAGGTCCGGATGTAGTCGCGCACCGGGCCACCCCACAGCCGATGACAGGGGACGTTGTGAACCTTGCCCATGATGTCCCAGAGCGCGAGGTCAATGCCCGCAATCGCCGTGGCGCGGACGATACCATTGCCGTGCCAGAAATGCTGGCGGAACATCATCTGCCAGAGGTGCTCCACGCGCGTGGGATCCTCGCCGATGATGAGTTGGGAAAGATCCTCGATGGCCCCGATCACTGAGCGCGTGTGCCATTCCAGCGTCGCCTCACCCCAACCGTAAAGCCCGGGCTGGTCGGTCAGGACTTTGACAAAGATCCAGTTTCGCATGCGGGCGTTGCAGATAAGCGTTTCGATTTTTGTGATTTTCATAGTTGGTAAGACGCCGAATGGGCAGGTTGGGTTTTGCTATTTGCCTACGATGGGTTTGGACGCATAGGGCTCGCGGCTGACGAGCAGGCTGGTCATTCCGAGGTCGGCAAAAATGTTGGCCCCCGTGATGCACGACGAATCATCGCTCAGAAGAAAAATGCAACATTTGGCGACTTCTTCGGGAGTGATCAGGCGGTTACCCGGGATGTTGGCATTCCAGTAGTCGAGGCACTCCTTTTCGCTGGGTGCAGCAGCGATGTGGTCCTTCCAGATTTCAGTTTCGCAGAGGCCGGGGGAAAGGATGTTCACCCGGATGCCGAAAGGTGCGAGCTCCACGGCGGCGGCTTTGCTGAAGCCGACCATCCCGTGCTTGGCAGCGTCGTAAGGCGCGGCCCCGGCCACCGCAGCATGGGTGTGGACACTGGCGATCTGGACGATCGAGCCAACATGCCCGGCCTTATGCATTGTGCGCGCGCAAAGTTGGGTGAGTAGAAACGAACCGGTGAGATCGACGTCGAGCACGCGCTGCCATTCGACCAGATTAATTTCGAGGAACGGCTTCACGTAGTCAACGCCCGCGTTGTTGATCAGCCCGTCGATGCGTCCGAACCGTTTGACCGAACGTTGGACGAGGGCCTCCAATTGCGACGGATTGCTCATGTCGGTCACAACAACCTCGGCCTCACCGCCCGTGGCGGCAATGCGGGTTGCGACGGAATCGAGTTCCGGCTTCGAGCGGGCGGCCAGAACGACTTTCGCGCCTTCGCGGGAACAGGTTTCAGCCATGGAAACACCAAGGCCCTTGCTGGCTCCGGTGATGATGATGACTTTGTTTTGTAGTTTCATAGGGAGGAGGTGTTGATCCATTGGTTTTTCCAGTCGGAGAATTCGCAGTCCGACAAAAGCATGAGCCGCGTGGTGGCGACTTCCGTAAAGCTTTGCGGTCCGATGCCGCAACGCAGCGCAGGCGAGCGGTGTTCGAGTTCGCCGAAGCCGCCAAAACTGCCATCGTCGCAGAAGAATTGGAGCGCATCGCCCTGGGTATCGAGGGCATGGAGCGGAGAGTCGCAGTAAAACAAATCCGGATAAACCGGAAAGAAACGCTCAAGGACCAGTTGGCCGCCCGGCACTGGCCGTGCGTAGGCGACGCGCCCGGCCGAGTGCGCGGCAGAGATGCCAAGTTTGAACATCGATGAGCAGCGGATTTGGATCTCCGTGTAAGTCGGGCACACCGAGAATTCGCTGGCGGGAGTGGGGCTGAAGTAATCGCGCGGCACCGCGTGACCGACGCTCGGAATCAGCAGGCTGCCGCCGGGGCGGATTTGGATCAGCGACCAGAAGTCCACCGGCTGGCCGGGCGTGCCATCGAGAATCTCCATGCCAGTGCAAGTGCGCAGACCAATGCCTGATCTGGGCGCGCCAAGATTCTCCACCGACAGCAATTCGACGGAGCGCGCCAAGCGGACTTTCACATTCGCGTCCCGGTGCGCCGAGTTAACGGTTATGTCCACCGAGCCCGCAAAGAATCCGTCGCGTGATTGATCGACCGTCCAGATGTCCAGGTCGAGAGCGGGCGGCACTTTGTAATGGGCGAAGTCCAGCTTGTCGAGACTCTGCCAGTGCCAGTCGGCCTCGGGACCAATCCAGAGGCGCTCGCCCCCAAGATTCCACGAGGCGGTCCCTTCCGGTGGCGACCAGAGGGATTGGTATCCGGCGACCTCGATGCCGAGCACGCGTCCGCGTTCGGGAAGCACGCGAATGCTGCCGACTTCTGTTTTCCAATTAATGGGAGTGTCCATAAGTTTGATCAAATCGTGGCAATGGATTTTATACCACAACAGAAGCCATCCATTCGTCTCCGGTGAGTCTCGTGCCGAGTGCGAGGGAAAAATACGTGGCCTCGCCGTCGGGATCGGCGAACTCCGTAAAATACAATGGGCCTCGGGTGCAAACGCAGCGAGCAAAGTAGACCTCGGTTTGTGCCAGCCAGAGATGGCCTTAGCGCCAGATCATTGGCGTGTGATTTACGGGACGAATGCACAATGCATCCCCCATTTCGACCAGTCATAAAACCAACTACTCATACGTATGAGATTGACGTATTGAACCGTGATTACAAGATGCTTTCCATGCACGATTTGTCGGCTCCGACCCAAAAGCAAATGGCGACGCGCCTCGGGGTCTCGCAGTCGCTGGTTTCTCGCGCTCTTTCGGGGCGTGCCAGAGAAATCGGGGCATCTCGGGAGACGGTTGAAATGATCCGCCGCACGGCCGTGAAATGGAACTATCAGCCGAGCGCAACGGCACTCGCCTTGCTTGGTGCGCCGACGCGCACAATCGGCGTCGTGGTGAAACATTTTGATGACCCCTATTTCGGGCGACTCATTGGTGCGTTACAGATCCTGGCCTGTGAGAACGGCAACTCTCTTCTGCTCACCGGAGGCACCCAGGCGGATCTCGCCGGGCTACAAAAGCACCGGGTGGACGGCGTGATTTTGGCTGGCAGCGATTTCCAGCCGGAGGGCCTGCGGAGCTTTGCGCACGGAGGACTACCAGTGGTTCAGATCGGAACGGGTTCTTCTTTTTCGGGAACCATGCAGATTCACATGGATGAAGAGGCGGGCATCGAAGAACTGGTAGGATATCTCGCGAGTTTAGGACATCGGGACATCGGGTTTGTCGCGGGGAGGACGGGATCGAACAGACGTCGTGGCGAAATCGTGCGGCGCAGACTGCGGGCACGAGGATTTTCCGTTAGACCCAAAGCGTTTATTTTTTCGGAGGGATCCGATGGTGAGGTTGCTGAACATGCGGTCGATGCGCTTCTCGGCTTGGGCCGGATGCCGACGGCAATGATTGCCGCGGAAGATTCCTTGGCGATCGCACTCCTGTGCTACCTTTACAAAAAAGGGATTAGCGTACCGCGGGAGATTTCTATTGCAGGCATCGACGATATCGCTGTATCTGCGCATGCCACCCCTCCGCTTACGACGCTCCGACAACCCATTCCCGAAATGGCAGCTACTGCCTTTCGTGCACTCACTTTATCCGGCGGAAAAAGGAGGCCCGTGTCGGTCCCCGGGACCCTGATACTCCGCGATTCGTGCGCTCCACTTGCTTCGCTCTAACACAATCCACAAACTCCATAATGAAAATCACCATTGCAAAAACAAAACAGGAGTCAGGTGCCGCGGCGGCTGTGCTCGGCGCAAAACTCATCCGGGAAGCACTCCGCAAGAACGGAAAGGCCAACATCATCGTGGCCACCGGCGCATCGCAATTTGAAACAATCGGAAAGCTCGTGAGAGAACAGCGGATCGACTGGACGCGCGTCACAGCCTTTCATCTGGACGAGTACGTCGGAACGCCGATCACGCATCCCGCTTCGTTTCGGAAATATCTTTGGGAACGCTTTGTCAGCCAGCTTCCGCTCCCTCTCGCGGCATTCCATTACATCAATGGTGAAGGCGATGCCCAGGCCGAATGCCAACGCGTCAACGCGATCATTGCGAAGCATCCGATTGATGTTTGTTTCGCCGGGATTGGCGAGAACGGACATCTGGCCTTCAACGATCCGCCCGCCGATTTTAAAACTCATGCTCCCTATCTAGTTGTCCAACTCGATCAGGCATGTCGTCGCCAACAAATGGGTGAAGGCTGGTTTAAAACGTTGGCCCAGGTGCCACGTCGGGCCATCTCAATGTCCATCCAACAAATCCTGAAATCAAAAGCCATCATCTGCACAGTGCCGGATCGGCGTAAAGCCAAGGCTGTGCGGGATTGCCTGCAGGGACAAATCTCCCCCCTTCACCCCTCCTCCATCTTACAAAAGCATCCTGCCACTTGGTGCTTTCTCGACCGAGCCTCCGCCTCCCTGCTCTAGGAGCTTTCTTTCGATGACGCTTGAAAGATTTTCCCTCGGACTGGGCGACCGCTTTGGAAAACAAGGCGTAGCCCAACTCGCCGCCCTGCAACAAGCCGCCTCCAAGGGCTTTGCCATCACCCCCGTTTGGAATAAATCCAACCGGGAACACAGTCTGATTGGCACTGGACCCGCCGATACCCAGCTGGCCGCTCAAAAGGCGGTGCAAACCGCGGGATGGACTCGCCCTTATCACCTCGATGCAGACCACATTGGCCTCAAGACAGTGGACCGCTTCCTACCCCACTGCGATTTTTACACGATCGACGTTGCCGATTTTATCCGGCAACCAGCAACTCCCGAGGATACGAATGCCGTGCGAACCTACCTTCAGTCCATCGTGGGCCGAAAAATTCCTGAATTGGGGAAGACAGAAGCGATCCGCCAGAGTGAGATCGATACTTTCCTTTCGGTTTACGCCTCCGCCATTCGCGAGGCTGGCCGTATCTACCTCCACATCGCCAAAGCCAAAGGAGAAGAGAACTTCATCGCGGAAGTTTCCACAGATGAAGCGGAGACTCCTCAATCTCCCTTCGATCTTTACCTCATTCTCGGAGCCCTTGCCGGAGAAGGCGTACGCCTTCAAACTATCGCCCCAAAATTCAGCGGGCACTTTAATAAAGGAGTGGATTACGTGGGAAATGTTAATCAATTCACCCGCGAATTTGCGCAGGACCTCACCGCGATCCGCATGGGCGTGACCGACTTCGGCTTGCCCTCCAATCTAAAAATCAGCGTGCACTCTGGAAGCGATAAGTTCTCGCTCTACCGCCCAATCCATACCCTTTTGGCCAAGCACGACGCGGGTCTCCATTTAAAAACGGCGGGGACCACCTGGCTGGAGGAGTTGATTGGTCTCTCTTTAGCGGGCGGGGATGGCCTTTCCGTGGCCCGGGAAATTTACAGCAAAGCTTTGGCTCGAATCGATGAACTCAGCCAACCCTATGCGACGGTCATCGATATCGATCGCTCGAAACTCCCCCAGCCAGCAGAGGTCAAACAATGGGATGGCCAAACTTTCGCCGACACCCTTGCCCATGATTCATCCCAACCGCGATTTAACCCCTCTTTCCGCCAACTTCTTCACGTCAGCTTTAAGGTTGCCGCCGAAATGGGAGACCGTTACCAGAACGCCTTGGATCAGGCTCAGGCCAAGATTTCGGCCTGCGTCACCACCAATCTTTTTCAGCGACATATCCAACCCCTGTTTTTTGGGCAATGAAATCCTGTCTTTTTGATATTCAGGTCAATGGGTTTGCGGGGGTCGACTTTCAGCAGCCGGGCTTGACCGCCACGGATCTTACTCGTGCGGTCGAGGGGCTGGCCTCCCACGAAACCCAGCGTTTTTTTCTTACCCTAATCACAGACTCCATCCCCTCTTTATGCAGTAAGTTGGAAAATTTTGAATCCATCCGAGCCAAGAACCCGATCCTTTCCGCAGCGATCTGCGGCTATCACATTGAGGGCCCATGGCTTTCTCCAGAACCTGGATATAGCGGTGCCCATGATCCCCGCTTCATGGGTCCTCCTAATTTGGCAGATTTGGAACGACTTCAGAAGGCAGCTCATGGCCACATCAAGCTCATCACCTTGGCGCCAGAGTGGCCAAAAAGCGCCTCCTTCATCCAGCTGGCTCGTGCGCAAGGCATCCATATCTCTTTGGGACACACCAACGCATCGGAAAATGATATCGATGTAGCAATCTCCGCTGGCGCACTTTTTTGCACCCACCTGGGAAACGGTACTCCCGCAGATCTGCCGAAACACGACAACATCATCCAGCGCCTGCTCTGTCGGGATGAATTGACCGCTTTTTTTATTCCCGACGGTATTCATATTCGGCCCGCAACCTTGAAGAGTTATTTCCGAGCCAAACCCCACGGCCAAGCCTTGTTCACCACCGACTGCATGGCGGCAGCAGGAGCTCCTCCTGGTCGCTTTCGTATTGCCCACCACGAAGTGGAAGTAGGCCCAGATCGGGTTGTCCGCTCTCCCATTACGGGCACCTTGGCAGGGTCTGCCCTAGCCCCAGACGAGGGAGTCAGGAACATCTGCCGCTGGGTTGGACTAGACGAAACCGAGGCGCGACGCCTGTTCTCGACTTCCATTTCCGCTGCCTTCAACGTCGTTCTTCCGACCCTAAAATGACGACGGAAATTCTTCGGCCCAGATTAGGAGTTCACATTGGATTCTAGGCTGCTGCCGGGAGCAGGGATATTTGAGATGTAAAAATGCACCCATGAAAAAGAAAACATGTCTTGTTACGGGTGGGGGAACGGGAATCGGCCGTGCGGTAGCGCAGCGGTTCTCTGAAGAAGGTGCCGAAGTGTGGGTGGTTGGCCGATCGCAGAAAACCCTGGACGAGACCGTGTCGATTATCGGCGACCGTTGCATCTCACGGGTCTGTGATGTTACCGATGCCGCAGGACTTGAGGATATCATCGAATCGATGCCCGCGCTGGACGTGCTGGTGAGCAACGCGGCGGTCAGCTTTGCCATTGCCCCGCTTGAGGATCCCATCGAGCAGTGGCGCAAGATGATCGAGGTGAACATGTGGGGGACGGTCAATGCCTGCCGAGCCGCCGGGAGGAGAATGATCCGTGACGGCCGAGGTGGGCGGATTGTCATTGTCAGCTCGGTCCACCACCAGCTTGCCGAACCGGGCAACACGCCCTACGGAATGGCGAAGGCGGCCATCAACCAGCTGGCCCGGGGTCTGGCCTGTGAATGGGCGGCCCATGGAATTCTTGTGAATGTTGTCGCGCCCGGATTTGTGCTGACCCCGATGAGTTTTGCCTCGGGTGTGAATGAACTCGAAAGCGACTGGTGCAAGCTGTTCTTCTTCAATCCGGATGGCCCACGGGTTCCATTGCTTAGGGCGGGCAAGCCGGAGGAGATCGCCGAGGCGGTTCTGTTCTTTGCCAATCCGCGCAACACCTATTGCACCGGCAGCACTCTCACGGTGGATGGAGGGCTAAGCATTAAGTTCTGAACTCTTCAGGCCTTGGCTTCTATGCCGGCAAGATGGGAATGCTCCTCTTGCCTGAATGACCGGGCTGCTAACCAAAATGAGAATAATTCAAACCAATCAACAACTATGAAAATTGAGTGTGTGGATCTTTTTTACCTTTCGATGCCCGAGGTGCTAAACATCGGCGACGGTAGCCAGGACGCCCTGCTTGTACGCGTCGAGGCCGGTGGACTTGTCGGATGGGGGGAGTGCGAAACCTCGCCGCTGACCTCAATCGCATCGGCGGTGGCCCCAATGTCGCACAGCGCCTGTAAGCCTGTTCTTGCTTCGGTGCTTGGCGAAGCCCTCGACGGCCCGTCTGATATTGCACGCATCGGTGACCTGGTGCGGGCCAACAGCTTCGACCAGCTCCAGATGGACCACACCCTCTCTGGAATCGACATCGCACTTTGGGACTTGATGGGAAAAAAGCTCGGAGAGCCCGCCTGGCGGCTGGTCGGTTATGATGAATCCTACCGCAAACGGCCTTATGCCTCGGTGCTCTTCGGAGATTCCCCGGCGGAAACCCACGCCAAGGTTGCTCGCATCCGGCAAGCCGGGTTTTCGGCGGTGAAGCTGGGATGGGGACCGTTTGGGCGGAGTGCGGCCAAGGACGACGCCACGCAGGTGCATGCGGCACGCGAGGCCCTGGGGGCAGATGGCATCCTCCTTATTGATGCGGGCACGGTTTTTTCAGAAAATTTGACACGTGCCTCTGAGAGGCTCCCGGCTTTGTCGAAAGCAAAGGTCCATTGGTTCGAGGAGCCCTTTCACAACTACGCTCTGGATGCTTATGGAGAGTTGGCCAAAACTTCTCCGCGAGTCCCCCTTGCCGGCGGGGAGGGCTCGCACAACGCCCATCAGGCTGTGCAGATGATGCGGCAAGGCGGGGTCAGATTCATCCAGGTGGACACGGGCCGCATCGGAGGCATTAGCTCCGCCAAGCAGGTGGCCGATCAGGCTGTCGTGCTCGGAGTGACCTATGTGAACCATACATTTACCTCAGGGCTGGCGCTGGCCGCCTCTCTTGTTCCCTTCGCCGGCCTCGAAAATCATGTCATTTGCGAATACCCGGTCGAACCGAAACCCCTGGCAAGCGAACTGGCCGGAAATCCTTTTCCTCTCGATAGTGATGGCATGATCTCTATCAGCGATGCCCCGGGCCTGGGCGTGGAAGTCGATGTGGCCGCGCTGCAGAAATACCTGGTTCCCGTTGAAATCCGCGTCGGAGGCAAGTTGATTTACGAGACCCCCAAACTGAGATGAGCTGATGCAAAAAACCGTTTTAGCTATTGGGGCGCATCCCGACGATATCGAGTTCCTCTATTCCGGCACCCTTCTCCTTCTGAAGCAGCGGGGATGGGCAATTCACATGTGGAATCTTGCCGATGGAAGCGCCGGATCCAAGACGCTGTCCTCCGGGGTGATCGCAGCCAAACGCTGGGAAGAATCTCTGGCTTCGGCCCGGATTCTAGGAGCCACTCTGCATCCACCGATTTTCAAGGATCTCGGCATCTTTTACGATGCCCCCTCGTTGGCCCTAGTTTCCTCCGCGGTGCGAGCCATCGATCCCTCGATCATCCTGACGCATCCTCCCTCCGACTATATGGCGGACCATGAGAACACTTGCCGTTTAGTTGTGACTGCTGCGATAGCCAAAGGGATCCCAAACTATCCGGTTGTTCCGCCCCACGAGGCGAAAGACGGCCCAGTGGCATTGTATCATGCCCCGCCATTAGGCTGTCGGACGGGTTTGAATGAACCTGTCATCCCGAGACTGTTTGTGGACATCGGCTCCGTGTTGCAGGACAAAGTCCGGATGCTGCTGGCTCATGAAAGCCAAATGGAATGGCTCCGGCAAACGCAGACGATGACCAGCTTGGAAGATGTTGTGCTTACCGAGTCGAGAAATGTTGGGAAACTGAGCGGTGTGTTCCAGTGCGCGGAGGCCTTCACGCCCCACGATAACCGTGGCTACTGCCCGGGAAACTTCAAGCCGTTGGAGGAGGCTCTCGGCGCGAATGCTTTTTGCAAGCCACGGCCATGATGGCAATTTTGTAATGGGTAGCCACCGGACAGTTCTGGCGCCTTATCCCAAAGTCGGAGATGCGGAGCAGGGTTCCTTCACCGATCGTACCAATATCCCATCCGGATTGAGCGCGAACACCTAACGGCGCGATTCCCTATGAAACCGGACATAGAGTATTCCGCTAAATACCAAAGCCAACCCGTAGCAAAACGCCGGTAGAAGCAAAGATAGCCGGTAGTTATTGCCGGAAACATCGATCAACTTTCCACCGATCGGACTGATGATCGCGGCTCCCAAAGCGCCGACAATCGCGCCCGCAGAAGCAAATTGCCCGTATTGCGCCCTCGGATACATGTCCACCGTCCACTTGCCCAAAGCAAGAAAGATCAGGAATCCGGGAATACTGAGGAGAAATCCGAGAAGGAATGCGGTGGTCCGATCCTGAATGAAGAAAAAGCACATCAAGAACAAAACGATTCCACTCGCCAAACCGATCATCAGCGCTTTTTGGCTGTCCAGCCGGTCGATTAAAGCGCCAAAAGGCGCCGAAAGCAGAAGGTTTGCCCCAAGGGTAAATGTTGTCAGGCGCCCGAACTCCTCTTCACTCAGGCCGATCTGGTCGCGATAGAAAAAAAGATAAAACACTCCGATCGCACTGCCCCATTGAATCGAGCCGTAGACCAGAAATATCAGCCAGTTTCTGGAACTTCCAAAGCACCGAATAAAATAATTTCTTACTGGCGAGAACCACTCGCCTTTTTCCTCAATCACCTCGGGGTATCCACCTTCCTTTACTTTCAGACACATAAAAACAAACGAAATGCCGTAAAGAGCCGCGAAGATCGCAAAGAGCAAACGCATATGCTGGTGTGCATATCCAAAAATGAACCAATTAAAAACAATTCCCGCCAGAATTCCGAAAACACGAAACCATCCATAGAACCGGCCGATGAATGGCTCGGGCACCGTATCGGGAATCAAATAGTAATAGATGGTGCTGATGAACATGTTGAAAATCTGGAAAGCGAGAATCAATAGGCCGAAAACGAAAACCAGTGGAGCGAATGGAAGGATCTCGAGAGCGGCCCGGACCGGAGCGAACTTTTGCAATGCGGAGCAAATCTGCGGCGACCAGGGAATAAGAATCAGAAAGATAACGACGAACGGTGTCGCAAACAACAGGAAGGGCCGCCTACGCCCCCATCTGCCGCGGTAGCGATCCGAATAACTGCTGATGACAGGATTTAGTGCAATGTTGCAGAGCTGAAAGATTGTGGTGGTGAGGACGGCAATTGCCTGATTGCTCATTCCGTGGTCCTTCATTTGCATGTTCAGCAGCGAAGGCATGGATTCCATCAGGGAAAAGGTAAAATCGCCCCAAAGCAACCAGGCAAACAGCGTGATCAGGCCTGCGGGCGTATAGTGGAGAGTTCCACAAGTATATTTCTCCCTCTGACTGCCGGATGCCTCCTCATTTTTGCGCATCCACCAGCTCTTTAACTTAATGCTCAATGCATTCATGATCTGGCCGGATAGACGAGCACTTATCAGATCAGTTCGCTCAAACGGTCAGCCGTCGGCTTGAGGGGCAGAAGATCATTGATGACAACCGGCTGCCCTGTGGCGATCGAAAGATTTCCGGCTGCTCCAATCAAGAGCGAGGCTGTGCCTTGCTCATGGCCGGCACTACGGTTGAGTGGATCAAACGGCGGGGAGGCAGAAAACATTTGTTCCTGAATTAAAGGATCTCCTCCGCCGTGCCCTCCCTCTGCTGCCGGAACCTCCACAACCACGGGTTCCGAAAATAGCTTCTGAACCTGGAGGCGAGTGGAATATGCCTCCCGTTCCGCTTTAATTTTCGGGTCACCGGTGATGATGTGCGAGGAGTGATTTTCCACATATTCTATGCGTCCGGCATCGCCGGAAATCGAAGCGCGAAAGCCTTCTGCCGGGCAGTAAGCGTTAAGAGAATAGGTGACCATTTCGCCTCTGCGATATTTGATGAGCAAGCTCATGGAGTCCTCGATATCTATATCCTCGCGGAAGACATTCTGGTCCCTGATATAGCCAGTCTCGGCCTCCGCATTGTAGTAAAGGCCGCGCATCGCGGGGTCGCTATCAACATCCAGCCGGAACGGATCGCCCTTGGAAGCTGGAACTCCAGTATAGCGATCATATCGCGTCCAGGCCTCGTTGCCGCGACTCATGGCATTCTTTTTTCCATAAAAAACCAACCCGCCCAGTCCGTATACCAGCGCAGGAATCCCATCAAGCCACCAATTGATAAGATCAAAATGATGAGTGGACTTGTGAACGAGCAAGCCTCCGCTGCAGTTCTTCCGGCTATGCCAACGCCGAAAGTAATCCGCGCCGTGGGAAGTATTCAACATATACTCGAAATCAATGTGTCGGACCCGGCCTATACTTCCTTGGGCGATCAGTTCTCTCACTTTGCCGACACCAGGTGACCAACGCATGTTGAAGATAGTTCGCACGCGACGGCCCGTTCGTTCCACCGCGGCAAAGATGAGCCGAGCCTTGTCGGCATCGGTGGTCAGTGGTTTCTCAGAGATCACATCCGCTCCGTAGTCCAGGCTCTTCACAATATACTCGTGATGGAGAAAGTCGGGGGTGCAAACAATAACGGTGTCGGGCCTTGTCTCCCGCAGCATTTGATCAAAGTCCGCATAAGTTGGAACCGGGGCGATCCCATAGTCACGAACAAGCCGCTGCTGGTGGTAAGAGCATCGCGTTGCGCTTGTGTCACACAAGCCGACCAGTTCACAGTCGTTGCGGTATTTCCCAACAATGGGATCGATGAACATCGGGATGCGTCCCCCGGTTCCCACGGCGGCAAATTTTCGTTTACTCATTGATTTGTCTGATCGGCGAATCGGGGAGCTGCCACTTCCGGGTTCATTTCCTATTCTTCACGGCTGCCATCGGTCAGTGAGCCCGGGTGGTGAGGTAGCGAGTGCAAAATGACTCCGATTTGTTTCCGGCCCAGGCATGTCCCCCGGGAAACAAATCCAGATGCAGGCGATCTTCCGCACGGGCGGCGCCATAAATGGTTTTGACCCGCTCATAGCACTGAAGGGCGTTGGCTGGCTGAAAGCACTCGTCGTAGGCTCCTATGTTCACCAGCAAGGGGAGCGGAGCGAGGAGACCCTGCAGGTCAGGCAAATCGACCAATTTGAATAATCCCGGTGTCACTTGCGATCCGCAGTAGTTGATATCACGAATCCCAAAAAGGGCCCAGAGATCACTGTAACAGATGATTTCCGCCGCCTTGAACCGTGGATCGGTCAGCGCTGTCCACAAAGTCATCGTCCCTCCCCCGCTCATACCCATGACTCCAAGACGTTCCGGATCAACCTCCGCCAAAGTGCTCACAAAATCAGTCGCAACGCGTCCATGCGCCAGATTGATCGAGAGAGGGGTCATGCCAAGCATAGTAGCGTGCAAATAATATAAATTACACCAATCCCGGTCTCCGGCCGTGGAAAGAAAGTGAGGCTTCAGCCGATCATTGCGCTCACCGCAGCCCATCCAATCAATAGCGAAAGTCACGAACCCCTTTACCGCCATTTGGTGGCCGTAGTCATAGTTGCATCGCTTGATTTCCGAGGCTATCTCACCGCTTGCCGAATCCCCCATGACCGGGGCTTTGCCGAACATCCCATGACCATGCCAGCAAAAAAGAGCGGCGCGTTTTTCCCCTGGCTGCAAGTTGCCTGGGATATTGACTCGCAACACGGCAGAGATATGCGGGCCGACATCAATCAAATACCGCCGCTTTCGAACTCCGCGGTCCTCCCATTCCAACGTCAACTCTGGATTCATTGGAACGGATTCCGGAACACCACCCAAAGTCTCGAGGACTTTCGGCAGTGCAGAAGCCTTCCACGTGTCGAAACTTTCCGAAAAGCGTTCAAAGCGAAACTCCGGCAGATGACCCTGCGCTATCCGGATAAACATCTCTTGGGGACTGAGGTTACGTGGTTTCATGGACGTCAGAACTCTATGATCTAGGCAGGCTCCCGCACAGAAGTAAGAACTGAGGCGGAATGAGAATTGGCAGCAGGGATCCTGAACCAGTCACCCAGTTGGCTTGGCCTTCCAGCATAAGATATTGTCCCGCGTTTGGAACGCCCACGAAGAAATGTTGTCACTTCACTTCACCGAAGTCACCGATTGAGATAATCGGACAAACGCGGCCTCTTGCGGGTTCAAGTTCAGTTTTATGACTCGACCGGACTTCGTCACCACATTTTTGGATCGGTCCTGATTATCATAGAGGACAACTGCCGCGTCTGGCATTTTATCCGTCAGAGTCACCTCCAGATTCGTTGACTTACCCGAATAGTTAATCGCGCCGATGAGCACCTCCCCTTTGAGCTGATACACCTTTGCGACACAGTCCCCACCGGGCAACGCCCCATCTATTCGAACATCTTTTGTCACATCGGCACCATCGAGAACCATATCCTCGATCCCAGCCGCCAAATGAGATACGCGGGTGATTTTATCCCAATACATCGCATCCCAGGAGGCGAATCCAATAAAATAGCCGTATCCATCGGCACCCGCCAGCAGGCAGGCCAGCGCATTCAACTCGCATTGTGTGGGTGTGAACTGGTTGACGCCGACACCCCAACCTGATCCCAGCAATGGCACCACGGGCTTTTGCAATACGCCGACCGTTTCCTGAATGTCCCGGAAGCAGGTTGCACCATTATAGTAGATCATCGGCCAATGCTCATCGACCACTGAATCCCAAAGTCGGGGATCCGAACCGCTATGTTCGATATAGCTTTTTGCCGATTCGGCGCCGAATGGAACGTGCCCGCTACAAAGAATCACTTTGGCAGTCGGGGACTTATCCCTGATCACAGCAACCCAGTTCTTGACCATCTGCGCAATTTGCCCAAGACGAAATGTCTTGAACTCCTCATTATGTTCGCTGCGAATCACCTCGCCGTTCCATTCCGTGACGATGACCCCCAGATGCTCCTTGAACGCCTGCTGACAGCGCGGGCAGTCATATCCCAGGGTCAGGACAGAATTCATCTCGAAATCCGACACGAGACCGTTGGGGGCATAATATTCGTTGGCGTGCTGATAGAATGGATAGAGCGCTTCGGCATACTTATCGCCGTTCTGCGCGCAATAGGTCAAACACGCGAGCCCCCACTTGTTGGGCTTGCCGTCGAAATATTCCCACAACGACTTGTCGCCCGGTTTGGTGGAATATGTTGACGCGTAGATTCCAGTCTGCCCGCCGATGTAAACATTGATCCCCTGGCCCTTCAACATTTCCTGCCATCTTTTGATGCGCGGGGAAATCCAGCCCGAACTTGTGTAGGAATTGAATCCAGCGGTTTTGAATAGTGAAATAGCTTCCTTCCAAACGCCCTCGTATCCAAGTTCCCCGCCGCAAAACACCAAAGTCTTTAAGCGCTTTGGAGACGGACCTTTCGGAAGTTCGGGCATCACCTCGTACGCGACAGATTGCCAATCGAGCCCGATGGCTTCACATCGCCAGTATAAGTTTCCATTCCTTCGTGCGCCCTCTTGATTAGAGACAAATACATCCAGGCCGCTTGTAAATGCCCCATCGAGGGTGTCACGCAGATTGGTCTCCGCCTCAGCGCGCCTAAGTGGAATGCTATAACGAATGTAATCCACGCCGTCACGCGTGGTTGGTTTTGAAGATATGTCGAGCTTCCTGTCCTGCCAATCCTCCATCTGGGGAGCGAATCCCCAATAATTTAATGGAGTCTTCGGCAGTATTTTACTCCACCCGGTCAAATAACCGTTTACGCCCTTGAACAACATTTTTGATGGGATCTCAATTTCAAAAACGTACTGTTCGGGCAAAGCCTTGACTGCGTCCTTGCTGGCCGACACTGCAATATGCAGCCAAGTTGGATAATCTTGTAAGATATATGCCCGATTATATGGCATATACTGACCTGGAAATATCTTACTTTGGGTCTTGATGGCCTGTTCCTTGGCCGTGGCGTGCATTCCGGCAAAGGAAAACGTATAGGGCAGTGAGGCGTTGACCTCATCGTTGAGGAGATTAAACCCGATACCCACGGCTTTAATTTTACTCACATCAAGGCTGGCATATGAGCCGAAGTCTTTCTTCAGCGAGAGCGTCACCTGTTGCCAGGTTCCAAACTCATGAAAAATATCAGGGCTTTGGATATATGCGTAAGAGCTCTTCCCCGCCTCATCGAACAAGATAACGTGCATATTCCCGTCGTCGCTGCCGGGAACAAACAATTGCTCCCATTTGCAGGACTCGCTTCCTATGAGATCGAATTTCACCCAAAGTTTGATGGAATTATATCCGCTGAAGTCACGCATTCCAGATGGCAGTTCATACGCGACTGTTTGATCGGAGATGCCTTTCCCAACCCAAAATACCACCACCTTCCCAGCGAAGGGCAGATCATAATGCCGTTCGATATCGCTTTCCACTAAGTATCGATTGCCCGGATCCAAGAATGCCCAATCCGATCCCCTTGGAGATATTTCCAGGACTTTATCCTGCGCATGCGCGAAAGTTTGCAACGCTGCTGAGACACAAAGTGCCAGAGAAGCGATCGCGTGCCCCGCATGCCTTATGGAATTTCTCGCGCTGCGAACCGGGCATTTTTGTACCCTCAAGGCTTTGTCCGAATTGGAATCTGGTTTCGTGCGGTTTTTCATTTTTCCTTTGATAGTCTTTTGTGCCACTCCCGCAGCACTTGTGCGGTGCGCCATTCATCGTGGGGTTGACGTTTTTCCCACGCAGTGGCCAGCTTCAACATATCCGGCAGGATCTTCTCCATGCACTTGCGGTCGGGAATCTCGCGATTTATTTTATTCGCCCTGAAGTGATAGTAGTGAACCATTGCTTCTAGGAGCAGTGCGGCGGCTTCGGCATAGGAGACAAAATCTTCAAAATGGCAAAGGATGAACCGGCGAGATTCAACGGGCAGCGATTCAGTGGCACGTTCCGCGCGGTCCAGCAGATCGCGGACATCACGGAGTGCCTCCTGCTTTTCCCGGATGAGGGCGTGGGGGCCGGGTGAATGGCCTGTGGAAAAAGGCCAGCCAATAAAATAGGACTCTTTCCCCCACTCCGCGCAATCGCCAGGAATTGGTAATGGCAATATCTCTCCGGCCCGTGTGACAAACTGGGCATCACAACCAAAGAAGTCGGCGATTTCCTTTGGCGGCAGAACGGACTGGGCGCCGAAGTAATTTTGGCCAGCATAGAATACCCGGCCACCCACAGACTCCGTATCCAAAAACACTTTTGCCAGATCCAAAAGATCCTGCCCAAACTCGTTCTTAAGGAATTCGCTCACAACCTCCAGCGGGTTGGTTGACGGATCGCGGGCATACCGGCAAAAGAACTCGGCATTGAATCCGCCAAGAGTATCGAAGCAACAGACCTCAAGCCCCTTCGGGATCGGATCTTCGGCACGCAAACCTTCAAGTTCCGGATAAGAACTCCTTCGACTCGGAAGAATGTTCGCGTAAGGCACCCTAGCGTCGACAAAAGCCATAACACGCCCGTTGACACAACTCGCTCCCAGTGCCCGGGCCTCATTCAGATGGCTGGCATACTGAGCCAGAGCACAGGTCGGGTAAATGTTCCGCCCCCAATACTCCCCGCTCACATCGAAATGAACCTGGACCGGGTTCGTTACGGCCGCCCGCCAAAGATGCTGGTTGAAGGGAAGCAACAGGTGGAGGTCCCCAATGGTGTCATCGGCGCTGACGATGATGTCCGGACGCTTTCGGGATGAGGCCAGAATGGCTTCAACAGTAGGCCGGTGTCCTCCGCCCACATGAAGGTCGATGTCGAATTTCAGACCGCGCTGCAAACATTTGGCATGCACGGTTTCCACGATCCGCTCCACAATCTCCCCGATCGTCAGGGATTGGTGTTTAAGCCGTGAAACCGGCGTATCCGCACCTTCCTCGATCCACAATTCTATTCCGGTCAACTCAGGCGTATTTTCCAGGAGTTCATCAATCTGATCGCATATCAGTTGGTAGATTCTGGGATTCGCCATGTCCGGCTCTCCCTCCGGAGTGAATAGGTCCGGGGCAATATCGCGCCACGCATCTGCGTTGGGAATCATCAAAACAACGTAATAAAACCAGAACTCCATACCCGCACCCGTGGTCAATCGGGCCGCATTCGTCAGATTATTCCAGTAAGTCCGGCGTTGCCGCTTTTCCTCCTCCTTTAATAGGGACGGATACTTTGGAAAAACCCAGGGCACGTAGTCATACGGAGCGTAAACAAGACGCTCAATATGGTGGGTGCGTGCAAACTCCACTAGCCTCGCGACATGGCGGGGCGAACCCCAGTAGGTTGTAAGGCCCAGTTTCATTGGCGGAACACCCGTCACCTCGCATGGCATTGGCTTCAAAGCATCTTTGCTGAGTTTAGCTGGGTTTCCCGTCGGAGCGGGGGTGAGTTTGGATTGAGGTTTTATTTTTTAGAAGGCTTCTGCGCCGTTGTAATTTGCACTTTGGTGATGAAGGATGATACGTCGGAAATCATCAGGCCGGTGAAACTCAGCGTGTGCGCACTGGCCGTCGCGGAAAATGCCTTGCTGGTGTATAAAGTCCACTTGTCACTTGCGGGCGTGATCGTGCTGTCGGCCCCAAACGTGAGAGTCTTGTCATCCACCTTCACCTCCACTGTTTGTGGGCCGTAAGGTTCGGGACGACTACTGGAGTAGAAGCTGACCACATAGCTCTCTCCGGCCTTGAACCCGCTGATCGTTTGAGAAAAGGTGCCCCGCCCGGAGACGAACGCCGCGTTGTGACCATCGGGGAATGGTGAGAAAGCCTGAAGACCTCCGGTGTTACCGGGCGAAGTGCCGGCTGTCACCAACCCAGAAAAATTTGGAGGAACCGCTGTGAACGTCCAGTTAGGAACAGTATCGATATCGGAGCCGACAGAATAATTATTAGCCCAAGGCAAATCGGTCGCTTCGAAGCTGCTGTTGAGTACGACCACATCCGCGATTGCCGGCGTCGAGCCCCCAATGACCACGGTTCCCAGCGCGACCACTGCCAGTCTGAGCATCTGCTTCCATTTCATATTCGGATTTCTTTCTGATTTGATGGTTAAATTAAACTTTGGTGCTCCTTAATTCACTGTGCACTCCGTTGGGCCTGGCAAAAAGAAACATCTCTTGCATTTTCTCGCAGATTTTTGTTTTTTCAAGCAGGCGGAGGCAAGGCATAGAAACGCGCAGACTTCGTCAGTCAGGTGTCGATGGGAGTCAACGTGAATGTCACTGCAGAACAATCCTTCATGGGCTCAAAGAAGTTTCCCCCAAGCTCACGAATGGCGTGGCTTGGGGTGCGGACTTTAAAATGATCCGGGATACGGATGTTCCGCGGCATGGCCCCTGCGGAATCCGCGCTGAGCAGCAATTCGCAAGCGCCGTCATCCCGCATTTTGGCTTCGATATCAACCGACCCGCGTGCGGTGTGCAGATTGTGCAGCGCCGTTATTCCATTGCCCCGGAGCCAGGCGAACGGGATTCCGGCCAGGAGGGTGACCGTGGCCCCATGCTCGAAATAGAATGATTTGAGGATCATATCCATCACCTTTCCATTGCCACTGCCGTTGGGTTGCCACGGAAAGAACGCAGGATCGGTGATGCTGAACCGCTCCTGAACCTGATGCGTATCTGGAGTCATTCCGTATTTGAGATTCACCTGCACGGCGACGAACGCCTTTTTCCATTCGCCCAGCCGCAGATAGATGTCCTGCCACGCCCATTCGCCAATACCCATGTACATGATCTCACGATCCATCTTTGAGGTGAAAGCGCCGTGGGCCATGTGTTTCTCGAAATAGTTCACATACTTTTGAAAGGCGGGCGATGCCACATCGAGCGCGCCGCTGAAGGCTAGGTGGAACGCGCCGATGAGGTTATCGAACTGGCGGCAGATGACCTCGTCCTTGTCCCCGGTGACAATCTTGCGCTCGATGAATCCGTCGGACCGCGTCAGGCCTTCAACGGCAGCGGAGATGTCGGAGCGATAGCACTCCAACTCCCGGCGATATTCCTGCGCTTGGGCGTGGTTCAAATCCTCCAGCAAATCGACCGCTTTGGAGAAGCCCCAAAACGTGTAGGCGTCGGTGAAGGCGACGCCGTAACCCTCGTCGCCGTCCGTCGCGCAGCCGAACGGCATCAAGCCATGCGTGAGCGGACGCGTGCCGTCGGGGTTAAGCTTTCGGGTGGCGCGCAACTCGCCCACAATCCAATTCAAGGCTTTCTGAATCTTGGGCAGATAGACCTCGAGAAAGTCTTTGTCACGGGAATATCGGTAGTAATCGCTTGCCAGGGCCAGCGCCGCCCCTGTGGTGTTCATCCATTTCGGGCCGGTTGTGCCAATTGCACCGGCGGTGGACGTCAGCCTGCCTTTCGGAGGACAACCGGCATCCTGCAAACTGAAAATATAGTCAAGCGATTCCCGGACAGGCTGGAACCGACCCAGTCGCAGCAGCGGCATCAGCATGCAGACCGCTTCCCAGACCCAGACGAAATGCCGTTCCGACGACCCCCCCTGCGTGGGCACAAGTTCGGAAGATCCGGGAAACCTGATCAGCAACTGCAGCGTCGAGATCGCCTGATGTTTCAAGATCTCGTCCCAACGTCCAGCAGGACAGACCAGTTCCGCGACGTCCCCGGGGGTTAAGGATTGGAAGTGAGAGAGCGAGGAGGCGCGACCGCCAACCACGTCGGTGGCTTCCAAGGCTTCCAGATGCGCCGGAGTGATCTGCTCGTAGTTGGTGAAGAGGGCCATTTGAAACCGCTTCGTCTCGCCCGGAGACAACTCCGCGTGAAAATGAATAGCATCGCGCACGCTCCTGTAGCGAAGCGCCGTAGGAATAAAGAAAATGTCACCTTTGTAGCCTTGTTCGCTGAATTCCCGCTCTTTCTCCCACTCGAAGGCAAACCCGCTAGGCACGACTTTCCCGATGACACAATCTTCGCGCAAGATCAACCGACCGCGCAGGCTCACCTTGTCGCAGGGCGGATATTTGGTCGCGTCCCAATAGAACGGGACGTAGTGGTAATTGAAGATGTCCTCTTCGGGCGGGTAAGCGAGCTTGGCTCTCACATGCGCCTGGACGGGGACGTCGGCATCGCTTGTGACGGCGCAGTTGATCCACAGCAGGTTCTGGCGCGGGCCTGGAAGCGGCGAACAGAAATACTCGAATTCAAAGTGTAGGCCGTTAACCAGCGCATATTTGGGCGGAGCGACCGCGTATGTACAGTGGCTGATGCGTGCGAGGGGATATCGTCCTTGCTCAATCGAGAGCTGGCTGCGGCGAAAGTCGGGCACGGTGGGCGGGTCGCCAAGCGCGAACTCGACAAGCATCGCCTCGTTCCGCCGCGCTGCGCTGTAGGCCGCCGTGTCCTCGCACTTGAGGCCGGGCACGATGCGCCGACGGCACACGGTTAACGAGCCGTTGACGTGGATGATATCCGGCGAGTGGGCCGGCTGAATCGGCAGGTTTATCGTCAGCGGCGGTTGGTATCCGCCCCAATCTTCGGTGAGCAGATCGCTCCAGGATTGGTCAGAGATTTTCGAGTAGGAAGTCAGTTTGGTGGTCATATTGCTGTTAAAGATGTCTAGCTATAAGATGGTTGCTGCTGGCCTGAGCCACCAGGCGCCGCGATTCGCAAAGAAGATGGGGAAATTCCATCCAAAGCGGCGATTCGGGTTGAGGTCTTTGCATGGTTCCGTTCCTTACCGGGCGATGATCGCCACCGGGCGCAAAAGGCCTCCCGTGCCGAGTTCGTTGGCAGAGCCGCCCTTCGTGTAGTTGACAATCCGCAAAGTGACGGTGTGTTGAGCGCGAGCCGGGTCGAGGGTCGGAATCTCGAACAGCAGCGGGCCAAAGTTGGATGCGTCCTGCTCGCCGACCAGCTGGCCGTCGACCCAGGCCTGAGTCTGGCAGTCCGCACCGGCGATGAGCAGCGCGGCTTTTTTGCCGGCGGGAACGCGCAGTGGGGGAAAGGTCTGACGATACCAGATCGGCCCGCGGTATCGCTCCCAGCCCTGCTCGGCGAGGCACGCGGAGTAGGTCTTCAACTTCATGAAACCGAACAGCGGCGTCTCATCGCCCATCGCTCCTTCGAGTTCGCCTGTGTCGGTGAAATCGAAATAGGCCGGCCACTCATCGGGAAAACGATGCAGAATCGTCGCGTCGCGCATCCACCCAGCGACGGTTGCCACATGGTCGCCGTAGTAGGGATTATACCAAGCCTTCTTCAGAAACTCGCTGGTCGTCAGCGGGTCGTAAACAAGCGCCTCATCCCACGAGTGGAGGATTTCCTCATTGAGCCGCTGCGCTGCCGCGAAATCGAACCGGTTGATTGCCTCGCGCATCGCCATGAAGCGTTCGCCCTGGGCCAGCACGCGCTCGAACAAACCCACACGATGGGCGAGAATCTTGTCCGTCTTGGCAAGCGCGACGGCCCTGTTCATAAGTTTCCGCAAGCTCGCGAGCCGTTGTGAAGTGAAGACCGTCCCGACGAACTCCTTATTACCGGCAGAGAAGGGCACCGCCTGGTAGGCTGCACTGAGTTCATCCAGATAAGCGTGCATCGGTTGTGTCGCCGCCCCGAAATAGCGCGGATAGAACTCGTCGAGGAGGGCACGCTGGTCGGTATTCACATTCCAGAGCAGTTTCGCCATCAGAAAATAATCCGGCAGGTAGTTCGGCCAGTTCTTGGCCGTCTCGATTACATAATACCGGCAACCCTTGGCATAAAGCTTGGGCAAATCGCTGCCAACCATGTGGAGCCGGGTGAAGGGCATCAGCGAGTCCGGACACAAGAACGAATAATCATACCAGCCGAAAGTCATACCCTGGCTGGCCACGCGGTCCACTGTGCGCTCCAGCATCGAGCGGGTCGGACTGCGCGGGTCGCCCACTGCGTGGTATCGATCGAAGTTCAATGGCGCAAAGACCGGCAGAAGATTGTGAGACAACTTTACCTTTCGGGGGCCGGCCTGGTGATTGGAATAAACGTAGACGCTGAGCCGGACGTTGGGATATTCAGCGGTTACTTTATCTTGCACCGCACTGCAGAACTGGAGCACAAGATCGCTCACATCGGGCAGCTGGGAGAATGTCAGATCGTTTCTGGATATGAACTCCCGGCTTGCGGGACTTTCATCGCGCACCAGACCGTCGTCCGGCGAGATGGAGAGCAGGGCTCTCACGTCATGCGGTTTGCCAGCAAGCTTCTCCCGGTAGTGTTTAGCAAACAGATCGACGACCGCCGGATGGGTGAGATTGAGTTGATTTTGCACGCGCTGCCCATTCACCAGACCAAACCAATCGGGATGTTCTGCGAACAACTTGGCCCGGCCACCACTTGCGGCCAGAACGGATTCCCACGCGTGACCAGAATAGAGAATGACATCTCCCCCGACCTTGTTGCGAAGGCACCAGAGATCGAATTCCTTTTTGTCCGTAACCGTGTTGCCGGCCGGCTGGCCGCCGTTGTACCCGGGGTTGCGAGCGAGAAAGGACGGGACCTGTCGCACCGGCGCATCCGGCAGCCACAAGGTATCGCGTCGCGGCACATCCTCTCCGAATGGCCCGGGCGTGAACCAGCGCACCCCCTGCCGTTCAAGAAAATCGGCGACCGCGAAATGCGTGGCCGCGCTGCTCTCTCCGGCCATCCGCACGAGTTTGCCGCTGACATCATAGGCAAATCCGTCCACTCCGTATTCAGTGGCCGGCACGCTCAACCCCGACGCAATCGCGAGCTCTCCAAGCACGAAGGAGGGCACGTCGACGGGGATACCAGTTGTGTCGGCCACGGATTTTACGGTCAGGGTGTCGCCCGTCAGCTTCTGCAGGTAATCGCGCAAATCGGCGGCCGCCTGTTGGAGTCCCGGCGAGGCGTTGATGGGCAGATAGATCGCGGCACCTTGAAAATTAGTGGAGGCTCGAGCATGCGTCGTCGCTAGCAGTAAGGCTGCACTCAGAATCGTGGCAATGAATTTCATGGTTCGGGAGTTATAATCAGCTCAATGAGGGGACTAGTCTAACGGGTCCGTTCGCTCCGCCACGCTAAGGGTCGCACCCTTCTGCGAATAAAGGCATTCCAACCACCTTGGATGCGGATATCCCGGGGATTTAATACGGCTTCCATTGGAACTGAGAGTAATCGCCCGCACCGTTCCCCTTAAATTGCCCTGTGGGGTTGAACTTCACCCACTCCGTATGTCCGTCAAGGAAGCAGATATTGTACCCGCCCTTATGCGCCGCGTAGAGGTGGTAATACCATGGCGAGCCACCATCGAAACAGTAGCCGCCCCATGCGCTGCCGCCGAGGGCGCTTTCGTTGTCGTAGAAAAGCGGGGTTTTGGACGGCTGCGGGATTTGTGCGATTCTGGCCGGGTTCCTGAAGCCTTCCTGGGATTGTGCTCCCGCGATTCCGGAAGCGCTGCTAAAGTACAGGTTCATTCCATAGCCGGTATGAAACGAAGCCGAAGCCCATTTGTATGTGCGCGTAAATGTCGGGCATCGCAGCGCATAATTGGCTGCCGAGCCCTTGCCAAGGTACGGCAAAAGGGTTGAATACCAACCACCCCCGCTGGATTCGGGTGGAGCGATGAAGCCTGGGTTATCCACGGTGTATAGGCTGGCAGCAGCCCCGTACTGCCGCATGTTACTCATGCATTGACTTGAGTGAGCGGATTCAAGGGCGCGTATCAGCCCTTGGCTTCCCAGGGCCGCGAGAATTGCGATGATCGTAATCACCGCAAGAAGCTCGATCAGCGTGAATGCCTTCTCTCGCTTTATGATTTGGGGAAATTTCACCACGACGTCGACAGAGCAACGGGGTGGCAACCCTTGCAGTTCGGAATGGTTAAACTTTCGATGACTTTCGCTTGCGCAGCACCAGCATCAATCCACTCAGTCCAAGAAGCGACATAGTGGCAGGTTCGGGAATCTGGGTGATGTTCACCACGTCGATGAAGGAAGCCCCGTCCGAACCTCCTCCTGAGGTGGATGTGAATGCGAGTGTATTTATGCCGGGAGTGGCGATAAACGCGTCGCTGGTGTATAAAGTCCAACCGCTTGAGTCGGGCGTGATGGTGTCGAGGAGGCTAAATTTCAGCGCAGTACCGCCGAGCGTCACCCCGAAGATCGAGAGATGTCCAGGACGACTGGAGGCATAGAAGCTAACCGTGGTGCTCAAGGCTTCAAAACCGCTGACCGATTGGGAGAACGAGGCAGAACGCCCATAGATCCATGCCGCTTGGGTGCCATCGGGGAATGGGGACCAAGCCTGCAAGCCCCCGGTATTTCCGGGATTGCCGTAGGATGTGTCGATTCCACCATACGACCCCGTGCCCAGAGTAAAAGTCCATCCAGGGACGCCCCCGGGGAGGTTTGCGGCATCGTAGTTGGTCTGAGGGTTCAAGCCGGTATTGGCTTCGAAGCTGTTGTTTACTACGACCACAGCGGCGATTGCAGGCGTCGTGCTCCCAGCGACCAATGCGACCGCTAGAAATGTGAGATATTTAATTTTCATATAGTTGTATCCTTTTCTTGGGTTTGCTTGAGGTTTGTTTATTAATTTCACTTTTTTTTCTTTTCTTCTGTTCGCAACATAATCCAACACCTGGGTTTCGCAAGGTTTTCGTCTAGCACATTCAAGCAAATCACTTGAACAAATTGGTATTATCCTTTCCCTAACAAATAAGCATTATCCTGTCTCTCTTTTTTCCTGTATCGCATTCGGCACCGCGAGCTAACCTCACCGCGTGAAGGCGGCACCAACTACCTTGGCTCTGACCAATCCGTTTCCGCACGCCCACGCGAAAGGCTACGATTTGGACTTTGCTTCCGTTCATTCGAGCGTCGTTCCTGTCACGGAATGGAGAGCTCCCCGGTTTCACTTTTGGGTAATTGATGTCGCCAGTGATCGGCCGATGCGCCAGCGGATCGGCGGAAAGGAAACCATCCGTCCGCCCGAGTCGGTGTCGCTTTATGCGCCGAACGTGACTTACGAGGAGTTCCACGAAAAAGGAAGTCTGATGCGCCAGGCGTGGCTGATGTTTCGCGTAGCGGATCATCGCTCGCCTCTCTACAAGTTGGTTAAGCCCGACGGGTATTGCATCTTCGAGGACCCCGGCTCTCTGGTTCGTACGCTTATCGGGCACATTGCCTCGTACTTCCTCAACCCCAATCCGGGTGCCGACTGGTTTGCCCGAAGCGCCTTCTACCAGATCCTGGCGCTGTTGCGATCCGCCAAGGGAGAGCCCATGCGGCGCATTTGCCTGCCCAGCCTGCAGCTTGCCCGCGAAGACAAATCGCTGCGCAGCCAGGTGGAGAACTATCTCCACGCTCACCCCGAGGGGCGCGTGACAGCGAATGAAATGGCCGTGCATCTGGGACTGGGGAGATCGTCGTTCACCCACCGCTACCGCGAAGAAGCTGGGGAAACATTCATCCAGACAAAGTCCCGGGTCCGCATTGAAAGGGCCAAGTTGATGCTTGTTTCCGAACGGATGCCCGTGAAACAGATCGCCGCCGAGTTAGGGTTCTCAGACGCCGCCCATTTTTCACGTGTCTTCCATCAGATCGTGGGAATTTCGCCCGCCATCTTCAAAAGGCAGGTGATGCCACAAACAAGACTGGGTATGTGACGATGACCCGTTGCCTGGTCATTAGAAAAAGGACAAACTCTGCCAGGAATCGGTGATTCTTTCGCCGTGTTCCATCTGATTAGACCGGACGGGATGGTCTTCCTGCTGCGGTGACCTTCCTCAGTTACAAACAATCCCATGACTCCATCCACACGTTCCCCATGGAATATGGAAACGCTCTCGTTGGCACCGCGTGCCGAAGAGGATCCAGATCGGGGCATTGAAGGTGTTAATGCGATCTTCTACCAGGGTTTGCCCTGGAAGGGCCGGCCTCCCCTCATTTTTGCCTATTACGTTTTGCCGTCAGTCCAGCTGAGCGGAAAAGTTCCCGCCATGGTGCTCGTGCCTGGCGGCGGCGGAGACGCCTTCATCCCGTGGGTCCGGCTATGGTTGGGTCGTGGATACGCCGTCATTGCCATGGACACCTGCGGCTGCATTAGCAGTGGCGGACAAGGAAACCATTCCCGCCATCTAGACGGAGGACCTGCCGGTTGGGATGGGTTTGATCCAATCGACGAACCGATGGAGGATCCATGAATACGATAAAAACAGCCAGCCCCGATACAGCTAGTGTGGGGGTAAAAATCTCTCCCCTGCGACGTCTTTGGGATATCCTGCGCTTTGAGTCCGGTGGCTTGGGAGTCGCAGCCACATTCCAAATTCTTCAGCCCCTGACTTACCTGCCCTTCTTCGCCGGCGTGGGCATTCTTGTAGATGACATTTTGCAGAATCCAGCACTCACGACTGAGCAACGATACCGCTATATTGTATTTTACGCGCTGGCCAATCTAGCCTTATGGCCGCTGCACGCGTGGTGCACGGTGAATGCCTTTAAACACAGCCAGCGATTGGTTCGCGCGGCGGTGGCCCAACTGCGGCGTTTGATTGTGGACAAGCTGCAACGCCTGTCTTTGAGCTTCTTCACCCGGCGCGGTTCTGGAGCGCTGGCCAACCAGGTTACGGTCGATCTCGGACGTCTTGAATCATTTCTCACGAATGCGGTCGGCAGCTTTTTCATCCAATTGGTTCAGGCGGTTGGCGCGTTGGCTTATCTGGTATGGCTCAGCCCCTTGCTTGCCGGATTGATGATGCTGGCCATACCGCTGCAGTTGTTTGTGGTGAACCGGATGCGGAAGAAGCTGGAACAACTCAATCAGCAGGTTCAGCAGAGCAGTGAAAACATTTCCGACCGGGTCGTGGAATTTATCGGCGGGATGCGGGTGACCAAGAGTCTGGGCAACGAGGAGCGCGTCGCCAATGAACTCGCTGAGGTGATCGAGCGGGTGCGCGGTGCCGGGCTCGAGGCCAGTGTCACCATGCGGTGGGTTGCCGTCGGCATCCAGATGATTGGCGAATTTATCGGGGTGCTGGTTTGGTGTGTGGGCGGCTATTTATATTTGTTGGGACAAATGCCCATCGGTTCGTTGGTGGTTTTCTCTGGGATCTTCGGATTTGTGCGGGGTGGTTTTCAAGCCTTCATGGGTGCCTACGACGCTTGGATGCAAGCCAAGCCCGGACTGGTAGCCGTGCTGGCCATCCTCGACTCTGAAGAGTTGGAAGATTGCCGCCACTTGCACGGTGCTGTTCGCCATCAACTCAAAGGGGAACTGCAACTAGAAAACATATCCTTCCGCTACCCTGGACTGGAAGGGGCGCCCACCCTGAGCGATCTGAACCTGCATATTCCAGCCGGTCAGCGAATCGGATTGGTCGGTGAAACGGGCGCTGGCAAGAGCACGTTGCTGGATCTGATTCTCGGATTTTATCCGCCCGATAAAGGGGAAATTCTTTACGACGGCCAGAGGATCGAAAAAGTTGGTCTACTCGAACTGAGGCGCAACGTCGCCATCATGGGGCAAGATACTTTCCTCTGGAACACCACCGTGCGGGAAAACATCCGTTACGGCCGTCCCACGGCGACGGATACGGAGGTGGAAGTCGCTGCCGCCAAAGCCCAGGCCGACGGCTTTATTCGTTCATTGGAACGTGGCTACGAAACAATTTGTGGCGAACGAGGCGGCAGGCTGTCCGGCGGACAACGCCAACGCATCGCGCTGGCCCGGGTGTTTCTACGTAATCCCAGCATTGTCATCCTGGATGAGCCGACCAGCGCCCTTGATCTGCAAACCGAAGCTAACCTGCAAGACGATCTGGATGTGCTTTGTAAAGGGCGGACCACCTTCATCGTTGCCCATCGCCTGTCCACTTTACGGAACGTGAATCGGGTGTTGGTTTTTCATCGCGGTCGGATAGTTGAGGACGGCAGCATGCAGGAATTATTGGCCAAGACCGGTGGGCATTTTTCAACGCTGATGGAATTACAGACACGCGGTCTACCGAAACAGATGGTTTGAGTGGCATAATAACCATCATTTTCTCACTCCCCCAGCTGGGGGAAGCTATCGCCCAAACCCCCGAATGCCAAAAGTGGTGGCAACACATGAGCGATGTCATGCCTTCCAACTCCGACCACTCCCCCAAGGCCATGGATTTGCGCGAAGTTTTCCATCTCTCTTAGAATTAAATTTGCGGATGGCGTAATCTCATACCACAGTTGGCTTTACACCCAAGCATCCCTGTAGGATCCCGATGCCAATCCCGATCCCTTGAGTCTCTAGACTTTAAATTCCCGCGCGAAGTATCTCTGTTCTTTCATATTTTTATCGTACTTTTACTATTTCCCAAATGTCGTGCCTTTTCGCTCCCCTTCAACTGGGACCCCTGCACATTCCCCATCGGGTCTTGATGGCCCCACTTACGCGATGCCGATCCTCACCAGGGAACATTCCCAATGATCTCAACGCCGAATATTACCGCCAACGCGCTTCCGCTGGACTGATCATTGGCGAAGCTACCTCCGTCTCCCCTTTCGGCTACGGCTATCCCAACACTCCAGGGATCCACACCCCAGAACAGGTCGCAGGATGGAAGAAAGTTGTCCAAGCCGTTCACTCCGCTGGAGGCCAGATCTTTCTTCAGCTCTGGCACGTCGGACGAATCTCCCATCCCTGCTTTCAACCCAACGGCATTCTACCCATCGCACCCTCCGCCATCCGACCCAAAGGACAGATCTTTACCGGAAAAGAGATGGTGGATTATGTCACCCCTCGTGCCCTGGCAATCTCCGAGCTCCCTGGGATCGTTGCCGAATACGTCCACGGGGCCAAACTCGCTAAGGAAGCTGGCTTCGATGGCGTGGAGATTCACAACGCTAATGGGTATCTTCTCGACCAGTTTCTACGTAGTGGCACCAATCATCGAACCGACTCCTATGGTGGGTCCGTTTCGAATCGTTGCCGTCTCACCCTCGAAGTCGCTCAAGCCGTCATTCAGGTTTGGGGTGCCGATCGTGTCGGCATCCGCATCTCTCCCTGTGGAGTTTTTAATGAGATGCACGATGACAACCCCATCGAAACCTTCAGCCACCTTCTGCAGGAACTAAGCAAACTCAAGATTCTCTATGCTCACATTACCTGTCTCACCGAGCAAGATATCCGACATGGAGCTAAAGCAGGTGTCGGCCCAAAAGAACTCCGTAAGTTTTTCCAAGGATCCGTGATCACGGCAGGCGGATTTACCAGACAATCTGGCGAGGAGGCGATTACCGAAGGCTGGGCTGATGCGATCTGTTACGGGGTTCCCTTCTTAGCCAACCCCGATCTTCCAGAACGACTCTGGATGAACGCCCCCCTCAATCCACCAGACCAGACAACCTTCTACGCCTCAGGCCCCAAAGGCTACACCGACTACCCCACCCTTTCCTGATTTCTCCTCTTTCTCTATCCACCCCCCGCAATTGCGGGACTCAAACCACAAAACCTAGGTAGGGCGGGCTGTCCCTAGCACGCCTGCGCTCAATTCTGTGTGCCCAATCGCCCAGCTAGGCGGCCTCGGAGATGCCGCCGCTACCTAGACCTCCAACTTTAAAACCACCCGCCCGTCCCGGGCGCCCTTCGAAGTAACGCGTCTGCGGAACGTAGTAGGGTTCGCGTCCTTTCCGTCCTTAGCGGCCTTGGCGTGAGCAATCTCTTCTCAATCAAAAATTAAACATTCAAAATTAAAAATCATCCCCTTTCCGACCTTAGCGGCCTTGGCGTGAGCTCTCTCCAATTCCCCTTTGCGGGCTTGGCGTGAGGAATTTCTGTTATTTGTGCTCAGCCCACTTCGGGCTAGCTTTCCCACCCCATGCAATCCTCAGGTTCCATCCGCATCGAAGGAGCCCGCCAGAATAATTTAAAAAATCTAACCTTCGATCTCCCCCTAGGCGTCTTTCACGTACTCACCGGCCCATCAGGATCAGGTAAATCCTCCCTCGCCTTCGATACTCTTTACGCCGAAGGCCAACGCCGCTACGCCGAAACCTTCAGCCCCTATACCCGCCAGTTCCTCGAACGCATGGACCGCCCCCGCGTCGATCGAATCGAGGGTATCCCCCCAGCCATTGCCCTCAGCCAAGGTAACCCTGTCCGCTCCTCCCGCAGCACCATCGGTACCGTCACCGAAATCGCCGACCACCTCAAACTTATCTTTCCCCGCCTCGCTAAACTCACCTGCCCCGACTGCTCCCAACCCATCCGCCCCTGGACCCCCCAATCCATTCTTCAAGACCTTCTTTCCCAATACGCCGATCAAGAGGCCTGGTTTCTTTTTCGCATTCCTTTTCCTCAAAAAACTCCCCCCGACGAAGCCGCCGCCTTCCTCACCCGCCAAGGTTTCCGTCGCATTCTCCTTCAAAGCCAGCCCCATCGCCTCGACGAAGCCACAGGCCTCGAAGCCCTCGCCCAGGCTTTCGCCTCAACCCCCACCGACAAGAACCTCCTCGTCCTCGTCATCCAAGATCGTCTCACCCTCTCCACCTCCGCCAAACCTCGGCTCACCGAAGCCATCACCTCCTGCCTTCGCTACGGCAAAGGAGTCCTCGCCATCGCCCTCACCCGCACTCCAACTCATCCCCATCTCTACTCCGACCGCTACTTCTGCCCACGCGATGAGCGCGATTTCCATGAACCCATCCCCGCCTTATTCTCCTTCAACCATCCCCTCGGCGCCTGCCCCGCCTGCCGGGGCTTTGGTCGGATTATTGAAATCGATGAGTCCCTCGCCCTCCCCGACCGCCAACTCACCATCGCAGGAGGCGTGGTCAAACCTTGGCAAACCAACGCCTACGAAGAATGCCAGCAGTCCCTCGAAAAAGCCTGCCGCCGACGCGAAATCCCGCTCGAAGTTCCTTTCGACGAACTCACCCCCGACCAACAATCCTTTGTCATCGAAGGAGAGGGAGGCAGCACCCGCGCCCTGCCCGAACTCTGGGATTCTGGCGACTGGTACGGAGTCCGCGGCTTCTTCCGCTGGCTCGAAACCAAAACCTACAAAATGCACGTCCGCATGCTTCTCTCCCGCTACCGCGCTTACCGCATCTGCCCCGACTGTTCGGGCCATCGCTACCGCCCCGAGACCGGTTACTGGCACCTCGCAGGCAAAACCATGCCCGAACTCAATTCTCTCTCTCTGGCCGAACTCTCTGATCTCCTCCAAAAAGTAAAAACAAAAGATGCCTCCGTCCAAGCCCCTCTCACCAATATTCGTCACCGCCTCCGCTACCTGATCAGTGTGGGCCTCGGCTACCTCACGCTTGACCGACCCACCCGCACTCTCTCAGGTGGCGAACTTCAACGCGTCAACCTCACCGACTGCCTCGGCACCGGTCTCACCGGTACTCTCTTCGTCCTCGATGAACCCAGTATCGGCCTCCATCCTCGCGATACGGGTCGCCTCCTCGACCTCCTTCGCGAACTCCGCGCTGCTGGTAATACCGTCCTCGTCGTAGAACACGACGAAACCGTCATTCGCTCCGCCGAAAATATTCTCGAACTGGGCCCAGGCGCGGGCGCCGAAGGTGGCCACCTCCTCTACTCAGGCCCCCCATCAGGATTAGCGCAAATCGCAAACTCGCCCACCGGCGCCTACCTCGCAGGTCGACGCTCCATCCCTGTGCCCAATCCACGCCGGCCCTGCCCAGAAAAAGATCACCCGTGGATCCACGTCAAAGGCGCCACCTGCCACAACATAAATAATCTCTCAGCCGCTTTCCCCCTCCGCCGACTCGTCGCCGTCTCTGGCGTCAGCGGGTCAGGTAAAAGCACCTTCGTCCACGAAATCATCCACAAAACTCTCCTCCACCGCATGGGCCGTGCTGTCGAAAATCCCCCCTCTATTAAATCGCTCAAAGGCGCCGATGAAATTTCCGATGTCGTCTTAGTCGACCAATCCCCTCTCACCCAAACCCCACGCTCCACCCCCCTTCTCTACCTCGACATCTACGACCTCGTCCGCGAACTCTACGCCTCCACCGAAGAAGCCCAAAGCGCAGGCCTCCCCGCATCCGCCTTCTCCTTCAACGCAGGCGCAGGTCGTTGCGAGCGATGCGGAGGCATGGGCTACGAAAAGATTTCTATGCAGTTTCTCTCTGACGTTTTCGTCACATGCCCCGCTTGCGAAGGTCAACGCTTTCAACCCCACGTCCTCCTCGCCCGCTACCTCGACAAATCGATTCATGAACTCCTCGAAATGACCGCTTCTCAAGCCCTACTTCATTTCGCCCCACGCGATAACCTCACCCCCCGCGCCCGCGAGTGCCATGAGAAAATCGTCACTTCCCTCATTCTCCTCGCTGAAGTCGGTCTTGGGTACCTTCGTTGTGGCCAACCTCTCAGCCAACTCTCAGGCGGAGAAGCCCAACGACTTAAACTTGTCGCCCATCTGGCCCCCCAGAAAAAAGAGAAAGAAACTCCCAAAAAAGGCCGCGACAAAAACTCTGCCACACCCACCAACACTTCCCCTCTTCTCATCCTCGATGAACCTACCACCGGTCTTCACCTCGATGATGTCGCCCTCCTTATTACTCTACTCCACCGACTAGTCGACCAAGGTGCCTCCCTTCTTGTCATCGAGCACCATCTCGATGTTATCAAAAATGCCGACTGGGTCCTCGATCTCGGCCCAGAAGCAGGAGCGGAAGGCGGAAAACTCATCGCCTCTGGCCCACCCGAAACTATTGCTGCCTGCCGCACCAGCCCCACCGCAACCTATCTCGCTCCGCTCCTGAGCAAAACTCCCACCCGCTCTCTTCGACTCCACGAAGAACCTGCCCCGCATCACCCCAAGAAAAATGGACATGCTCCTTTAGAAATTTCCGTCCGCGGCGCTCGCCATCACAATCTAAAGAATTTCGACCTTCAAGTTCCCCGCAATCAAATGGTCGTCGTCACCGGCCTTTCTGGTTCCGGCAAAAGCACCCTCGCCTTCGATCTTCTCTTCAGCGAAGGCCAGCGTCGCTACCTCGATTGCCTCAACACCTATGCTCGCCAGTTCGTCGAACAACTCGAGAAACCGGATGTAGATTCCATCACCGGACTTCCTCCCGCCGTCGCTATCGAACAGCGCACCACCCGCGGCGGTCGTAAATCAACCGTCGCCACCGTCACTGAGCTCTACCAGTTCCTTCGCCTTCTCTACGCTAAACTTGGAGCCCAACACGATCCTAAGACTGGAGAAGTTGCTGTTCGCCAAACCTCCGCCGATATCGTCCTTCGCATCCGCCGCCAACTCCGCTCCTCCAAACGCCTCGATCTCCTTGCCCCTCTTATTCGTGGACGAAAAGGCTTCCATACCGAAGTCGCACGCTGGGCCGTAAAAAAAGGCTTTAAACTTCTTCGCGTCGACGGGAAGTGGATCGATCCCGCAAAGTTCGAACCGCTCGACCGCTATAAAGAGCACCAAATCGAACTGCTTGTCGCCCAACTCGCCCCAGGTCGCCAAGATATCCCGGCCCTCGTCTCTCAAACTCTCACCCTCGGCAAAGGCACTCTCTACGCCATTGATTCCTCAGGGAAGTCCACCATCTACAGCCACCACCTCTTCTGCCCCGGCTCAGGTCGCTCCTTCGACGAGCTCGATCCCCGTCTCTTCTCCTTCAATAGCCCACACGGTTGGTGCGTCACCTGCCAAGGCTACGGCTCTCTCCTTTCCAAACCACCAGAACTCGACTCCCACGACGAAGCTGAAAATGAGCAGCAACTGGAACTCGCTCGGGAAGCTCTCGAAGAACGCGACCTCTTGCCCTGCCCTGACTGCCACGGCGCCCGCCTCAATCCTATCGCGCGTGCGGTTCGTTTCGGCGGAAAACCCATTCCAGAAATTAACTCTCTTTCCGTTCACGATTTTCAGGAGTTTTTCTCTCAACTCAAATTCACCGGCCGGGAAGCTGCCATTGTCCGTGATATTCAACCCGAAATCCTCCAACGCCTAACCTTCCTCCGCGAAGTCGGTCTCGAATACCTCAATCTCGACCGTTCTGCCCCCACTCTTTCAGGAGGCGAATCCCAACGGATCCGCCTCGCCTCGCAACTCGGTTCGAATCTCCAAGGCGTACTCTACGTCCTCGATGAACCAACCATCGGTCTCCACCCTCGCGACAATCAAAAGCTTCTCGGTATCCTCCGTGGCCTTCGTGACCGAGGTAACTCCCTCCTTGTCGTCGAACATGACGAAGACACCATGCGCGCTGCCGACCATATCATCGATCTCGGTCCAGGCGCAGGGGTCCATGGGGGAGAAATTGTCGCTCAAGGAACTTGGCAACAGATCGGCTCCTCCGAAACCTCTGCCACTACCCGCCTCCTAGGAGAACCTATCCACCATCCTGCCCGCGGAAAGCGTCGCCCTATCGATACCTCGGTTACGTGGTTGACCGTCAAGAGTGCCAAGGCCCGCAATATTCATGGGATCGATGTGGCCATCCCCATGCACCGCTTGACCGCCCTCTCGGGCGTCAGCGGTTCAGGCAAAAGCACTTTCGTCCGCGAAATCATCGTTCCTGCCACCTCCCCCGAGCGAAAAAAGAAAGACCCTCGCTGGAGTTCCGTCCATGGCGCCGAGACGATCGATCGAGTAGTGGAAGTCGACCAATCACCTATTGGAAAAACCTCACGCTCCACCGTTGCCACCTACCTCGGTCTGATGGACGACCTTCGTACCCTTTACGCCAACCTTCCCGCGGCCAAGCAGGCGGGCTTCACCGCTTCCCACTTCTCTCATAATGCGGGGCCAGGACGCTGCGCCGCTTGTGACGGTGCAGGAATGGTTCGCGTGCAAATGAGCTTCCTCCCACCCGCCGATGTTCGGTGCGAAGAGTGTAACGGCCTGCGTTGGAAGCCAGAGATTCTTGCGATGCACTATCGGGATATCTCCATCCAACAAGCCCTCGCCCTTTCCGCTGAGCAAGCCGCCGAATTCTTTGCTCCACACCCTCGCATCGCTACTCCCTGTCGGCTCATGTCCGAAACAGGCCTCGGCTACCTTCAGCTAGGCCAAACCAGCCCGACTCTTTCAGGGGGCGAAGCCCAACGCCTAAAACTTGTCACCGAGCTTGCGGCCGCCCAGATCGCCGCCGATCACGCCCATATGAAAGGCCGGGCTCGCCGCCCTGCCCACCATCTCTTTCTTTTGGAAGAACCCACCGTGGGGCTCCACCTCGCCGATGTCCGCCGACTACTCGACCTGATGCATCGACTGGTCGATTCAGGACACAGCGTTGTCGTCATCGAACATCATCTCGATGTCTTAGCGGAAGCGGACTACCTCATCGATATCGGCCCAGAAAGTGGTGAAGACGGAGGAACCATCATGTCCCAAGGAACCCCCGAGCACGTCGCTTCATCCAAAACCTCCCGCACTGCCCCCTTCCTCCGCACTCATCTTGACCGCTCCAGCAAACATAAAACGAAAAAAGTCCTAGAACCCGCTTAACTTCCACCCAAACAGGCTGAACATTTCCTCAGCCTGAACTTCATCTTCAAATCTACCCGCACCTCCTTGTCTCCAAACCTGACATCACTTTCGCCCCACTCCCGCCACCAGATAAACCACTCCCCCTAAAAGATTCCACGCCAGAATCATGGCAAACCCGCCCAGAGAGATCGCCACCGCCTGCGGTGCGGCAATCGATAAAGTCCCCAAAAATGTCACGAAGGCCGCCTCCCGTAATCCCAACCCGTTCCACGTAATCGGCAGCACCGTTACCATCGCCACCATCGGTAAAACCGAAGCCAACGGCCAAAATTCCAATCCCGTCCCCACCGCACGCGAGACCGAATAAAAAAGCCCCACCAAGGCCAATTGCGCCAGCACACTCAGGAGCAATCCCACCCCTGCACCCACTGGATGGGTTAAACAGACATGACATGCCTCAGCTCCCTCTCCCGCCGCCTTTCTCCAATCTTCCCGACTCTTCCCACTTAAAATCTTTCCCGAAGCGGGATGAGCTAAAATAGTCAGCAAAACAAAAAGAATTCCCGCAACCACCAAGAAAGCATAGGCCCCCGCCCGCGTCACTGGATGCATCATCAAATCGTTCCAGTGGGGCAGAATCAAAGCCGCCCCCACTGTAACCGTTGCCGTCAGGCCCAAGACCCTCTCCATCAAAATCGAAACTACTGCGGCGGGTCGCGCCAGCGGCGCATCTTTCGCCGCCCAGTAGGCCCGCATCACATCCCCTCCCATCACCCCAGGGAGAACACTGTTAAAAAATAGACCCGCCAACGAAAGTTGGGCTGTTCGCCCCCAGCCCACCGCCACTCCCGCCACTTCTAAAAGTAGATGCCACCGCACAATCGAAATAATCACCACACATCCATAAGCCAAGAAGGCCATCCCCGCCCAAAGCCCATCGGCTCCCCGAACGATCTGCCCAAACTCTCTCCAGTTCAGCTTGTTTGCCAAAAACCATAGTGCTCCCGCCGTGAACAGCCCTCTCCCTATCCAACCCAGCCATGCTTTCGTCATCTCCTTCATTTCCTTTGAACCTATGGATACTCCGCAAAAAACCAAGCTACTCGAGCACCCCTTCGACAAAGAAACCGCACAGATTCCACTATTTTCCTCGAAGAAACCAACTTTACCTCCAATCTTAAGCTTGATGCGTCACGCCCACTCCCCCGATGCCGACCCGCTCCGCCAAGCAGGTCTTAAATCCACTCCAGGTCGCCGAACCGTCCTCAGCCTTCTCGAAAAAACCAGTACCCCTCTATCCCCCGACCAGATCTACGCCAAAGCCGGCTTCGCCACCTGCGATCGCGCCACCGTCTACCGGATCCTCGACTCGCTCAGCGAGGCTGGCCTCGTCCAACGAGTCTCTCTCAAAGGAAAAACTTTCTACCTGCCCGAACAGTCCAACCACCATCATCACCACATCATTTGCCGAGAGTGCCGCTCCACCGTCTGCCTCGATCAGTGTCTAATCTCCCCCCTAGAAAAAAAAGCCCGCCAGCTCGGCTTCCACAACATCCGTCACACCCTGCAACTCACCGGTCTCTGCTCCAAGTGCTCGAGCTGACACATTTCCGCTTCAGGCTCAGAGGTTGAAATTCGTTTCCGTCGTCTAGAGCAGTCCGTGCTTACGCAAATCACGCACATGCTCTCCGCCCGAAGCCAACACCATATCCAGGGAAAACTTAAGCAGACACACCTCCCACCCATCATCTACTCCAGTTAAAACCGCCGCCAACGGATCCCCTTTGGCCTCAACCTCCGCCCGCACCTTATCCGCCACCTCCGCCAGTGCCCCCGTCACATCATATCTCCGCGTTTCATCTTTCCGAAAAGTAAAACCATACTTCAAGATCGCAATTTGCGAGGCAAACTCACTCACCGCATCCGCGTACTTTTCCGCCTTCTCGCCGAAACCATCCAGCATCAACTTGGCAAAATGATCAGGCGTGACCAACTCTGGCTTCTGCGCATGAATCCGACCCTCCCGCACCCGCATCCGATTCACCGCATCCATCTCCTCCGTGATTAAATGATAATTCAACACCGTCGTCCCAAAAGTTTCTAAACGCCTTTGAGGAGCATGAATCACCTTGGTATTTTCCAAGGCATAATGAAAGTCATCGGGATTCATCGCACTGCTTAAGCTCCACTAGTTCCTGCATAAATCAACTGGTAGCATCTCTTCCCGACTAAATCCCCTCGCTTCAAATCTCCTCTTTCTGCTAACCCTAACTCATGGCCACCTATATCTATGAGACCATTCCCTCCAAACCGTCCGAGCAACCCATCCAGTTCGAAATTCAGCACTCCATGAAAGATTCTGCTCTGACCCACCATCCTCAAACAGGCCAACCCATCCGCCGACTGATCACTGGCGGCCTCGGCATTATGGGCTTTTCCTCCGAAACTTCCCCCTCGGCCTCTTCCTCTGCGGGCCACGGATGCGGTTCTGGCTCCTGCGGTTGCCACTAACCCACCGATAAAAACCAAGGCCAATGGCCTTGCGGAATAATTAGGACCGAAACTAAACCGAGTAGAGAACCGCTCGCATTACCGCCTCTTGTACCTCGGCCACCGACTTGGAGACCGCCCGCCCAATGAGATCCATCTTGGAAACTTCCGCCACTCTTGCACTGTACTTCAGTAGCTCCGCATCTGAGAAAACCGTCAACAACAACTGACACGCGCTCGCTAGACTGATTAAAACCACATCTCTTGGATTTGGCACCTCACCCTCCACAATGACCGCTTCAATCCGCTTCCGAACTTCCCGCTCCTCTTGATCGTTGACCATTGGATAGCGCCTCCCGGGAATTACCCATAGAATCTTCTTCTCCTCTTTCTTCAGTACCCCGCGAGCCACCAACTTTGCTAGTGCCGCTTCGCGTAACTTTTCGCCATCCGCAGAAAAAACTCCCACCCAATACTTTGCATCCTTCTTGTCCGTCGCCGCTACAACCTGCGCTAAGAGCGGATCCAGCATTTTGTCTCCCGTAGGCTTCTCGCTGACCAAGGTCAAATGAGTTAAATCCGTGTCGATTCGGCTTTGAAAGGCCAGCTCCAAAAGCGCCGCTCCGGCTAAAGCCTGATCCAATGCCAAGGGCGGTAGATCAAAAAACTTTCCACTCTTATCATCCAAAGCCAACAAAACGATCTCTTCCATGAAAGTAAGCACCCCACTACTATTCTCCGAACCTTTGGCGGGACAAGAACTCTCTTCCCAACTTGACCCCGCCCATTTTGCTCTAACTTAGTCCTATGCGCTTAATCTGGATCCTTGGAGACCAACTCCTCCCCTCCCACCCCCTCCTCCCATCCCCCGCCCCAGATCTTCTCGTCGGTATGATCGAATCTGCTCCGCGCGGTTCCCACATCCGCTACCACCAGCAAAAACTCACCCTTCTCTACTCCGCGATGCGCCACTACGCCGCCGATCTAAAAAAACGTAAATTCAACACCCTCTATCACCACCTCAGCGACTCCTCCGATCAGGCCGACTACAGCACAGTTCTTGCTACTTGGGTCAAACAGCACCGAATCCAAGAAATCCATCTCCTCGACCCCAACGAGTTCGACACCCTGCACTCTCTCCCCACGCTTTCAAAAAAACTAGGAATTCCCGTCCAACGACATTCAAGTCCTCAGTTTCTCGTGTCTCGAGAAGAGTTTCAATCGTGGGCTCAAGGAAAGAAGCACCTCCTTATGGAGACCCACTACCGCCGGCTCCGAACCGAAAGGAACATCCTCCTCGATTCCCAAGGCAAACCCGAGGGCGGTGATTGGAATCTCGACGACCAGAACCGCCGCACCTTCCGCGAATTCGCAAAGGAAAAACCAAAAGTTCCTCCCTTGCCCCGTCCCGTGAAGGACCCGATCGTTCAGGAGGTAGCAGCCCAAGTAGGTAAACTTTTTCCCCATCATCCTGGCAAAGCAGCCGACCTATGGGTTCCCACCACCCGCGAAGGGGCCTTGGATTGGCTTAAACTTTTTATTCGTCAACGACTGGAAAAGTTTGGCTCATGGGAGGACACGATGGTGGATGGCGAACCCATACTCTTCCACTCCGTTCTCTCGCCTCTCTTGAATCTGGGTCTACTCACTCCACTTGAGTGCATCCAAGCAGCCGAAAAAGCCTACCGCGACGGTAAAGCCCCGCTCAACTCGGTGGAGGGTTTCATTCGACAAATCCTTGGCTGGCGGGAGTTCATTCACGGAATCTACTGGCTGAAAATGCCTGAGTATCGTGAGGTTAACTTCCTTGGGGCTAATCGCCCTTTGCCACGATGGGCCTATACGGGCGAGACCGAGATGCGCTGCGTATCCCAAGCCATCCATGGCGCAATCGATCACGCCTACAACCACCACATTCAACGACTGATGGTCCTGGGCAACTTTTTCCTCCTTGGCGGATACGAGCCCAAAGCGGTTCTCCGCTGGTACAGTGAAATGTATCTCGATGCCTACGACTGGGTCATGGTGCCTAACGTCCTCGGCATGATCCTCTTTGCCGACGGGGGCTTCTTTGCCACCAAACCCTACGCCGCAGGCGCCGCTTATCAGGATAAAATGGGCAACCACTGTGCCTCCTGCCAGTTCGACCCCAAACAGCGTGAAGGCCCCCAAGCTTGCCCCTTCCACTCCCTCTACTGGAACTTCTTTGGGCAGCACGCAAAGCTTTTTGGCAAAAACCCCCGAATCGGTATGATGGTGAAGTTATGGGAGAAAAAGTCACCCGCCGATCAAACCCAGATCCGTCAAAACGCTCAGCGCTTCCTCAGCCAACAAGCGTAAAGTCTTCCTTCTCTAGTTTACTTCTGCCCACTGCCCTTTTTCTCGGTTTCCTTCTCGGTACCTTTTTTGGCCGTCCCCTCCTCTTCTCGCCCTCTTCCGAATCTTCTTCCTCTCCCCAGACCCCCACCTCCTCCGACTCCAATCCGAAAAAGCCAACTATCCCTCCCACCCAAATCGTCAGTTCCGGAAAAAAAGAAAAGGGCTGGGACGAAAAAACCATACAATCTCTTTCCCTTTCTGAGATTCGCACACGGCTCTCACAACTATCCACCTGGTCTCCTGGACCTGGCGCCGACCAAGCCGAACGGTGGCTCATCCAGCGGTGGGCCACCCTCGAGCCCGCCGCCGCCTGCCAATACGCCTACACCGCTGTCCTGCAAGGCGCAGAGGAGGGTCTTCTCATGGACGCTTTAGCGATCTGGGCCAACGCAAAACCTTCCGAAGCTGCCCGCTGGGCGGGAAACTTAGGCTCCCCCTCCCTTCGCGACTCAGCCATCCGCACCGTCTACGCCGTCTGGGCTAAAAAAGATTCCACCGCCGCCGCCCAAAGTATCTCCTCACTCCGCCCCGCCTCCGCCCGCGGAATCGCCAGCGCCGCCACCGCCCCGCCTCATGCGGGAAAGAATTTCGCCAGCGCCATGCTCTGGGCAAGGGCTTTGCCAGGACCTCTTCGTGAAAAAACCCTCGATGCCATTCTCGGCGAGTGGACCCGCCGAGATCCAGCTGGAGCCGCCAGCTGGCTGATCGGTCAACCTGGAGACGTCCAGTGGGCCCTCATTGCAAAATTAGCCGCAGATTGGGTAAGAAAAGACCCCTCCGCCGCCCTCTCCTGGGGATTAGGCCAATCCACCGAAATCAGCCTTGGCTCGAAATTGGCAGTCGGTCCTATTCAACGAAAGTTTTTCGAGGCGGCCTTAGGCACCTTGATCGGAACCGATCCACAAGGTGCCGCCAACTGGCTGGCCAGTCCCACGGGACAACCTTTCTTTACCAGCCGCATCGGTTCAGTCGCAGGACGCTGGACCTCAATGGATCCACAAGAAGCCGTTAACTGGTCCCTCTCCCTACCAAAAGAGTCGGACCGTGACTCCGCCATCCGTGCAGTCGCAACAACTTGGGCCAGAACGGACCCCCAAGCCGCAGGTCAGTGGGTTCGAAGTTTGACTAGTCCAGCCCTGCGCGACACCGCCCTCAACGCCTACTGCGGCTCTCTCTCCCCTTACGATGCAGCGTCTGCCGCCCAATGGGCGGTAGAAATCACCAGCCCCAATCTCAGAAATGGTGCCGTGGAATCGGCTGTTAATCGCTGGATGCAGTACGATCCCGCCGCGGCTCGCCAATTTATTCTCAGCACCACTGCACTGGATCAAGCCAGCAAGGAAAGACTTTTACGCTAAGAGATCAGATTTTGCGCCCTACGACTCACCTTTGATTCCATGGCATCTTCGCCAAAAACAATCCCATCCCACACCAATCGGTTATTCCTGAGAAAATCAAACCCGCCCCGACAAAGCCGCTAAGAAAAAACCAGAGCGGATCGACCCATGAACCCAGCACTACCCCAAGTAGTGCCATAGATCCCGCCCCGATCCTCACCTGACGCTCGATCGAAATCACTCCTTTACCCCGCACCACAGACAAACCAGCCGCTTCCCAAGCCTTGGTGCCACCCTCCACTACCAGACAGTGGGGAATTCCCTCAGCCAGAAATTTCTCCGCCGCCCTCCGTGCTCGCGTTCCACCCGCACACAGAAATACCGCTGGAGATTGGGCACTGATCCCTAAATCGATCGCGATTTTTTTAGGCTGAAGTCCATCTAAGGGATAAAGCAAAGCCCCTGTGACATGTACCTGCTGAAACTCTCCAGAAGATCGAACATCCATAAAGTGCATTCGCTCCCCTGCCAACCGCCGAGCCTCCACCTGCTCGGGCTTCATGACCACTATCTCCATACGCCCCACCTTACGCCTCCACCCAACCCAACTCAAACCATCCCAATCCATCAACAACCTATAGCTGTTGCAATTGTAACACGTATAGGGAGACCTTTTTTTAGGCCTCACTCCTGAAATAAAGTTGTTAGGATCTCCTCCGCTGTGCTCCTCGCCTTTCACAAACCCTATGGGGTGATTTCCCAATTCACCCCAGATGGCTCACCCAACCGCACCCTGGCTGAATTTGGGTTCCCAAAAGATGTTTACCCCCTTGGTCGACTTGATGCGGATTCGGAAGGCCTCCTCCTTCTCAGCGACGAACCAAGCCTCAACACCCGTCTCCTCGATCCCCAACACGCCCATCCCCGCCGCTACTGGGCCCAAGTCGAAGGAGTTCCTGCTTCTTCCTCAATCGAAAAACTGTCGCACGGCGTTTCCATGGGAGAGCACCAAGCTCTTCCCTGCCGTGTTTGGCTCCTCGATCCCCAGCCCAACCTTCCGCCCCGCGATCCTCCCATCCGAATCAGAAAAACCGTTCCCGATTCTTGGATCGCCCTTGAATTGATCGAAGGCAAAAACCGACAAGTCCGTAAGATGACCGCCACCATTGGCCATCCCACCCTGCGGTTGCTTCGTGTCCAGATTGGCAGTTTCCAACTAGGAAACCTCCCTCCTAGCCAGTGGAAGGAACTTACCCCTCCCGAACGGGACCAGGTTTTTTCGAAATAACATTACGCCGACACGCGTCACTGCAGTACTTCACCTCAACCCAATCCCGCTCCCACTTTTTCCTCCAAGAAAAAGGTCGCCCGCACCTTAGGCAAATTTTTTGCGGTAAATCCTGTTTAGAGACACTCTTTCCGTCTCGTCGCACGATTAACGGACCGCTGCCCAGATGCGGTGCACGTCATCGTGGTCTTCGAGCGATTGTAAAAAAGTCCCCACTTCTGCACGACTCTCATCCCCTAACTCTGGATAATTCTTCGGCACGTAGCCCAACTCGCTCGTCACCACGGTCCAACCATTCGCCTTGAGCCACTGGGCGACCGAATGGACCGCCGAGCGCTCGGTTAAAAATCTCGCCCCGCAAGTGCCTGCTGGAACTTCATCGTTTTGTTCGTGGGAGAGCGCCTCCACCTCGTTTGCCCCCGCCTCTATCCCCGCCTCCTCGCAATCTTTTGCACTATCGGGATGATGCCCTTCCACGATGCCCACTTGTTCAAAGAGAAACCGATTACTGCCCGAAGCTCCCAGATGGCCCGCTTTAAATAGAAAACGAATTTCAGGAGCCGTGCGATTATGATTATCTGTGTAGACCTCGAGAATCAGAGGCACCTTGTGCGGGGCATACCCCTCGAAAACCATGTGCTCAAGACTATCTTTGCCCCCCTCTGTTCCTGAACCCTTCTGCACCGCTCTCTCGATAATGTCCCTCGAGACGCTTTCTTTTCTCGCCCGTTCCAAAGCCGCCGCCAAACGGGAATTCAAGGTAGGATCCGCCCCCAGACGGGCCGCTAAAGTAATTTCGCGAACAAACTTGCTCGTTGTCTTGGATTTTTTGAGTGAGGCCACCTCCCTCTTCGCATGCAACCACTGTCTTCCCATGGAAATATCCTAAACGAACACCCCTGCCCGACTCAACCCCGCAGGATGGCTTTCGCCACGTTTCCCTCTCCCTTGGTATTCAAGGCACCTGCTTTTACTGCAGTTTGCAAGGTTCTCTCCATCGTCCATTTTTGAATCTCTCCATAAAGAATCGTAGCCGTCACCACATCGCCAGATCCTGTCGCATCTAAAACTCTGACCCGAGGTGCAGAAAAAAAGATTCGCCCACTATTCAACTTGGCCGCCAGTCCATCTTTTCCCAAGGTCACCACCACACCATTCGTTTCATTTCCCTTTAGACTTCGGATGCAACGATCGACCCCCTTCAAACCTGTCGTCTCCTCTGCCTCCGCAAGATTGCATTTGATCCAGTCCACCCCTGCCTCCACCGCTTCCCGTAAAAGCGCCCCTCGGCTATCCACCAAAACGGATACTCCCTTTTTTTGTAAATCGCTGATCAATTTCTTCCACCAACCTTTGGGCCACCCCGTTGCCGAACTCCCCGCTACCACCCACCAGTCCCCTTTTCGCAAAACTTGCCTCCAATATTTTCCAATCTTAGCCCAGCCCGTGAGGTTAATTTCTGGATCCATCGTAAAAAAATCGATCCTCTCCTCCCCCTCCCTCACCAAAGCCCATCCCGTCCTTTCTTTGGGGTCTGACCCTACGTCTGACCCCGAAACCAAGGAGTCGAAGATGGTTTTTGAAATCGCAAGAATTCCCCACGCCCGAAGCTGACGAGCTACATTCCGGCCTTTCCCCCCATCCGATACCTCCACCCGCCCCGAACCCACAACAAACTTTCTCTCCCGAACCGGGTTGGGTGTAAAACACCACACCCTCATAACCCCGTATACCTCAAGCGATGTCGATCTCCTTGGCCAGATAAACGTCTTGCACCGCATTCAGAAGTTCCACCCCCTCCTTCAGAGGCTTTTGGAACGCCTTGCGACCCGAAATCAGCCCCATTCCACCCGCACGCTTGTTGATCACCGCCGTTTTAATCGCCTCCTCTACATCATGCTTACCCGAGGCTCCACCCGAGTTGATTAAACCTGCCCGACCCGCAAAGCAGTTCAAAACCTGATACCGGCAAAGATCAATCGGGTGGTCCGATGAAAGTTCACTATAAATTCGAGGATCACTTTTCCCGTAGTCACTTCCTCCCATTCGTAACGCCGTGTAACCCCCATTATTCTCAGGCAGCTTCTGCTTAATAATATCCGCCTGAATCGTCGAACCGATATGATTCGCTTGGCCCGTCAAATCTGCCGAAAGATGAAAATCCTTATCGTTCGTCTTAAAGGCAGGATTGCGCAGATAACACCAGAGCACAGTGTACATACCTAATTCATGCGCCACCGCAAAAGAGCGCGATATCTCCTCGATCTGCCGACCCGACTCTGGCGAGCCGAAGTAAATCGTCGCCCCCACACCCACCGCCCCCATGTCAAAAGCCTGCTTCACTCCCGCAAAAAGTTTCTCATCCGCTACATTCGGATAGGTCAACAACTCGTTATGGTTGATCTTAAGGATAAAAGGAATCTGATGGGCATACTTCCGAGCCACAGCTCCCAGAACTCCCAAAGTCGAAGCAACCGCGTTGCACCCTCCCTCGATCGCCAGCTTCACAATATTTTCTGGATCAAAATAATCAGGATTCGGTGCGAAGGAAGCCCCCGCCGAGTGCTCAATCCCTTGGTCTACTGGCAAAATCGATAAATATCCCGTCCCACCCAAACGACCGTGACTCAGGGTGTTTTGTAAGTTTCGTAGAACAGAAATCGATCGATCACTATCTCGCCAAACACGATTAATAAAATCTGGCCCAGGCAAGTGGAGTCGTGCCTTGGGCACAGTCCGACAAGTGTGGCCCAAGAGATTCTTGGCTTCCCCACCAAGATGCTTTTCCAGATCAGAAAATTTCACAATCCAATACACTCCCTTTTTCCACCCTCCGGGTCAATCCTTCGCCTTGGCGTCCCCTCTTGCTCGTTTGCTTCGCCTCCCTACAATTAAACTGATGACCCGTTGGCTGCTTTTGGTGGTTCTCGGACTTTTCCTTAACGGAAGTGGGCTTTCTCTGCTTGGCTGGGCCGCCTACCAAAAGTTCGCCGCCTGCGGGGAGTGGTTTTGGTCAGGCACCCTAGCCCTCGTTCTTTGTAATGCCGGTATCTGCTGCCTTGTCGGAGCTAAAAAACCCGAAAGTTCCTCAGACTGAACTCACACTCCCATCCTCAACCCGCTCCCGAGCTCCCCGATTACGGAAAGGTCAGCCTCGTCCGCTACGATGACCACGACTACCTCCGCTGGTCTGAAGGTTTTGCCTTCCGCCGCCGACAAGAACGACAACGCTCGGGAAAAAAGCGAATCGAGCCTGCCGCCCTCTCCGTTATCAGCTTCGCCGCAGAGTTCGGTATCCGCTCCATCCTTTCCCGCCACTTTCAATTAGGGGAACACCGCATTATTCGATATCAAGATCCCGAACATGGGGACCAACTTCGCGGCCGTAGCCGATTCCGCGAGCTGGATGCGGTCGCCTTCTCTGGCGGTAAAGCAACCACCGTGTTCGAGTTCAAACTCAGTGGCCTTGGCTCGGCTTCCGCGGTTTCCCGTGCCTCAAAACAGCTCCGCTCCGCCGCTGAAATGATCCGCCAAGGCTACGGCCACACCCCTAATATCGCCGTTGTCCTAATTCATGCAGGAGTTGGCCATCCCGATCTAGGGAAGCCAGGGGGTCGCTATGGAGTCCGTACCATGCCCTTAGAAAGAACCCGCCAAGACCGCTGGCCCGATCAGCCCATTCCCTGTTTTGTCTTCACCATGAAAGAGGCCATCGACGAAGCCCGCCGCATCGGCCACGAAGTAGACCATGAACTAGAACGACGTGCCGCCCGCGAGGGCAAGCACGGCCTCAGCCAAGCCAAAGGCAAAGGAATCACCCTGCCCCGTCTTCCCATCGGCGAACTATTGGCCGCCGTCAGTTGGCTGGCTCGCGGCCTCGTCAAGGGCGTCGCCCTAGTCGCCCGCAAAGTCACCCGCCGACGAACGGCCAGCCACGCTCCCTACCGCCGACGTCGTCGCGGTGGACGCGGCCGCCGCCACTAAACTCAATCGGATCTACTTGGTGTTGACGTTCGTCACCGGAATCCCTTGCCGCTTGAAAGAATTCGCTTCCACTGAATTGATGTCCTCCTGACTGACCAAGCCAAGTTTTTCACCCCCAACAGAAACGATATCAACCTTGGTCGGTCCATCTGCGTGAGCCGAGTTGGAAGCCCATGGGGTAAAGGCATGCCACCAAAGGCCAGCCGCCACCAAGGCTAGGAGAAGTTTCGTTATCGGGTCCGTCCGTAGGGTCAGAGTTTTATGTTTCATTCCTCTGGCATAAACCCTTTCCGCCTAAAATCACGACTCGATTCTTCGCAATAACTGGATACTCTATGGGTATGAGCCATATCTCCCTTCTTGCCTTAACTCTCGCCCTTTTCACCCACCCCCTCCTCGCCCAAGATACCAACCCCCCAGCGGGTCGGTTGCCCGCCACCGCCCCCGCCCCCGTCACCACAACCAATCCACCCGTCACCAAATCCAACGAAGAGATTGTCCTGAATCAAGGAATCAAGATTTGGAAGAAAGGCACTCCGACCAACGGGTTTACTACGATTGGCTATGAAACTCTTATGCGTCAGCGCGGATTTCAGAACGCCGCCAATAATATCGCTCGCGGGGTCCTCGCTCGCAAAGGCAACGCCGCCATTGTCTCCTCCATCATCAATTCCCAACGGCTGAACTTCGACATGAACACCCAAGACGAACGCCTCGATGGCATCGATGTCCGCTACCAGATCATTTATATCAAGCCGTAACTCACGGCAGGCCTCCGTCGGTCTCCTGCTTCTTTTGCTCATGGCACCCTTTCTTTGCCTAGCTCAGGTTGTCCCCGTCCAAGCCAACCTCGACGCTCAAGCCCAACGCAGAATTCAGGAACAGTCCGAACGGGTTCGCCGCCAAAGGCAGATCGATGCCAATCTCGAGAAGATCGCTACCGCCCTTTCCTCAAAAAATCTCACCAGCCCAGAGGGTCCCGTCTTCACCCGGCGCGCCCTCGCCGCACTTTTTGATCTCCAGTCCGAGGGATGGAGTCCCGAGAAGAGCCTCCGAGAAGCTACCCGCCTTCCATCGACCGCTGAGACCCCAAAAGCCACTTCAATCGCTTACCTCACGAAATGTTGGCAAGAGTTCTCCCCAAGCATCACGCCTATCGTCGCCACCACTTTACGCGCAGGATTGTCCCCAGCTTTTTCCATTCCACCCTACGTCCCATGAAAACATTTTCTCCTCCCTCTGGGTTTGTCCTTGTCCAGCTACTCACCGGCCCCGCCTGGCTCCGCCCGAAATCCAAAGAGGCAATTCTGCACCTTTTGGAGAAACTCAATCCAAAGCTCCCGCTACGGATTGTCGCCTCCCGTCATCCCCAACGCCGCCTCTACCCAGGGCGCGCTCCCGTCACCGCCCTGCCTTGCTCAGGTCTAGGGGAAATTATCGTTCGACCCTGTCTCCATGGCGGGTTCTGGGGGAAATTAGCCCAAGATCTTTACTGCGGATCCCAACGAGCTCGCCGCGAAATCAATCTCGCCCAGAAACTCCACCAAGAAAAAGTTCCTACCCCATACATCTTGGCTGCCTTCTTTTACCCCGCAGGTCCCTTCTACCGAATCGATGTGGTGACCTCGTTTGTTCCCGATAGTCGCGACCTTGCCTCTTTCCTTGCTACACGGCCTAGCCCTCTCCAGCGCCGCCGGGCCTTCGTCGCCGTTCGCAAACTTCTCCACCATTGCACTCAACACGGCATCCACCACCCCGATCTCAACGCCCGCAACATTCTAATTTCAGGCCTCAGTACTCAACCTATTTCCGCCTGGCTCCTCGATGTCGATGCCATCCAGCAGGAGTTAGACCCTGCCTCAAACCTAGCTGCTGCCAACCGAAACCGCCTCCTCCGCTCCCTCCTCAAGAGAGCTCGCCTGGGTGACCTCGGCTATTCTGAAAAAGAGATTCCCAAACTCTGGCGAGAAATCTTTCCTACCAAGTGAATCTTCCTGCCTCACCTCGGATTTGCATCGTCTTGCTCAGTGCGGTCGGCGATGTCGTTCATGCCCTGCCCTTGGTCTGCGCCATCAAACGCCATCGCCCCAAAGCCCATATCACCTGGCTCCTCCAAGAGGCGGGCGCCTCCTTGATCCAAGGTCACTCTGCGGTGGATGAGATTCTTATCTTCCAACGCAAAGCGGGGCTGGCTGGATTTATTAAAATGGGAATGGAACTTTCCCAACGTCCCTTTGATCTTGTGCTCGATCTGCAGTGCTACTTCAAAGCCACCCTGCTCACCGCTCTTTGCCAGGCTCCGATCAAGATCGGTTTCGATCGAGCCCGAGCCCGCGAGTTCAACTGGCTCGCCACCAATACAAAAATCACCCCCCGCCCTCTCGGCCATGTGCAGAACCATTTTCTCGAGTTTCTTGATGTCATCGGCGTCCGCCCTGAACCTATCGAATGGAATCTCGGCCCCTGGCCCAACGAGTTGGCCTGGCAGAAAGATTTTTTTGAAAATCTGCCCTCTCCTCGCGTCGCCCTTGTCGCAGGCACCAGCAATCCCCGCAAAGACTGGCTCCCCGATTCGTGGGTCCGCTTGAACGATGCCCTCCACAAACAATTTGGCCTCACCACCATCCTCGTCGGAGCACTCTCCCCGAGAGAGACCGCCCTCGGACAGAAAATGCAGCGCGAATGCCTTCATCCTCCCACCCCAGCCCTCGGATGCGGCCTGCGCCGGCTGGTCGCCATTCTTGAAGGATGTGATTTGGTCATCTCTCCAGATACCGGCCCACTTCACCTTGCCGGGGCAGTCGGTCGACCTGTCATTGGCCTTTATGGATATAACAGCCCTGCACGTGTTGGCCCTTGGCGACAAGATTCCCGGCTCCTCATCGACGCCTTTCATAATCCTGGAGAGGAACCGAAAATGACTTTCCAACACCGACAAGGTCGAATGAACCGAATCACCGTAGAAGATATTCTCGCAAAAGTGGAAATCTGGCAGAAGAAGCAAACTCAGAATCGATAATAAATTTCCGTCGCCGCAGTCCAAAGGCCCGACGCCTTGGGATTCATTAGCTCCGCCCCCCAGGCAAACCTTCCCTCCCCTCGCCAGACTAAACCCTCCGTGATCTTCACCCCCAAGGTTAGGGTGTAGTCGTAGTAGTCTCCACCACTCAGACGAGAACTTCCCGTGAACGCATTATTGTTGGTATGCACGTACTCCACCCTTCCATTGAGCGTGACTGGATCAGACAAACTCCACATGGAATAAAGTGCTCCCGTCACAAAAGTCGTTGGCGATTCTTGAATGTTTTCCGAGGGATCCCCTGTCCCCGATCCGCCCGTGGTGTTAAAAGCCAACTTCCACTTGTCGTTTGCCAAAAGGGGAGACCACTCTCCGAGAAGGTTCCAGTTATAGTACAGATTTTGGTCGATACTAATACGAGCGTTCGATCCGTGAGATCCAGACGGCGTGGCGTAAAATCCAGGCTGAACGAAAGCATTTTTGTTCGGACTACTAATCCTTGCATAAGACATCAACGCATACTCGTCTCCATTCCCGCTAGCACCCAGGTCATTCGACTGGCCCGAACATCCGCCTACCCCCACCCCAATATCAAAAAGGTCATCAGGAGAAAAAATGGCCAGCACTCCAGTATTATCTTGGGGCATGAAAACATCCGCAATTCCAAAAGTGATACAGGGATTGTCCGGACGCCAAATGGTTTCATAACCAATCACCGATTGAAACTTACCTACCCACATTTCCATCTGTACCTCAGGGACCCAAATTTTCGCCATCGCCTCCCCCACATAAATGGTACTACTGTCTGGACCTGATGGGCTTGTGTTGGTATCCGCCGAAGCGTAGTACGTTGCATCCTCCCCGATCATCACCCCACAGACAAAACCCGCCTCAGGCGAATTCCCACGAGCCAACTCTTTCTCGAGGCGAACCCAAAACGCGCTTAGATTAAAATCCCCCCGGGGGGCGTTATCTGCCGGAAAGTTAAGTGGGTTGGTCGAGTCCCCAGGGCCAAAGTTATACAGGTAGGTGGCATCGACATACCCTGTCAGTTTCAGGCTTGCTTCGTTGGCTGGTTGCTCAGCGGCTTCCTCCTCCATCCGATCCCGCTCAGGTGCAACTTCCGACTCCCGCTCAGGAACTTGTGCACAACCACAGCTCCCCAAAGCGGCGAATATCAAAACCACCAAAAGGCAAAGCTGGACGCCGAGGCCCATTCTTTTTACTTTAAATGCGTGAAGACTCATCTCTTTTTTTTATCTCTTCTCCTATCTTGCGTCACGCTTCATGCGGGTCCTGCCACCGAAAAAGTCGCTTTTGAATCCGACACCCGCTGCATGACCAAAGAGGAGGTCAAGGAGTACATGGGTCGCGGACCTGACGTCAGCATCACCCCTCATCTCTGGCGGTACTCAGGAAATTGGACTAGTACCAAGTTTGGCGAAGGGATGGACAGCTACAACACAGTCGATATCTCTTTTGGAATGCTCACCGATTCACATAAGTATGGTGTAATGGAGTATACTTGGAGCACTCAGTAATTTTTGTCTCCCCGTTTTCTACACATGGCTTTTAAAAAATCTCGCTCCTCTTGCCTGCGCGAGGGCCGTCAATCACCAGCTGCAACTATAAATAATTTATCCCGCCAAAGCACGCAAACCCAACCCTGCTGAGTTTCTCAAACCTTGGCTAACTGCTTCCGAGCTGCCCGTAAAGCAGCTCTTTCGTTTTTCGGTAGGGTCGGGGTGCGCAACCCCAAATCTTGGATAGCCTTAACCACAAATTCTGCCACCAGCACGTGCGCCACATGCTTATCATCCGCAGGGATCACGTGCCAAGGGGCGTGCTTAGTACTCGTCTCCGTCAAGGCATCCTCAAATGCTCTTTGGTACTGCTTCCAGTAAGCACGCTCCGCCATATCCGCCGAGGAATACTTCCAGTTTTTGGCTGGATCGGTTAATCGCTCCAGAAATCTCTTTTTCTGCTCTTTCTTGGAAAGATGAAGAAAGAACTTAAGAATAAGCGTCCCATTCCGATAAAGATGTTTCTCGAAGTTGTTAATGTCCTCATACCGATTCGCCCAAAACTTTTTTCCTGGTTTCTCAGGCAGACGCGCATCCACCCGATCCGGATGAACCTTTGCCACTAAAACATCCTCATAGTAACTGCGGTTGAAAATGCCGATCCGCCCACGCTCGGGCAGACTTTTCGAACAGCGCCAAAGGAAATTATGCTTCAACTCCTCTTCGGAAGGCCTCTTAAAGCTAAAAACCTGACACCCCTGAGGGTTGACGCCCGACATCACATGGCGAATCGTCCCATCTTTTCCCCCCGCGTCCATCGCCTGAAAAATCAAAAGAACAGCGTACGTTCCGTTGGCATAAAGCAGTTCCTGCGCAGAACTCAACTCCCCTCTTCGTTTCCCTAAGATTTCTAGGGCCCTATTCTTTAGTGCCTCTTCCCCCAGAGGGGTTCCTGAGAAGCCCGCCACATGATCCGTGGGATACTTTCTCAGCTTAACCCGCCGACCTGGAGTCACCCGCAGTCGTTTAAGAATTTTAGAAGGAATCATAAGGGACCCAGAATCGTAGCATTTCCAAGTTATATTTATCAGCTTTTTTATCGAATCACTATGGCATCAGCTCTTTGGTTTTCTCTGGTTCGGTAGCACACTTCTTAATGCAAGGGCAGGGCTTGCCGTGCAGAGTGCAGGGACAACGGCAATCGGGGCCCGTTATACAGGGCTCCACCATGGGAGAAAGATCCTGCGAGCGAAGACTCCACCACAATCCAAAGAACAGCAGCGCCATCAAGCCGCTAAGATTAAATCTCATCGGGAGTGGGCCGTGGCATTCGTCCTAAAGAAGACGATTCGGTTTTTCCCCTTCGCTTCAAAATAGTGAGCTGGAGTCGACTCATGATCCATCGGGTCAGTGTGGTATTTCACTTCGGTAAAGTCGTCGAAGCCATCCCCATCCGAGTCCATTAACTCCCCTTCTGATTGGGCTGGCCCGAGGACTTGGCCTTGCCGAACCCAATGTCCACCCACCCAGTAGGTTTTCTGCTCAACAAAACGTCGATTCAAAGCCACATCCTTGGCTTCGTCAAAAACCCTTTCTCTTCGAGCTGCTGTAGCCTCAGGGCTTTCGATTCCATCCGATGGAACCACGAAAATAACCTCACTCCGATTGACCTCATCCCAGAAGTCTGCGACAGGATCAGCGGCTTGGACCAGCGGGGTCACGAACACGGAAAGGACCGCGAGGCAGAGGTACCCTTGAGGGCAACTACTTAGCATTAACCTATCCTGAGAGGGGGATTTGGCTCACCAAGCTTTAAAAGGGCTTTCCAAATACCGCCACAACTAACCTCCGCTCCCACAACTCTCAATTCCTAGTCCCCCCGCGTCATCTCGTTTCGCTCCTCCCTGAGTTGGCGAGCACTTTGCGAAGATAGCTTCTTGGTTTTAGGAATCGGCACCTTGCTTGGTTCCCGAAAAAGAATCTTGGACACACTTATGGGATTTTCGTCGATGGGGAGATGACAGACATTAGGCAGTACATGGACGCTCACTTGGGGAAGAATGCCCTTCCAAACCTCCACCGATTTAACCACCGTCGAAAAGCTTTTTTCTCCAACCAGAATCTCAACTGGGAGATTGAGCCCTCGAAAGGCGGCGGGTGAACCACACTCATACATCACCTTTAGAAAGCGCCAGGTGGCACGGTGATTCGCTTGGGCAAAGGTTTCTGTTAGATGAGTATCCTTAGTGCGTTTTCCTTGTAAGCAAAGGTTGAGTAAGGATCGGCCGATCGGATTGGCAAAAGTTACTAGATAAATCCACCAACCCAAAGGACCCAGGGCAGGATGGACGAAGATTTCTAGATACCAAGGGCAGTAGGCAAACGGATCAATCATCATCAACCGTCCCACCACATCCCCTCGCCCCATCTCCCTTAATTCCCGTATGGCGAAAAGCGCCAAAAGCGCCCCGCTACAGTTTCCCGCCAGTGTTAAATGAACATGATCCAAAGCAATCAACTCCTTGGCCAACTCGCGCCCTAAGCTTTTCATCTCCCACTCTTTCGGCTCGGGGGATTTGCCGCATCCTGGTAAATCAACCGTAAAGAAAGTGCTCTCAGGATTTAGGTACGGCAACAAAGGATCGAAGGTTGTGTGATCCCCGCTCCAACCATGGAGACCCACTACTCCATGCCGACCCTTCCCGTGCCGAACAATGTACATAACAGATCCTCGCTAATCCTTGCGGGAGAACAATCCAGACTTCACACCCAGTCCCCAATGCCTTAACTACTCTGTATGTCTAAGATACCCGAAAAAACCTCCTGGCTTTTCCCCATCCTCGTCACTCTTGGCATGCTGGCCTTCACCATCGCGGTTTTTGTTCTGAGCGTAGCTAAGTTACGGACTCCGTAAGCAATCTACTCTGGTTCCAACTTAGCCAGCGCCTTTAAGGATGGCCCATAGTTCTGCTCGCCCGCCTTGCGATACCACTGGATCGCCTGCACCACACTTCTCTGCACTCCTTGCCCATTAAAATAACAGTTCCCCAAGCGATGCTGCGCCGCCGCATAGTTCTGATCCGCTGCCTTTCGATACCACCGCACCCCCTCCTCTTCGTTCTGCGCAAAGCCCCGACCAAAAACATAGGCATCCCCAATGCTGATCTCGGCTGGGGGATAATCTTGTCCTGCCGCTTTCCTCCACCAGGAGATCGCTTCTGTCAGACTAGGCTCTGTCCCTAGCCCTTCATGCAAGCATCCGCCTAAATTAAATTGAGCCTTCATCTGCCCTTGCTCCGCAGCCTTTCGGTACCAGGCCACCCCTTCTCGCTGATCTTTCTTCACTCCCAATCCAAAGAAATAGCAGTCTCCTAGTTGGAATTGTGCATCCTCGTCCCCCTTGTCCGCTTGAGCTTGAAGTTCTGCACTATACTTCGCAGGCAAATTCGGATCCTCAGCCCATGCAATAAAGGAAGCCAACCCTATCCAAAGAAAAAGAAGGTTTTTCATCATCCTCAAGCTGGTCACACCTCGAGGGCGGGCAAGACTGTTTTCATTCCGTGACAAAGTTTGACGAAGAGAGATTCCTGATTATGGTTTGTTAATGAAAATATTCTTCTGTCTTTTCCTTGGTTTGATCTTGCCCCTTTCTCTTCTACGGGCTGAAGACGACAAGGAAGATCAGGACGACCAGAAATCCAGTAGCCTCACAATGAACGCTCCCCGCCCGACCAACATGGCAAATCCAGAAAAGCCAGGTTGGCTTCCCCAACGGCACGGAAAGTAGCCTCGCCGGCAGCTATCCGTGCGACAGGCGAAGCTTTCTTTTATCTCTTACGGGCGCTTTAAACCGGGGCTAGGCATCTTCCCACTGCGCAGAGCTGCCAGCGTGGCAGACTCCGTCATCCGATCTACATTCAACGTCCACATCTCCATCAGCATGGTACTTGCCTTTTCCACCTTCGAACCACTCAAGCTTCCCGAGGTCTTAGCTTGCGCCAGCGCCTGCTCTGGGGTCGTCCCCGCCTGATTCAGATCAGCCAAAGCCGCCAGCCCCATCCGAAACCGCTCCGTCCGATCTCCCTCCGCATCACGATTAATCGCCGCCGCCACCTTCTTCAGTAAACCATCCTTGTCCACTGCCGGCACTGCCGCCGAGGGAGCAGCCGCCGCGTCGGGCGTCTGAGCCAGAACTTGAAAAGAAACTATTCCTAAGCAGACCCCAATCATTATGCTGAGCTTTGTAATATTCATGGCTACATGTTGAGATCTAAGCCGCCCCTCGTCGAGTAGGAAACACACCTACTCCTGTGGCATCGCTGTGGCATTGCCTTTTCATCCGCGCCTTTCCCGCGTAGCCTGAACGTTCCATTGAAACTCATTCACCTCACCCCAAAACTCACCGAAATGCCCGCCCTAGTCCGCACCACCCCTGCGATGTTCCGTGATCTCTTTGCCCGTCGATATCGCCAACTCCCCGCCGCCACTATCGTAGGCGGCATTCTCGGCCTAGCTTATCTGATCAATCCCTTCGATCTCATCCCAGACATTCTCCCCATCGTCGGCATCGTGGACGACACTCTCATCGTGGGAATTTTCCTGACTCTTCTTGGGCGGGATGTTAAAAAATATCTGCTTTGGAAAACTTTATATGAGCCAAAACCCAAAAAATAAACCTGATACCTGCATTCCAAACTGGCTCCTCTACCTAGGAATCACCCTAGCCGTTTCCTTAGGGGCAGCTAAAATTCTTTGGGGCCTCTTCCAGATCTATCACTAACCCTAATCTTCCAGCCAGTCACTGACTGGGTGAAAATCAGCATCCTTCACCCTAACCTCGACTCGCTTATGCGGCGATGGCTCGAAGGGTAGAATAGCCCACGCAATTTCCCCATTTCGCTTTCCCCGAATCACTACCCGCAAGGTATTCGGAGCCGCCTCAGCCATTTTTCCCTTCACCATGATCTCAGCTATATCTGCGTCTAAGGGAATTCGCTGACAGAGAAAGGCGTCAGGAATCGCCGCGACATCTTCCTCGAAAGGCCCCTTGGCCAAAGCCTCCTTCGCCCGCAACTCTTTCAACCGTTCCTCGTAGCCCGCCACCTCCTGTTGAATCGCCAGGGCATCCCCACGGAATTTCTCTAACTCCTTAGCTTGAATCCCCACACGCTCCTTTTTCTCGTCTAGGCTTGTACTCGCGGGACTCCTCAACTGTTTTGCCTTCGTACCCAATCCCTTGTAACGAGCATTCCAATCCTTTTCAAATTTTCGCCAATCGATCAGCTTCTTCTCAATCCAACCGAACTGGTCAGGCATCTTAATACTCGGAGGTGCACGATAAAGTGCCAGACGGTACTCATTGGCCGCGATCTCAGGTTGCTGGAGATCTTCATCCTCTTCTGGATGATAAAATAACCCCACCTCGCGTGCTCGAACCTCCACCTCCTCCAAAAACTTCTTTCGATACGCATCAAACTCCAAATCCAAAGAACCTGCCTCCTCTAACCATAATTTACTCACCGAGGTGCGGTAATCATCATAAACCGCTTTCGCTTTGCCCGTCTCTTGGTGTAAGACATCCTCAACCATTCGGGTTTTCTCCGCCGTACCCGCCGCGTCCGCCTTCGCTAAAACAAGAGTTCTCTCCAATTCCCGAATTTGGGGACGAATCGGAGCCAACCTCCGCCCGTAATCGCGACGTAGCCCAGCTAACCTTTCGCTGAAGTCATAAAGAACCAAAACCTCGGGTCGGTCGCCCAATCGTATCTCATTCAGATTTACCCGTACCCGCACCACCGTCCTCCTCCATTCAGTCCAGCTTCCATAAATCAGCATCACCCCAACCACTACTCCCACCCAAACCCAGATTTTTTTGTCCCAACCACGGATCGATTCGCCCAAGCCCCGCCCAAGATCAAGAAGGATCCGACCTGCCCCCACGCGATTCGCTTCCACCGCCTGAGCCGCTTGCACCCCAGGAATCGCCGCCGGCACCGCGGTGACTACCCTCCGGCGAACCCTCGGAGTATTTTCTTTAATCTGAGTAACTTTAAGACGTAACTTTTTTTTCCCAGCTTCCACCTCCCCGCCCGGCGGTGGGGGCGCACTCTCCTCAGCCATCTTAGCGCTCTTCCGGATAGCTACCCAAAACCCGTAAATCCGAAGTTAACTTCTGCAATCGGGCCAACGCCTTTTTAAATTCAGGTCGATCCGCATGGCCACGCACATCTACGAAAAATACGTACTCCCATGGCTTGCCTGGTGCAGGACGCGACTCCACTTTTAATAAATTCAACTTCTTCTGCGCAAAGACTCCTAACGCTCGCACCAATGCCCCCGCTCGATGAGGCAAAGTGAAGAGCAAGCTCGTCTTATCCTTGCCCGTAGCTGGTGCTGGCTCTTGGCCAATCCACAGAAATCTCGTGCTGTTCCCAGGCTGGTCTTGGACTTCCCGATTGCGAATTTGCAACCGATGAATTTTCGCTGCCCACAGACTCGCCAAAGCGGCTGCCCCCCTTTCCTGCGAAGCGCGCCGAGCCCCCTCCGCCGTGCTCGAAACCTCGATCACTTTAATCCCTGGGAGATGTAGAGCCAGCCAGTGTCGACACTGCGCCAAGGCTTGGGGGTGACTATAGAGAACCCGCAGCGGACCCTTCGCCGTACGGGCCAAAAGTGCATGTCGAATCGGCAGGTAAATCTCGCCACAAACCCAGCCCGCACTCGTCATCAATGCCTCTTGCGTTGCCCCCACCGCTCCCTCTCCAGAGTTTTCCATCGGTACTACCCCCGCATCCACTTCCCCACGATCCACTGCTGAAAATATCTCCGCCATAGTGTGGCAAGGAACTAACTCCGTGTTGCCCCCAAACCTCTCCCGCGCAGCCTGATGGCAGTAAGAAGCCTGCGGCCCGAGGTAGGCCACTCTCGTTCCTCCTTGTACCTCCCGCGCACTGGAAAGGATCTCTCGATAAATGGTACGCAGGCTAGCCAGATTCAAAGCCCCCTTATCCTTCAACTTTCCTTCCAGACGACGAAAAAGCATAGCCTCCCGCGCTGGGGCTAAAACAGAATGCCCTGCCTTGATTTTTTGCCTGCCGATTTCATGCGCCACCTTCGACCTCTGCTCAAGCAGACGGACCAACTGGTCATCCAATCGATCCACTTTATGACGCAGGCTCGACAGCTTCATGCAGCAACTCCTTCTGTTGGGGACCCGCCGGATCTGCCGGGACAGGCAGTTTAACTCGGCGCAACTCTTCCGAATTCGGAAGTTCATCCAAATCCCGCAATCCAAAATGCTCCAAGAAAAGAGGCGTTGTCCCGTACAAAATCGGACGCCCAGGAGCCTCACTCCGTCCGGAGATCCGAATAATCCCGCGCTCGATCAAGGTATCTAACGTGCCACTGCAATCAACCCCACGCACCGCCTCGATCTCCGCTCTGGAAATCAGCTGGCGATAAGCAATCACCGCCATGGTTTCTAAAGAAGGCGGACTCAACCGTGGAGGACGCACCACTCCTTTGAGTTTGGCCACCCAACCCGACAAATCAGGGGCCGTGCCAATCCGAAATCCACCCGCCACTTCACGCAGAATTAAACCCCGTGGGGCTAACCGCTCCGAAAGCTGGGCCAACTCCTCCCGCAACTCCTCTTCTTTAATCTCAGGCCACCCTTGGCCCCCGTCCGGTCCATCCCGCAACAGCGTGGTCAGACGCGCCGGTTCCATCGGTTCACTCGCCGCAAATAACAGCGCTTCCAATACTCGTGCCCATTCCATAATCGTTACTCTTTAACCTGCGGAAAGGTCGGGCGATTGGCCAGCACCTTCCCCAGGAATCTGGGGAACTTCCTCGGGGACACTCAAGGGTAAGTTTTCTGAAACGGGTTCTGGTGCCCTCCGAATCCGAATCGGCATCAAGGGCCCTTCCTGCCACGCCGCCAACTGCTGCAGGCGGATCAACTCCAATAAAGCCAAGAAAGTAACCACTACCTCCCCCCGCGAAGATGCCGTTCGAAAGAGATCCTCAAAGAGTACCTCCTCGCCTCGAGTCATTCGATTCAGCAGAAATTCGATTTTTTGCCCTACGGTAAACTCTTCATCTTGGAATCTACCTGCTCGAGCACGATCCTCCACATTTCGAAGGATTTTTTGAAAAGCCCAGACCAAATCAAACATCGAGACCTGCCCTGGTCCTTGCAAAGCCACAGGAGCAACCACCCGTTCAGGCGTCCGCCCAAAGATGCGCGAGTGGAGCGCCTCGCGATCACCCAACTGCCCTGCCGCCTCCTTAAATTTACGATACTCAATCAACTGCCGAATCAGCTCCCACTTGGGATCTTCATCTTCGACATCTTCCGGCAGACGATCCTGCACGGGCAGAAGGGAGCGACTTTTCAAATAAACCAGCGTAGCTGCCATCACCAGAAATTCCCCCGCCACCGAGAGGTTCTCTTCCCTCATCTTGTCCAAACGACTGAGATACTGCTCGGTTAACTTCTCCAGCCGAATGTCATAAATATCCATCTCCTGCTCTTTGATCAGATGGAGAAGCAGATCCAGTGGACCCGTGAAAGCGCTCAACTCCACGCGCAAAGCTTCCCCCCCAGGTAACTCCAACATCGGAATCATCAATTCGTCCCCACCGCGGCACGAACACGAGCCAGAACTTTCATCGCACTGCCCCGCGCTTTTTCTGCACCTTGCGCCATCCAACGCTCAAGCTGCGCAGGATCGGAGGCCAACTCCTCCCGCCTTTTCCGCATCCCCGCAAACTCCTGCAAAACAAGATCAGCCAGTTTCTTTTTTAAATCCCCATACCCCACCCCACCTTTTTCTAACAAGCCGCGATACTCCGCCTTCTCGTCCTCCCTACCTAAGAGCCGTGCCAATCCCCAGAGCGTGCTTCCCTCCACTGCCTTCGGTGCCTCCAATGGTGTGGAATCGGTTTTGATTCCCATGATTTTTTTTTGCAGATCTTTTTCTGGAGCAAAAATTTCCAAAGTGTTCCCGTACGATTTACTCATCTTCTGTCCGTCCACCCCTGGCACCACCCCTGCATCTTCTCGAATGACCGACTCCGGTAACTTCCAAACCTGCCCGTACTTCTCGTTAAATTTTCCTGCCATGTCCCGCGCCACCTCGAGGTGCTGTTTCTGATCCTGCCCCACCGGAACCCGATCCGCATCGTACATCAGAATGTCTGCCGCCATCAGCACAGGATAAGCAAAAAGACCATGCGAAGCCGCTAACCCACGGTTCACCTTATCCTTATAGCTATGACACCTCTCCAGAAGCCCCATTGGGGTCACCGTCGAAAGATACCAGGCCAACTCGTGAACCTCAGGCACCGCACTTTGGCGAAAAACCACCGCCTTTGTTGGATCCACCCCACAAGCCAGCAGATCTAAAAAGGTCTCTTGGACCAAAGAGGGCAGTTGCCCAGGCTCCGAGGCCCCCGTTAAAGCATGGTAATCCGCTAAGAAATAGTAGGCCTCTCCCTTATTCTGCATCTCCACGGCAGAACGGATCATCCCAAAATAGTTGCCCAAATGAAGCCTCCCTGTGGGCTGAATTCCCGATAGATAACGCATCCTTGATCGTGGCCTTACCCCATCCCTTTCGACCAGATTTTTTTCTGAGTTGTTCAGCTCTGCCAACGACGAACTAGACCCACCAGCACCCCCTGAATCTCCATCTCTTGCCGTGGCCGCAGATCGGGATAATCAGGATTTTCAGATTGAAGGAATAAGTTCCTCCCCGTTCCCATCAAGCGCTTTAATGTCACTTCACCATCGAACAACGCTGCCACCACTTCCCCAGCTTTCGCTTCCCGCTTCTCCAAGACTGCCAAATCCCCATCCCGAATTCCCGCTCCTTCCATACTTCGTCCACGCACTTTCACCACAAAGGCATTCCCCACTTTCCGTAACCCGAAAAGACTAGGCTCAATCTGTAAATGCTTCTCCGGAACTCCATCCGCCACATCTCCCCGCCCTGCTGGAATCGCGGAAAAGAAGGGCAAGCCAACTCCCGCCATCTCCTCCCCCCGCTCCTCCCCAACCAGGAAAATCCCTCTCGAACGCCCCCGCCGAACCACCCGCCTCGCTTTCTCAAGTTTTTCGAGAAAATAGGTCACCGCCCGCGGACTTTTAAATCCCAAGGCAGCCTGAATTTCTCGAATCGTCGGGGGACGCTGGTATCGACGCGAAGCCGAGCGGATGAAACCAATGATCTTTTCTGCGGAACCTTTGGCCTGCTTCATTACACATATGTATACTTTTTCGCTTTAGGGTCAAGGCCACTTGTCGTCTCGCCTCACGCCCTCCTTTCTGTAATTATTTTTCGATGCTTCAGAGCACTGTTCCCCCACTCACCCAAACCCCGCCCTCTGTGCTTAACCTCTATGCGGCCTGCACTCAGTTGGCCCAAACCCATTACGAGAACTTTCCAGTTGGACGCCTCGTCCCCAAAAAACTTCGCCACCATGTCCACGCTGTCTATGCCTTCGCCCGCGTCGCCGACGATCTCGCCGACGAAGGTTATGCCGATCCTCGCCACAAGTCCCCTCTCCAATCCGCCCCCAGCGAAGCCCAGCGTCTCCATATCTTCCGCCAATACCGTCAAGCTTGGCAGAACGCCCAAAAAGGCCTTCCCTACGACCCCACCTACGCTTGGATCTTTGCCCCACTCCAGAAAACCCAGGCCGAACTCAATCTCCCCGAATCGCTTTTTTCCGACCTGCTCAGCGCTTTCGAGCAAGACATTGTCCAACGCCGTTATCAAAGCTTCTCCGACGTCCTCGACTACTGCCGTCGTAGCGCCAACCCTATCGGCCGCCTTGTCCTCCTAATCCATGGAGAACGAAGCGGCGAACTAGCCCAACTCTCCGACCACATCTGTACCGCGCTCCAATTAGCCAATTTTTGGCAGGACCTCTCTGTCGATCTCGGTAAGGACCGCATTTACCTTCCTCTCGATGATCTCCCGAGATTCGGTGTGACCGAACAGGACCTCTTCGCAGGAAAAATCACTCCCAATTTTTGTAATCTTCTTCGCTACCAGTCAGAGCGCGCTTGGGAGTTTTTCCATCAAGGTGAACCACTCACTCATCGACTAAAACGCCCTCTCTCTTGGGAGATCCGTCTCACTTGGCTTGGGGGAACCGAGATTCTCCGCAAGATCGAACGCCAGAACTACGACACCCTTACCCATCGACCCATCGTCAATAAACTCGATTTCATCCGGTTGGCGATCCAGGCCTTCTTTGGCGGATGAGCACTCCACTTCCTCCTCTCGGCACTGGGGAACGAATCACTCGAAAAAGCGGTTCGAATCTCGCCCTTTCTTTTATCTGTCTACCGCGAGAACAGCGGCAGGCCATGTCATCCTTTTATGCCTTTTGCCGGACAGTCGACGATATTGCTGATGAAACCACCCGCCCTCTTCCAGAACGCCAAGCCAAACTTCAACACTGGCGGGAAGATATCCAAGCTATTTACCGCGGAAATCCCATTCAGCCCCTCGCCCAAGAGTTAGCCCCCGTCGTCCGCCAATACTTAATCCCTCCCGAACCGCTCCTCGAGATTATCGCTGGAGTTGAGATGGATCTGACCAAGAACCGATATGAAACCTTCCAAGACCTTGAGAAATACTGCTACCGAGTGGCTTCGGCCGTTGGCCTTGTTTCTATTAATATTTTCACCTGCCAAACTAGGGCCGCCACCGACTACGCCGTCGCCTTGGGCCTCGCTTTTCAGTTAACCAATATCTTGCGCGATGTTTCCCACGACCTCAAAACCTACGGCCGCATCTATCTTCCCCAAGAAGAGTGCAAAGCTTTTGCCGTTACCGAAGAAGATTTTCACCAGTCTCATCCCACCCCAGGCATGTGTCGCCTCCTTCGTCTGCAGTACTTTCGCGCCCGCCATTATTTCGAAAAAGCTGATCGTCTTATTCCTCACTCGGATCGCCCCCATCTTTCCGCCGCCCTGCTCATGACGGGAGTTTACCGCGATCTCCTCGAAAAAATCCGCAGCCGCAACTTCGAAGTCCTTCGTGGCCCCGTGAAACTCTCCCGCTGGGAAAAACTGAAAGCTTTGCGCCGAGAACGAAACCGCCTTGGAAAACCCATTCTTCCCCGACGGTTACCCTCCAAAATCGCTGTCATCGGCGGCGGCTTTGCCGGTTGTGCCGCAGCCTTCCGCCTAACCCAAGCAGGCCATTCCGTGGAACTTTTCGAAGCGAAGCCATATCTCGGTGGTCGTGCCCATAGCTATCGAGAAGCAAGAACTGAAACCACTCTGGACAATGGCCAGCACATTCTCATGGGGTGCTATCACCGCACCCTCGAGCTCATCGAGGCTCTCGGCAATGATGACCGCCTTGAAAAACACCAGCGCCTCGATCTCTCGTTTGTTAGCGCCCAAAAGGGTCGTTCCATTCTTCGTTCTTCTTCTCTCCCTCCACCCTTTCATCTTCTCCTCGGTCTTTTCGGCTTTCGTGAAATCAACCATGCCGATCGCTGGGCCATCCTTAACTTTCCCCGACGCGCCAATCGCCAACCCCCCAAACCCGGCGAAGACACTCAGGCTTGGCTGGAACGTTTAGCGCAAACCCCTGGCTCGATTCGTGCGCTCTGGGAACCTTTCTGCCTCGCCGCTCTTAATGCCCCCACTCAAAACGCCGATGCAAAACTGTTCTGGGAGGTCACTCGCCAAGCCCTTTTTGGCTCCGCCAAAGACGCCGCTATCTACTTCGACAAGCATGGTCTTTCCAACTTAATCCATCCTGAGTTAGGGGCATTTCTTCAGGCCACCCGTGGCCAACTCCACCTCGCTCAGCCCATCGAATCCCTGCGCTACGACGAATCCAACCATCGTGTCACCTCCATCATTCTCAAGAACGGGGAGGAGCGGTTCTTCGACCAGGTGGTCTTAGCCGTGCCTTGGACTGCAGCCGCAAAACTTCTTCCCGCTTCCGATCATGCTGCCACTCTTGCCCGATCTCTTCTTCCTGGGCCGATTCTCGGCGTTCATCTTTGGACTGATCAGGCCCTGACTTCTGCTCTCATTACCGGTTTTCTTGATTCCCCTCTTCACTGGGTTTTCGATCGTACCTCCACTCTTCCCCTAGGGGCCAAAGGCCACCTTTACGCCGCCGTCATCAGTGCGGTCGGTGAACTTATCGATCAGACAGGAAAAGAACTCGTTGAACTTATCCTCCACGAAATTCATCGTCTTCTGCCCGAAAGTCGTTCCGCCGTAGTTACCCACCACCTCGTCTACAAATCTCGTGACGCCACCTTCCATGGGGAACGAGGCAAGCCCCTCGCCAGACCTGGAGCCGTCACCACCGTAGAAAATCTATTTTTAGCTGGGGATTGGACCGAAACAGGCCTGCCCGCCACGATTGAGGGTGCCGCAGTCTCAGGCTTTCAAGCTGCCGAAGCCATCGGGTGAATCTACACGCTCACCCCAATTCCATGGGGTATTCTGGCACTGCTCTCAGTCAGATCCGGGCTCTTGCTATTTAGACCTACTCAAGCCATCCAAGAAATCCTCCAGCGCCCTGCTCACCTCGTTCCGCGCATGAGTACAGCCCGCTACTGCTGGCAGAAGTTCGATCAAGCGCCATGGCCGAACCGCCAAATGTAACGCAATTTTCATCGGAGTACTTTTTCCTGTCACCGCATCACACCCAAGAAGGAAAAGATCCGCAGGCAACAGTTTGTCCGCACGATCACTCACCCCTCGCAACCCGACCAGAGGAACCCCCTGCTCGTAACACGCCTTAGCCACATAATCCCACTCCATCTCCACGATCCCACACCCCGTTCGCTTTCCTAAAGCAATCTTCGCCTCCCCAGTCGCAATGATCTCCCGCGCGGTATGCCATTTCCCAGGGCGCACTTTGGGATGCATCTTGCTCCACCGATGAAACTCATCCCAATCCTCCGACCGAAAAGAGGTTAGATCCCCCTCTTCCCAAGCCAGATCCAAGGCCCCCGCCAAACCCGCTAAAACCACCGCACGGCACGGATTCTTTTTTAACCAGCACCCAACCTTCTCGGTTAAACCCGCATGCCCCATACCCGTTCGGGCCGAGACTATCGGTGTATTCGACCACTGCCCGCGCTTGGTTTCGAAACCGTCCTCCATCCTCGAAACTCCGCGCATCTTTTTCCAGATAGGTTCCGCCTCAAACTCCATCGGAAAAAGGATTCCGACGGGCAAAGCTGAGTTCGTACTCATCGAGGCGCTTTCTCTGCCTTAAACCCGAACCCATCAACGGGCTAATGCCCACCTGACGATTTCAATAACTCCTCGTACTCCCCAAGAGCAAGCAGCGGCCAGTTATTTCGATACATATCGTAACGCAGATAAAAAACGCAGGGAAAACCAGTTCCCGTGCTGTACTTCTCTTCCCAACTTCCATCTTTTTGTTGAGTTTCCATCAGATAACGAACCGCCCGCCTTAGGCTTGGTCTTTGCAAATCCCCGCAGGCTAACAACCCCATCAGTCCCCAAGCCGTTTGCGAGGCCGTGCTGATTCCGCGCCCTTTCAACCGAGTGTCATCATACGAGCCACAGCTTTCACCCCAACCCCCGTCAGGATTCTGCGCACACTCCAGCCAGTCCCGTCCACGAATCACCCAGTGCTCGTTCATATCGTAACCGATCGCCTGCAGACCACGCAGCACTTGCCACGTTCCATAAATAAAGTTCACCCCCCAACGCCCGTACCAAGATCCATCCTCTTCTTGCGTCTCCCTCAGAAAACGGAGAGCCCGTGCAATCTGTGGATCTTTTTTACTTACCCCACATTTACCCATCGTCTCCAAAAGCCGACCCGTAATATCGGCGCAAGGTGGATCCAAAATCGCGTTATGATCAGCAAAAGGCACATCCTCCAGCCACTCCTTATTCACGTTTTTGTCGAAGGCTCCGTATCCCCCGTTGTCACACTGGAAACTACGAGCCCAAGCTAATCCACGCTCGGTCGCCCCCTTCTGCTGGGCTGGATCACTCGCCCGAGCCTGCCGCAGACCCAGCAGAACCTTGGCGGTATCATCAATGTCGGGATACCAGTCATTGGCAAATTCAAAGGCCCAACCCCCGGTTACTTTCGTTGGGTTCTTCACCGCCCAATCGCCACGCATCCTCACCTCCTTAGACAAAAGCCAGTCAGCCCCCAAGGTCATCGCAGGAGCATCCGGTTTCACCCCAGCCGCCGAGAGCGCCGTCATCGTAATTGCCGTATCCCACACTGGACTGAGACAAGGCTGAATTCGGAAATCACTATGCTCAACGTCATCAACCTCCAGCGCCTCCAACTCCCTCGTCGCCTTACGCATCGCGGGATGGTCGTCCGAATAGCCCAAACACTGAAAAGACAGAATCGTGTTCATCATCGAAGGAAAGATAGCCGCTAAACCTTCCGATTCGGGCCCAATCCGATCGAGAATCCAACTCTCCGCTACTTTCAGAGCCCGCTTCCGAAAAGGTTTCCAAGAAAGCCCTTCCAGAAACCCCAAGAGGTCATTCACTCGGACAAAAAAGTTTTTCATCGAGAAGAAACGGCTCTCCACCGGATGCAGAAAAGGACCTCCCTCCACCCCGTAGGGATAAAGCTCGTGCAACTGCTTTTCGGGGGGCAGGTGGGTCGTAGGACGGAAACTTCGGATGACCGATAACGTTACCACAATTGCCCGAGTCCAAGAACTCATCTCGAAAATGTTGAAAGGCGCCCAATTCGGCAAAAGCAAAATCTCGGGGGGAATATTAGGTAAATACTTCCAGGGGTACTGACCCACCATCGCTAAGTATAATTTACAGTAAGTGTTCGTTCTCGGAATGCCACCCAACCGAAGTGCCGTGGCCCGAGCTTTCTTCATTTCAGGCTCTTCAGGAGTAAAACCAGCCAACTTCAAACTGAAATAACATTTCACAGTGGCGGTCACATTACTCGGACCTCCGAAATAAATCGGCCACCCCCCGTCAGGCAACTGACGTTGCAAAATATTCCGCACTATTTTTGCTTCTTTAACCCGGTCAATCTTCCCCCGCAAATACATCAACAGGTGGTAATCACAGATCACCGTGGTATCCACGATCAACTCCCCCACCCAGTACCCTTCAGGTTTTTGTAATCCGAGCAGATAGTCCCGCGACGCCTCAACCGTTTTGCGTAAGCGCCCCAAATCAACCTCAGCATGCTCAATTCCGACTAACTCAGGCTTGGACCCTTTGGCATAGCTGGTTTGAACTTCTGAGGTCGACATAAGCTATGACCTTAGCGATTTTGAAAAAAGGGTCAAACCTTCGGGCGTATTCTTATTGTTCTACCAGCCATGCTTTTACACTTAGTGCAGATTCCGCAACCCGTGCGGATTGTAACCACCGCCTCAATCAGCCCAAGTGATCAAACGAAGTTCGTGCGCCTGAGTCAAAGAAGGATGGGAAGGTCTCACTCGCACATTGAAATTGAAGTTGCCCGAGTCCTCTACCGAAACGCGCCCCGCATAACTTTGCCATCCATTCACTACCCCACCCGTTGGCTCCAACGAGACCACCTTAGAAATACCCCCTGGCTCAATCGCCTTCAAATAAGCCTCCACCGCCACTTCCCCACCTTGCAAGGCTCCCAGAAATACATTGGTTGTCACCGGAACCGTATCCCCCACGCTCACCGTCGTCCGCGTCGGACCATTCCATGTCACCGCATTCGCCCGAACTTCCGGCCATGCTTGCCGAACTTTTTCTTTCCAAACCGCTAGCTCTTTCGACTTCGCCCACTTGTTCTCCGCAAACATTCGACCTTTTTGCGATGCCTTCCGATAAAACACCCCCGCGTAGTCCGCCACCATCCTCGAGGTATTATAAACAGGACCAATCGTCATTAAACTACTACGCACTCTCTCAATCCAACGCTTCGGCACCCCCTCAGCGTCCTGGTCATAATAGAGAGGAACAATCTCGCGCCGCAGAATCTCGTAAATAGAGAAAGCATCGAACTCATCTTGCACCTCAGGCTCCAATCGGAAGGTGTCGTCTCCAATCGCCCATCCGTTCGTACCGTCATAGGCCTCATCCCACCACCCATCCCGCACGCTAAAGTTTAAACAACCGTTGGTGATCACCTTCTCCCCGCTGGTTCCACTCGCCTCCAACGGGCGAGTTGGGTTATTCAACCAAACATCACAGCCATGATAAAGAAAACGGGCCACATTGAAGTCGTAATTCTCCACAAACAAGATTCGGTTCTTAAACTGGGGCATCGCGGCGATCTGCACGATCTGCTGAATCAACTTTTTGCCCCCCTCATCCGCTGGATGAGATTTGCCCGCAAAGAGAAACTGCACTGGGCGCTCTGAATCATTAACGATCTCCGCCAACTTATCCAGATCGCGGAAAAGCAGAGCCGCCCGCTTGTAGGTCGCAAAACGTCGTGCAAAACCAATCGTCAAAGCCTTAGGGTCGAATAGTTGATCCGTCGCGCGAATTTCCCCAGGAGTCGCCCCATTTCTTAGGCGTTGGGCTCTCGCCTTGCCCCGAACGAAATTCAGCAACTGCAACTTCAACTTCTGATGGGTCGTCCAATACTCTTTGTCTTTAAAGGTAACCCGCTTCTTCCACTCGTCCGCCTTGGCCAGGTCCTCCTCGGTCATCGGGCCACCCTGCTTCTCTAGAAGAGCCCGAATTTCCGGCGCCATCCAAGTCATCGTGTGAATCCCATTCGTAACATGCCGAATCGGAATCTCTGCCTTGGGTACTCTTGGCCACACGTTCTGCCACATCCCGCGGGAGACCTTTCCGTGAATCGCACTCACTCCATTCGCCTGCCGTGAAAGACGCAGCGCCAAAATCGTCATACTGAAGGGCTCCTCCTCCGTGAAAGACCAGGGACGCCCCAGCTTAAGCAGATCCGCCAAACCAATCTTACACTCCTGTAAATAACGACCGAAATACTCCTCCATCAGCGCAGGACTGAAGGCATCGTTTCCTGCTGGAACGGGTGTGTGCGTCGTAAATACCCCGCTTGCCGCCACGAACTGCAGCGCTTCAATAAAGCTAAGCTTTTCCTCGACAATTAATCGCCGAATCCTCTCCAACCCCAGAAAGGCGGCATGCCCTTCATTCATATGAAAAACTGAAGGATTCAATCCCATCGCCGCCAAAGCCTTGACCCCACCGATTCCTAAAACTATCTCCTGCCGCAACCGCATCTCGTGATCTCCCCCGTACAACTGATAGGTAATTCGCCGATCATCGATCGAGTTCTCCAGAAGATCCGTATCCAGAAGAAAAAGCCGCGTCAGCCCAATGCGCACCTCCCAAGCCTTGGCTTTTACTTTTCGACCAGGCAGATCTAACTCCACCACAACAGGACTCTTCCCATCCGCCGTCAACGCCTCACGTACTGGCAAATCTTGGAATACATTATCTACCGCCGAGGCTTCCTGCCACCCTTCCCGATTAATCTTTTGGAAAAAATAGCCGAAACGATAGAGCAACCCAACCGCCACAAAAGGCAAACCCAAATCACTAGCCGATTTACAGTGATCTCCCGCAAGAATTCCCAAACCACCCGAATAGTTGGGTAACGACTCGTGAAAGCCAAATTCCGCCGAGAAGTAGGCAACGAAAGGATTGTCTTTTTTTTCCTGAGGAAGGTTTTTTGTAAACCAAGTATCTTTTCTTTCCAAATAAGTCTTCAGCCGATCGTGCATCTTCTCCACCTGATCTCGGTAGGACTTATCCTTCGCTGCCGCCTCTAGCTTACCCTGCTTGATCAGACGCAACATTTTGATTGGGCTATGCCCACACGACTCCCACAATTCTGGGTCCAACTCTTTAAACAGATCCAACGCGTCGTAATTCCAACTCCACCAAAGATTAAAAGCCAAGTTACGTAGAGATTCTAACCCTTCAGGGACACGAGGAACGACCGAGAGTGTTACCGGCCACCTTGGCTGCAGATCCGCGACAGGTTCCATTGCAGTAAAGGGTGTGCTTCGCCTTGCTCAAGAGCTAGCAGAATCAAGACTTGATTACTTTTGTTCACCCACAAGCAATTTCACCCCCGCCAAGAGCTCTTATTTGATCAAAGCCTGGATCTCCCGAAACTGCGGATGATCCGCGCTCTCCATCATTTCAAAGAGAACCGCCTCTACCGTGCTGATCACCACTCCGTCCGCCCTCATCTCCGCAAGTGCCATCTCCCGATCCCGCCCACGCCTTGAACCCACCGCATCGGCCACCACCACGGGAGTTAACTCCCTCAACCGCAAATCATATACCGTTTGCCGAATACAGACATGCGCCTCACACCCTGCCACCAAAATTCTTCGCCTCCCCAGCTTCCTTCCTGCCTCCGCCGCCGAAAAGTGGGTCTTGGCCATTGCCTTACGCCCACTTCCGGCAACTTTCAAAATCGCCGACACAGTTTTTCCCAACTTCGCGGGCACCTGCTCCGTCAACTCAATCGGTAACCCCAAAAGATGCGCTCCAGCCACCAGAATTTCTAACCTCGCCAACCAGTCGCTCGGCTCCTGAATTACCGCCACCAACTTCTCTTGCACATCCACCACCAAAAGACCTGTTTCCGCAATCGGTAGACGCCACGACATCGCTTACCCCTCCTCCGTGGCAGAAGATTGCAAGGAGGCCAACACGTTCAAATCCTCCAAAGTAGTCACATCCCCCTTCACCGCCCCCCCCGCCGCCACCTCTTTCAGTAACCGCCGCATAATCTTTCCACTGCGGGTCTTGGGCAACGAATCCGTAAAGCGAATCTGGTCAGGCTTGGCAATCGGACCAATCTCTCTGCTTACCGTATCTCGCAAAGCCTTCACTAATTCAGGGCTCGATTTTTGCCCCGTCTTCAGCGTGACAAAAGCCACGATCGCCTGCCCCTTCAGATCATCTGGGCGCCCCACCACCGCCGCCTCCGCCACTGCAGGATGTGTCACCAAAGCACTCTCCACCTCCGCCGTCCCCAATCGATGCCCTGAAACATTCAGAACGTCATCCATCCGCCCGGAAATCCAGAAGTAACCATCCTTATCCTTTTTCGCACCATCCCCCGTAAAGTAGGTCCCCGGCACCTCACTCCAGTACGTCTTCGCATACCTGTCTGCATCTCCATGAATCGAACGCAACATCGAAGGCCACGGTTTGCGGATGACTAACTTCCCCTGCACCCCGGCCTTCACCTCCTTGCCCTGATCGTCCACCACCGCTACATCCACCCCAAAGAAAGGCACTCCCGCCGATCCCGGTTTCGTGAAATTCGCCCCAGGCAAAGTCGTAATCATATGCGTCCCCGTTTCCGTCTGCCACCAAGTGTCGACAATCGGACACCGTCCGCCCCCGATCACTCGGTGATACCACATCCATGCCTCAGGATTGATCGGCTCGCCCACCGAGCCCAAGAGCCGTAGCGACGAAAGATTGTGCTTTTGCACCCAATGATCTCCCCATCGAATAAATGCCCGAATCGCCGTTGGCGCAGTATAAAAAATAGTAACCCGATGCTTGGCGACAATCTGCCAAAACCGATCGGGCTCAGGTTGATTGGGCGCCCCTTCATACATCAACGTTGTTGCCCCATTGCTCAAAGCCCCATACACCGTGTAGCTGTGCCCCGTCACCCAACCGACATCCGCCGTGCACCAAAACAAGTCCGTCTCCTTCAGATCAAATACCAACTTAGTCGTCAAATGAGCCCCCAGGAGATAACCCGCCGTGGTATGCAAAATTCCCTTTGGCTTTCCCGTGCTTCCGCTGGTGTAGAGAATAAAAAGAGGATGTTCACTCTCCAGCTTTTCCGGTGCGCAGTCCGTAGGTTGGTGCAACACCAACTCATGCCACCAGCGATCGATTTCATTTAACTTCTCCACCGTCCCCGTTCTTTTACAGACAATCACCCTCCGCACCTCAGGACAGGCCGCCACCGCCTGATCAACGTTCGGCTTAAGCTGGACCACTTGCCCACGCCGATAACCACCATCGGCCGTAATCACCAAAGTCGCTCCACAATCGCGAATTCTATCTTTCAATGACTCTGAACTAAACCCACCAAAGACCACACTGTGCACCGCTCCAATTCTTGCACAGGCCAGCATGGCAATTGCCGCCTCAGGAATCATCGGCAGATAAATCATTACCCGATCGCCCACTTTCACCCCTTCGCCCTTTAGTGCATTGGCGAAACGGCAAACCTCATCGTGCAACTGCTGATAGGTAATCACCCGGACGTCTCCAGGCTCCCCTTCAAAGATAATCGCCGCCTTGTTCCGCCGAGCTCCCTGACAATGACGATCCAAACAGTTATAACTTAAGTTTAACTTCCCCCCGCCAAACCACTTCGCGAACGGTTCCTTCCACTGCAAAACTTTCTTCGGCTCGGTAAACCAGTCCAACTCCTCTTTTCCTATACGTCCCCAAAACTTGTCCGGCTGGGCAAGCGATTCCCGATGCATCGCTTTATATCGAGCTAAACTCGGAAAAGTCGCTTTCTTAACAAAATCAGCCTGAGGTTTGAACTTCGGATCTTTCATATTACATCAATCTCCTATCACTTCTTCTCCGCTAAGACTTTCTTTACCAAACTGATGATCTCCGCAACCGGCGCCATCCTCCCAGGACCAACCGCCCCACAGGCCAATTTTCCCTCCGAGGGTCCCGCCAGTAGCGCACCCCGCCCTTGCAACAGCTTCATGTTCGCTTCGGTCGCAGCATGTTGCCACATCTGAGTATTCATCGCAGGAGCAAAAAGCAAAGGGGCTCGCGTCGCTAACAAAACTGCACCCAGAGTATCCCCAGCCATCCCGTGAGCCGCCCGCGCGAGGCAATCCGCACTCGCCGGTGCAACCACCACCACATCCGCTGAGCCCGCCAGATCCAAATGGCCCATTCGACCCCCCTCCCCTTCTTCCCAAAGAGAAGTGTGCACTGGGCGGTGGGTCAAAGCGGCCAATGTCAATGGAGTCAAAAAACGTGCCCCATCTGCCGTCAGGATCGCGTGGACCTCCCAACCTTCCTGCACCATGGCGCTAGCCAGATCCGCCGCCCGGAATGCCGCGATCGAGCCCGTCACTCCCAGGACGATCTTGGGGATGTTTTTAGCTGCCATTTTGTAAATTCAATCTACGACTGAGGTAGCGCTCTGCCCGAATGATCGCCCGGAATTTAATCAAGTCCTCTTCCATGGAACTACTCAGAATCGTGTAGCGATAACTTTTCCAATCAGCCATCTCCGCATCCGCCGCCGCAATCCGCGTGGCAATTTGTTTCGCGTTCTCCGTTCCCCGCCCCTCCAACCTCCGCCGCAACTCCTCCAAATCGGGAGGCATAATAAATATATCCGCCAGCGAGGCCTTAATCTGTGGATCCTTAGATTCCCGAATCTGCCGCGCACCCTGCACATCAATATCCAGCAGCACATCCCGACCCTCTGCTAAATGCTGCAAGACTGGTGCCTTCGGCGTGCCGTAGTAGTGACCGTAAACATCCGCATACTCCAACATCCCACCCTCCTTCAACTTGTTCTCAAACTCCGTCTTTGACTGAAAAAAGTAATCCGCTCCATCCTTTTCTCCGGAACGCTTCGGTCGAGTCGTTACACTCACCGAATAAATCAAATCTGGCGTTTGCCGAACATTTGTACACAAGGTGGTCTTTCCCGTCCCAGAAGGAGCAGAAACCACAAAAAGAATTCCTGAACGAGTGAAGTTATTCAAGATTAGCCGCCTGTTCTCTGAGTTTTTCAAGTTCCGACTTAAAATCAATCGCCAACCGGGTTAACTCTAACTCCCCTGATTTTGAACCGACGGTGTTAACCTCCCGCTGAATTTCCTGAATCAGAAATTCTAAGGTTCGCCCCCCAGGGGCTTGGGTTGAGACTAAGCCATTCGCTTCGGTCAAATGGGCCCGAATCCGATTCAGCTCCTCCGTAACGTCCCCACGATCCGCTGCCGTCGCCGTCTCCCGCACCACCCGATCAGGTTCCAGAGTCACTCCAGCTTCTCCCGCCAATTCACGCAACCGAGCACAAAGCCTCTCCCCCTGCTTGCGTCGCATACTTCCTGCCGCTTTCTCCATCTTACCCCGAACTCCTTCCATCTTCTTTAGATGCGCGCGAAGAATTGCCACCATATGCCGCCCCTCCCTCTCCCTCGAATCCACCATCTTTCCGATAGCCGCACGCACTCCCACCACGATTTTTCGATCCTCTGAAGGTGGAGTCGAAAGCTGGGTGGTCACCACCACCCCTGGTAACCCCAGAAGATCAGACCAAGTAGGCCCACTACTTACCCCAAGTCTCTTTCCCGCAGCTCGCAACTGCGCCGCATAACTCGCCGCCTTCTCTAAATCCAAACTTCGAGCGCTCTGCAGGGGGGAAGACTCGATCACCACCGCGACTGTCACCTTTCCGCGGGCCACGGCTTGAGCTACCTCTTCCCGTATTTGTCGCTCCAACCGCGTCAACTCCCCTGGAGTAAACACAATCACCTCCAACCCCCGTTTATTCACGGAAGAGACTTCGATCCGAATCCGGGCATGTTGGGTTGGGATCTGGACCGAACCAAAACCGGTCATACTACGCATCATCGGATCCTAAAGAGAAAGCCCGGTGAACTCAAAACCCAAAGATTTTAAGCGCGCTCTGAATCGGAGCCGTTACTGGCGTAGTCACACCCCCACTCGCTCCGTTTGCCCCCTGCAATATCCCATTGGGCGAGTTCAGTAGCAGATTAATTCCCCCCTCCATTAGCATTTTTCCAATATCCATCTCCACTTTTGGATCACTAATCGTTCCACTGATTCGAGCATCCCCCGGAATCTTCGTGTAGTAGTCATTGCTCTTCCCGATCAACTGGGTCATCGATCCTTGCAGTTGACCACTACTCTGCATCGCCTCTTTCGTTAGGGCAAAACGCAACTTGCAATCCAGAGTTTGCGCAAACCAGTTCAGCCAACCATTCAGATTGGCACTCAAGGCCGTTCCCGTTACCTGTAAATTGGGAAGGCTAATTTTTTCTCCCTCCAAAGTGAAGTTGGCCCCGATATCATTAATCTGACTCGCGGCGATAAAAGTCGACCCCAGAATCGTACCTGCACTTTGCAAGGCTTTCGCCATTGAGGGCAATCGCTCCAAGTGGGCCTGATAAAGCCGAAAGCTGCCTTGCCCTTTCAAGGATCGGCGTAACTCCTCTATCGTCGGACCACTCGATTGCCCGGAGAGCGAAAGGTCAATCCACCCTCCAATCGGGCCCTTCGCATCCGCAATCATACTCCCCAGAATCGCCCCCAGCGGAAATTTACTCATCGCCACTCTCGCCTGCACGGGTTGACCCGAACCGGAGGATACCACCGCGGCACTGATCGATCCTCCCTTCACCTGAACGGTGGAAGGCTCAAGCAAAATGCCCTCTGGACCCCAACGAAATCGTGGGACTTTAACTGGTCCCACACTCGCCTCATCCACTACGATCTGGGCTAAATCCACAGAGATATCCATCCGTGTGCCCTCTTTTTTTCCGGAGGCTTTTTTCGGATCCGCTGGAGCACTAAGTAAATCCTTCGTTTGGGCCAACACCCCACGGAGATCGAGGACCCCACCGGCTGCTTGAACTGTCACCGAGCCCGGTCTCCACGAGAAAGAAGGAATCTGCACCGGGTCATTTCGATATTCAGGAAAGAGCAAGCTCGCATCCTTCAAAGAGAAACTCTCCGTCCGCCTGTCATATTCAAAATCACCCGCCACTCGAACCGAGGCAGACGGCAACTTTAAGTCCTCCATCAAACGGGCCTCGAGCAAGGTAATATCAAACTCCCCGCTCCCCCCGTAATTACTTACCTGCCAAAAACCTGCCCCTAGAACCACATCTCCGTCAATCCATTGAGCAGGAAGCAGATACGACGCCAGAAGAATCCGCAGCCAGCCATCTGCGATTCGTCCCTCTTCCCAAGATAAGGGTCCTGTCTTCGACCAAGAGACCTTGCCCAATGAAATATTTCCCATTGCCCCTACCGCCTCAAGATGCAAATCGGAAAGCGCTGAGATTCCGCTTTTCCATTCCACGATCCCTTGGCTTTTAACCCCCAGGTTCGTCAAACTCCCCACCGTCGGAATCTGAGCAGAAAACGATGTCGCCTCACTGCTGTAGCCAATTTTTCGAAGCCCCTCCTTGCTGGCAGGCCCAACCTCCGCTTTGAATGCCAAGGCGCCCGCAGAAACCCACTCCCCCAGATTAGGTATATTTTGGGCGGCGGTCGCTAAGTCCAGCTTCCCGACAACCGCCACCCCCTCGTGAGCGTCCTGCTCTGCCGAGAGTTGCAACCAATCCAGTGTACCCTGTCGACTCATCAACTGAAGACGATGAAAATGAATCTGCTGATCGGCGCCCAAAGAGACCGAGGCTTGCAGACTTACCTGATTGTCAGGAAGGGTTACCTTCGGCAACGCAATCGTCAGATCGAGCATCTTTAAATCCACATCCCCGCGCAGATCTCCCCGGACCGGATCACTCTGAATCTTGAGAGACCCCGTCAACGTTCCCAAGAGCGACGACTCCTTGGCGGCGGGAAAGATTAAGGGACCAAAAAGTCCAACGGGCCATCCCGTGTACTGAATCGTTCCGGTCGCCAACTCCTTGCCCCCAGGTTTCCAATCGCCTTGCGCAATCTTTTCCAGCAAAAGAGGTTTATCCAAAGAAGCCCGAATCGCGTCCGACCCATCTCGATGCTTCGCGCTCAGACTAAATGCATCTACCGAAAACTTTCCTGAGGATGAAGAGGGCCAAGAAGCTTTCACCGCGCCCTGCACCGATGAGAAGTCGACTAGACGTGACTGAGTCGATGACCCAGTCTCCACCGTTATCATCCCCTGCAGATTCGCTTCCACCCTGTCCTGCTGCCCCTTTCTCTCGTACTGGAACATTCCGTGGCCCGTCGCTACCTTCCACTGCCAAGCGGGCGTCAAAATGGAAAACAAAGGCACAAGCAGAGAGGAATCAGCCTTCTCTAAGTTTATTTTTGCCACTCCTTCACCATTCCTTTGATCCCAAGTAACCATCCCTTGTCCGTCGAGGAGCGGTTGCCCTCCTCGATCAGCCTGAAAAGACACTTCAGGTAAACTCCATACCCCAACTAAGTTCTTCACCTCAGAAGTAACTTTCGCCTGCCACGGATTCGCGGTTTCACCCAGCCAACGCATGTTTCCCAAGTTCAAGGAAATTACTCCGCTCCCTTTCTCAGAAGTATTTCCAGAAAACTCAACATGCACTTTAGCCTGCCCAGACTCAGGCCATAATTTAGCTCCGGTCCACGCTTTTCCTAGTCCCGCCAAACCCGCCTCCCCCTCCCCCAAAATCCAACCCTCACTTTTCGCCCACTCCCACTCTGCCTGCACTTTAACCCGCGCGTCCTTGGTAGCCCCACCCTCCCAATCTGCTGTCAAAACCGCCTCTTCCAACTTCACTTTTTGCGAGCCCTGAAGATTTCCTTTGAAATCGATCGCCGCTGAGTTTACCAGCAGATTTCCCTGCAAGAGTGCACCAGAGGCTTTCATCGCACGACTCTCCATACGACCACTCAGCACAATCGTTGAACCCTGAATATCGGCACGCCCAGTCGCCGCGAGTTGTCCCCCTTGCACCTTCAGTTGGCTGGGAGAAACCACCAAGGGAGTGACTGCCGCTAACTCCATTCCGCGTAAACTCCAATCCAACACGGCCATCTCATTCGCGGAAGTCGCCCCACCCTTCAGATAAAAATCTGCCGCCCGATCAAGATTGACCTGAAGATCTTGCGGCTGCCCTTTTTGACCCATGCCAATCTTCAATGACTGCATCTGCAAAAGGCTTTCCTCGCTGCGCCACGATCCCTCAGCCGCCGCTGAAAAAATCGCTGGTTGCTGAGGCCATGCCGGACCCGCCGAAGACAAAATCTGCACATCTTGCCCAAGAAGATTGACCTGAGCCGTTATCGGTTTTTTTTCTCCCCCACGCAAACCCAGTGTTCCCCCGAGACTCCCCGCTACCGACTTGACCCCTCGCGATTGCAGAAGAATTCCTGCAATTCCTAAATCGATCGGCTGCAACTTAAGCTCCGCCGCCCAATCGCCCGTCGGCGACCACTGACCCTTTGCCGAAGTAGCCAATTTCACCCCTCCTACTCCTTCCCAAGACCCCTGCAAACGGTCAACACTCCAACCCACACTCCCCTGACTCGTCGCCTGCCCCTCCAAAGTAAGCCGGCACGGGACAATCAACTCAACAGGCGAGAAATCAACCACCGTAGCCACATCCACCGTCAGATTTGCCTGCCAATTATCTCCCGTCATCCCCACGCTTTTCGTTGCTTTCAAAGTAACTGTGCCCGCCATCTCCTCCGTGCCGGGCCCATTCCAATCACATCTCTGCAATTTTGCTTGGATTTCCCGAGGTGTACGCCCGTCCCACCCCCGAGCATAAGCCTCAACTCCGCCCAAAATCCAAGCACCTGTCTGCAAGCGTATCCGCCCCTCCGTTATTATCACCGAGGCTTCGCGCAAAATCAGTGCCAACGAAATCGGGCCCGAGGAGCTCTTCGCCTCGCTCATCTCTAAATCAATCAGACCAAATTTCAGATCCATCTGCACAATCTCTGGGATCCCCGAAAATAAACTCTCAGGCCGAACCACCAGCAAAGCCGAATCCAACTCAATCCTCGATTTCTCCTGATCGACCGCTTCCAATCCCTCAAGCTCCAACTTGCCTAAGGGAGTTAACCGAGCGGAAACCACCCGCGCTTTCCATCCAAGAGCACGCGCTACCAATGGCACTGTTACCCCCTGAAATACATTTTTCTCAAAAAGGAGCGTCGCCAAAATCCCCAGCACCCCCAGCAGGGCCGAAAGCAGAAACTTACCTATCTTCAACAAATTCACGGGCTAAAACTATGCCCTGCTTAGGCCCTCCCCCGCAATCCCCGACAAGGACTCGCCTCTCCCCGTCCTTTGTCTTTACTCAAGGGATGCTCGCTCACCTACTCCTGCCCTGCCTTCCCCTCTTAGCCATGGCCAGCCTAGCCGCCGACGGACCCGACCTTCGCACCCTCGCCCGCCAGACCCGCCCAGCCGTCTACCTCCTTGTTCTCCAAGACGAAGACGGAAAAACCATCGGTTCAGGCACAGGTTTTCTTATTTCTTCCGAGGGCCTCCTTGTCACCAATCACCACGTAATTGCCGAAGCCAAGGTCATCATTGCCAAGGCCGAAAACGGTGGTCTTTTTCCTGTCCTCAAAGTCGTCGCAACCGATATTCGCAACGATCTCGCGATTCTTCAATTGGACGGAAAAGATCTGCCCTGCCTCACCCTCGCCCCAGATGGCTCTGCCGAGGTCGGTACACGCATCGCCGTCGTCGGGAGCCCCCTTGGACTTGAGGGATCACTGACCGAAGGAATTATTTCTGCCCGACGAACAATGCCAGGTGAAAAACGAGACGTACTCCAGATTTCGGCTCCTATTTCGAAAGGCTCCAGCGGTTCCCCCGTCCTCGATGCCCAAGGCCAAGTTGTCGGAGTCGCTTCGTTTCTTCTTCTCGACGGCCAAGGCCTTAGCTTCGCCTCCCCCTCCGAAAACCTCCGCTCACTCCTCTCAGCGTCCAAGCGCCTTCCGAGCGCTTCCTCAAACACCCCCTCCAATCCTGCCAAAGGCTTTTCGCCTTATGTTGTGAAATCAGGCGATACCCTGAGTCGAATCATCCGCGATCTAGATAAACGTGGCTTCCACACCACCATCGATGAAATGAGAACGCTCAATCAATTAACCTCCAACTCCATTCTTCAACCAGGCCAGATCCTTCAGATCCCCAAAAAGATCCCTTGAAGACCACTCGCTTCCTTCTCCGCCCCACCCGCAACCTTGGCTTTCTCAGCCAGACTTTTCGTGCCACTCGATTGGGCGACCCCAAAAAGTACA
>JBBAWB010000005.1:166328-170686 GCA_040397385.1 Methylacidiphilales bacterium
GGCTTTCTCAGCCAGACTTTTCGTGCCACTCGATTGGGCGACCCCAAAAAGTACATCCTCAAGGTCGGCACAGAAATTCCTCAACGCCGGAAATGGGCTAAAGAGCTCCACGTTCTCGATAGAGAACTCGCTGCCTACCGACTGCTCACGCCGCTTAAAGGAAAATATTCCCCACGCCTCTTTGCAGGTATCTCTGCCAACCAAGGATCCGATGGCCTCCTTCTTCTGGAAGAAATTCGCAATGCCCGCAACTTTGACCAACTCCGAGGCCTTTCTTGGACGCAACTCATTTCAGCCATCCGCGCCATCGCCCACATTCACGCTTACTTCTGGAACTCCCCTACGCTGAAGAAAGCTAGAGGCCTTCCTCACCATCACTACATGCGCGCCCACGAGGTTAAGCAAAATCTGCCCGCTTTTCTGCGATGGGCGAAACTTTCTTCACGAAATCGCACGCTTTTCATCAAACTCACCTCTCAGATCCCGGCCATCCTGGCTCGCTTCAAAAAACGACCCATTACCCTCGTTCATGGCGACCTCCGCTCCGACAACGTTTTCTACGAGCAAACATCCGTCCGATTCATCGATTGGGGTCTCTCCTCTATTGGAAATCCAACTTTTGACTTAGCCCGATTCGCATGCGGTAGTGCTCGAAAATCCCTCAACCTTTTGCAACATGTCGATCTATTTACCGTCTGGCACCGTGAACTCCTTCGCCGAGGAGTCCGTAATTACCCCAGCCACGAGGCTTGGCAAGACTACCGCGATGCCGTCCTTCTCGCCCTCACCATCCCCGTAACTAACGGTCCCACTTTGGCAAAGTTTTCCAATAGAGGCCACAAATTGGCCAAAGTGATAACCAATCGGTTCATTTTCGCCGCTCGTGTGGTCAATCACGAATAAGGCAAGTCGTCCCGATCCACCGATGGATGAGTTGAAAGATTGAGAATGAACCCGTCTCGGAAATCGCCCCCGAGTGGGCAATCGCTGAACCTAATCTTTCAGCAAAAACTTAGCCGCTTCATTCACATCCTTGTCTCCCCGGCCTGATAGATTCACCAAAATAATTTGGTCCTTCTTCATCTTGGCAGCTTCTTTCATCGCATATGCCACCCCATGAGCTGTCTCCAACGCAGGCAAAATCCCCTCGATCGTCCCTAGCTTAGAAAAAGCATCCAAAGCCTCATCATCCGTCGCATAGGTGTACTCTGCCCGCCCGATCTCCCTCAGATGACAGTGCTCTGGACCTACCGCCGCATAATCTAACCCCGCCGAAACCGAATGGGTCGATTCGATCTGCCCATCCGCATTTTGCAAGAGGAAAGACTTCGACCCCTGCAACACCCCTAACTTACCCCCTTGGAATCGGGCGGCATGCTTCCCAGGTTGAATCCCCTCCCCCCCAGCTTCCACTCCCACCAGTCGGACTGACTCGTCATTCAAGAAGGCATAAAAGATTCCAATAGCATTGCTCCCCCCACCCACACATGCACAAACCACGTCTGGCAGTTTTTCCTCGCGCAACATCAGTTGAGCCCGCGCCTCTTCCCCCATCACCCGATGAAATTCTCTCACCATGTAAGGGTAAGGGTGTGCCCCATAGGCAGTCCCCAAGACATAGTGGGTCGTCCGTACATTCGTCACCCAATCTCGCATCGCCTCGTTCACCGCTTCCTTTAAAGTTTTCTGACCCGCGGTTACTGCCACCACCTTCGCTCCCAGCAACCGCATCCTCGTCACGTTGATCGACTGACGTCTCATATCCTCTTCCCCCATGTAAATAATGCACTCCATCCCATAACGCGCCGCCATCGTGGCCGTTGCCACCCCGTGCTGACCCGCACCCGTCTCCGCGATAATCCTCTTCTTCCCCATGCGCCGAGCCAGAATCACCTGCCCAAGAGCGTTGTTAATTTTATGCGCCCCCGTATGTAAAAGATCTTCCCGTTTCAGATAGATCTTTGCCCCGCCACAATGCTCCGTGATGCGTTCTGCGAAATAGAGTGGAGTCGGACGACCTGTGAAATCGCGCCGCATCTCCAGTAGTTCATGCTGAAAAGCAGGATCCTTCTGCGCTTTTTCAAACTCCTTGGCTAACTCCTCGAGCGGCTCCACCAAGGTCTCGGGGACGTACCTTCCTCCGTAGACACCAAAGTGTCCCGAAGCATCGGGCACAGTCGCATAAGTAGTTTTCGCACTCATCTCACCTGACTTTAGCGCAAATTTGGCTTTTGCCCAATCCTCTCCTTAGAAATAAATTACCTACTCTTGCCGCCGCAGATCCTCAATCGCCGCCGTTGGATCCGCATCCCGCATCAAGGCCTCCCCCACTAGCATGCAATGAATACCCTGAGCCGTAATCATCTGCACATCTTCTCGATTTCGAATGCCGCTTTCACTGATTCCCAGGCAGTCGGCAGGAATTTCTGGCGCCAACTCCTCCGTTGTTTTCAAATCCACTACAAATGTATGTAAATTGCGATTGTTGATTCCAATAATCTCTGCATCGATCGCCAAAGCCCGATCCATCTCCCGCAGATCATGGACCTCCACTAAAACATCCGACTGCAGGGTCCGCCCTAACTCATAAAGCCGCTTCAGTTCGTCATCCGTTAAAGCTGCCACAATCAGTAAGAACGCGTCCGCCCCTGACGCCACGCTCTCGTAAACCTGAGCCTCCGTCAAAATAAAGTCCTTCCGCAGAACAGGAATCTTGACCTCCGAACGAACCGCTAGCAAATCGTCCAAACTACCTTGAAAGAATTCCCGATCGGTCAGAACCGATATCGCGCCCGCACCGCCCTTCTCGTAAAGCAAGGCTTGGGCTACTGGATCATACTTCTCACTGAGCTTCCCCGCCGTCGGTGAGGCAGCCTTGCACTCCGCGATAACCGTGACCATCTCAGGCTGAAAAAGATTTGTTCGAAAACCGCGAAAGTCGTTTCGCAAGAGCGCTAACCTCCGCAACTCCTCTTTCTTTCCCTCAATCGCCTCAGCCTCTTTTCTCTTTGAGGCCAGAATAGCCCCTAGCCGATCCCCCGTAGGATGGCTCATTCTTCCTCCTCATCTTCCACCGGACCGATCCGCTTTTTCCCCTTGAGGAAAGCATTCAGAAAAGGATCCAGTTCCCCGTCCAGCACCGCTTGCACATCACTTGTCTGCTCCCCCGTCCGCAGATCTTTTACCAGCTGATAGGGTTGAAGAACGTAGGAACGAATCTGGTGACCCCAGCCAATTTGGCCTTTTGCCGCATAGTTCTGCTCTTGTTCCGCCATCTTCTTATCCTGCTCCAACTGCTTAATCCTAGCCGCTAGCACTTTCATCGCAGTAGCCTTGTTCTTAATCTGCGAGCGTTCATTTTGACAGGTCACCACCAAACCCGTCGGATAATGGGTAATTCGCACCGCCGAATCGGTTGTGTTCACCCCCTGCCCTCCGTGACCCCCAGCACGAAACACATCCACCCGAATATCCTTTTCTGAAATCTCGGTTTCCACTATCTCATCGGGCTCGGGCACAACCTCCGCCGAGGCAAAAGACGTCTGTCGTTTCCCTTGAGCGTTAAAGGGCGAAATACGCACTAGCCGGTGCACCCCACGATCCGCCTTTAGATATCCATACGCATTCTCACCCACGATCCGTAACATCACGTTTTTAATCCCCGCCTCTTCTCCGCCAAGAATATCAAGAATCTCTACTTTAAAATCATGTCTTTCCGCCCAACGTTGGTACATCCGCATCAAGATACTGGCCCAATCGCACGCCTCGGTTCCCCCTGCCCCCGCATTCAAACTTAAAATCGCGTTCCTTCGGTCATCAGGTTTGCAGAGGATAAACTGGACTTCGGTCGCATCGAGAAAAGCCAGAACATGAACAATCTCTTTGCTATACTCTGCCTGAGCCTCCATCGAACCATCCTCCTCCGCCAATTCTTGATGCAGGGGTAATTCGAGAATCTTCCGCTCCAAATCCTTCATCTGCTCAAGTTTTTTTCTAAAACCATTGGCCTCAGCGGCGACTTTTTGGGCAGCAGTCGAATCATTCCAGAAATCAGGCGCCGACATCCGCCCCTCCAACTCCTTCAACTGCCGATCAAGTTTAACCGGGTCAAAGAAACCTCCGTAATTCCCGCAAGCGGGAATTCACGGAGGAGAGATCGATGGTTTCTGTGGGGAGTGCCATACCTAACCAAAATGCCAAAAGAAGTGCCCAACCTCAAGCCCGACTCGCTCTCAGATTCAAATAGAACAGTCCACCCGTAGGTGGCCAAGAATTAATCCTAGATGCAAAATCGTACTTGAAATAAAAACAAAAACCCCCGGGATCCATTGCGGGTGTGCGAAGCACATAATTTAACC
>JBBAWB010000006.1:0-109490 GCA_040397385.1 Methylacidiphilales bacterium
GAGATCATTCCCGCGACCAACATCAGCCCGCCAATCGATTTAATATTCATCCAATTAAGCCCCGCCTTAGAACACCCAACGCAAGCCCTATCCCCCCCCCCCCCCCCGCACCCCTCCCACCTTTTCCCTTTGCGACTTGCTTAAACTTAAACTGTAACACGTGTTACATTTTTAGTTCAGGCCGCTTTTCGCTTAGACTTCTTCCACCATTGAATCAATCCCACAAATGATCAATCCCACGCCGCACAGCTCCAAACAACTCGTCCACCTCTTTTTCCGTGATCACCAATGGCGGCGCAAAGGCCAATAAGTCCCGAATTCCTCGCACAATCGCCCCCTCCCTCCTCACCTTGGCTGCCCCCGCAATACCTAAATTCATCCCTAGCTTTAAATCCTTTCTTCCGCCCTTCGGCAAAAGCTCCATCGCCCCTATTAATCCTACCCCCCGAACTTCCCCCACCGCTGGATGCCCCGCAAACTCCTGCAACTTCTTTTGAAAATAAGGACCTAACTTTTCCTTAGTTCTTTCAACCAATTTTTCCTTTTCAATAATGTCCATATTCGCCATCGCCGCAGCCGCCGCCACTGGATGACCCGAATAGGTAAAACCATGCGCAAAATACCCGCCCTTCATCAAAACCTCCGCGATCGGTTGCGAAACTATCGTCGCACCCATCGAAATATATCCACTGGTCAATCCCTTCGCCAAAATCATCAAATCAGGCTCCAAATTCCACATCGCACTCGCAAACCATGCCCCCAATCGCCCAAACGCTGTGATTACTTCGTCCGCCACGAAGAGGATCTCGTATTCCCGTGCCAATTCCCGCATCGCCTTGAGATATCCCGCCGGCGGTACTATCACCCCACCCGCACCCTGGACCGGTTCCAAGAACATCGCTCCAATCGTCTCAGGCCCCTCCTTCTCGATTAGTTTTTTTGTCGCCGCCACACACTCCTCCCCATACACCTCCGCCTCCTTTTCCCGACCCATCGCATAGGCGTATGGCGCGGGTGCATGCAAAAATCCTGGCAGAGGCAATCCATACGGAGTTTGACAACTCGGCAGTCCCGTCATACTCGCCGTTGCCAAGGTCACCCCGTGATAGGCAAAATCCCGAGTAACAATCTTCGTCCGCTCAGGTTTCCCCTTCAAAATCTGATACTGCCGAATAATCTTTAATGCGGTCTCATTCGCCTCCGATCCAGAATTACTAAATACCGCATAATTCAAATTCCCAGGAGCCATCCGACCCAACCGATCCGCCAAACGCACCGCCGGCTCTGTCGTAGAATTAAAAAAGCTCGGATAAAAAGAAAGCGCCTGCATCTGCTTCGCTACCGCCTCCACAATCTCCTTCCGCCCGTACCCCACATTCACACACCACAACCCTGCCAACCCATCCAATAACTTTCCTTCCTCCCCCTGCAAATAACAGCCTACTCCACTCTCCAGGATATGCGTCCCACTCGGATGCATCGTCGCATGATCGGTAAATGGATGGAGATGATGCGCCCGATCCATTTTACGCAACTCCTCCAAATGGGGAATTGTTGTGGCCATACCAGATCCTAATCCTGTTTTCTAATTTCCGCTAGCCTCACCCTTTTCCCCGCTCGCCCTAGCGCTAGGTTTCATTATCCTTCAGGCATGGTAATCGGTGTTCCACGCGAGATTAAATCCCACGAATCTCGCGTCGCCCTTCTTCCCTCCGCAGCCTATCAACTCATCCAGCGCGGCCATCAAGTCCTCGTCGAGCAGAACGCCGGCCTCGGCTCAGGCTTTCCCGACGAACAGTACATCGCCGCCGGCGCTAAAATTGTCGCCAGCCATGCCGATGTTTTTTCCGCCGAACTGATCGTCAAGGTCAAGGAACCCCTCCCCGACGAATACCCTCTTCTTCGCTCAGGCCAGATCCTCTTCACCTACCTTCACCTCGCCGCAAATATAAATCTAACGAAGGCCCTCATTCAATCGGGCGTCACCTCCGTGGCTTACGAAATGGTGACCCAAGGCAGGCGCCTTCCGCTCCTCGAGCCGATGTCAGAAATCGCTGGGCGCATGTCGGTCATCGTCGGTGCCTACTTTCTCGCCAAACACGCTGGCGGTAGCGGCGTTCTCCTCGGCGGTGTCCCCGGAGTCCTCCCAGGTCGTGTCGTCGTCATCGGCGGCGGTTCATCAGGAATCAATGCCGCCCGCATGGCCACAGGCCTCGGCGCCGATGTCACCATCCTCGAGGTCGACCTCGAACGTATGCGCTTTCTCGATATTACGATGCATACCGCCCACACCCTCTTTTCTAATCAAGCCCACCTCGACGAACTTCTTCCCAACGTCGATCTCCTCATCGGAGCTGTCCTTGTTCCAGGAGCCAAAGCCCCCAAGCTCGTCACCCGCGCCATGCTTCGCCGTATGCGACCTGGAAGCGTCCTCGTTGATATCGCTATCGATCAAGGCGGTTGCGCCGAAACCTCCCGCCCCACCACCCACGACAACCCCGTTTACGTCGAGGAAGGCGTCCTCCACTACTGCGTAGCCAACATGCCAGGCGCTTACGCCCGAACCGCTACCCAAGCTCTTACCAACGTTACCTACCCTTTCATCGAACTCATCGCCGACCACGGCCTCGCCATCGCCACCCAACGCCAACCCGGACTCCTTACAGGCACCAGCACTCAAAACGGAAAACTCACCTGCTCAGTCGTCGCCTCCGCTCACAAGCTTCCCAACCAAGCACCTACTTTCGTTTGAGCCACGCCCCAAAACTCATCCCCGCAGATCTCGCCCCGGGTGATCAGCGCTCCGCCACCGCCGACCTCTCTGGCATCGTCTTCCACCTCATCGAATCCGCCGATGACCCTTTCTTTCAAATTGGCTTCGATGCCCTCGCCCAATACTTCGGTCCCATCGGCGAAATGGAAACCCTTTCCGTCCTCCAACATCGCTTCCGCTGGAACACCGCCCAACCCGTCCCCAGCAAACCCCTTTTTCACTACGCCATGATTCTTGCCCTCGATCCCAAAAACCAAGTCGCTGCCGTGCGCGATTATACCGCCATCGTCCACGCGCCCCCAGAACGCGCCACCGCTACCGTTCACCTTTCGCATCTCTGGATTCATCCCAACTTCCGACGCTCGGGTCTCGCGGGTTGGATGCGTGCTTTCCCCATCGAAACCGCCCGCACTCTCCTCGCTCGCGCCCGTCACGCTCTTCATGCACCTATCACCCTCGCAGCCGAAATGGACCTTCCCAAGATTCAAGATGCCGCCAGTATGATCCGACTTCTCGCCTACGAAAAGGCTGGCTACCGCAAAGTCGATCCCCGTTTCATGCCCTACCTCCAACCCGATTTTCGTGAGCCCGCCGCCATCGACGCATCCGGCACTCTCCAGCCCATTCCCATGACCCCTATACTTCGTCGCGTTGGTCACGAAGCTGAGTCCTTCGCTCCCGCCTCCGAAATTCGCACACTCGTTCGCGACCTCTACGCCATGTACTCCGATACTTTTCGCCCTGCCGATATGGCTCCCCTCTGGGAAAAATGGCGCGCCTATCCTGACGGGTCCACCCCAATCCCCCTCCTCCCTCCTTCCAAGCTATGATCGAAGCCTTTCATTCTCCCGCCTCGGCTGCCCCCATTGGGAATCACCCCATGCCCATAGAAAAGTTTCAGCTCGTCGCCGATCGCGCCGCTAAAATCTCAGGTATCCGCCTTCTTCTACCCAACCCTGTCACTCGTGAAGACCTCCTCCGTGTTCATTCTGAGGATTATGTTCACGCCATCGAAACTGGAAATCCCCGCGCTCTCGCCGAATCTCAGAAGTTTCCCTGGAGCCCTCAACTCTATCCCTCCGTCCTTCTCACTAACGGAGCCGTCCTCGCCGCCGCCCGCTCCGCTCTTGCCCACGGCATCGCCGCCGCTGTCGCCAGTGGATTCCATCACGCCTCCTCCCAACACGGGGAAGGCTTCTGCACTTTTAACGGGCTTATCATTGCTCTCGAGAATCTCCGCTCCGCCGGCGCCATTCGCACAGGCGCAGTTCTTGATCTCGATCTTCACTACGGCAACGGGACCGCCTTCCTTCTCCATCGTCGCCCATGGGCCCGCGCCCTCTCCATCTACGGCAACGACTACTGCAACAACCTTAGCTACCGCGATGTCTCCACCCTGCACCACACCGATGGCCCCAATCACCACTCCGTCCCATTGCCTGCAAAAACCGATGGCCCCCACCTTCTCGAGCTTCTCCAACAGAATCTTCCTCGCCTTCTCCATCCCACCCCGCCCGATATCCTCCTTTACCAAGCTGGCGCCGATCCACTCCGCGATGACCCCTACTCCCCTCTTGATCTCGGACCTGCCGACCTCGAAGCCCGCGATCGCCTCGTCTTCGAGTTCGCCCGCCGCCACAGCATCCCAGTCGCTTGGACCCTCGCAGGCGGATACACTCGCCCTGTGAAAAAAGTAGTGGATGTTCACCTCGGCACCTTTTGTGCCGCCCTCTCAGTCCATGGCTCCTGACCCCACCTCTTGGCAGAACGCCAACCCAGGAGACCTTTCCGATCTCCTCCCAGAAATTTCTGCCTCCCATAGTGGGACCGTTCTCGCCGGCGCCACCGCCGCCGCCCCAGGCTGGGCTGCCACCCCCCTGCCCGAACGAATCGAACTTCTTCGGGCCGCACAAAAAGTCCTCTACGCCCACCAGGAAGAATTAGCCCAAGGCATCTGTCGCGAAATCGGTAAGCCCATTATCGAAGCCCGCTCCGAATCCGCTGCCCTCGTAACCAAAATCGATTTTTCCATTAGTGACGCCGAACGCTTTCTCACCGAGGAAAGTCCCGATGATTGTCCCCAACCCAGTCGCATTCGCTTGCGCCCACGCGGTCCCACCCTTGTCGTCGGCCCTTTTAATTTCCCCCTCCACCTCAGCAACGGCCCGTCCACCGCTCATCTTCTCGCTGGAAATCCCGTGATTTTAAAGCCCTCCCCTCTTGCCCCCCACGTTTGTGCCCGATACGCCCAACTCATCGCCCCCATCTTTCCCCCAGGGGTTTTTCAAGTGGCTCAAGGCGGCGCCCATCTCGCCCGCGCTCTCGCTTTCGATCCCCGCATTCGTTCCGTTGTCTTTACCGGCTCTTTTTCTGCAGGCCGCGCACTTCTCGCTGAACTTGCCGCCCTCGATCCCGCCAAAGACGTCGCTCTCGAACTCGGCGGAAAAAATGCCGCCATTGTCCTCCGCGATGCTGACTTCTTCCGCGCCGCTAAATCTATCGCCGAAGCTACCTGCCTCACCGCAGGGCAACGTTGCAACGCCACCGCCCGCGTTTTGGTCGAAGCCTCCGTCCTTCCCGCTTTTCTCCGCGATCTCACTCCCGCCTTCCTCCCCTATCAACCCAACTGGCCCGCAGATGAATCTACTAAACTTGGTCCATTGACCACCTCCGCCTCTGTCGACCGATTTCGCACCGCCCTGCAACCCATCGATGGCGCTACTTTTTTACTTCCTGGAAAAGTCCTCGAAAAAGTCGGCTCAAGAAAAGGCTACTACGTTGAGCCCTGTGTTCGCGCTTGGTCTAATTCTCCCACCTATCTCGCTCACCCCTCTGCCCGCCAGGAGTTTTTTGCCCCGCTCTTAGAAATCATTCCCGTCGAAGGAATCGAAGCCATCATCTCGGCTCACAACGCAGTTCCTTTTGGACTAACCGCCTCCGTCTTCACGGCTTCCCGCAAAAACTTCGAACATCTCGCCAACCACCTCCACGCCTCAAACGTCTACGCCAATCTCCCTACCACATTCTCCCCCTCAGCTCTTCCCTTCGGCGGTTGGGGTGACTCAGGAAATCACCACCCAGGTGGGCGAGGCTTCATCCGCTTCGCCACCGACGAACAAGTCCTTCAAGAAGCCCGCGATACCCTAAGTTAACCCCCGCCCTCGACGATCCGATCGGTCCTTGGCTGTCTTTTGTTTTATCCATCCCAGTCCTCCTAATTTCGTGCACTCGTGAGGAACTGAAACTTATCGCAAAAACGTCCCAAACGTCCTTTCTTCCTCTCTACCTTCCTTTTACCATTTTCCTATGACCCTCCCCGACTGGCTCACCATTGCCCGCGTCATCACCGCCTTTGTCCTCCTTATTCTACTCCAAGCCTGTGCCCATCCCCCCGTGCCCGCTTGGACCGCTTGGCTCGCTCTCACTCTCTTCGTTGCCGCCGCTCTCACCGATTGGCTCGACGGACACCTCGCCCGCCTGTGGAAAATCGAGTCCGATTTTGGCCGCCTCTTCGATCCTCTCGCCGACAAACTTCTCGTCGCCGTCGCCTTCATCGGCCTTCTTGGCGCAGGACTCCTCCCCGTCTGGTTCGTCTCCCTAGTTGTCGCCCGCGAGTTTCTTATCACTGGTATCCGCCTCGTCGCCGGCCAAAAGGGTGTTGTCCTCTCCGCCGAAAAAGTTGGTAAACATAAAACCGTTACCCAAATGGTCACCGCCATCCTTGCCCTCCTCCTTCTTGCCCTCAACCCCGCCCTGCCCGCAGGACGAATCCTGCTCGAAGTCGCCGTCATTATCACTGCGCTGATCACCGCACTCTCAGGTCTCTACTACCTCGCACGCAACTATCCACTTCTCATTTCCAACGTGCGCCGATCATGATCCAAGGATTCAAAGAACTCGCCTCCGTCTGCCTCGCCATCGGCCAAGGCCGCCAAACCGTCCTTCTCCGCAAAGCCGGCATCCGCGAATCCACCCACGAAAGCGCATTTTCACCTAAGTCCTTTTATCTCCTCCCCACCCAGTATCATGAAAAAGGCCCCAAATCCCCCTCTCAAGATTTCCCTATTTCCCTTCGTGTTGAGGTCGTTCGCTCAGGTGACTTGATCCACTGGGCTCAAATCGAGAAACTCCTCCCCTTCACCGCCTACGATCCGAAAACCATTCGTGAACACTTCGATTCGCGTGACGAAAAACTTCTCCATTTCGCCCAGATCCAATCATTCACCCTCTCCCCCGTTTGGAACCTGCCCCACTCCCCCGCCCTCTCCGGTTGCCGCTCTTGGTTCGAACTCCCCCCACCTCCCTCCAACCTCACCGAATCCCCGATCTCCACCAACGAAGCCTCCCGCCAAACCGCCCTTCTACTTTCATGAATCTCGAAGACACCCACCTCGATGTTCTCCTCAAAGCCCAAAAAGCCCAAGGTATCACCGATCGCGATCTCGTGAAACTTGCCGAGATTACTGTCCCCGACCTTAATAATCTACGAGCAGGACGACGTGAACCCACCGCCATGGAAAAAATCGCCCGCGTACTCAGCCTGCGACCCGAAGCCATCATTGATTTAGCCAACGGTCACTGGACCGCACCCGCCGCCGCCTTGCCCCCCCACGTCCTTCAGTTCACCACCCCGTTCGCCGATATGACAGTGAACCACTACCTCGTCTGGGATCCGAAAACTCTTATCGCGGCCGCTTTCGATACTGGGACTAATGCCGATCCTCTCTTCGCCGCGCTCGAACGACATAAACTTACCCTCGCCAAAATTCTTCTCACCCATGCCCACGGGGACCACATCCTTGAACTCGACCGAATCGTCGAACGGACTAAAGGCATCCCTTTCGCCCCCGAAGCCGAGCCCCTCGCAGGATGTAAACCCGTCAAAGATAATCAACATTTCAAAATCGGCGGATTAACCGTTACCGCCCACACCGTTCCTGGGCATTCCCCTGGTGGAACGGTCTATGAAATTATGGGACTAGGAAATCCGCTTGCCGTTGTTGGCGATGTCCTGTTCTCGGGCTCCATCGGTGGCATCCGCTCACGCTATCGGCCCGCTCTAGAATCTATTCGTGCGGAAGTTCTTACTCTCCCGCCCGAAACCATTCTTCTGCCAGGTCACGGCCCCATCACCACTGTCGCCCACGAACTCGCCCATAACCCATTCTTCCCTTGAAAGTCGTTGTCCTTCTTTCCGGTGGCCTTGATTCGGTCACCGCCCTGCATCATATGGCCGCCACGGAAAAAGTGGTTGCGGCCCTCAGCTTCGACTACGGCGCAAAACACAATGCCCGCGAGCTCCCCTGCGCCGCCGACCAGTGTCGCTCTCTTCGCATCCCCAACCGCATCGTTTCTCTCAACTTTATGGCCGATGCCTTTAAATCCGATCTCCTAAAATCAGGCGGAATAATTCCCGATGGCCACTACGAAGAACAGTCGATGAAGAAAACCGTTGTTCCTTTCCGAAATGGCATCTTTCTTTCCCTCGGGACAGGCTACGCCGAAAGCCTTGGCGCCGATGCCATTGCCATCGCCGCTCACGCGGGAGACCACACCATCTACCCCGACTGCCGAGAAGACTTTCTCTCCCCTATGTCCCAAGCCATGGAAAATGGAACCTACGCAAAAATTAAACTTCTGCGCCCTTTCGTCTTGATGGATAAAACCTCCATTGTCCGCAGAGGAGTAGAACTAAAAATCAACTACGCCCATACCTGGTCTTGCTACAAGGGCGGCATTCTTCACTGCGGTACTTGCGGAACCTGTATCGAAAGACGAGAAGCCTTCCTCAACGCCGGCGTCGCCGATCCTACCCCTTACGTTACCACTCCTCCCCTCCCGCCCAAACCTGTCTCGGAAAGCTGAAGCGATGCGAATCGCGGAAATCTTCCACTCGATTCAAGGAGAGGGCCTTTTGGCCGGTGTTCCCTCTGTCTTTATTCGCACCTCTGGCTGCAACCTTCGTTGTGACTGGTGCGACACACCCTACGCATCCTGGAAGCCGGAAGGACCGGAAATGCCTGTATCGGAAATTCTTAAAAAGATCTCGGAGTGGGACTGTAATCACGTCGTCCTCACGGGAGGAGAACCCATGATTGCCCCAGACCTCCCCGAACTGACTGATGCCCTAAAAAAACAGGGTAAACACATCACCATCGAGACCGCTGGCACTATTCCACCCAACGGCATTCCCTGCGACTTGGCCTCCGTCAGCCCCAAACTTTCCAACTCCACGCCCCCCTCTTCTCGCGATCCAGCATGGGCAAAGAGACACGAAACCACCCGCCTACAGCTCGAAGTAATTTCCGAATGGATTCGAAATTATCCATTTCAGTTGAAATTCGTCGTTTCATCCGAAAACGATCTGGTCGAAATCAAGTCTCTCCTCTTGAAACTTCCCAAAATCCCCGTGGATCGAGTTCTTCTCATGCCCGAGGGTATAGATGTAAAAACACTCGCCCTCCGCTCCCCGTGGCTTGTCGAAATCTGTAAACGCGAAGGCTTCCGCTTTTGTCCCCGTCTGCACATAGAGCTCTTCGGCCATACGCGTGGGACGTAACCCCGCACCGGTAGGGACGACCGTCCTCAGGCCTTCGAAGTGCCGCATCTGCGGCACGTAGTAGGCCCGGTCGTCCGATGGAGAATTTAAAGCCGCCCGTTATATCGGGCCCCTCCATCCACCATCAAAACCTACGATTCAAAAATCAGCTTCACCCTACTCTCCTAACCCCGTACGCATCAAAAATTTTATCTGTAGAAATAATCTCCAAATCTTCATTTTTTGCCTGTGCTACCAATAATCGGTCGAACGGATCCCGGTGGTGCAGGGGTAGCTTCTCGACCGACAGAACATCGGACAGCCGAATAGGAAGAAGGTCGAAGTCTGACGGGCAGTGGCGATTCACAATATCAGCCAAAGGCTCCCTAAATTTCAGTTTTTTTATGGATACTTTAATCGCCATCTCCCAAGCGCTAGCCGCACTGTAAAATACTTTGTTTCGATCGTCCGACACTAGCGATTTTATGTTTTTGGAAATCCGTTCATCTCCCTCCACAAACCAAATAAAGATCTGCGTATCAATCAAGTAACGAGTCACGTGGCTATTGATAATCCTTAAAATCTTCTATTGGCTCATTGAAATCTGGCGCCATGTACAGAAGACATCCTTTCGACGCCCCAAACTTTCGCGATCCGTTGCTCTCCACCGGCCTCAACTCCGCTACCGGCTTCCCTCTTCTCGTCAGAATAATTTTTCCTTCTTCTTGGACTTCATCGACCAAGGTCGCCAGATGCGTTTTCGCCTCAAATAGCCCAACTGTCTTCATTTAGATAAACTAGTTTATCTAACTAGTTTGTCAAATGGCAACCTCCTACGCAACCTTCACAATCCGCCCGCTCTGGCTCCCTGTTTCCGCTGCAACCAACTCCAAAATTTACGCCACTACTTACGCTTCGCTGATGTCGAGTCATTCCTCATACCTTCCTTGCAGAGAAGGTCTATCAGTAATTCAGTTCCCTCTTAACTTCTGCATCAGCTTATAAAGGGTTTTTTCAAGACGGATTTCAAGGCGATCCATTCCAGCCAGCCATTTCTGCTGCCAGGAAGAGTGGGTCGAGGAGTTCCCCCTGCCCCAAATATAAGCCATTCCTGGATTTCCAAATCCCACATTGAGCCAGCGGTAATCTTGTGCGGCTAATTCCAAAGCGGTGGGGCATCCCACCCAAGATTCCCGCGACTGGCCCTTGGCGTCTGGCTTTTGGACAAAAGTATCATGCGCCAGCAGATGAAACTCCTCTTGCGCTGATACAATTCCGGTAATTTCCCGAATCACACTTTCGTAAGAATGATCGCCATCCGCAAAGAACAATGGGCGAGTTTTGGGATCCCTTGCTTTTTCGATCTGATATTGGGCCAAAGCCCCCCTCAATCCATCATCCCGATGAAAATGAACCCGGGCGAGTCCTTTGGCCAGTTTGCCGTGATTGTCTCCAGGATGTTGCCCATGGGGAACGTCCTCAGGCAAATCCCACGTATGGATGGGAATGTCCATTCCCAAGGATTCCGTAATATGATGAAATATCTTTGCCGAGCTCCCTATGTTCGTTCCCCACTCGAAAATGTGGGTCGGTCGGACCCGATCCACCACCAGTGCCATCAGGGAAATCTCTGCCAAGGGATAGAGCAACCCTGTTTTCGGAAGAATTTTCTCGAGGACGAAACTATCCAATTGAACTACATCCGCCTCGCAACACCAAAGGTGTGAATTCTTCGAAATGGCCATGAATTACTATCCTACGAAAGAAGTGCGGAGGAAAACGAAAAAACAACCTACGCCTCCGGAGAGACTTATTAAGCTATCTTCACAATCCGCCCGCTCTGGCTGCCCGTTTCCGCTGCAACCAGCTCCATAATAGGAGCGACTACCTCCTCCGCCTTCTTGCCCCCCGTATGCATCTCGGTATCCAGAAACGGCGGCTCCACCGCGTTGATGATCACATCTACCCCTTTCAACTCATAGCCCACCGCTTTGGTCAACGAGTCCAAAGCACATTTCGAAGCACAATAGGCCGACGCTTTCGGCAGATGCTTTATCGGTGCACTGATGTTCAAGATTCTCCCAAATCCACGCTGAATCATCCCTGGCAGAATCGATCGAATCATCAAATACGGTCCCCGAACATTCGTGGCCATAATCTTGTCCCACTCCTCAACCGGAAGATCCTGTACCGCTTTCAATCCAGTAATGATCCCAGCATTGTTGATTAAGATTTCAATCGGTCCAACCCTCTCCGCCTCTTTCACGCCTTTCTCGACCGATTTTACATCCGTCACGTCCATCGTCACCGCCGTCCCCAATCCTCCAGCCTTCGTCACTTCTTCGGCTGTTCTCTCAATCCTGTCTTTTCTCCTACCAGCGCAGATCACCTTGGCTCCAGCCTGCCCCGCCGCCAATGCTAAGGCCTTCCCTAGCCCAGACCCGGCTCCTGTAATCAGTATAACTTTATCTTTTAAATGCATCTCTTTTCCCCTTGCCTAGGCGCCCTTACCACGCCTCGAGCCCTCTGGCTTCACCCCAATCAAATTCTCTTTGCAACTGGCATTTTTTCATTCTTCGGATTAGTGCCATCACATCAGAGGGGCATTTTGGCCCACCCATTATCTGTTTTTCGGCGATGCCGAACATTTTCATCAAAACATTTGGCTGCGCCTTGAGTCGACGAGCGAATTTAATGGGTAAATGTAAAACTTTGCGCATGTGCTATCTTTGGGTCTTCTTTTTCGTCTGTCAACCGCCCCGCTTGAAGTGTTTGAGCCCTACTCGCTGGCTCCGTCCTCTCCTTGCTCTCAGTTTTTTAGTTTAAGTAAGTTCAACCTTTGCTCGGCAGCCCAAACCTCCGATGCCATCCCCCAGCACCGAACACTCCTGATTCCGCCGGTTGAAAATCCGCCTGCGCACACCCCGTACTCACGTTTTTCTGCCAACACCCCTTCCCAACCAGTAGTCCGGCTCGCGCGCACAGTGGTAAATGGCGAGAATTTGTAATTTGTCCGGAGATTCCTGATAAACTACCCCGTAAGGAAATCGGCGCAGCAGAACTCGGTACAGACCTGATCGCAACCTTCTCCAAGCCTTTGGTCTTTTGCCAATCAACTGCAATGCCTCTTCCAAGGAGGCAAGGAAATCTTCTCCGAGCCCAACACGAATTTTTTCGTAATGAAGGGCCGCCGCCTCTAATTCCTGGGCTGCCTCAGGGTGAAGTCCTGCCGAAATCACCCCAACCTGTTCCGAATTTGCGTCAAGACCTGCTCAACCGGAAGCTCTTGGACTTTTCCTTCCGTAATCTCCTCACCCCTTTTCTGCCAAGCCTTGATCAGGTGCTCGCCAATTTCATTCTCATGTGGCTCTGGCAGGCTTAAAAGAAGAGACTCCACCACCGCTGCCCGCTCCCGCGGCTCTAATTTTAGTGCCTCTGTGGCCACAGCTTCCCAAGTCATTCTGAAAACATGCCTCACGCCTTCGTGCGGTCAACTCCTGTTAAAAATGGGCCGTGCTGGCCCCTTACCCCAGACAGGACTTTCTTGGACACTCTGCCAGTCACACCCTCCAAACTTCTCCCCAACCAGTTGCCGAAGTAGCCAAATTGTGACGGCTCCAGCGAATTAAGCAAAAACTAATTTCCCTTTTGCATCAGGGATCTCTCTGCCTTGACTCTTCGCTCTTTCCAACCAAAGGGCTACCGCCTGCTCTGCACTTTCCAATGCCTCTCGCTTGGTTGTTCCGTGCGCTTTGCATCCCGCCAGCTCAGGAACTTCTACAACAAAGATTCCATCCTCTTGTTCCCAGTAAATGATCGACTCGTACTTATTTTCACTCATCGGCTGCCTCCTTGGGTATATCGATTTGGTACTTAATTCAAATATCACGAATTTGATGCACTTGATAGCGTTTCGCCGTGGAGCCGTCAGATTGAAGGTTGATTAAAGCATCGATCCCCTTTTTAGTGAATAAGTTAGGACTTCCCCTAGTCCGTAAATCAAATCCACACCTTCGGAGGTAGTTAACCAATTCCGCAAAATCGATATTGCCATCGCACTGACCGAAAAGAATCTTCGATCGGAATTTCTTCCAACTACTCACTTTTCTGCTCCCCGCCAATCGCTGGAACAACCGCGTTTGTTTCAGAGGTTGGCTGTGGAGAAGTCACCGCAACTTGCGGATACGGCCACAAAATAAACTCACTCCGATCGAACCATGGCCCCGTAGGCATAAGAAAGGTAGACCCCGCCCACTCCATTCCAGGCTTCGAGTGAACGGGGAAAAATCCCGTCGCTCCCAGCAACGCCGCCTGCTGTGATGACGCCAATAGAAATTCACAAAACACGTAGGCCATCTCTTTTTTAGAAGAACCTTCAGGTACAGCCATTACCTCGAAATCCACCAACGTCCCTGTGGGTAGTGCCGACCACCGAATCAACCCGCCCCCCGCCTGTGGATCTAAAATCAATCTCCACGAAGGCAAGTAAGAGAAGTTAACTCGCCCATCTTTCAATCCATTCCAGCAATCCTCTTCCGTTGCCAACTTTCCAACCAACGAAGCTTCAACCTGCTGTTTGGCGATTGTCCGCGCACTCCCCCCCCCCAGATTGACCGACCGGTTCTGACTTTTAATCCAAATCGCCGCCATCAGATCTGTATTCTCAGGAAAAATAGCCCCCAGCTCACTCGCCCAGCGGAGCACGGGCGCCATGGCCGCTTTAGGATTTGTTCCCGCCGCCACTCTTTTCATGAAAAACCATGGGCTTATTCTCCACGGCCGACTCTGCAATCCACTCGGATCAAAGGCCTGACCACGATAGACAGGGTTCACCCCATCCAGAGGAATCTTTCCCGTCAAATCTGCCCAAGGCACCGACCTTCCTAACTCAGAAAAGGATCGGGCTTTGAGCAGATAAACATCTCCGTCGCTCGGCCAAGTTCCGTCGGCGCTCCGAGCCAAGGTTCGTAGATCCACTTTCAGGTAACCAGCCCCACTCGAAAAAGTATCCAGCCATAGTTGAGGGATCGCAGGCCCCTCCTGATACACCACCAGTTTCGCGGGGGGCTGAAAAATGGAGCTTGGCGCAGACGGCATGGGAAGCCTGTCCGATTCAGACCCCGTAGGCTTCAGCCACTGACCCAACCCAAATCCCAATCCCACTGCAACTAGAAGCCCCAGTCCAATTAGCCCAGGCATCCGCGATTCAGGGCTATTTTTAGTGGGTTCCACGGCAACTACCTTCTCTGAAATCCCTTAGGCGGGAAAGCCACAAGGTTGTCTCACCCGACACTTCTGCCCATAATCTCGTGATGGAAAAATCAGCTCAAAAGATCGAGCTCTGGATGGAGCAACTGAGGCGGATGCGCGAGATGCAGTACGCCTACCACAAAAAGTTCTTCCACGGTCTTTACCTCTTTCTCGTGCTTGTGATTGGTTGCCTTCTCTGGGATAGCCCTGTATCTCTGGCCCTCGTTCCCCTGCTCGTTATCACTGCAGGAACCCAGTCCTGCTTCTACCTTCATTTTGTAGATTTCGCCCGTATTCATGCCCGCTTTGTCGAAGGTCGCCTGAATCAGGCGCTGGGCAAATCAAGCTTGGTAGGATCTGAAATCGAAGACCTTTACTTCTACCCCGTCGACGCCCCCAAGATTGGCGGATTTACTCCTTCTGCTCCGTTCCGCTTCTTCAGCTTCTTCACCCTACACTGGACTCTTCTCTGGCTTGGCCTAGCAGCCTTTGCCCTCTGGCGCCTACTGCCAATGATGGGCCCTTGTGGCCGCCACTACCTGTGGCTACTCGGCCTCTGGGCCACCCTGAACTTTATCTACCTCGCCTGGTTTTTTTATCGACGCCAAAGTCTGTCTCTAACAGACAGGCACTTGCATAAAGCTCTCCCGCGTGGATAGGTTCGCTATCTGTCACATAATGCATAGAATTAGAAATGGCAAAGTTAGCCCAAATATTCAGCTCTTTTTCAACTCACGAAAAAGAGGACAGCCGCTTTTACCGAAGCCTCGGCTCGGCAGAGCGCCTAAAAATTTGGCTACAACTGTGCCGCTTTGACCGCAACGATGCACCTAGGAAAAGACTTAAAAGAGTTTATCGGATTACTCCGCTCCGAAAGGGTTAAATTCCTGGTAGTGGGTGCGGCTGCCTTGGCGATGCATGGCCGTCCTCGATACACGGGGGATGTCGATTTTTGGATTGAATGCTCTTCTCTCAATGCCGCAAAAATGCAGAGAGTCTTTATAAAATTCGGGTTCGGAGGAACCAAGCCATCCGATTTTGAAAAGCCAGATCGCATCATTCAGTTGGGCCGTCCTCCGAACCGAATCGACATCCTCACTGGACTTACAGGAGTCACTTTTGCCTCCTGCTGGAGAAAGAAAGTTGTCCGGCAGGTAGAAGACCTTCGGCTGCCTTTCTTGGGCCTGAAGTCGCTGCAGGCCAACAAAAAGGCAACGGGGCGCCCACAGGATCATGCCGACTTGAAGGCCTTATCGAAAATCAATTAGTCCGTGGACAAACAAGTGGATATCTCAATAGTCACGCCGGTCTTTAATTCAGTCCGTTGGATCGAGCTCTGTCTTCAGTCGGTTCGTCACGCCCTCCAAGGACAAAGTTACGAACATATCGTGGTGGATGGGGGTAGTACGGATGGAACTCTGGAATACCTGAAGCAGCAGAAAAATATCCGCCTCATTCCAGGGCCAGACAAGGGAATGTACGATGCCCTCAACAAAGGCACGGCTGCCGCACGTGGTCGGATCCTCGGACACTTAAACGCCGACGAGCAGTATGACCGCGCGGGTCTAGCCCAGGCCCTTGAAAAACTTGATCAAACTGGGGCCGACGCCGTCTTCGGACCCACCATCATGCTGGATGGCCAGCTCAACTTTCTTTACCTCTTCAACCAGATCACTGTTCCCCGCCCCATCGACGCCGACTGGCATATGCCTGTCCAAACCTGCTCGTTCCTTTTTCGTCGTCAGATTTGGGAGCGCTGCGCCTACCCTGCTGAATACCGCGTGGTGGGCGACCACGTCTGGTTCCGCCGGCAAATGAAGCTCGGCTTGAGGCTTGTTTCCGTCCGCAAACCCATCGGACTCTTCACTTGGCACAAAGACGACATCGCCAAGCGCCTCGGTTCTCATAGCGAAAACGCCCTAGCCGATGTGAATCGAAAATCTCTACGTATGCGTTTAGCTAAATTATACTTTCGCGCTCGTAAGCTGGCTTCCGGGGTCTGTTTTCCTCCTTTTCGCCTTTCCTACGAGATCATGACCGACCAGAAAAAAAGGGCAGAGCGCTCTATCGTCTTCCCTAGCTTGGGATTTTAGCTCTACAAAAACCTTTTTTGAAATAGTTCCATCACAACTTGGGGGTCCGTATAGATTTCGTACTCGGTCCCATGGGTCTTATGTGGACGGAATTCCTTTAGAATCTCAGCCAATTCCCTGGCGTTGCGGTAAAGCAAAGCCTGCCTGCCCAGCATCTCCAAATGGGCTCGCTCTCGGGACTCTGAAAATGTAATCACTGGCTTTCCCAACACCGCGAACTCTCCCACCGCTAGGCCAAAGGTTTCTCCGTGCCAGCGGGCATGAAGCATCGCGTCGCAGGTGGCGAGAAATTTTGATTTTTCCACTGCATCCACCGTGCCTGAAAGATAATGCACATTGGAAAACCGCTCAGTCCCACGAATCGGCTCGGTATTGAGAAAGACGAAGTGATCTCCTAAGTTTTTTTGGGTATGCCGAAGAACCACCTCCCTGACAAACTGAATGTTGAAGGTGTCGGCTCCGCCATGCCTTCCAAAAACATTGGCCCCGGTTGGAATCCCTAACTTACCTCTCAGATTCAACTTGCTCTCCAGTTTTGGGACGAAATGAGGAACGAATGACTCCTCTTTGCCAGTCATGACTCTCGAGGCCCAGCGAGAAACATAGGCAAAGCAATCCCCATGAAATTCATCACTCAGAAACATCGCATGAATGCAGTTCTTTATTCCGGGAATGACAAATCCATCAGAAGGTCCTGGCTTAATCTGATAGAGGATATCCACCCCATTCTCCTTAAGCTTCAAGCTTAATTCGGCTTTTCTCCGATACGGGATAAGTGGAAATCTGGCCTTCCATTTTGCATAAATTGGGTTCCCCTCACTTTCCAGTTCAGCCGGGTGGCAAATCACAGAATGGTTACCGAGGATCGTTTCGTTAAAGTTCGCATAATCCCAAAGGGCGTTTTCGGAACCACGCAGTGACATGGAGTTGGAATGAAAGGCTACATTCATTTTCGGCGCTTGAGATCAGATCTCGGGAGTCAGGTTTTTCACAATAGGCACTCTAGGCTGTCCAATCTTCCAACCGGAGACTAGGGACACGCCGAAACTCATCCGTATTGTTCGTTACCAGTACAACTCCCAAGGCGACAGCGTGAGCCGCGATTAAGCAGTCGAGCGAGCCGATGGGCGTCCCCGCTTTCTCAAGGACAGCTCGAATCTTTCCGTATCGCTCAGCTGCCACTTCCTCATAAGGAGCTATTTCCAGTGGAAGCAGAAACTTCATTAAAGCCCTGCTGTTTTTTTCTTTTTGTTCACTTTTTTCCACTCCAAACCATAATTCGGATGCGGTCACTGATGATATCCCAATCGCTCCCACAGGATGCCTTGCCAGCTTTTCCCAAGCCTGAGGCGATCTGTTTTTAATGATGAAAATACAGTGATTCGTGTCCAAAAGATGTGTCATAGATCCATCGACTCACGACCAGTCGCAGGGGGCTGATACCGATCCTTAAATATTTCGGCAGAAAACTCACCACAAGCTTCAAAAAGGATGTCCCAAGAACCCTTCTCCGGGAAAAGAATTAGGGCAGACCCAATTTTCTTGCACTGCACAGAATCACCCTCGAAACGGCACTCCTTTGGAATTCTAATAGCCTGACTACCACCGCTTTGGAATATCTTTGCTACTTTCACTATTAATGTATACTTTATGTATATACTTTTGTCAATGGGCTTTTTCCTGCCGTTAGGCTCCAAGCCTGTCGGTGTGAAAAGCGTCCTTCATTTCAGGAATCAGAGGTCGGGGATCTGGTGTCGGTTTCCGGAGGCCAAAAGATCTTTGGATTCCTCAGCATGCCACCGAGCATTCGTCCTACTTGGCGACTTCTGTCCAACAGTTCGGAATGTCTTTCGGGGCTCAGTTGTCCACAGTCTTTCGCAAAACACAACCAAGTCTCGGTTTCACTGTTCTCGGCATCAGCATCCGTGAGCTTGGAAACAAAATGAGCCGGGTATCTCCGCTTAGCCCATGCTTCCCGAAGGTTGGCGCAGACAGCCCGAGAGGAGCGCCGGATCTGGTCGGTTAAAGAAAATTTCTCATCGCGATTGAAGGTTTTTGTTTCCTCAAATATCTCCATGGCTACGGCATAAGCTAATTGATAGACCTCCAGCTCCTCCGCCGATTTAATTGGTTTTTTACTCATTCACTTTTCTCGCTTTTGAGCTCCTCCCCCGACCCCTGACTCCCGACCACTGCCCCCTGACCCCCGTTCCCCTACCCCTGACTCCCGCTTCCTGATATGCCCTCAGCTCTTTAAAGCTGGAAATTATTTCTGCCATCTGTCTTCCGTAATCTGTCCTCGGGTTTCTGCACTAACATAAATTTCCATTCTTTGATAAACAAGTGCGAGATTGTAACCACTTCGCTCCATTCGCTTGCTCCAGATAGGCCTCGTAGTCGGATTCCAAATTCCCACAAAATAAGGACGGATTCTTCTTTTCCTAATTTCCCGGCATACTCCCGATGCCTCCCTCGCTCCCCGAGTGGTGATACCCACAACCCCGGCTTTTCTCTCTTTCTCCGACCACGATGTTAGGCGATCTCCATGAATTTCGGTTGCCGGCCGGTTTTCGCGTAAAGCCGCCAGTGGATGGGAACGATGTTCCCACGCTTCCACCCGCCATCCTCCTCCACTCCGCTCCAACCAGATCCCCAAGCTCCCCACCTGCCCATCCCCCGCCACCAATTCGTAAAAGTTTCCAGCTCGAGCCTTGGTCAGTAATTTCTTTTGAAGAACTGTGAAAAAGCCCTCCTTGGTGAATCCTTCAACTTCCATATTCCAGCGGCGTTCATATCCGGCAATCCGTTTTCGGCCCCACTCGCCCCGGAGCGGAGGAATCCAGCGATATGCCCACCCCCGTAGGAAGCGGATCCAATGATGAAAAGAAAAACCGGAAAGCATGTTCTTTTCTTTCGAACTCGTCTCGCCTCTCGCTAACCTGATGAATGACATGTGTTCATGCGCTAAGGAAATTTTACACCCTTCCCCGAAAATGGGAAAGCCTCGGCATCTGCCTCCCCCGAAACTGTTTAAACTGGGCCGAAATTCATGGAAACCCAGGCGAAACCTCTTCCGCCCAAGTCCAAGCCGCTTTGGCTTTCTGGCGTTCCCGCCGGATCGCCTTGGTCAAACAGACCGCGTATCAGGGGCTTTACCCCGAATCGGCCGCTGGCGATTGGATTTCCACAGTTCTTCGTTCAGGCTATCATTTGGGTCCATTTTCTTTTTTGGCAGATCTCGGGGCCGATTATTTCGTCGTCCGTCAGGCCCCGGAACCCGAGACCTATTTATGGCGGGAGAAATTCGCCATGGATCCGGATCCGGAAGCTTCCTTTCAGCGTCGGATATCCGAAGTCCGCGAACTCGAATCCTCCCGTCTAATGTTCCACTCTGTGGATGACGTTCCCTGGCACGAGTACGACCTAGTGATCGGCATTGATGTACCGATCCCATCCCGAATCGTTCAGAAATCTTCCCGTACCCTCTGGGCATACTACTCGATCGAGGCTGGTGGACCTTTACAAAAACAGTCCCTCGGCTCGCCGCTCGCCGGATACCGCCTTTTTCTCAATCATGGATTCCGTCGTTACCGGTCCCGGCCCAGCAACCGTTCCCATGTATTGGAATTCCCTCTTCAATTCCAATCCTCCAACGCCTGGTCTTCCCTTCGCCAAGCCATCCCTCCGCAACCGGCCCGGGAAACCATTCTCGTGGGGGCGGGGAGCTGGGAGGACTCACCGCCCGCTTCTCCCTTGCCCTGGGATCATCTTTCCGGATCCCTCACCCCCGCCTATCTTGCCCAAATGTTCTCGGCCCGCTTCACCGTCCACACCACCTCCCGTCCCCGCTGGGGGAATTGGGCGATTGAAGCCACCCAAGCAGGATCTCTTTTTCTGGGAAATGCCGCCTCCCTCGCCCACCTTTCGCTTCTTCTACCTGGTCTGGATTGTCGATCTCTTTCCGATGCTTCCGGAAAGATTTCCAGCCTGCTCAAGAATTCGGAACATCTCCAGGCCCTACAATCCCGCCAAGCGGATCTGGCCGAAGAGCTGGCTTTTCGCAGGCCCTTGTTGGATCTTACCGCTCGGGCAAAGCAGTTCTTCCAATCATGAAAAGCAAGCTCTCACTTAACTTCATCGATTTCCCTGCCCAAAGCCGAGCCTTTTTCCTCGATCTCCTTTCGCCACACTACGATTTCACTTTTGACGACACTCCGGATTTTCTTTTCTACTCTCATATTGGACACCGCCACCGCCTTTACAACTGCACCAAGATTTTCCACACGCAGGAGAAATATTGGCCCAACTGGAAGGAGTGCGACTATGCGGCCGTCTCCGTGCTGGTGGACGATCCTCGCTCCGCCTACCTGCCCATCTACGCCTTCGATGGCCGGCCGGAAAAGCTAGTTCGGACTTCCGTGCCTGATCCCATGACCATCCGGGCGTCCAAACCCCACTTCTGCTCCCTACTCTGCGCTTATGTCGACCGAACCGTTCGTCGGCGTGAGCAGTTTTTTCACACCCTTAACAGATTTCGTAAAGTCGATTCAGTCGGCCGAGCCCTGAACAATACCGGGTACAGGTTACCTCCCGGCGACCGCTACCAGGTGAAGGTTGATTGGCTTGCCGGCTATCGTTTCAACATCGCCTTCGAAAACACTCGCCGGGCTGGTTGGTGCACCGAGAAACTTGTCGACCCCCTCCATGTGAACACGATTCCAATCTACTGGGGCGATCCTCGGGTAAAGGAGTTTTTTAATGCGGAAAGTTTTATCTGCCGTGACGATTTCTCCTCTGATCAAGAAATGGCTGAATACGTCCTCCACGTTGACGATACCCCCGAACTCTACGCCAAGTACATTCAAGCCACACCATGCTATAAGAATGTACCCAACCCAGCATACGACATGAACACCTTACTCGCTTTTTTTGATCGGATTTTTCAACATCCCCAAAGACCTGTGACTCAGCGACGCTGGTTTTTTGGCCTTAGCAAATGGCGTCTGGTTAAAAGAAATAAGCTTCCGGGAGAGTAGTCCAAATAACCCCTCCCAGCTGGCGCCGATACTTCCGCTGATACTATCGGTGCATAGTCTTGATTGTAGTTCAATGACAACTCACAGTCCCTGCTTTTCTTTATCTTCCTCTGTATCTTAATCTCAAAGTCGTGCCATTCCTTCACCTTAACCGACTGACCGAACTCTTCTGGGGGCGGCACTGTGGCCACCGGGGCTCTAACTTGAACGAGGCTCAAAGTCAGGAGTGGATCGCCGAGGCGCTGGTCCGCCGAGCCCCTTGCGCCATCGGCAAGATCGGCACCACGGAGCTGATGGGAATGGAGTATCTCGACCGCTGGATTCAGCTCCCATGGCCACCCTCCGCTAGCTGGCGCCGTCCCGCCCGGCGCCTGTACGAATGCTCCGGACTTTTCCCAGTTCGAAAAGACATCTACCTTGGCTGGGCCGCCGCTTACCGAGAAGCTGTTCAGAAAATGGATTTTGTCGCCCAGTGGCAGCCACCCGGGTCTTTTCTCGAAGCCTACGAGCAGGCCTTTTTAAACCGTGATCTACCGAAAGCTGTGCGTGGCAGTTTTGTCGGGCTGGAGCCAGTAGGTGGCGAGTGGCTTCGCCCTTTGGCAAAGCTCAGGTGGCTGGTGGTCAGCCCCTTTTGTGAAACCATCAAATCCCAGCTTCCAAAGTTGTCACTGCTGAACGTATTCCACAGGGTGGAGCCAGAACGTCTGGCGGAGGCCGCGCGATCCTGCTGTTTTGTGCCGTGCCCACAGCTGCCGTACATGGTCCCGCCCGTACATCGGGACTGGCTCGACGGGCTTGAGGAACTGAAAAAGGCCATAGCCAAGCAGGATTTTGATGTGGCGATTATAGGAGCTGGCGCTTGGTCGCTGCCCTTGGCGGCCCACGCCAAAAGGCTGGGCAAAATTGGCCTCCATTTAGGTGGAACACTTAATTTACTTTTTGGAATTCGAGGAGGCAGATTCGACGGGCGCGGCTTTTATAACGAACACTGGATTCGGCCAACTAACGATGAGAGACCAGGTAACTTCAGCCTCATGGAAAATGGGGCGTACTGGTAGTTTTTTGTAAGAACCTGAAAACTCGATCTTTGCCTGCACTTATTCCGCGTGAAATTTAACCGAGATATGGACTCGAGCTTTCTCGAGTTTCAAGAGAAAGTTTAGTGGATAAGTGCCGAGTTTTAGATTTCGGAGCAGGGGACATTACTTGTCAGTAACTTCTTTCCCGCTTGAAGTGCTTAACACCGAAATAAGTTGCTTAGCTTTGTAGTAAGCTTTTCGAGAAAGAATTTTCTGTGCCGTTTTTCTCAAGACTCTTTCTATTGCATTTATAACCGCGTACAAACCCTTCCTAGGCCTCGCGAAATAATTACTGATTATCCTACGCCGATCTAGTCCCTCAACGCCATACAGCGAAATCGAATACATTAATAATAAATAGTCTGATATTATCCGAAGGAGTTTTCTTCGATTGGAATATCCTTGGACAAGGGAGATATCACTGACTTCGGATTCATTAAAATAGATGGGACCCAGCAATTGCAGCTTTGCAATAATAAGGGAAATTTCACCAGTGCCAACCAAAGGTCCAACATGAAAGACAATAGAGGCCTCACTGGGGGACTTTTTGCCAATAAATTCATTAATAAATATGCAGGAGGAATTTGCTATCTCATTTATCTTGTTACCAAGAATCAATATTTTATTGAACGGATTGAATGATATTGTGCTGACTTTTTTAAGTGTTATCCTATATTTTTCTGGTAGTCCCTCGTAATCATTTATAAATTTCACCTGTGGATGAATTATATGATTAAGAAGTGGTTTGCGACCTTGCGCTACAACTTCCCATGGCTTGAGAAGGGTAAACTCTCGAATTGCCTTTGATGGCGGATACTTGAATAAATTTCTCAGCTCAAGATGTCTTAGCAGATTGAGTTGAGTCGAAATTCTTTCATTTCCAGAAGTCCAAGCAGCAATTGGTTCCTCTGAATAAAATGTTTTTTTATAATTCTCCAAAAGCATGACACAGTGCCCGTAAAACATACACCTATTGTGGGATTTTATCCATATTTCGGCCATTCTTCTTTTGTTTCGAAAGCAGTGAGACCCCAAAAAGGCAAAATGTGTAGTGAATCCTGTCTTTGCACATAATGTGCTCGTTTTATAATTTCCCGTCTTCAGCTTCGGAAACCAGGACACACGGCTTATTATTCCTTTTTTATGTAATTTTGTCCGGAAATATAAATGGTCACTGTCTTTGTTTTTCCTGATTAGATTCAAAAAGTAAGAGCACTTCATGATAATTGGGTCATCATCACCCAAAATTGTTATCCAATCTCCCTTTGCATTTGAAATTATTTTCCAACATCCCTTTACCATTCCGATGTTTGGCGAAGACTCTATTAATTCAAGGTTCGTAACTCTCTTTTGGAGATTCTTTATTGTTGCACAGTGTTCTTTATTAGTGGAGTCGTTGTCGTGAATAATGATCTGTACTGCGGGGTGATTGAAGTAGCTCATTTTTTCCAGATCAAGTAAGCGTGCGTTTAAGTGATCCGCCCTATCATAGGTTGGGATTCCTATCGTCAAAAGCGGCCTTCCCCAATGCCTTCCTTCTTTTCGGGGATAAATTTTTTTTCGCATCTATATATTAGTTAAATATCTCTTGTTTCCTAGCATCAGAAAGTTTCAGGAACTTTAGGGAGCGCCAAGCAGAAGCATTAAGTAAGTTTATATTTATGCCTTTTAGACTTTTTCTAATTTGGCCGCATCTTTGCACTCCGTGGGGATCCCCCTTAAATTCCTCTCTCATTTATCAAAGTGCGCAACTTTGAATCTTTGGAGTACGGCGCGTCGATGTGATCGATGGAAAGAAGGGCATCTTTTTTGCATTCTGCAATTATCCGATGGCCATACTTACCAAGCATTAACTCCCTGCACGAGATCTGCCCCTTCTGAAGCGGTATGGCCATATAGATATCAGCCTCGGTTAGCAACTCTCCGGGCTTTAGATCACGCTTGGCATAGACCCCCCTGATGTACGTATCGAGGTAAGCAGTCTCCTTGGCAATCGGGAGCTTCCTTGCCTCACTGGCAGTTCCGCACAACTCGACCGCCTTATTAAAGGACCTGTACCAGCAGTCAATCTGCTCCGGTAGAGATGAGTACTTCGCAACTTCAAAACCGTCGCTGTTAATGTCGATGTGGCGCTCAAATGTTCGAGCTCCCTTCCCATAAGCAATCCCGATTGACATCACCCAATCGTTGTATTCGTGACAGGAATACCCAATGGTGTGACCTGGATAGCGTTTCTTAAGGAAATCAATCTGATGCAACTCTGCTTCATTGTCCTCATGCGGATAGGCTGCCACGCAGTGATTGATCGCCAGGGGAGTGTTACGATGCTCAAAAAAAGTTACCACATCGTCCATATCTTTGAGCGGGCTGCCACCAAAGGAGATCATGCAAGGCTTGCGCGTGGATGCTATCTTCTCGAGAAGCATCCAGTCATTTGACCCTGCACTCGCAATTTTGATAATCGGTAGATCAAATTCAACACACCAATCCACTGATTTCTCGTCGAACGGTGTGGACATAGGGATACAGCCGTTCTTGATGATTGCCTGAATCATGTCGGCATAATCCGATTTTGAGAGCCGAGTCTCCAAAACCCTCTTCACATAGCGTATATCTTGACGATCTTTAAAATCCTTGTGAATGAAGGTATCGATATCGCGAAATTGGAGCTTGATGGCCGTCCTGATGTTATTAAATCGAGCTACTCGACTATGCTCTTTAATAATCTGAAGCCCACGGGCAAGGCTTCCCTGATGATTATTAGTCATCTCGAGTACGAAAAGGTTTTCGAAGATGTCTCGATTCATTTCTATTTATCCTCCATTATATTTTCCTGTTTTGGACGGCCAAATAAATACTTAATTCCGAGAACTTAAATATGCGTTACTTTTAGTTTCTTATCCATAAATATTTCGACTGCGGGCACTAACTCTTTGGAAAAATCCACTTTTATCTTCTCCATTCTTCCAGGTCCTGAAGTAAGGATACAGTTAACGGAGTCACCAGTATTCTTTTTGTCGTGCCGGATTGCCTTGAAAATATCATCTCTTCGGACTTCCAAAAGGGTTGTCTCGTAGGGATGGAACCAAGGCGTCAGCTGTAGTTTAAGATCAAGAAAGTGGCTTTCATCAACAAGCCCAAGCCGGGCCGACAGATATGTAGCTGTGAGGATTCCCAAAAGGACTGCTATACCGTGTGGGATGGCATATTTTGTGGCCGATTCATAAGCATGACCGAAGGTATGTCCATAATTCAGGATATTCCTGATCCCCTGGTCAAATTCATCCTGCTCAATGTAGGGTTTTTTGACGGCGATAGAACGATCAACCCACTTTGGGATCACCTCCTTCCCCCCATTTGGATTCAGATTCTTGAGATCGGCCATAAGTTCATCAAAACCTGCCTGTCCTGATATCAACTGTAGCTTGATCACTTCGCCCAGACCCGAACGAATCTCTTCCCAAGGTAAACTGCTAAGAACGTCGGAAGCCACCATCACGCGATGCGGCGGATAAAATGTACCGATCTGGTTTTTGTAATCGTCAATATTGATGGAGCTTTTGCTCCCGATACAGCTGTCAGACTGGGCAAGAAGAGTTGTGGGAACGAATTCCCAACGCACTCCACGAAATAGGACTGTTGCGATGAAACACCCAATGTCCTGCACAACCCCGCCGCCAACCACAATCAGAGCACCATCTCTTTTCAGTCCCTTCGACAGTAACTCCAAAAAAATGGGGGTCAGCCTTCCGTAGGACTTCTGCTCTTCGGTTGCCTCGATGACGATCCTCCTGTTTCCGAGAACAGCTGCGTCGACCTCTTTCTGGTAGATTCGCTCAATCTCGCGATCCACCAGATAGTACTGCCCACGCGTCTCGGCCAACCCCTCGAAAACCTGCGCCAAGCTCGCAAAGGTTTCGACAGAGTAATCGTGGGAGTGACTTTTGATCGTAAGCATGAGGAGAGTTTCTAAATACTAGGAACAGGTAAATCCTCCATCCACCAGGACTGTCTGTCCGGTAAGGTAGGTGTTCTGATCGGAAACTAAAAAGCCGGCAAATTTAGCAAGCTCCTTCGGATCAGCCATCCGCCCTAATGGAATGCTGCTAATGATCGAAGCCATCTCTTCCGGAGAATTATTTTTCCTCGTCAATTCGGTGTCAACGTATCCGGGAGCCAACGAGTTGACCAGTACTCCTCCTGCCCCGAATTCTAGCGCGGCGCTACGGGTAAGCGCATTCAATGCAGCTTTCGTCATCGAGTAAGCCGCCCGCCCTTCCTTGGTGACTATTCCGAGGATCGAACTCGTATTGAGAATGCGCCCATACCCGCGAGAACTCATTCCTGGTGCCAGGAACTGGATGAGACGCACAGCGGAAGTCAGGTTTGTCTGGAGCGTCTTACTCCAAGTGTCCCAACTTATCTTGCTAATTTTTTCAGGTACGTTCACGCCGGCATTATTAATGAGAACGTCCACAGCGAGGTCAGAATTCTTCCTTAAATACACTTCGACTGAATCTTTCGAAGCAAGATCCAGCTCCTCTCTGGATGGAGAGATCACTGCATATCCAGCCGTGACTAGTTCTTGTCGGATCGCGGCTCCGATACCCCTTGCCCCACCTGTGAGAAAAACTGTTCTGTGGTTGTTCATGGTAAATTCAGCCCAGACTTAAGGGGTCACCATATTACCTTGGAGCTCTTCCCTGTCCAAGAATGGAGACATGTCCTCTAGAGATGCACTGATCATGCGCCCATCCTCCAGTTTGCGAGAGGAAAGCTTGGGAGCAAAGGCTTGAGCAAGATCCAGCATAACTTCACAGATAACGGGCCCCTCCAAACTCAATGTTGCTTTGATCACTTCATTCAGCTCGTCGTGTTTGCAGCAACGCCGATATCCCATGCCAAAAGTTTCGGCGACCTTTCCAAAGTCCGGGAAAGAGAGGCCCGAGTCCGTTCCGCAACCGACAATGTTGTCGGGAAAGAAGTTTCCCTGCGTCTGGCGGATCGAGTGATATCCGGAGTTGTTGAGCACAAAGATTTTGATCGGTAGTTTTCGGCCAGAAACCGTCTGTAACTCCTGCAGGTTCATCATGATGCTACCGTCTCCCGCGACGCAGATGATCCTTTTCTTGTTCGGCAGAGCCTCGGCTGCACCGATAGCGGCGGGAAGGTCATATCCCATCGAAGCGCATCCGGAATTCGTGAACAGTCTCTGCCCTGTCCGTATCTTCATTGCCTGAAAAGCCGCAACACAGGCCGTCCCGTCTCCACAAGTAATGAGCTCTCCATCCTCCAGATGCTCCGACAACCTTTCCATAAAGCAGTAAGAATTGACCCCACTGCTACTTTTCCAGTACTCGGGCAAAACCACGGGGTATCGCTTAACGCGCTCCTTGCACCACCCCAACCACTCGGCGTGATCTGCCGACCAATTCTTCAAGGACGCTGAGAAAAGCGGAAGAAAGTCGCGTAGGTCGGCGTGTATAGGGAGATCAATACGGATTGTCGGTTTTTTGAGTTCCGCTGCATCGACATCCACCATTACTTTGAATGCCCGTGGCGCAAAGTTTTCCCAGTTGTAAGAAACAAGTCGGATATTCAGACGGCAACCCAGAATGAGCAGAAAATCACTGTTTTGAACTGTAAAGTTCCCCGCCCTATCCCCTAGTGATCCCGGACGACCCGCATATGACGGATGATCATTAGGCAGCAAATCATTGGAGTCCCAAGCTCCCACAATCGGAACACCAAGCCGTGTGGCCAATTTGAGAAAAAGATCGTACTGGCCGGAAAGGCGTACGCCAGTTCCAGCATAGATGACGGGCCGTTTTGCGGCGGCCAATCTTTTCGCCACAAGAGAAACGGATTCCCCAAGATGATCGGTCTCATAGCGGATCGTATCCTCCTTGGCATCGTATCCTTTCAGTTCAGAGGGCTCGATTTTTGCTCCCTGTACATCAATAGGAATATCTAACCAGACGGGACCGGGGCGCCCGTGCAAAGCTAGATGGAGCGCCCTTTCCAAGTGATAGCGTATGGTCGATGGATCTTCGATCAGCGCAGCGTATTTGGTGATTCCCTTCACCATCTCCACAATGTTTACCTCTTGATCGCCAAGCTGACGCAATGGAAGCTTGGTCGAATGCACCAAGGTTTCACGCTTCGACTGTCCGGAGAGAACGATCATTGCCATCGAATCGACATAGGCTCCGTAGACTCCAGTAATCGCATTGGTGGATCCAGGACCCGCCGTGACATTGACTGCAGCAATACGATTGGAAACCCTGAAATACGACTCGGCAGCCATCGAGCAGGACTGTTCATGGTGACAGAAAACCTTCTTGATCTTGGATTCCCTTCCGAAGGCATCGTTGAGATGCATCGCAGCACCACCAGTCACCGTGAAGACATGGCCGATACCGTGGTCAGCCAGATAACGGACGATGTAATCGGACAGTCGAATCATGAGTCGGGTAGTCTGTGCAGAACGGTCAGGAAAGGGCTACTCTGATCGGTGGTGTAATTCTTGCTGAGGAGTTCTATGAACTGCGGAGACATGTAAGTCAGGTCGTTTTTTGAAAAAGGCTTCCTTGACCCACTGGTCCCGTTGAGCGTAGTGCCGGATGAGGTTTGGCCTTGCATCAGAGGGCTGCGGATAATTTTCCCCCGTTGACGTGAATACAGGAACCGGACGTCCAGCCAGAGAGTGGCGAAGCTAGCAGGGCCACGACACTCGCAATGTGGTCGCCTTCCCCCACGAGACCGAGCGGGATTTTGGCTGCTTCCTCCCGTTCGACGGTGGCCGCGGCTTCCGCTTCCGTTAGGCCTCGGGTGCGGGCGGTGCGCCGGATGTTTTCCTGCCATGATTCGCTGTGTACCGGACCGGGACATACTGTGTTTACTAGGATGTTTTCCTTCGCGAAGACATTGGCGAGGTGTTTGGAGAGATTGACGATGGCCGCCTTGGTGGCCGCGTAGTGCGGATTGTAGGCTCCCGGCTGCAGCGCACTGGTGGATGACAAGTTGATAATCCGGCGCAGTGTAGCTCGCCGCAAATGCGGCAGTGCAGCGCGGGTGAAACGGACGAGGGACAAAACGTTGAAATCGTACGCTCTCTTCCAATCCTCATCCGTCAGCTCATCGAATCCGCCGAAACGCAAAGCCCCGCCGACATTGTTAACCAGAATATCCAGTTGGCCCCAACGGCTCGCCGCCGCTTCCACAGTGGGGGCGATCGCCGCCGCATCGAACACATCCACCGGCAGGGCGGTACAGTTGCCTCCGGCCGCGTTGATCTCAGCCTCGAGGGCGGTCAGGGCCCCTGAGGGCCGAGCACAAACGATAACTCGAACACCCTCATTGGCCAGCCGACGGGCGATGCAGGCCCCAATGCCTTTGCTTCCTCCAGTCACCAATGCCACTCGGTTTGTTAATTGGAGATTCATGGGGTTGGCAAGCCGGACAATGAGTCGAGCTGACGGAGCAGCATACCAAAGGGTTCCTGGGCGGTGCCGGCCCCATCGAGGACGAGGCAGGAGCCGGACACGTAGCGGGCGCGGTGCGAGCAGAGATAGAGCACGGCTTCAGCGACGTCGCGCTCAGTGCCTACATCACCGAGGGGCTGGTAGCGGGCGGCAAGCGCGCGGTAGGTGGCATTGTCGGGTGCGTCGAAACGTGGGCGATGATCTTGTTGCACGATGAGGCCCGGGAGAATCGCGTTGACGCGGGCGCGATGTGGGCCGCCTGCGACGGCGAGATATTTGGTCAGTTGAAGCAGTCCTGCTTTAAAGGCGTGGTAGGAAGGGGATTCGTTGGTCACCTGAGTTGCGGCCACTGAAGCGATATTGACGATGCGGCAGCCATTGTGCTCGGCCATGAGCTTGATCGTAGCCTGCGAGGCGAAGAATGCGGCTTTTAGGCCAACATCAAGAGTGAGGTTCCAGTTTTCTTCGGACTCGTCGAGCAAACCGAGGCGGCGCCCTGCGCGGGCGTTGTTGACGAGGACATCGACAGAGCCGGCCAACTGGGCGGCGGCGGCGATCATGGCCGTGGCTCCGCTGGGGGCCGAGAGATCGGCAGGGAGGAAATCCGCTTTGAGGCCGATGGTGCGCAGGGTTTGCACGGAGCCGTGGCCGCTCTCGGCATTGATATCGGCAATGAGGACGCGGGCGCCTTCTTCAGCTAGGCGACGGGCGATGCCGAAGCCGATACCGCGGGCGGCGCCAGTGATCACGGCGGTTTGACCTTCGTATTCGCGGGTTGTGCTCATGCTGAAATCAGTGTGAACGCTTCGTCGAGCGAGCTTGGGTTGCACTCTCGGCGCCAGAGCCGTTGACAAGGACCGGCAAAGGCAAAGCGGTCGGCGTCACCCAACTCACGTGCCATTTCGTCAGCGTGATGTACGGGGTGTTTGAAGATCACGTGGGGCGTATCACTGAGGTTGGCGGCAGTGCAGAGGCCGGAGGCCATGCCGAGAAAACCATCGGCGCTGCCGACGAGAGCGAGCTGCGGGGCGAGATCGAGGCCAAGGTCAACCGCGCGTGAGACGCCGGGGCGAAGCGTGAGACCGACGGGTAGCGGATCATCGCCGATGAGCAGGAAGTCGAGGGACCCAGGGCGAGCTTGCGCGGCGAAGAACGCGTCCCAAGTCGGGCCGTTGGCGTTGCTCTCTTCCGCAACGAATGGCGCGACGGAGCGCAGATGGATGCAGATCAAGCGGCCGGGGAAACGCGCGCGCGCGTTCTGCGCGACGGCCTGTGGATGCGCGTGCCACTGGAGGCGGGGCGCGAGGCCGTTTTCAGCGTGCAGCGCGAGCAAGCGGGAAAAACTGAGATAAGAGAATCCTGGCTTGGATCGCGAATCGGGCGAAGGCCAAGCGCGTACAGACGGGGCAGAATGGTTTATTTGAAACAGAAAAGCTGATGACGCAAAAACGATTTCAGCTAGGTGTTCGGCCGCTCGGCGATCCCTTTCGGAACTGATCAGATGAACGTTGAGCAACGAAGCTGCGTTGCGGCGCGCCATAATTTCGCCTTCTTGGCGAAGCACGAGCGCGCCACCGAGGGTGGGGCGCTCACGGGCGAGGTCCCACACGAGTTCAACGGAGTCTGTGATCGTGGCGGGCATGGTCAGTTGATCAGAGGGACGAGGATACGTCGCGGCGTGAGCTCGAGGATGCGTCTATAGATTGGGCGGACATTTTCCAGCGAGGTGATGAGGTAAGAGCTGTTGGGCGCGGGGGCGATTTTGGCGGGGTGGCGCACAGTGACGGGCACGTTTTCGTAGGTCGCACCGTCGCGGGTGGCGTCGTCGTCGAGGACGCATTCGAGCGCGGAGAAATCTGTCTTCAAATGATATCCAAGAGTAGAGAGCATCAGGCTCGCGCCATAGCCGTAGACCGGTTTTGGCAACGCACCGAGGAGCTCGCCCATAATGGCCATCTGCTCACGGTAGCGGGCGATGCGCTTTCCCAGCCAGGCAATGCGGGCGGGCAGATCGAGGAGTGGCTTGGGTTGCACGGTCTTGGCGCGACGGAACGCCACGAGCAACGCACCGCCGCAGGAGCCCTGATGGTTAAATGCGTGGCTGAGGTATTCTCCACCACACTCCCAGATGAGGTGTTTGAAGGAGGCGAGGTCGTAGTAGTGGAAATGCTGATGGAAAACGGCGTCGAAACGCTGGGCCTCGACGAGGTTTTCGAAGCACGGGATCTCGGCGAGGTAGAGGCAATCGGGATCGCACTGCTTGAACCACTGATTGATGACCGCGCGAGGCTGGGCGATGTGTTCGAGGGTATGCCGGCAAACGACCAAATCGGGTCGGGGTAGATCGCGGGAAAGATCCACCTGCTCGATGAAGCGGCCGATCACTTGAATGCCATCGACGGTCTTCCCGTCCTGAGCTGCGCAGATCGGGTCGATCACCGCCCGGTGTCCCGTGTAGCCGGCAAGTTCGCGGGCTAGAAAAAAGTCGTTGCCGCCAACATCGACAAGGGAGGAAAAATCGCGACCGGCCGCCGCGCGCTTGAGAAAATCGATGAAGAAGGCAGTGCCTTGACGGGCGGTTTTTGATGCTGATGTTCGAAACGAATAGTCCGTTGAGGTGTAGAGCACCCGGGGGTCGAGCTGGCGACGAAGTTGCACATGCCCGATCGGCAGGGAAATCACGAGTTCCTGATGGAAAGCAAGGTCGTCATTTTCGGGGCGAAACGGACCGAAGCGCTCGGTGAGGGGCAAGCGTGGCAGTTTCCACAACGAGTGAAATTCGCGCGAATCGCTTATGCCGCATTGATCGATTGTGTGCATTCGTGGCGGGTATCGTCGGAGTCGGACTTGCTCAGGCGACTTTTTGGGTGAGAGCGAGGGCGGTTTGGCGGATGCCTTCGGGGCTCATGCCGATGCGGGCGCAAAGTTCCTCGTAGGTGCCGTAGCCGTGGACAAAATCTTCGATGGCGATCTGCGCGGCGAAGAAACCGTTCACGCCCACGCAGGCGCGGAGGCAGAGACTATAGAGGCCGTCGTGAGCGGAGAGCTCTTCGACGGTCACGAAGCTACGGGTCTTCGTAACGCTGGCGCGAAGGAGGTCGGCGTCGAAGGGTTTAATCGTGTGGAAATAGAGCACCTCAGCGGAGACGCCTTGGGCCGCGAGCTGGTCGGCGGCGGCGAGCGCGTTAGCGAGCTGGGTGCCGATGACGGCGATGGTAACGTTGCGGCCTTCGCGGACGCGGATGCCGCGCCCGAACTGGATGTCGTTGGGAGCGAACGCGACGCCGTGCGGTTTCTCGGGGAGGCGGAAATAGTTAATCAGACCATTCGCATAAGTCTCCTTGAACAGCTTGTTGAACTCGACCGGGCTACCGGGGAGCACGACGACACCGCGCTTCAAGTGGCAGATGAGCGAGACGTCGGTATAGCAATGGTGGCTGCAACCGAGCTGGCCGTAGTCGAACGCGCCGCCGACGGAAACAATGTTCGTGCTCAGCATCTGGTAGCCGAAATCCAGTTTGATCTGCTCGTAGGCCCGTTCCGTAATGAAAGGCGCGATAGTATGAATCACTGGAATGAGCCCAACTTTGTTTAATCCTGCCGCCATATTCACAATGCTAGGCTCACAAATCCCGATATTATAATAGCGATCTGGACAAGCTTTTGCGAAAGGTTGCAATATCCCGTGACTGATGTCTCCTACCAGGACAACGAGCTGTGGATTCCTAGTGCCGACTTCCAGCATGGTGTCAGCGAATTCTTGACGAAGTTTTTTCATGACAATTCCAAGCGAATTGCCTCCATTTCCTCATCTGAGGGCACCCGGTGGTGCCACTTTCCGTGCCCCTCCACAAAACTAACTCCCTTGCCTTTAATGGTTTTGGCTATAACGGCTTTTGGTTTTCCGCGCGCTGCAAAAGTTAAATCCGCAAAACACTTGGTCATTTCATCAATAGAATGACCATTAATGACTTTCACCTCCCAACCAAAGGCTATCCATTTGGCAGGAAGGTCATCCACGGGCATGAGCTGCGCTGCTGAACCGTTCCAATCCACGACTGCACATACATTTCCAAGCTGAAGATTCGCCGCAATATTCGCACTTTCCCATATTGTTCCTTCGTGACATTCGCCGTCCCCCAAAAGTGAAAAGACCCGGTTGATCCGACCTTGGATCCGAAGTCCCAGCCCAAGACCTACCGCAGTGGGAAATCCATGGCCCAAGGAGCCTGTGCTGGCTTCGATCCCAGGAACGCTAGTCATGTCTGGATGTCCTCCCAGAATTCCACAAGAGGTGCTATAATCCAAAAGGTCTTTTTCTTTTAGAAAGTTGTATTTTGCCAGCACCGCATAAAGAGCCCCACATCCATGACCTTTACTTAAAATAAAATAATCCCTTCCAAACCATTTTGGCTCCTCAGGCCGAACGCGCAATACTTTGCCATAAAGATGATCAAGAAGATCAACTATAGAGTATGAGCTGGGAATATGACCTTCCCCCGAACGCTTTACCATTTCAGCAATTCGTATGCGCAGGTCAGAATTATATAAATTTTTCAAGATTCGTAAGGTAAAAATACCCTCCCTTGTCCGCCATCCGCCAGAAAACAGGATCCTACACAAAAAGAGGCTTGCTCAGAACACAGAAACGCAACGACACCACTGATTTCTTCAATTTTTCCAAAGCGGCGGATGGCCATTCTTTCCCGCAGGTATTTTTTGACATGATCGGGCCGCTTCTTCTTGGTCTTGTCCCAATATCCACCAGGGGTGAAAACGGCCCCTGGCATGATAGAAGTAAGAATCACATTGTCGGAACAAACGTAGCGACCGAGGCTGCGTACGTAGGCATTCAAAGCCGCCTTGGCGGCGCAATACGCGGGCGGTCCCTGATTTTCTAACGCAGAAATCGACGATATGTGGCAAATTCTACCCCATTTAGATCGCCTCATCTGAGGTATATAGGTCCGGTTTAATTCGATGGCGACCTCGACATTGAAATTCATAACCTTGCGCCATTCTGAAACTGCTCCTAGCGGATTTGTAAAACCCAGATTGCCGCCCAGATTATTCACAATGATGTCGGGGTTTTTAAAAGATTCTCGGATATATTTTTTAAGTTTGTTCTGGCCTGCAACCTCGGAAAGATCCGCAACAAGAATTCCATGACCCAAACTCTTGCCTCCCATTTTATCCAAAAGTATTTTTAGGTCTGAGAGGGTCCTCGACACAGCTAAAACCTTTGCCCCATTTGCGGCCAATTCAAGACAGATTCCTTGCCCGAGGCCTCGACCCGCACCCGTCACCAAAGCGTGTTTTTCTTGAATGCCCAAATTCATTTTTAAAATCCTACCAAAGTGTGGATGCATTTTCCATTACGCATATCCAAAATAGCTAAATTAATTTCTGAAATCCCAAAGTTGTGAGAAATCATTGGCGCCAAAGCAATTTTTCTTTCCCTCGAAATGCGGATTATCTTAGGAATATCTTGGGCGGGGCGACTACTCCCTCCCTCGGAACCGATGAGCCGCTTTCCATAATGAAGCGGGAGGGTGTTAAGGGAGAGGGCGCGATCCGAAGGCATCACTCCGACCAGAACCACCCGTCCCTTGGGGGAGGTGATGCTCCAGGCGCTCTGGATGACTGAAGGGTTTCCCGTGCCGTCGAATACCGCATCTGCGCTCCCACCCAAAATTTCCCTGATCCGGCCCACCATGTCTTCCCGCCCCGCATGAATGGTATGGGTGGCGCCGAACTCCCGAGCTTTGGCCAGTTTGTGATCGTGCAGATCCACCGCGATGACCGGGCAGGCTCCGGCCAGATGCGCGCCGAGCACGGTTCCCAGACCGATGCCCCCTACTCCAATGACCACGGCAGATTCCCCGATCTCCAGCCGTGCATCCCGAGCGACAACCCCAAAGCCGGTGGTCAGCGTGTCAGCCAGCAGGCAGCAAAGCTCGACATCCGTTTCTGATGGGACCTTAGTTAGGCGGTTTTCCGAAATCACGGATATTTTCTGAAACGTGGTGATCGGGCCAGCGTTCACCAGCCTCCCGCCCCACTTATAAACCGATCCCCCCGCGTCGATACCAGATCCCGGACGCCAATGACACACCACCCGATCACCGGGTGAAACATGCTTCACTTCGGGTCCAACCTCGAGGACTACACCCCCAGCCTCATGCCCGAGGAGATGGGGCAGGTATTTATCAGGGCCCTTGACGCCGTCGATCTCTCCAATCTGTGAACCGCAGACCCGCGTTGCTTTGATTTCCACCAACACCTGTCCGTAGCCCAATTTAGGAAGCTCCACCTCCGCTAACTCTAGGGGCTTTTTCTGCTCCACAAGGATGGCCGCCAAAGTCTTCACGGGATAAACCACCAGACATCACCGGTATAACCCACCTCGGCAAAAAGGCGGTGCCAGTCGTCCACGTGCATGTAGGTTTCTGCGGTCAAAATCCAGTCCATCAACCGCTGTTTTTCTTCCTCCGTCCGCCAAGCATCCACAGAGATGAATTTGTGGGCCCGGCTGACCCTTTCGATCTCCCGCAACGCCTGTTTGAGCTCATTTAATTTTAGGTTGTGGATGCTGTTGATGGAGACAACGAGATCAAAAGATCGATCTGGGAAGGGAAGTTTTTCAGCAGAGCCCAGATCAATCAACTCCCCCATCCGCCCATGGGCATTCTCCTTAGCGTATTGCGAAACGTCCAATCCCCGAACTTCGGCCTGGGGAAGAATCTGAAGGAAATCGTGCATCAGAAACCCCTTGGCGGCTCCAACATCCAGAATGGCAGCCGAGGGCTCCAGCCGGTAATGTTCGACGAACCGCCGGGCCACCGGCAGCCAACGGCCGTCGTATCGAAAACCGCCGTATCCGTGACGGCGTTCCCCGTCAAAAAAATCCCGACCGAACCGTTTCGCGATCCTACGGTCTTCATCGGTTTTTGCCGCCGCCCGCGCTCGGGGATCCCGTTTCACCTCGGGAAGTCGATCAAGGAGGTTGATTTCAGCCATGATTAAAAAGGGCCGGTGAAGGCCGGGTTGGGTTTATCGTATTCGATCCCGGGCTGTAACGCCACTTCGTCAAGATTCGCCGAACGTCCAAGCATTTGAAACACGGCAGCCGCAATATGCCCCGAACGGGGATAATATTCTGCAGCGAGTACCGGGCTGGTTGGAGCGGGGCAGTCGGGAAGAGCGAGCCGCATAGGCGAACATTTTAAGTGTGTCTGTGAATCTTCCGCCACGCTGGCCAAAATTTCTGCGGCCATGCCTGCGCAAGCCCAGGCCTGATCCACCGCTACCAACCTCCCAGTTTTTCGCGCAGAACGAAGCACTCCCTCGCGGTCCATAGGCCGCAGGCAGCGCAAGTCCAACACTTCGGCCTCGACTCCATCCTGGGCGAGGCGCTCCGCGGCCTCTAGGGCCTCGAGAACCATGTAGGAAAGCGCCACAATAGTTACATCCTTGCCAGGCCGTGCAACGCGTAAAGGCCCGATTTCGACATGATAATGGCCAGATGGAACCGGACCTCGTACATGGTGCAACCAACGATGATCGATATAGACTACAGGATTAGGATCCTCAATCGCGGCAATCATCATTCCCTTGGCATCATGCGGAGTTGAGGGCATGACAACCTTTAAACCAGGAACGTGGGCGAACCAAGAGTGCAAAGCCTGAGAGTGTTGCGGACCTTGCCCCCATCCCCGTCCCAAGATCATTCGGAAAACGACGGGCGCATGAGCCTTCCCACCAAACATATAACTCCATTTGGCGGCTTGGTTGCAAATTTGATCCATGCTTAGCAAGGCGAAGTCCATCCTCTGATGATTTAGGACGGGTTTTAATCCATTGAGGGATGCCCCCAAGACAATGCCGGTCATGCCATTTTCAGAACACGGCATATCCATCACCCTAAGTGGGCCGAATGCTTCCAGAAGGCCGCTCGTGGTTCCGAAAAAGCCTTTCGGATCAGGCACACCCAATCCAATAAGAAGAACCGATGGATCTTTCTGCATAGCCTCGCGATATCCATCGCGAATCGCTTCCGCATATGTCAGATCACTCATGATTTTGGGGCGTAAACAAAATCATGAAGACCTCGCGGGATACCCCCAGCCCGCGCAAATTTTAGCGCCTCCAGTATTTCGAGAGAAATACGTTCCCGGATTTCTTCCTTGTCTATAGAAGAGAGATGGCCTTGGAAAATCATTTTTTGTTTATAAAGTTCGATTGGGTCGCGTTTTTTCCATGCCTCAAACTCCCCTTCCGTGCGGTATCCAATATGATTGTCAAATGCAGGCCCGCAGTGCTCTCTCCATCGATAAGTTTTATACTCAATAAATGTCGGACCCCCTCCCGAAGCGGCTCTACTCCGGGCCTTTTTTGCAGATAAAAATACGGCCTCTGGATCATTCCCATCCACCTGCTCTGCCGGAATTCCGTGCCCCTGAGCCTGTTGAAAAACCTCCCGATGGGAAGGCTGCCTGACGCTCATGGGAGAATAAACCGAGTAAAGATTGTTTTCGCAGACAAAGACAACGGGAAGGCGATGAAGAGAAGCAAAGTTTGCACTTTCATGGAAAACTCCTTCCTCCGTGGCCGCTTCACCAAAAAAAGCAGCAGTCACTCGTTGAATCCCCTTCAGCTTGTCTGCAAATGCCAGCCCCACAGCTATGGGGATTGTGCTACCGACGATGGGAACAGCACCGATAAATCCTACCGATTGGTCAATCAGATGCATTGAGCCTCCTCGCCCGCGGCAGCAGCCATTCTCCCGCCCCATTAGTTCAGCTAACAACGCCCGGAGGTCGCCTCCCTTCGCTAAGTAGTGGGCATGGGAACGATGCCCGCTCATGGCTAGATCACCTGGCGCGAAGGCGGCAGCAGTACCCGCGGCTACCGCCTCTTGGCCGATCGAAAGGTGTACTGGACAACGCATCTCTTGCAGCGGATAGGCTTCAGCAATTGCCTCCTCCACCAGACGGATCCGCAGCATGGAGCGGAAGAGCTCCGCTTGGAGATCGGGGGTGATTTCTGCGGGATTGGAAATCAAGCCAGAGACCCCAGCTTTTTCATCGTCCTGATATTGTAGTTCTCCTCGCGGTCCTGCAACTTGCCATCCCGGTAGGCCTCAATCACTTCCCGGATTCCATCTTCGACCCCATATTTCGGCTGAAATCCTGTGGCCAGAAGCTTTTTTGAGGAAAGGCGGTAGGAGCGCGGGTCGTTGGAGGTTGTCACCACAATCTCTGCCGGCACATACTTCTTTGCCCTTTCCGCAATATCAAGAATGGAAATGTTTTCAAATCCCGCGTTGTAAATTCCGGTCAACTCCGGCTTGGCGAGAAAATGCTCGTAGACCCGGATCATGTCCTGGAGATGGATGTTTGGGCGCGTCTGATTTCCTCCAAACACCGTGATCTTGCCCTTAGTCAGCGCTTGCATCGTGAGCATGTTGACGGACAAATCCAACCGCATGCGGGGGGAGTATCCACAAATGGTGGCTGGGCGGATGATGGTGGTGCGTATTTTGTCCGAATAACTTAACAAGACCCTCTCGCTGACCATTTTCGTTTTGTTGTAATCCGAAATGGGCACAAGAGACAACTCCTCGGTCACTTCCGGCTCCTCTTTCACCCCGTAAACACTCCCCGAACTCGCGTAGACAAACTGCTTCACTCCGTGGCGGATGGCTTTTTCCACCAAAAACATGGTGGCCAAGGTGTTCACCTCCCAGTTGAGCTTGGAGTTCAGATCCGCACAGGGATCATTCGCGACATTGGCGAGATGCAAAACTGCATCGATTCCATCGAATGGAACGCTGTCGATTTCCCGAATGTCGGCTTGGATTACCTTGAGGCCCTTGGCCGGCTTCAGATAATTGCCAAACCACTGCACGTCGACCACCGTCAGCTCATGACCCATCTCGATCAATCGCTGGGCCAACGGGGTTCCTACATATCCGCATCCGCCAGTAAGTAGTATTTTCATTGCTTCTCCTTGGTTAGAATGTCAACAGACTCATTCCACTTTTCAAAAGATCGCTTTTTTTCACGGGCTCGGCATTGCCCGGAACCCGCACCGCCTGGGCCCCTGCCAGTTGCCCGAGAAAGGTAGCCGCTTCAATCGGCAATCCTTCCGCCGCAGCCAAGGTCGCCAGTGCGCAAAACGCATCGCCGGCTCCTACCGTATCCACAATATTGCGCTCGAACGGGGCGCAGTAACACGTTTCACGCGGGGTCAGCCCGATAGTTTCCCTTCCGCCTCGTGTCAGCCAGGCATAGCGGCTTTTGAGGGTGCGGCGAAGATCTCCCAGAGCCTCGGCGAAATTAAATTGCCTCCGGCCGACGGCCAGGGTGATTTCCATCTGATCGAGGGAAAAAGAATCCGCCCGCCGATAGCGGCGATTGATGACGTTGAACCCGTGGTTGTTGCTATTGGTTTGGCAATTCACGGCCAAAAACTTTGCCTGTTTTTCGATCATCCTCCGCACCGGAGAAGTCATCAGCCCGTGGCCGAAATCCATCACGAGCACGACGTCGGCCCATCGGACCAACTTACGGAGTCGTGCGAGAAACTTTTTCTCCGTCTTGGCATCCAGCGGTTCGTTTCGGATGAAATTCAGAGAAAAGAGTTTGGAAAGCTCCTTTCCCTCCGCCTTTGGCTCGACGAACCTCTGTTTCACGATGGTCACACCATCTTTTTGCCGGATGAGCCCGCTCAGGCACTTTCGGTAAGGCTGAAGCAGTTTCCCCAGCCATGGTTCGTCACCCGTCACCGTCGCCAAGCGCACATGCGGGGTGAACTCCCGGAGATGCCGCACCACAGCCAGCGCGCCCCCCCCGTGCGTTTCCTCCCCCAAATGACGGGCGGACAGAATCCGATTCTTCGAAGTCAACCCCTGAACGTCGACCGTGGAATAGCGATCAAAAATAATCTCCCCGATGACCAGAACTTTTTTTCGGGCGAATGCATCCACGCTCGCCCGCAAGGCCCGCGGATCAAATCGTCCAGCCAACTGCCGGCAAAAGTCCTTCACCTTTGGCTCCTGCGTTTCGAAATAGTTGTTCAGCAGCCGCGTTGAACTAAAGACCACCGATCCCACATAGCGAACCCGCCCCCCCAGCCTTTCCACGGTCGCGACATCCTGCTTAATATTGCCAGTGACATCGTTGGCCGAATCCTGATATTCCAACCCTTTGCAATAAACATGGGGCCGGACGAGTTCTATGGCTTCCACCGCCGTGGTATGGGGAACAATCACGACATAGTCTATCGATTCCAAAGCCGCCAAAGCCTTGGACCGAAGGGCATCATTGAAAAACGGCCGGCCAGGGCCTTTGTTTACGTGGGAAGCGGCGGTCAGGGTGACCACCAAAACATCCCCAAGCTTCTTCGCCTCCTCGAAATGAATTACATGCCCGGGGTGCACCAGGTCAAAGGTCCCGTGGCACTGGACGATGGTTTTTCTTTTTTTGCGGAGAGCCGCAAAAACCGCCAATGCCCGGTGATAGCTGAGTATTTTGTGGCTCATGGTTTGTGGATGTAGTGATCGGGGAGGGTGCGAAGCGTGGACAGATTTTGGTCGATCCACCGAATGACCGAGTCTGCCCCGGCTTCAAGATCAACAGCCGGAGCCCATCCTAGCTCCTGCTTCGCTCGGGTGGAGTCGAGCAGATAGGCCGCATCCTTACCCGGACGGTCCTCCGTAACTTCTGCCAGTTTTTCAAAGGAGGATCCAGTTTTCTGGGCGATCATCGAGACCAAATCTCGTATGGCAATGAAGCGGTCCGTAGAAAGATGGTACACTTGCCCAGATTGTCCCCGATCCAAAATAGCCAAACTGGCTGTCGCCACGTCCTTCCCGTGGATAAACGCCCGCGTGGAATGACCGCCTCCGTGAAGGGGGAGCTTCTTTTGCAGCCGGGAAAAAAGCGCCGCTCTCGGAACAATGCGATAGAGCTGCTGTCCCGGCCCGTAGACGTTAGCTGCTCGGGTAAACACCACGGGAAAATTGTAGCGCTTGAAGAAAGTCATCAAATGCAGATCACAAGCCGCCCGGGAAGCCGCATAGGGCGTACTGGGGTTGAAGGGGGCATCCTCCCTTACCACGCCGGAACAGCTCCCATAAACTTCCGGGGTGGTCACATGTAGATATTTTTTCAGTCCATCCCACTTGCGGAGCTCCTCGTGGAGTCGGACATTCGCCACTACATTGGTCTGGTACCAATGGACGGGAGTCAGCCAGCTTTCCGCCACCATGCTTTGGGCCGCAAAGTTCGCCACCCAAGCGAGATTTTGTTCCCGGGCCAAGCGACCGATCTCCTCCGCTTTTTCATTCAGATCCATGCGTAAAAAAGAAAACTTCTTCAGCCGCTCGGCCGGACCCCAGTGGTAAGGTAGGAAGACGGGGTTCAATTCCTCCGAGCGGCTTACCCCGACGACCTCATGTCCTTCGGACAGGGCATGATCAATAAATGCTGCCCCCGTGTAGGAGTTGCTCCCGATGACCAGAATCTTCGGACGACTCATCGGAGATGTTTAAAGAGAAGATGGCCGGCTATCATATGCAGATCCTCAACGACCTGCATGTCGTGAATGGGAAAATGAAGTGGCAGATCCGCCAAGGTCTTTGCCCCCCCCCCATCGTATCCCAGAAAAGCCACCGAAATCACCCCGATTTTTTTGGCAGACTTCAGTGCGTTTAGAATATTGGGAGAATTGCCACTACCTGAAAAAACCAGAAAAAGATCCCCAGACTCGGCCAGTGCCTCCAACTGGTGTGAAAAAATGTTTTCAAATCCAATATCGTTGCCCAGGCAGGTCAAAACAGAAGGATTGGACGCAAGGGAATGTACCCGAAATGCCCCACGTCCCTGCTGATTCACACCGTAAATAAGATCCGTGGCCAAATGATTGGCATTCGCCGCACTCCCCCCGTTCCCGGCGAGAAAAATCGTGCCCCCCCGCTGACGAGCAGCAGCAAATTCAATCTGAGTCCGCGGCCAAACCGGATCTGATGCTAACCCTTGTAGGCCTTCATCTATAAGTTGGCGGTATTTTACCAAGTGTTGCTCTAGCCTAACCATTAGAGGACTGTAGAGACATAAGATATAAAAAGGGAGTTTTGATTTTACCGCATCCCCACTTTTTCTGATTTATTGCACAACAACACAAAAAGAAACATCTAACTAAAAATTTGTTGTGAATATCTCCATCCCCGAATCCAAAGCCAGAGGGCCTATGGCTCTAGCTTACCTTGGGTTGAATCTTCACAAGGAACGACTCGATTAATTTCCTTAGCGACTCATCGGACAGGGATTTGGAGTCACCGATATACTCGTTTACCATTACGCGCCCGGGACGCAAGCAAGGCCAATCCTGGTCGTGCCAAAGCCACAGGTTTCCTTTTCCCCTATCAGCGTAAAGGTCGTCATCTTCGCATCCAATGCCTAATGCCGTAGATTGCAGGCTCAGAATATGGGCACTACTGAAACAAGCGGTAATGCTCATAGCCCCGCCCAAAACCCCGGCCACCGCATAAGCAGCATTGCAAACTAAAACTAGCATTCTCGGGGGGACATCAACCACTGAAAGGCTTTTTCGGTTGCATGTGAGAGCCAAGAAGTCAGCCCTCTGCTCGCTTTGCGCAGAATTTATAATGACCCGATAACCCGCAAACTCAAAGAGCGCGCATGCCAGCGATATTTGAAATAATGTAAGAGGTTGGTGGCTAAAATTGACAACATTAAAAAGAATGAAAGGCAGATTTTTTTTTTCGGAAGGATCGGAAGATGATTCTGTGATTCGATCAAGCTCCTCGTAATCCTCCTTGCGGTAGAAAGTTGGCTGTTGCGGCTTGGTCGAAAAGGGAAGATAAAGTATGGTCCTCTGAAGCGTCATATATCCGACAGCATGTAAATGGATTAACTCATTAAAGTATGGATAGTAACAAAGATGAAGATGCCGAATGGTGCCGGGGGGGAGGCCATTTTTAAGCAAATAAGGGGTTATAGTATGTAAACAACCGGGCGCAGACCAAGAATCGATTATCTGACTTGAAACAGGACTGATAGGTCTAAATTTTGAAGAAATCCGACTTAAAGCGGCTTCATCGATAAAGACAAATCTTTCCTTCAAGCATGTTTCACCCAAAAAAATTTCGATAAGTTCTTTATCCTTCGTCCCGGCAATCACTCGGCTTGTTAGATAATTTTCAAAGTGTGCAGCAAGCAAGGAAAGAATAAACCACTTGTCCCCAAAACTTGCATGCAGAAGAAAGTAATTTAAGCCTCGGTCCAGCTTTTGTAGTTCAGGAAAAGCGGCCAATATATGCGCCGAGTCTGTCAGGCAAGCATTAGAGCCAGGTCTAGATTGTCCGGAAAATTGCTTTTGGTAATATGGCTCAATTATTGCGTAAAGTATCTTAATGATACTTTTTTTAGCTGCGCGGAAAGGCTTGTTTAGCAGCGCAATAACTTTTTTGAGGGGCTTGGCCATAAGAGATTGTTGATGCCAGTTGTTTCAATAAGAATATACGAAAAGAATTAACTGTAACGCTCCTCGAACATTATATGCGAATGACTCAACGTCAATTTATCCGACTATCAATCGCGCCAATCGAAATCTAGCGCCCATTGGCAAGGCCCGCGTGCACCTCCTAAACAGACAGCAAACCGCTCTCAAAGAACTCGATTCACGCTAGAGGGCTGGGATCCGATGCGCAGGATTGTTGATAGCTGATTTGCAGAAATCCTGGCTAAAGTTTCGAATTCGCCTTTGAAAAGAGCTTTGCACCAATTCATAAGCGGGTAGCCGCCACCATTTTCTTCAGAATGCGATCCAGGGAAAGTATTGCCGGCATATCCAGCGATTCTCGGACTTTTTGCACCGCGGGAACATAAACCCCGTTTTGAACTGCCCCGGAGGATGGTTGACCCAAAACTTCAACTTTTCGTTGAGCGAAATCGGCAATTCTTTTTGCCAATTCGGCCAACCGAATTCCCTCCCCCGAGCCCACGTTGAATTCGATGGTCTCTTGCCCGGTCAGGAGGATCTTCCAAAGCCAAACCGCCATATCGGAAGCGTAAAGGTAGGAACGGACCGTCTCCCCGGTGCCTTTGACCCGAATATTTTTTCCTTCCGTAGCATCTTTTAAAAAGTCCACTAGGGCAAAGCCGGCGTTCTGTGGTAGGCGGGGGCCGGCAAAGGCGAAGCCCCGAGCGATCTTAAGAGGAAGCCCACGGGCCGAACAAGTCTCTCGACACTGATCCTCGACCTGGCGGCGAATTCTCCCGTAGGAAAGGGGCGCGTCCAGTGGAATCAGTGGGTCTTCCTCTCGCAAGGGCCGGCCTTGTGTCTGATAGACAGCCCCGGTGCTGCAAAGGAGAAAACCATCGCATTTGTCACGAGCCGCCAGCTCCAGCAGGCGCGCGGTTCCCGCCTCAAACCAAGCCTCCATCTCCGGTAAGGGCATCCCTGGATCTGGCACCATGGAATGAATGACGAAATTCATTTTTTCCCGTGGAAATGCGAAGCCCTCTACCCCTCTGCCAACCGAAAAAACCGACGAGTGGCCCGCGAGGTAGGGCAACCTCTCCCGAAAGCGCTTGGGGTCTCGACTTAAGGCCCAAACTTTCACCCCCAAGCCAAGCCGATCTTCGGAGAACAGAAGTGTCTCCAAAAGCCAGCTGCCAAAAAAACCAGCCCCTCCAGTCAGGAAGACGTTTTTGCCGCGTAACTTTTCCCAATCTTTGCCAACTTGGCAAAACACCGCCTCAAGATCTTCCTTAGGGAGCGGGGGAAGCGGCACGGGTGAATTTTACCTTTTGAGAATTAGAAGCTCCGCACGAAGTTCCGGATGACCTCGATCTCGTAATCCATCATCTCCCTGCTGAGTCCGGGATAGGTTCCCAAGAAGAGGGCTTGATTCATGATCTCGTCCGCTCCCTTCATCTCTCCCACTACGCGAAATGAGTCGGAGCGGTCCTTGCGCAGCTGTACAAAGACAGGCTGGCGGAGGAGATTCCCGCCAAAAAACATCCGGTTCCCAATTTTTTTCTCGTCGAGTTGGCGCGCCAAGTCGGTGTGGGTGAAGGGAGCCGAGGCCTTCACGCGGAGCATGAAGCCGAACCAGCTACAGTTAGTCCGACAACGCGTGTCGTCCCACTCAAAAGTCGAGGCTCGAAGGTCAAGGGTCGAGGGCTTTTTCCATGCGGTTGCATGTGTCGGCAGACTGAAGTTGAAAACATCGGAGAGATCATCTAGTCCGGCGCGCAAGTATTCCCAGTTTTGCTCCCTGGCCTGGATGAATGCTGGGAGTTTCAACAGTTGCTTTCGTCCAATAGCAGCTTGCGGATCAAGCGGCTTAAGATTATAGCCAAGGTGGCTGTAGGTGTACTTGTGGTCGTACCCCGGAGGGAGTTCGCCGAGATTCCATCCGAAGCGCTTGCCACAACTATTATCCTTACCGGATGGACACCAGCAGTCGCGACCCCAGTCACGGAAACTCTCGGCGTAGGTTTTGAGGGGTGGCCGAGAAACGATGTTCACGGCACCACCCTCTCCCATGGTAAGATGATGCGGTGGATAGAATGACTGGGTGGAGATATCACCCCAAGTACCTGTGTAACGGGTGATGTGCGTGCCATTTTCTGCGATACCAGGAGAGTTTTCTGTGATTCCAAGCGCCTTGGCCCTCTCGATCGGCATGGAGTAAGTGCACCCGAGGGCATCGCAATTATCCTCAATCAGCCAAAGGTCATGTTTGCGGCAAAACTCAAGTACACTGGCGACATCAAAAGGATTCCCCAGTGCACTGGCGATCATCATGGCCTTTGTCTTTCCTTGCCTGAATGCAGCCTCCAGCTGGTCCACGCGGATGTTGCCAGTGGCGGGATCGTTATCCACGAAGACGGGGATTGCTCCACTCTGAAGAATCGGGGCAACGGTCGTGGGGAATCCTGCGGCTACTGTGATCACTTCATCACCTGGCTTGACTCTCTTGTGATCTGGGAGCTTGTGCGTGGTTAGCACGGAGAGAGCCACCAGATTCGCCGAGGAACCCGAGTTCACAAGAAGCGAGTATTTTACCCCCAGAAAAGCCGCCAACTCTTTTTCAAAAGCCTCCCCTTCCGGTCCAAGCGTCAGCCAGAAATCTAACGTGCTTCCTACGGCGGCCTCGACCTCATCCTCCGTGAAAACACGGCCAGCGTAGGGAACAATTGTCTCACCCGGAATAAACGGCGCACGACTTGTGTCGGTACCGGGTCGCTGTGCTGCGTGGGCGAGTTTTGAATACTCACGGGTAAGACGCAGGATCTCCTCTTTGAGTTGTGGAAGGGGTTTGCTCATGTGGTGTAATCAACGATCTGGCGACGAATAATATCAAGAGGAGTCGCCTTGTTCTCGCGGACATCCCTATACCACACAGCTGTTTTTTCAACAGTTTGTGTAAAGCCCCACTTCGGCCGCCAATTCAGGATGGCCTCAGACCGTGCAATGGAAAGGTTAAGTAGCGTGGCTTCATGCGGAGCTTGGGGATCGGAAGCATCCCTCCAGGATCCCTTGCAATGTTTCAGTAGCTCGGCGACAAGATCCTCAACGGTTCGGTTTGACTCACGTCCAGGACCAAAATTGAAAGGCAGCGCGACCGCCGGATCCTCAGCCAAACGCGCAATCAGTGCCAGGTATCCGCTAAGGGGCTCAAGGACATGCTGCCATGGCCGAACGGCCTTGGGATTGCGGACAGCAATTGTTTTACCCATCTCCAATGCTCTCATGGCATCGGGGACAATACGATCTTCCGCCCAATCACCGCCGCCGATGACATTGCCGGCACGGGCGCTGGCAAAACGAACTGGCCCTTTCTGAAAATAGGAGTTTCGATAAGCAGCCGTGGCGATCTCCGCCATGGCCTTACTGGAACTGTATGGATCACGCCCTCCTAAAGGATCACTTTCTTCGTATGCGCGACCCGACTCAAGATTTTCATAGCACTTGTCGGTTGTGACGATCGCGGTAGCGCAGGGGTGGGAGATGCCACGCAACGCTTCCAGGACGTTGATCGTCCCCATCACATTGGTCTCATAGGTCTCCACGGGAATCGCGTAAGAACGGCGCACTAAAGGCTGGGCGGCCATATGGATGACAAAATCGGGCCGGAAAGAGCGAATGGAGCGCCTGAGCCCCTCGGCGTCCCGAATATCAGCCACTTCATGTTCAAGACGTCCGGCCAGGCCGAGCTGATCAAAGAGAGCGGGGGCTGTGTCGGGCGCCAAAGCATAGCCGTGTACAACGGCTCCAAGTTGAAGAAGCCACTCGGAAAGCCATGACCCCTTGAACCCGGTGTGCCCGCTAAGCCAGACGCGCTTACCACGGAAAGCGCTTTGCAAGATCACCAGTTTTTCCAAGGAGACTTACCTGCGGCCCAAAGCTCTTCGAGGTATTGCCGATCTCTCATCGTATCCATGGGTTGCCAGAAGCCTTGGTGGCGAAAGGCATGGAGTTGCCCTGAGGCGGCCAGACCTTGGAGCGGTTCCCGCTCCCAGATCACCTCATCTCCGGAAATTAAATCCAGAACGCTTGGCTCCAGCACAAAAAAGCCTCCATTGATCCAGCCTCCGTCCCCCTCCGGTTTTTCCACAAAATGAGTCACCGAGTTGCCCTCCACATGCATGGCCCCGAAGCGCCCGGGCGGCTGAACCGCTGTAACCGTGGCCTTCTTGCCGGCCGCCTGATGAGCTCGGATCACTGCAGTGATGTCCACATCGCCCACCCCGTCCCCATAGGTCATACAAAAGGTTTCTTTCGGGACGTAGCTTTGGACCCTCTTCAGGCGCCCGCCGGTCATGGTGGCCTCCCCAGTATCAACTAGGGTCACCCGCCATGGTTCAGCGTGTTTCTCATGTACCTCCATACTGTTTTTCTGCATGTCGAAGGTCACGTCTGACATGTGCAGAAAGTAGTTCGCAAAATACTCCTTAATCACATACCCCTTGTAGCCAATACAGATGATGAAATCGCGAATGCCATGGGCGGAATAAATCTTCAACACGTGCCAAAGAAGGGGCTTACCTCCTATTTCCAACATAGGTTTCGGTCGGGATCCACTTTCTTCGCTGATGCGAGTTCCCAGCCCGCCAGCAAGAATGATGCATTTCATACTGATCTTCAGTTTATCCAATATTTCGTCGAGAGGAATCACAAACTTTTTCACATCACACGAGGAGTCCTGCGTGGGGACAAATTCAGAATTCGAAACGAAAGGGGAGTTCTGTTAGCTTTGCCAAGTGCAGGAGCTGAAAAAGATTTGGGCCTTTGGCCTCCCCTACCTCAAGCCGTACCGATTCCGATTTGTCCTAGGGATTGCCTTAAGCATCTTCTTTGGTGTTTCCAACGGCTTGTTTGTTTTGTCGATAAATACCTTGTTCAATCGTTTGACACCAGCCCCAGCTCAAACTCCGCCGGTGGCCCAGGTCGAATCGATCCCAGCCGCCGAAACCGCCTCGTTCGATAAAAAAATTAAAACCGCTCTGAAGAAAAAAACAGCTGCCATGGGCAAGAGCTTCCAAGCCGCTTCGGACGAGTGGCTCCCGCGGATGGGTCAGAAAATAACCTGGAAACAGATGCTCGGCGGCTTCTCTCTTCTTCCACTTGTCATGGGCCTTCGGGCTATGGCCAGCTACTTCAGCACCTACTTCCTGACTTGGGTCAGTGCTCGAGTAATCCGAGACATGCAAGTCGCCGCCCTGCGCAAGGCCCAGGAACTTTCCATGGCCTTTTTTCAAAAAATGTCGGTCGCAGATCTTTATGCACGAATTACTGCCGACACCAGTGCCATCTATGCCGCCATGACTAATGGATTTATCGACACCGTCCGAGAGCCTTTTGCTGTTTTGAGTATTCTGATCAGCATGCTGATCATCGACTGGAAGCTAACCCTCATTTCTGTCTGTATGCTGCCTCTGGTCGCTGTGCCTGTTGTCTCATGTGGTCGGCGGCTGAAGGCTCTCACCAAGAAGTTTACAGGCTTAACCGTTACCCAAAGTGGCGGACTTTTAGAAGCCCTCGCTGCAGTCCGTATCGTTAAGGCCTATGCGATGGAGGCTCTTCAACTACGATCCTTCCGTGAGCAGGCGAATCTCGGGGTAGAGATGAGCGTGAAAACAGCCCAGACCCGAAATTTACTGAATCCCCTGATCGAGATTTTGGCGATGCTCGGCATCGGATTTCTCCTCATCTTCGTTTTCTCCACCAGCGCTAAGCCTGGGAATCTCGTAGCCTTCCTCAGCGCTCTCCTTCTTGCTCCTCTATCGATCAAACGGATTGCTAATCTTCATCTCACCCTTCAGATGACCACGGTCAGCACTCAGAGACTGGAGGAGCTGTTTTCGGAAAAACCTACGGTGGTCGAGCCCGCCAATCCCCGCCCCTTAAAATCCTTCCGAGAGGGAATCCGCCTAGAAAATGTAACTTTTTCTTACGGACATACCGATGTTCTCCACGATATTAGCTTGGAGATTCCGAAAGGGAAAAAGATAGGCCTAGCAGGAGAAAGCGGTTCGGGCAAAAGCACTCTAATCAACCTCCTGATGCGTTTTTACGATCCGACGAAGGGGAGGCTACTTTTCGACGGCCACGACTTGCGCGACTACGCGACAAAAGATTTACTCCACCAGATGGCTTTAGTCAGCCAGGACGTCGTCCTTTTTAACTTGCCAGTTGGCATCAACATTGGTTTTGGCAAAGGGAATCCAACCCAGCAGGAGATCGAGCAGGCGGCCAAACATGCCTATGCTCACGACTTCATCATGCAGATGCCGTCCGGTTACGATTCTCCATGCGGGGAGCGTGGGCAGCTTCTTTCTGGTGGGCAAAAGGCCCGCGTCGCAATTGCTAGGGCATTTGTCCGTAACGCTCCGATCCTAGTTCTAGACGAACCGACCGCTGCGTTGGATTCCCGTGCAGAAAAAGAAATCCAAACTGCCATCGATTCTCTTGAGGAAGGGAGAACCGTCATCTGCATCGCTCACCGCCTCTCGACCCTCGCAAACATGGATGAGATCATCGTTCTGGATCACGGACGGATTGTGGAGCGTGGAACCTTTGAGCAGCTCCTCAAGGCCAAGGGCCATTTTGCCAAGATGGCGGAGCAGCAACGACTCACGGCGGCCAGCTGAAGAGCGCCTGGCTTAAAAAAAGCGGAACTCGAAAAGCGCCCCGCGGTTGCGGGACACGCTTACGCGTGGAATTCGGAAAGCCGAAATTTAGATAAACCAAAAGCACACAATAAAATGAAGACTGAATTGGAGGGCAGGACTAAGAGGTTCTCTCATCCGTGTACGATCAACTGCCGTTGATTGATCTCCACAAACGAACTTTCACAAAAAGCCTTCTGCAAGGCCAGATCATGCCGCCGGAAGAGCTGGATCAGCACCGAATTTTCAATATTTCCAGTGCTAATCTGCAAAAGTTTGCCTGGCGAGCCTACGATCAGGTGGCCCACCACAAAATCGCTGTCCTTGGATACGACGATTCGACCCTCCAGATCCGCTAATCTGCTGGCTTCGGAATCTGGTGTCTCATTCTTTCTCGGAAGCTCCCACGTGTGCCGCACATCATGCCCCAGCGCTCTCAACTCCTCCGCTAAAGCCACTGGGAGCTGGGCATCCATTAAGAACATCATGCCCTCAGTGTTTCAAACCTCTTGGTTCTGCTCATTTTAGCGGCATAGGCAAAAGCCGCCTTCAGATCATCCTCCTGCAGGTCTGTATATTCATGGAGAAACTGAGACGGGGTGGTGGGCCCGCTCAACATTTCGAGAATGAACTCGATTGGATAACGAAGCCCTCGGATGCAAGGCTTTCCATGGCAGACCTCGGGATCCAGCGTGATTCGATTCATCAGTTCATTCTCTGACATATTTTTAACCTATCCCCCGCCCCGTCGCCGTCAATCGATGGTCCCCCATCGTTCATCTAACATATGCAAAGAACTCAGGAGGAATCCCAGAAACTGGAGGACCGAAATTCTGCTCAATTTAGAGTGTCGTTTAACAGAAGGGCGCTAAGTCAAAAGAAAGTTGACTGATGGCATGCATATACTATAATGCCGACATGATACGAACCCAGATTCAGTTCCAAAAAACGACCTATGACAGTCTGAAAATAAAATCTAAGGAGACGGGAAAGAGCATATCGGAAATTGTCCGCAGATCCCTCGATCAGACGATCGAATCGCAAGAGTGCGATCAGAAATGGGCCCGTGCCTTGAGCTCCCTGGGCAAGTTTTCCAGCGGTCTGAACAATCTCGCCGAAAAACACGATGAACACCTAGGCGCTCGTTGGTGAATCCTATCTTTATCGATACTACAGCTTTTCTGGCGGCGTTAGACAAGGGAGACAAGTTTCACCCTGCGGCTGCCAACAAATGGTCCGCTCTGGCTCGAGGCAAATCTGAGTTGTGGACAACAGATTATGTCCGCCTGGAAAGCTGGTCTCTTATTCAGCGACGGTTGGGTGCAGAGGCGGTGATGGCCTTTCAGGACGACTGGTTGCCCTTATGCAAAATTCATGAGGTTGGTGCTGATGGATTTGAGCGTGCCGCCGCGCAGTGGCGCATTGCCCAGCGTCGTAATCTTAGCTTAGTAGATTTGACCAGCTTTGATGCCATGCGACAGCTGGCCATCCGAACGGCTTTGGCCTTTGACCAGCATTTTCAGGAGATGGGATACTTGGATGTTCAGGCGTGAACTTCAGGGCGGGGAGTTAGAGTATTTCGGAATGCGAATTTGGGATTGCGAATTGGGATTAATCAAATGAACAAGGTTGAGCTGGAAAAACGGACGAAGGAGTTCTCGCTGCAATTAATCCGGTTTTTGGAAAGTCTGCCGAAAAACTACCTTGGCGAATCCCTGGGGAGGCAGCTGCTTAAATCCGGTACCTCCATCGGGGCAAACTACCGGGAAGCTAACCGGGCGGAGTCCAAGGCGGACTTTATCCATAAGTTAGCCATTGTGGAGAAAGAAGCTTCGGAAACCCTCTATTGGCTGGAATTATTGCTGGAAGCCGGAATCGGGGCAAATCAAGAGGCTATAAGGCTTATGCAGGAGCAAGCAACTGTTGGCCATATTCACCGCCGCGGGAAGAACATCGAAAGGCCTCCGATAATTTCGAATTTGGAATTTCGATATCCGAAATCAGCCAGCTTCTGGCGGAAGTCGCCCCTCGGCGATGGCACGGCGGCGGTTGATGGGAAATTGCAGGGAGAAGGTCTCCGCTTCCTCAAGCCAGCGGAGTTTTTCTATCAGGGTCATTCTCATTCCATTTTGTAACATGGTTCGCTCAGCTCCCTCGTAGTTAGCGTCTTTCCATGCTGGATGATTGTCGAACTCTTCTTGGGTCATTTAAGTTTTCCAATTTTTTCCAGCATATCGACATCCGCTAGATCCTTCACGCGACCCGCCTCTTTTTTCATCTGAATCAATGCATCCCAACCCACGACCTTGGCAATCAGGCCGGGCGCAAGCTCTTGATGCAGCGCGGCCGCATGTTCCTTGTCGAAATCAAATGGCTCCCTAACAAAGACATCGACTTGAGTTCGTGAGTGCTGATCCGACCAGAACTGCAAAACCAACATTCCCTTTTCCCTTCTCCACAACTCCCTTTTTTGCTCATCGGCAAAATCCTTTCCACTGACAGGAATCCGTGCTCGGTATCCAATCTTTCCCATCGCCTCCCAAGCCGCCGCGATGTTCTCGGGCTTTAGTTGAATAACTAAATCGAGATCCATGGTCAGTCTGACGTACCCATGAACATTTACCGCAACCCCTCCCACGATAATATACCTTACCCCAGCCTCATTCAGCGTTCGAACGACAGCTTCTACGCTTCGAGCCTCCATCACTCTTTACTACCCTCAATCGGACAAAAACAAACAGGGAAAAGTTATTTTGAAATTCGAATTGCGGATTGGCCCCCGCACACCCTTCCCTAGCCCAAGCTAATTTCGCCTCCGGCTTGACGAGTTTTGCGCTTATGCGCCGGCTTTTCGAAATCCGAAATCACAAATCCACATTCTAATCACGGCTTGGGCGGGATAGGCTTTTTGCTGAGATTGTGCTCCAGCAAGTGAGTATGGCGGACGAGGGTGCAGTAGAAGGCTGAAGCGGCGATGTAAAAGCCCGTAAAATCTCCAGAAAGCGGAATGATGGCCCTGGCAGGATCATTGAACCTGCACCACCAGAGCTGATTACCAAAACACTGTAACGGGATATTGGGCAAAAATCTTGTCGGGCGAAACGAGAACCGACCCTGTGAGTTTGGCTTGGACGATCAAGAGGCGATCGAAGAGATCGCGATGTACTGAGGGCAGTCGTGAGAGTCCAAAAATTGCTGAATCGGTTAAATCCAACTTCGTGAACCCGTATCGGGCCAGTTCCCGAGGAAGAACTAAGGCAGGCTCATCCGTCATGGGAAGTCTCCCCAACTGATACTTGATCTGGATCTCCCACAAGCTGATCTGGCTGTAAAAAACCTCCGACCTTGGGTCGGCCAGCTCGCGTCGCACTGCCACTGGAACAGAATCCTCCTGACCCATGAGATAGATCAGTGGAGCTGTATCTAAAAGGTAGGTGCCAGGCATCGATTTCTACCTCATTCCCCAGCAAACATTTTTTCAACTTCGGCATCGACCTCGAAAAACTCCGGCCCCAGTTTGAACATACCCTTGGACATCCCGAAAACTCTTGGGGCCGAGCCTCTACGATCCAATGGCCTAATTTCCGCAAACGGCTTGTTACGATCACATAAAATTACCGTTTCACCTGATTTCACTAGCCTGGTGTATTTGGAAAGCTTTGATTTTGCTTCATTTATGTTGATTTGGATCATGTAGATTTACTAGGTCATGTTTATAGTCATGTCAAACCTTGAGTTTGATTGGGGGCAAACGCCTGTTGGTGAAGATTTTTACTTCTCAGACCCTTCAATCGGCGGATCAGGCTTGATGCAATTTGCATCCCGCGGTTGCGGGACGCGCTCACGCGTGGGCGAGTTACTTCGAAGACCGAGGGACCACACAACCTACCGAGTGGTGTCCTCGGGCGGAAGTCGGCCCTCGGCGATGGCACGACGGCGGTTGATAGGAAATTGCAGGGAGAAGGGGCAGTTGAATGTTCATGCTTGAACCTTGATAGGGGCGATGGTCCTCATCGCCCGATAGCAATTTTACTGCCTTGAACTGGAAACGTATCGATCGGACGACCGAGCTGGTCGTCCCTACCGCGTTTTAAGTTTACCAGTTTTTTTCTTCTTGGTGGCAGCTGTTTGGTTAAAAACGAACATTGTCGCTTCATCAAGCCAAGCCAAACGCTGGCTAGGAGTCATGCGATCAAACTCCGTATGCCCATCATAATCTTCTGGCCGCGAAAGTCGGACTGCCTCCAGTGCGTGTTCCTGAACTTTATCTTTCATCCTGCTGAATTTTTGCCTCCAGGGCGGCGATGTCCAGCAGGTCCTGGGGACTACCTCCTAGGGCTTAGGCGGAATAGGCCTCTTGCTGAGATTGTGTTCCAGCAAACGAGTGTGGCGGACGAGGGTGGAGTAGAAGGTTGAGGCGGCGATATAAAAGCCTGGGTATCCGTCGAGGAAGCCGAGCCTGATAAAATACGCCCGCATGAATCTCCAAAAGGCACGGAATCCTGCTTCGGTTGGAGACCAACGAGAACCTTTTTTGATTCGCGACTCCAAATAGAGATCGGAAAAGTAGTTAATCTTCGATACGTAACTAGAAATAGACGGGTTCGAGTAGTGGAGGATATCCCCATTCAATCGTCCGATCCGACCCTCGACGATGAGTCGATCGTGTGGATCGGTGCCACCCCACCTCGCCTTCCCTGTACGCCACAGGCGCATCTGCCAGTCGGGATACCAGTCGCCATGCCGCACCCAGTGCCCCAGAAAAAGAGAGCAGCGCGCCATCCGCAAGGCGACAGGACCCCCATCTTTTGCCGTCAGGAAAAAGCGGTGAATCGAATCCTTTAATTTGTCGGAGATTTCTTCGTCAGAATCGAGGCCCAGGATCCAAGGCTGGGTGGCCTTATCCGCGGCCGAGTTCTTTTGCGCAATATGCTCTTTCCACGATTCTCGGAATACTTTTGCCCCATGCTCAGTCGCAATTTTATCGGTACCATCGGTGACGTCATCGTTGACCACCACAATCGTCTCCGCGACCCACCCTTGAACGCTTTTGATGGCCCGCCCAATTCGAGCGGAGTCGGGTCCCGAGATCATGCAAACAGAAATAGCGAGCGGAGTAGGCATAGACGTAGATTACCGATAATGGCCTGAAGATGAAGATTAAGATCGAGCCTCCTTCTTTATCGGCTCGCAGGAGGACAGTTTTATGTTTATCTTTCTAAGTTGAAGGACAGGTGCCGGAGCGGTCTATCGGGCTCGCCTGGAAAGCGTGTGTTGGGTTAAACCAACCGTGGGTTCGAATCCCACCCTGTCCGCATTGTTAATCAACGTTTTACACCGATTTTACTTGTTTCGTGTCAGATCCGTGACAAATTGTGGGGGTAACAACGAAAAAGTCTCTCAAAACAAGCTCGTCTTTAATTTCTGCGGGAGGCGTTTCTGCTCGGATCTTTTCCGACAAAGACGGCTGGTTCACTCTCGCCTGGTATTTGGGCCACGAACGAAAGCGAAAAAGATTTAGCAATCTGTCTGCGGCCCGAGAAGAGGGTCGCCGGATCTTAGCTGACCTTGCCCGCGGCCGATTGGCAGCCGCTTCCGCTCCCATGAGCGATCTCGAACAGATTGCTGCAGCCAAGAAGATCGTGGCCTCCCTTGGGGTCACGGTGGAGACAGCGGTCACCGAGTACGCCCGCGCCAAGGAGCTTATGGGGAAGAGAGATCTGGTGGAGTACATCCGTGCCCATATGAAAAGAGAGGATCATCTGCAGGATTGGACGATTCCGCAGGCTCTGGAAAATCTGCTAGCCGAAAAGGCCAAATTAAATCGTCCCCTAGGCTATTTGGCAGAGATTCGCAAAATGCTGAAACCTTTTGCAACCTTCTTCCCTGGGGCCGTGGCAAACCTAAACCGCGATCATATTGAGGAGTACCTAGGTCATGGGGCGAATCGAAATGGCAAATTGGAGAAGATTAAGTTGCTCCTTAATCACTGCCGCGGGAAAGCTCTTCCTAAGCATGAATCCACCGTAGTCGATGATATCCCCAAGGAAGCGATTGGCAGACCTCGCGAAACCGAGATATTTAGCCCATCCGAGGCCAAGCAGATTCTGGATGAGTGCAAGCCCGACGAGGTGATCTGCGTGGCTTTGGCATTCTTTGCGGGAGTCAGGACTGAGGAGATTGCTCGGATGGACTGGAAGGATATTCGGCTCAACCAGGCGGACGATGAAAGCGTGGTAGAAATCACGAAGTTGGTAGCCAAGAAAAAGTTACACCGTCGCCTAATTCCCATTCTTCCACCTTTGCGGGCTTACTTGGAGAGGCATCCATATCCGAAATCGGGAAAGATTGCTCCTATAAAGGACTTGTCCGATCGCTTTATGTTTGTTGCTAAGCGGATAGGGATGCCCTGGAAACATAATGGGATGCGGCACAGCTATGGGTCCTATCGTCTGGCGGCGTTGCAGAACATCCATCAACTGAAAGAGGAGATGGGAAACAGCGAGGGGATGATTCGGCAACACTACCAGAAAACAGTTACTCGAGCCGAGGCGGCCAAGTTCTGGTCGATCTTGCCTTCTTGAGATTATTGTCGAGTCCGAATAACGGATCCGAAAAACTGCCATCCTTTTCCATAGAGCCTAGGGTTACGGGCTTATTGCCTGTCTAGCCCTGTGGTGGAAAGTAGCTGGAAGAAGCCTTCGCAGCCCGCAAAGACCCCGCTTACAAAGCCTAAATCGCCTCCGCTCTAATCAACTCGGGGATTTAATAAGAATTAAGGGGTATTTTTGGGGTATTTAATTTCAGTTCCCGGTCAGGTTCCCGGTCAACCTACCGGTAAAATGTAGCTAAATTCATGGTCAGGTTCTCGGCCTGAAGAATCATTCAAGCACACACAGATCAACCTCGGGCGGCGGTTTAAGCAGTGGGTTGACCATTACATCAACAGGAGGATTAATGGGCCTGAATTTTGCTTCTACTAGCTTTTTATACGATCGACCACCCGGCTTATTCGCTTCACTTTTACTTAGCCACGCGACCGATTGCCTCGCAGAGAGCACCCCTGTTACAATAATAATCCCAAGAGCCAAAAGGGAGATCGTCCGCATTGAACTCATTGCTCGGTAAAGCGCAGGCGGATAAAGCGCCTAGTCGCTGAATCCATTGGCACAAGATCCTGCGCTGAATACTCCGATGCCGTGTCGGTTAATGTCTGAGCCTCCGTTGACTTCCATGTCTGTAGATCACTACTGACCTCAGGAACGATGGAAACTCCTGTGGGTTTGCTGCTTCTGGGTACGCTGATTTTGAGGTATTTTTTCGAATTACTCGTAAGTGTCGAGGTTATGTATTGAGAAGTGCTTTTGTCCCCTGGCGCTTTTCCCAAAGCAAACTTGATTATGTTAGGGACTCCATTACCCGAGATATCAGCTAATGCATCCGCGCTTGATCCCGTGAGGCCATTTGAAACTTCGGCCCATTGCTCATAGTAAGAGCGAACCCTAATAGTAATATCCCTCAAGTCATAGCCCGCGCTGTTGTAAGCAGTGTAACGCAGAACATAGCTCCCCTTAACAGAAGGAGCTAGAAACGGGAATGAGCTTGTAGTTGCTGACTGTACATACCACAGCCCAGTACTTGTGACTTTAACTTGCCAGTAATTTCTAATTGGATCATTTATGTCAACTAGGTTTAGGTCGTTATTATAAGACCTACTCGATGTGCTAATAACAGTTGTCGAATCAGGCTCAACGACAAGGTCTGTTGGGCACGTTCGTATATGCGGTTCATTCATAAACATCGATTTGGACCAGCCATACCCGCCTTGATTTGCCCTGAATGGATAATAGTTCGAAGGATATGTTGGATTGCCAAGGGATGATATGCTGTCGGAATACCATTGAATAGGCCCAGAATGATAAGAATAGCCTGAAGCATTGTATGCCGTCGGATAAAGACTCGTATATATTTCGTTATCCAACTGCATCTGGACTTGGTTTAATGTCGGCCATATATACGTTTGTGATGTCGCTTGATACAGGATATCGGACTCAGTGATATCTTTTACAAAGTAGTTTTCGGTTCGGTACATGTTTGGTAGGGCGCTAAGTTCGGATACTTTGCCGCTGTTAAGGGGCAAGGTTGAATCAATCATAGAAGGCAGAAATGGATCAAGAGCTGTAACCTGAGTTTTAAATGCTCCGTTAAGCCCAACACAGGCAGACCGAGCGACCCACAGCCCTGCACTATGAGTGATAAAGTGAACTTTCTGGAGATTTGGAAACTGTGCCTTTATTGAATCTGCCAAATGCAATCCGTGATAGTGCGCTGCAACGGCTGATTTCCTCGCCCCAGCACCTGTAAGCCCAAGCTCGCCATTTGCAGCATCTTCCGCCCAATCATATCCAATTACTTTCCATTCAGTATTTTGAGTAACAGTTGCATCCAGCAAAGATCTTAAACTAGTCCATCTCATATCATTTACATAAGGATTAATAGCTAAGCTATTATTATGACCATGAATCAGAATTATCAGACTTTTGATACTTGTATTTGATATTGCAACAGCCCCATAAGTTCCAAGATCTTTTAATGGATACTGATATTTATGATATTTATACAAGGCATACTGTTTGATTCCCAACATCCTAAACATCCCTGTTGTAGCATCGAAGAAGTTGCTTACATTACCCTCTACTTGAGTAGCCGATGGATAGCGAAAATATCTAGATATGTCTGACGTGTATGTTTCAGGACTACCAAAGAATGTTTTTGCGTAGATATTATTTAGATACCCATGGATAATATATTGGCCAAAATATGTATAGTTCAGAAGTTCGTCATAATTTGATGCCTGAATAAGTTCTTGGCCTGCTTTTATTTTGTCATAATCACCAAAGTTTAGATTTTCTTTGTCGTATATTAAGTACGAGGGGAAATCGGTTTTTATCCCCCAAGAACTGTCGAGGGATGGGGATCCCGTAGTATAGCCCCATTTTGGGGAATGATCTACTTGACCGTAAGCTGTAATCGAAAATAAAGCCAATATTCCCCATAACCACATAACTTGAATTTAGTCTAGTCGACTGACTTTTACCACTTTAGAATCTGCGGTCTTTTCCTAGTTACTTATCCCAAAGTGGATAGGTTTTTAAGTACACACAAAGACCTTCTTTTTACCTTATCCAGGTCTCTCGCGTTGATTGCCCGTTGTTTGTGGCGTTGACCGTGGATTGACTATGGATTGACCGTGGATGACTGTGGTGGTTATGGCGTTGACCATGGTGTTGACGGCCTATTGAACGTGGTTAAAGGCGATGGAATACACATTCTTAGGCTCACACACACCCTTAAACTCCCCTTAAAAGCCCGATCTAGTTAGATTGTGGCGTTGTTTTTCATTGTTTGAGCATTGTTTTCTATTGTTTGGCGTTGTTTCTTATTGTTTGGCGTTGTTTGTGGATTGTTTTGCGTTGTTTTTCTATTGTGCGGGTATTGTTTTGCCATTGTTTCTCCTTTTCAGGGCCTAGACCGCCCAACCACCCCCGAATAAAGCCCTACTCCCCCCCCATCCCGGCCTACTTAATGGCTGTTTAAATTAAGATCACGGCCAATTGTAGGTCTGTAATAGTCCGTCTATCACCTCTTCATGCCTAACGTCTCTTAGACCGCCGGGATTTGAACCCGGGACCCCGAAATAGTCACCTTTTTAGCGAATTCAGGTCTGTTCGATCGGAAGGAGTTATCGCGCCCCTATCCAACCTTTAATCTTCTCAAACCAAATCACCCACATGGCTGGTTCGGGTTCCTCCACCCCCGCCGCTGTTGGAACATCTAGTACTTCAGGAAGAGCGGTTGGTTGTGTCTTCACAGGCGGTTGTTCCGCAACTACGGCCACTGGAGCAGGTGTTTTAAGTTCTGTCGCAATTGCTACCCACTTCGATCGACCATCGGCCACAAAATCTTTTAGTGCTGTGTCTGTGCTTTGAAAAGAATCGAACTTGCTCAACGCCAAATCCACCTGCTCCAAGCTTAGGGGAATCTTTTCAGTAGGAGGCAAAGGCAGTAGAGCAACAAGTAGGTTCGATCCCAGAATAAGCAACTTTCCTTGTTGATCGGTAATTTCAGCAACACCACCACTCACCTTGGCCGAAGCCACCACCTTAAACTCAGTCGGGCCATTCTCACTCTTCCTAAACGCAGCCAGCACGGGTCCAGCAGGGAGTGTGACGGGTGTAGGAGCAATGGCCTTAGGAATCACAGCAACCTCCTTAGGCGCAGGGGGAGGCAATGTGGTTGAGGTTGTAATCGTTTGTTGAGGTTCGATTGTTGAGGCAACTGCTGTTTCTTGGCCCTTCTCTTGTGAGCTTTTCCGTGAGCCTGAGGCCTCCTTGTCGACTACCACCCGGAGAGATGATGCAACCGAGGTAGGAAGTGCTTTAAAGAAGGTAAAGCCCGTGTCCTTTTCGATTTCAGCGACTGAGGTCACATAGTCGTTCCAAGAATTGCCCATAATCCCCTGCTCGTTGGGGATCTTGATGGCAATAGTGCGACTAGAAGAAGTAATCGTCCCGTTGGGCGAACGCACCACAGCAATCTTCCAAGTGTACTTGGGTATTGCCACCCCACTGGCGACTGTAGATCCATTAAAACCGCTAGGACCACAGATGATCAGGACTTCTTTACCCTGGAAGGCAAGACTTCGGCAGTAGCTCTCGAACTTTTCCCAAGGTCCCCTGTTATTGTCTGCTTTCTGGGGAACCATATTACTCATCAGGAAAGTCACATCGTTGTGTTCTTTAGAAATGGTCCGATCGCCCGAAGGACACATATGCCCACGATCAAAGCCTGAGAATGTTTCTGTGGTCGCCTTGTTAAACCCCGCAGGCAAGGCGGTATCCACAAAGAAATCCTTACTACGCCCACTATGACCTGTGTCCTCGCTACTCAAACTCCAACTTACCCAGTTAGGCTCCTCTTTTTCGCTGTTGTAGCTTTCCGCGTACTCGTCGCGCTTGATGAGGAAGTTCTTTTTATTACTGGGATCAGTGGTGGCTTCGCTGGGATTGCCCAACTCCATTTGGTACTGGGCGCCGAGCCTTGCCCATGATGAACAGGTATTTAAAGAAAGCAGGACTACAGCAACCCGTATAAGACGGAACATACGAACAGCTAACACCCTAAAACTGGAATATCAAGGGGCTACGGAAATGTGTGGTGTTAACACCCTCGAAGATAAATCAATGCGAGCCCCGCAGGGATTTGGTCTGTGTCCTCTCTTTGAGGTCCATCATGTCTCATCAGGTGGCTCATTTCGGCGAGATCAAGTCGGTTTAGCGTTGTTTCGTATTATTTGCGGCGTTGACCGTGGTATTGAACGCGTATTGACCATGGTTTGACCCCACCTTTTTTAGGGGTACCCCCACCATTGTCCTACCCCATTTGATAGGATTACGGGTAATGAATAACACCTCTGACCAAGCTCTCGATTCGGTTGAATCGATTTTCAAAACAATAGGTTGGTCCTACGAACGAAAATCCAACCCCAACGGCGTCTTTTCAGGCTTCAACCTCGATAAACAAAACAAAGCCCACATCGTCATCATGCCCGACGATAGCGGCTACAGCCTTCTCATGGGCTGCGCCTATCACTTTACTCCCCCCAAAGGCCAACTAGGTAAGATCCGCCGCCTCTTCCAAAAAGAGGCTCTCAATATCAACGACCTCTCCATTCAGTTCGAACCGAGACGCGGAGTCCGACTCAGCGGACGCTGCTGGCTCCCGAAGCTCGACCTCTCCCAAGAAGACTTAGCAAACCTCATCCACCCCTACTTTAGTTCTCTCATAGTCACCTGTACCCGCCTCTACCCCGAACTAATCAAACTCCTCCGCCACTACGAACGAATCAAACCCCAGGACGACTTTCATCTACCTGCCTAATCAAAATGAAATCCTTCATCTTAACGCTGTTGCTAGTGGGCCCGTGTTTCGCCTGGGACGATGATGACGCCGAATCAAAGACCTTACACCAGTCGAACTACACCCACCAAAACTCAGCCAATAACTACAGTTACAAGAATACTTACCACGCAAACTCAACACACCGCTCCTCCGCAATCGACTTTGGCGGACCGAGGCAGCTCTCTCAGCAGCACGAAGACGTCTACTCCATCAAGCAGCCCAGCCAACCCCAGCAAGCTTACGAAGCTAGTCGCGTCCGCGCTCTTCACGTCGACACGATTCAGGAATCGGTTGCTCTACGCGACCGCGCCTCCCGAGATCTGATGGCTGAGGGTCAGCGCAGCTTCGAGAAACAGGAGGCCCAACAGGAAAAGAGCCGTGTTCAGATGGCCAAACAGCAAGAGATCTATAACAAGATGGATCGCGAGGAGGGTGAGATGGCCGAGTTTTTGGGCGGCGTTTACAAAGCTAAGTTTGGTGCCACCACAGGCCACAACTCAGCCATTACTAGCGATGGCTATGTTTTCCGAAGCGGAAACAACTTCGTCACCCCGAAGGGGATCTATACCAAAACTGGGAACACCTATGCGGGCCCTGGCAGCTTCACCACCCAGACGGGCACACTATTCTTCGGGAACGAGAGCACCACTATCCAGGCGGGCGGCGCCTATTTCAGCGAGGGCAGTTCAGGCTTCATCGTCGCCCCCAACACTCGCAACACCTCCACCTGGCGCACCCGATGAACAATTCCCAATAATCCACACGCAAGCGTGTCCCGCGAGTGCGGGAAATAATTAAGAATCACCCCCATGTTCCTAGGAAGCTTAGCGGACCTTGAACTAACCTGAAGTCCGCACATCCATTCTTCCAGAGTTTTCGACTGCCTTAAAAACAAAGTAGCCGCAGCTATGCTACCTAATAGTCACGATCTTGGTTTTCGAAGAAACTTATGAAATATACCCTCGACTTCCTTCACGCTAGAAGCTGATACATCAGCAAGAACTTCACACGGAAACCTACTGCTTTTAATTGCAATTATCTTGTTTTTACTTATTTCGCACGATGTTAATATTCTTGGGAGGCATTCTCCGTGCTCTTTATTCAGAATCTTTGCGTCACGACGGCTCAGTGCCCAACAAAGACCCGGTTTTTCTCCACGAGTTGCAATATAACGGTATATTGTGCTTATTTCAGGAAGCTTATCGTATATCTCCTTTTCTTTTTCATTCATTAGTTTAGGCCAACATTCTTCACGGCCCTCTAAATTTCTAATAATTTGATCTTCGTATTGCAGGAGGTTAGGAATTCGATTCCAGACTTCACCTAATGCGTCACACCAATCTACAAGAATATCATCTAAAACATCTGCCTGTGATAGATATTCAAACAAAAAAGGAGCTATCTCGCGATCATATCGCGATAAAATATATCTCTTTAGCCAGTTATTTTTATCACTGCATTTATCATCACCCAGATAATTATTGTCTACCATTAGATCAATGGGTTTCTAGATCCCCTCAAAATCGCTCACTTTGAATTTTAGCGTCCTTGCATTTTCCCTTACGGTTCTCTGGACATTCTCCGGGGTTCCGCCAGGAACTGTGGCATTGATCTCCATGCTCACCTCCACTTCCGCTCCTGGCTCCAATGCCAAATGTTGAATCACTTCCATGGCGATTTTCGCTGCTTCGGGTCCTACCCGGCTGGGATCAAGCTTTACACTTCCGAAATACTTTTTAGGCAGTTTCTTTGTCGGCGGATCAATCACAGGTGGCAGGATCCCACCTCTGCCCCCCCCTCCAGTTCTGCCTTCTGTTGTAGTGCCTCCTGATTGGGTTCCTCCAGTGGAGGTCGGTTCCTTCGGCTTGTCGGCCTCTATTTGCTTGGCCGCCACCTCAGACTTAACCAGCAGGCTCGCTCCATCCTGAATTACGCTCCCCATCTTACCGCCTAGTAGTCCTAAATATCTTCCTGTCTTAGGATCTTTTCCAGACGCGTAAGCAAATGTCTCTTTTTCCCAAGAGGAATTACTTATCCCTTCCCGAACTGCATTAATTAGTACTTCTGGCGCCGTGACCCGGGATAGATAGGGATACTGGAAGTAGTAGCTGATCAGCTCTTTCAGACCTAAATCACCTCCCTTCCAAAGAGGAATCTTATCGATCTCCTGCCGAAGGTAGATCGCGGCCATCTCATCATACAATAATCCCTCGGCCTTGAGTTTCTTCGAAGCTCTTGCTGCAAGTCCTTCCCCAGTCAACCGAATTGATTTCAAACTAATAGCCCCTTTTGCATCCTCCTGAGAGGGAACGAGCAAATGGCAAAACACCTCTGGGATTCTTGCCGCCACCGATTTATCTGCCTGCTCCAACTGCGCTTTTGCCTGGTTTTCTTGGAACCGATCCAAGTTTAACTCTTTCACTTTGTCCACAATCCCACTCCACGCGAGATACCTCCGAATCGACTCCTCAAGATCCGACCACTTGCCTTCATCAGATGCCAAAAACATCAATGCATTACGATTTAACCGGGGCTGTGTCCCCCTCTTCTCCATAATCCGATTAGCTTCTGCGACCGCCTTTGATCCCTCACCTTTCCCATGACTACTCTCAGGTGAAAGAAGCACCAACGAGGCCTCCATTTCATCTGTGACATCCGATGGGCCAGCTGGGAATACGTGCACTTTCAGAAATTGACCGCGATTCCTTGGCGAGCTCACTTCCGCCACGCAACGTTTCCTCAACTCCTCCAAAATCTTCTCCGGTGATCTTTTAAGTACTTCAGCTTCTTCATCTGCTTTTTTCGTAACGGTAGGTTGCGTGTCGTACCAGTAACGACTCCCGTCTTGATACAGATAAGTCGCTCGTCGACTTAAGTACCGCAGTGCATCCGAAAAGACCGCAGGAGGTTCTCCAACCTGTACACATCCAAGTCTTACCCTTAGCTCCTCGATTCCTCGGTTGGCTGCCTGCCGGATTGGGGCTGACCCCATGTAGACCGTTCGGGCGACTCTTCGACACGCCGATAGGCGTCCTAAATTGGTCTGCTCTTGATCGATAATCCTGGGCAGCGAGTTTGGGCCATCGACGTCGCTTTCTAGGATTGGATCCCAGCGATCTTCCAAATACCGGGTCAGCTCAAAATGCACCGGCTGATCATCAATCGGGATCGAAGAAGGCATAATTAAGAGGCCCTTATCCTCATTTTTCCATAGACTATGAATCACTGCGGCCATGAGCCGCAGAACACCACGGGTCCGCTGGAACTTGGCTAAAGTCGACCAGTCATTATAGAGGCGATCAAACACCTCTGGGTGGATCGGATACGCAGCTTTCATTCTCCGTTCGTATTCCCTCTCTTTTGTCTCGGAGGGGAAATCGCCCGCCTGTTCACGATACATTTTCGAAAACTCTGCCGCGACAACATCCCGGTCCTTATAAAGCTGAGCACTATCAATGGGCGCAAAGAGTCGGCGCCTGACAATCTCAAAGCCCTCATCCGGTCCTGCAGGTTTCCAGGATGCCTCCACTCGACCTATGGCATTTTTTAGGCGGGCTAAAGCTGCCTTCCCTCTAGTTCCTCCCACCTCCACATCCTCCACCATAGTTCCGTGGGGACTTGCCGTTGCCGAGTCAGATGCCGGCACACTGACAATGAGCATCGATTTAGGACACTGCTTAAGTTCCTCAGTCAGCGTTTGCGCGAAAGTAAATTGGGTTTCAAATGAACCTCCAGGAAGTCCTTCACCCGTCCCACCGTCATGGAGCTGGCGTGCATAGGCCACCCACTCATCGATCAGAATCAAACACGGGCCAAACTTTCTTATGATTTCACCGATTTTTGCTCCGGGATTCGTCGCTCTTTCGTCATCCTGCTTAATCATTCCATAGGCCTGTTTCCCACCTATTTGATAAGCCAGCTCCCCCCAAAGAGTCCGTACCGTAGTGCCATCCTCTTTTCTTTCTGGACGACCTGGAGAGATCTTGTTTCCAACAAGAACTACCCTCTTCATTTTCGGTGCCACAGCTACACCAGCCTTCACCGTTACTTCCTCCATCCCAGGTAGATCTAGGGTTTTTACTCCTGAGAAAAGGTGATAAAGCGCCAGCATGGTATGCGTTTTCCCACCGCCGAAGTTCGTCTGGAGCTCCACCACGGGATCACCACCTATGTCGTTAGCCCTCTGCATGGCGCTAATGATGAGATGCTCAATCCCTTGGGTAATGAATGTCCTACGAAAGAACTCTATTGGATCTCTATACTCCTCCGATCCGCCACCCTGAAAGACAGTCCATAAATCAGCCGCAAACTCAGCTTGCTGATACTTCCCAGAAGCGACGTCTTTGTGTGGGGTAACCACCTCGCGCCATGGCTTCAGTCGACCACCACCGGCTATTCCCAACTCGATTGGCGCTCCTGTTCCTTTCCTGCGTTCCTGTCTTACTTGCTCATCATATCGGACACGGAGAAGTTCGTTTTTGCTCTTTTCGATCTTTTCAAACTCTGGAGCAGATATTGAGGAAAGAAGCCGAGATGCACTATCCAATGCGCGGTAAGCATCGTCCGAAGAAAACTTTTCCTGATGAGCATGAAGATTGCGTATTTCCCAAAGCTCACTCACTAGTGAACGTTCAGACCTGCCGAGAGTCTGAGAAAATACCTCGTTCCACTGCCCCCACATAACTCGCAAAAGTGCTGCGACATCCCAGTTGATCTCACCAGGTTTTCCGCGGAGTTTGATTTTGTCACGCTCGAGAATCTGTTTTGCTTCAGATAGCCACTTCTCACCAATCTTGTTTTTAAGCTCACTTTCGACAAAGAGCGCTAAGCCATCTCGAAGGATTTCAAGTGCCTGTCCCACGCGTTCTAGATTTGTTATAGCCATAAATTAAATCAGCTCCCCTTGTTGTAGTTTATTTGTCTTAGCATCTTTTGCCCCCGCCTGAAGATTTGGCCAGGCTTGAACGAGACCGTTGTAATCCTGTCCCTCTTTGGACCAGTTTTTCTTCTCGCAAATACTGTAAAGACGATACGCAAGATCACGTGCGGCTTCAGCAATTGGTCCGATCCGCGCGAGAAGATCTGAAGCATTTGCCTCACCCTCATCGAGAGCTCGAATCAGGTGGTGAGTCATTTCCCATACCGTGAGGCGCTTATCGGTTTCAGGTGACCAGTCTTCATCGAGTTCGCTCTTTTTCAAAAGCGCGACCTTACCAGACTTTGTTTTAATAATCCCAGCCTCAACAAGACCATTAACTGCTGTAACTTTTGCCTTAGATAAGCTCTCTGCCTCTCCAAAAGTGCCCTCTGAAAATCCGTGTTGTTCAAACCAGGCCAGTGCCCACCGTGTATCTGCATCAAACTCGCCTTCCTGCTCCTCCAATACCTCGTCGAGAGTTTGATTAATAAGTGCTAAAGCCATACGCACTGATAAACGCTTACCGTCGGCATCTAATATTTTTGAATATCTTGTATAGATAGCCATTCCTGGGCCAATCGATGCTTGGGCAAGGTCGACTGGAGCGATATTCCCTTTCTGAAGATTTTTTAAAGCACTGGGTAGCTCTTTTTTGAGAACGGAAACAAAATCACGGCGAGTCGCCGTTGGTGCGGAGGCGGCACGCGGTCGGCAGACAAGTATTATGCTGGACGCGAGGGCGTTGCGCTTTGTCTTGAGGTTCCCAGTGTACTCGGTACGCATTGGCCACGTTCCGCTCGTCGCAAATCCTGCGCGAATGACTGCATCGAGGAATGTTTCCCAACCAGTGCTCGCTGTTCCCTCCCCCATCTCGCTCTCAGCTTGCCTAAAGGCATAATAGATCGTGACTGGGAAACCCGGATGCGATTCCTCAGCCAACCGGTGCATCGCTTGTGTCATGCCATTCAGGAAGAAAGCTTCGGCACCAGCCTTGTCGTCGTGGCGATATGCAAAGGCAACTAGTTCCTCCGCTTTTGGCACAGCGAGCGTGGCAAAGAGCTCAGGAAATACCATCCGCAGCGGGCGTCGGAGCCAGACGTAAAAGAAATCCGACAAATCTGCATAAGGGATGTTGTCGTAGTAGGGCGGATCCGTAGATACGACTTTGTCAGAACTGATACGCTGGCTCATCGCGTCTTGTTGCGTAGCCGAACCGAGCAAAAGTGCCGGCAGTGCTTCCAGAGACTTCGCCGTAAATGCAACAGCACCCTCCACGCTGCCAGTTGACCCTGAGAAGACGTTACACTCAGCAAAGTCCCACCGCATTGAAAGTGCCTGTCTCCCGAAGGTGTTAGCAATCTTCTGGAACCCATTGTCCCACCCACAGACGGTGGAATTCCGATCCGCCACTTTGTTCATCGCAAGCGCCAGATATGCCACAGCCGCATCTGCATAGGCGCTAGCACCTGTGCCTGCGTCGCACAGAGGTTTATTGTCGTTAAGAAAGTTAGCGGCGATAGCGTCGCGTTGTAGCCTCTCGCGTGTTTTCTGCAGTTGTTCGGAGAAGGATGTCAGCGCCACGAGTTGACGGTCGGTGAATATTTGGTCAAAGCGCTCCATGCCGTAGGGCTTCACACCTAAATACTGCGTACTTCCCGAGATCGTTACCTCCGGCTTCCACTCGGGCTTTGCCTTGAGTGCTGCCGCCTCATGCTCTGGGGTCGGAGCGAGGTAGACGCGCCCACGATTACCCTCTGCGACGACCGCCATTAGCCGCGTGCCCATGCGTCCTGCCTTGCCTTCAGCTTTGATGTAGTCACCCGCAATGGGAGCACCCGACATCAAACAAACAAAGTTGGCGCGCGCGAGCTTGGTGCCGCTCTTTGCGCCTTCCACATTCTTAGGCTTTCCTGCTTTGACAGTGAAGTGGTAACCGTTTTTCTCAATGACCGGCTCGACGTACGCCTCCTTGCCAGCCTTAGTAGAGAGCATAAATGTCGAGGCAAGGGGGACGTGCACCTTGGCGAAGACTGGGTTCGGGCTCTTAACTGTTCGCGCCCAAAGCCAAGCGATCACAGTTAGTTCCCGTCCTGCATAGGGCTTTAAGTCTGGCCTAGTTTTGGCCATCTCTTTAGTGACCTCAATCTTTGGGTATAAATGTCCAATTTTCTTTTCCGCCTCATCCCTCATCCACTGGCCGTAGTAGCGAACATCTTCAGCCAAGCCCTGCGCCCCTTTCCAATCCCTCCCAATCAATTCTTTATTTTTGCGCGCTTCAGGATTCACCGGCGGCTTTCCAGCAAATTTTGGAGGAATCTCGATCATCGCCTTGTTAATCAGCACTGCTACCGGGTTCAGATCACTGGCATGTGCCTCAAGCCCCAGCCGTTGCGCCTCTAGAGGCAAAGCCCCTCCCCCAGCAAACGGATCGTGGAATGCGGGAAGTTTCTTTGGATCAAACAGCTCTCTAGCCTTGGGATGATTTACGTTGTCAGAGCATGTCCTTCTCCAACTTTTCCAGATCTCTTCTCTGACTTTTCCAAGCACTTCTTCGTTGGTTGTATTTTCCCACTCCACTAGTTGCTCTATCAGCCTAAAGATTCGCTCACGTTCAATTTCTGCGATCAACTCCTCTAGGGTTGGCTTCTCGCCAGGCGGCGGCGCTTTGATTTTTGCAGCCTCAGCTTTCTTCGCTAAAATGACTGCGTCTTCCCAACGCCTCAAGCGAGTCCTCAAAATCCCCTCAGCTTTTGCCTTTAGCTTTGAATCCTTGATCAACTCATCCACGTAGGTGGAGGGATCGTCAATCATTTGGGAAAAGATTACTGATCTTGCGGCCGCCAAAGGCCTACGGGCCCACCAAAGATGGAGGGTGCTGGGATGCCCATGCCGGATCGACTTCTCACGAGCGCACGCCGTATTGATCGCGTCCAAAGGCAACGCCACCTCAATCAGTTTCTTCCGAGTTTTAACTTCCATCATCGTCTTCCCTTTCGGCGATCACCAAGGCATCTACTTCATTAAGCACGTCCTTGGTTTTCTTTTCCATGTCCGCCCTATCAATTATGGAGGACCGAACCCCAAGATTGTTTCTAATCATTTGCCACTGCCGTTTCCCCTCTTTTCCTATCGAAGCCGTGAATCCCGGTGCATGCACGCCGATTTGGACCGGAATGTCCTGAATTTCTTTAGAAAACTCGCCCAAGAGCCGATTCCGAATATTTCCGAGCTGGGCCTGGAGAACATCAAGGATTGCCTGTTTGGTCCCTGGGCCTGAAATGGATTTTGCTTTTTTGAAAGCGGGCACCATTTCACGGTCAATTTGATGAGCCAGGGTGTGGCTCAATAACCGTGCTTTCTCACTAAGTTGACCGTTCATCGTTTCCAAGAAAGTTTCCACTTTGTAGTCCCATTGTCGTTTTAAGGTCTCCCAATCTTCCTTGATTTGCTCCTTGTTAATGTGGGTCGCTTTTTTTGCCTCAAGCCATGTCAGTGTATTTTCAACAAGAGTAGAGACATGGTGAATTAGTGAAACGGCATACTCCTTTACAGCACGAAGAACATCGGGGGTTGCCTGATTCGTCCATACGGTTTCTAAAAGGTTCAGGTAGCCGCGCTCCGCGTCTGCAGTGAGGTCGTGAAAGCGACCCCGGGAATTGGTAAAGCATCCCCCTCTGACCACAGCCGCTTTGAGGGTCGCCCAATTCATCCCCTGCCACTTATCAAAAGCTGCCTTCTCACCATCTCCAACAATTCGAACACTGTTCTTGAGATTCTCTTGGAGCTTTTTAACGGCATGCGATGCGATGGTCTGATGAAAGTCATAAGCCTGGGAAAACATTGTCGCTAGAGACTGGGTCTTTCCTTCAAGCCAAGCCTTAAACTCCTCATCAAAAGCAGCTTCGGCTTTGCTTCGCTTCTTGAACTCATTCAGGATGCTTCGAAAAAAAAACTGAAGTTGTTCGGCAAGCTCAAGGTACAACCGCCGTGCATTCCCCTGTGATGCCTGGGCAATCATCGCTCGCCGTTCTGACAGGTGCTTTCGCACGGCCGGTACTTTGGTCAGACTCTTTTCAGATATTTTTGGTTCGCCAGGTATCTTTTTCTCTAATCGCAAACACTCCCGCGCACTGGTCAAAAACTTCTTATTGGCACGGAAGGCCTTCACATCAGATCCCCAGATTTCGTTAGAGATTTCATCCAGATTATTATTCAGCTTTCTAGTCGCCTCACTTGTTGCTTTTGCTAGGCGGTCCTCGAGGCGATCCGGCTCGTACAACCCATCCGCAACATTATCCAATTGGGTGCCGACGAAGGTAATGTGCGGTAATGTGCCGGCAATATAGTGATGGCGGATTGTGTTTGTTCCGACCAAGACATCACGGATCTCGCCAGAAATTAAGGGCGCAGAATCAAAAACAACCAAAAGTAGATTAATGTTAAGAAGGTATTCTTTGGTCAACCTTTCTCGCGTCGGATTAAGGTCTCCGAGACCCGGAAGGTCAACGATGACCAAATTGTTCTCCAAAATTGGAATTGGTCCAAAGATCTCAACCTTCTTAATTAGCGGCCAAAGATGGTTTTGCGTGGCCATCACGGGCCCCATAGACGAATAAAGCTTATCGGCCCGGCTTTCTTCAAATACTTCCTCTGTGATTCCTTTTTTCCAGAAATCTCTAATATGATCTCTTTCTTCGAGCATTTCTCTTGCAGGAAAATCTGGAAGGCCAGGTTCAATTTTATACACATTTGCCAGTCTCCTTTGAAGATTCGAACGAAGCCGAAAAGATTCCTGCTGACCGGAATCATCCTCTACGTCTCCTAAATCCGCCTGGGCATAAATATTTTCCACTTCATTATCCCATTCCTTCCTAGTCAGAAAACTTACCTTGGCCGTAAACTTTTCAGGCTGGTGTCGTATTTCGGTTATCGCGGCAGTACAGACCCCGCCCTCTCCAGTACGCAAAACCTTTTCCCCCAAGATAGCGTTAAGAAGGGTTGATTTTCCGCACTGCATTGGACCTAAAACTCCACAAATGACTTCCTTTTTAGCGTCGAGGAGTCTCCGGACCGTTTGCAGCTTCTCCATCCATAGGTCGAGATCCCACTGTGGGTGAGCGGAATAGTCCTTCGCCCAGTCCTGCAGCTTCTGCTCGAGCTCACTTACCTTTTCGTAAAAACCATCAGACATTTGGTGCCATTTCCTTGGTTTCCTCCGGATCCACAGATCGATCTAGAAGTTCACTCAGTTCATAAATGACCGCAGTAACTCCAAAGTCTGGTTCCCTGCGAAAAGGCCGGGATACGTATTTTGGCCTTTGCGCCCCTTCTTTTGGATGTACCTCAACCACTGCGAGAAAGAACGTATCTGGCTTGTTAAATGAGGCCAAGATCTCGTTCTTGGTAATGGTCACGTTGGTTGCCCCATCTCTTCTGCCTTTCACCTCGAGAAAACGCACGTGCCCTGTTTCTGGCATTTGGGATTCAATATCCCACCCAAGCTTTTGTTCGCTGACGTCTTTTGGCTGAAACCCTAGTTCCTCTTCAATCCGCATCACTGCACCCATTGCGGCCATTTCGACAGCTTTACGCGCTGCTGCATCAGCTAGGCTTTCAGTGGATATTTCCAATACGGAAGATCGAGACTCAACATACTTTTTTGGTAATATCAGTGCAGCCCCCACGATATTTGGTGATCCTGGCGAAACCTGTCTCATTAAATTAATCTCAGCTAATCTCTTTTCCATGCGAATCCTCAAGTCATCAGCCCGTCCCTGCATCTGAGCGGAATTATGCCGGCCCGGCTTTCCGCCCTCTTGCTCGCGGAGACGTAGCTGCTGAGCCCGATGATCATATCGATTAATTTCGGTCGTTAATCGGCGTTTCACAGCGGCTTCCGTCCGCTGACAAAGATCTTCCCTAATTTTGCGGATCTCCTCGTAGTGCGTTCGCGCCAAGGTCTGATTTGCATGCGCACGAGCACGGCCTTCAATGTCTTGCCCGATTGCCATAGCGGTAGCAGCAGCATGAGCAGAAGTTACTTCCTCAGGTTTTAATGGCCGATAGTCCAAGTAAGGGGCATATCCCGCGATTTTTGTGTTTCCATGTAGATCAATTTCAACGAACTGGAGACGCTTTGAAACAAGTTGGTTTTTTCCACTAGAATCTCTGCGACCGTCTCTAATATCGTGCTCCAAAAGAACCAAAGCCCGCGGTTCCGCTGTATCTATTGTTTCATCCACAAGCACAGCTCCACGCCTAAGTATTTCGCCATGACGTTGCAACAGAACTTCGATAGCTGCGGAAAGAAGCGGAGTTCCGGGGCATACGAACTCAGCCAAAGGTTGTCCTTGTATGGCTTCTTTTTCTTTTTCAAAGGTAATTCTTTGGTAACGGACAAGAACTGGGCTACGGACTCCAAGTTGCAGCTCTGTGCTACGCATAACAGATGGCACACGAGAGATCTCATACCGACCTTCTTCTCTTGGATGGATTTGCCCACCAAGCTCTTCTAAGGCAGCACGAAAGAATGACTCAATAAAGTGAGGCTGCATACGCCTGGCCTCGGCTATCTCCATCTCGACCTTGATCTTTCGAATTCGCCGGACATCCATTGTATCAATATCCAGCGCCTGATTTTCTAAGAGCTCTTGGAACTTTTTTAGGTCGATCTGCCCCTCTACCCGCTCTTGGAACCTTGCCCGTACCTCAGGGGTGTCACCGTAACGTACAGACTCCAAAAGGACTTCACGCAGCGGGCGATCATTAAATCGAAGCTGGCCCAAAACATCAAACACCCTGCCCCCAAGCGCTTTTCGCGCTTCTTCTAGCTTTTTTAATAGGAAGGCAAAAACTTCGCCTTCTCGTGTTTGGGGAGCGACTAGGTTCCAGAGATGGCAGACTTCGTTTTGTCCTATTCGATGAATACGACCGAAGCGCTGTTCAATACGATTAGGATTCCATGGCAGATCGTAATTCACCATCAAGTGCGCGCATTGAAGGTTGATACCCTCCCCCGCTGCATCTGTAGCAGCCAGAAAGTGGACGATCGGATCATTCTTAAATGCGTTCTGGGCATCGAGACGTTCTTCGCGCCGTTTTCCTCCATGAATCTCAACAATGCTATCTGGCCGACCTGTGAAGGCAGTTATTTTGCGAGTTAGGTAGTTAAGTGTGTCCCTATGCTCGGTAAAAATAACTAATTTGCGCCGAGTTCCGTCCATCGCCTTCATTTCTGGATTATCCGAAAGAATAGAGGATAATTGCTCCCATTTGCGGTCCGTATTACTTGCCCACAGCGTCTTGGCAGTCTTTTCCAGGCCTTTCAGGGTCTCAATTTCACTTTCAAGTTCTGCAATGGTTTGTGCAGCCGTAGCCTGATCAACGATCAAACTCTCCTGCTCTTCGTCTTCTCCTGTTGGATTGTCGAAATACTCGTCAACCTCGTATTCGCGCATCTCTGGGCTGGAAGTATCCGCAGAAATGGTCCCACCACGCATTGTCAACTTTTCAGTCATAAGACGAATTTGAAGTTTTTCACGTCTTCGTGTTAAAGACTTAAAAATCGCCTCTGGTGATGAGGCAAGCCGCCGCTGGAGCGAGGTTAGCGCGAAACCCACAGTCACTTTACGGTTTCCTGTTAATCGATCTGCCGCATTGAACTGGTCTTTTACATAGCGGGTTACTTCCTCGTAAAGTTGACTTTCCAAAGTACTCAGCTGGTAGTTCAACGTCGTAGCGCGACGTTCTGGAAATAGTTTTTTCCCCTCAAAGGTCAATAGGTCTTCTTTAATTTGTCTTCGGAACATTCCTTGATAGTCGCGTGCATGCTCTTCATCGCGAAAGCGCCCTTCAAAACGGTCTTTATCGAGTAGCGCCAGGAAAAGCTGGAAGTCGTCCTCTTTCCCATTATGCGGGGTTGCCGTCATGAGAAGGAAGTTTCGCGCTCGTGTACCGAGCAATTCACCCAAACGATACAGGTGAGTATATCTTACCTCTCCGCCGGTGTGAGAAGCCGCCATTTTGTGAGCCTCATCACAAATTATAAGATCCCACTCTGCTTCATTTATCTTTGTTTGGAGATTTTCGTCCCAGGCCATTTTATGAACCCGGCATATGGTTAATGGATTTTCCTTAAACCAGTTCTCATTGGCGGCTTGAAGACCTTCATTGGTCATGATTGTAAAGTTGAGCTTAAATTTTACTCGAAGTTCGTCCTGCCATTGGTCAACCAAAGAGCCTGGACAGACAATCATGCAGCGCTTGACGTCTCCTCTTGCAATTAACTCTTTGATCAAAAGACCAGCCATAATGGTCTTTCCTGCGCCTGGATCATCGGCCAAAAGAAATCGGAGCGGTTGATGCTCATGGCTAAGCATAACTTCGTAGACCGCACTTAATTGATGCGGCAGTGGACGCACCTCGGATGTGTGAATGGCCAGGAGGGGATCGAACTTGTGGGCCAACTTAATTCTGAAGGCTTCAGCAACTAGGCGAAAATGATTACCGTCCCCATCAAAGGAAAAAGCTTGGCCGGATTGAAGTTTCTGAATTTCAGCTTCGTTTTCCCGAAAGATTAATCTTTCTGAAACCATTCCATTGGGCTCACGGTAGGTGACGGTTAGGACATCCGTACCGTCCCATCTGACGGCTACACAGGTTACATTAGTCCCCGCCACGATGCCCGAATACTCCCCGCCAGGAGCTATTTCTTCCAATCTACATGCCATGAAAAATAACCATAGATTAGGCCCGATTAATTAACCATACATTACTGAGTCTCAAACCGCCCTTGATGCGGCGAGTGAAGGCCTCACGGTGAATCATGGTGACGCTCATTACCACTGCTTCCATCGGAATTCCGCACTGCCCACATTCTAGGTCAGTCATCTTCTTAATTTCACCAAAGTTGAACTTGTCTGGACTCGGAACACGTGTCGAGACATAATCGGCTTTTCTTTTCTTTGGACTCATTGCGATGTTTTCTTTCTATTTCATCAAAAAATCGAAAGGATCAGCTCAATTCCGTAACCAAAGCCGATGATCACCGCAGACATCATCGATACTCCCAGTAAAATACCAAAGATACTGATGAGGGTCCTTCTTGTATCGAAAACCTCAGCCCCGTCATACGTCGACCGACTCGCTTGAATTACCTCCAGTTTGGGCTTAATCACCGGCGGATCTAGGTCGAGTTTCTTCCAGTAACTGGCCTCTGGTGAGGCCACCCCCAATGTCTCCCGAAATATCTCACGCTCCCGCAGGTGAAACTGCCTGGCCTGCTCTCTCTGCCCCACTGCCTCCAAATTCTTTCCCAGCTCCCGATACGCATAACCCGTCTCTGGATGGTTCCTCCCCTTCTCCTCAATCACTCTGAGAAGGTTTGCCTGCAGTTCCACTGTCCGTTGGCGCAATCCATTCACTTTATCCGCCAACCGCCTCTTTTCCCGTACCCGATTGACCTTTCCCCAAATAATCAACCCTCCAATGACCGAAAGCACTATCCACAAACCAATATCCAGCTGCGTGGTTCCCTTTGTGTATCCAAAGACTCTCGCTGGTAGGTAATCGAAAAGCAGTGCGAAGCTGGTGTAAAAAACCAGCGGTATGCCCACGAGTAAGGCGCACACCAGGTAAGATGCTGGGCACAGGAGTATTTCAAGCACTGCTTTAGGTGCCCTCAGCACATCCTCTTTCATGTTCTGCAACGCCTCCCCAGGATGGATCGCCTTGGATACCCCTCTCCTCAGCTTTGGCACCTTGCTAGACATATCCCAATCATCCTCAAAAAGCTGACTCATGGATTCCTCTGTAATGGAGTAACGAACATCGCATCCCTTAAATCAGCCAACCTAGGGCCCACATCAGTACGGAAAATAGACCAATTCCAACCAGAAAGCTTACTAGGTAGCGGATGACCATCCGTAGATCCACTATTTCGGGTCCACCTCGAGATCGAGTCTCCGCAGCTTCACCCTTAACTGCGGTTGAGGCTGGAGATTGGGACGGGATTAGGCCGTCCTCATTTTTGCTCCATTCATCACACAGTGTTTTCATTTTTTAAGCTCAAATGGGGAGTCGATCAGCGCCCCAATCTTCTCCTTCAGTTCGGAGGACTGAGAGTCGTAGATCTTGGGACCCACCGTAGAAAAATTATCGTTCAAACTACCGATGCAGGCTTCGCACCGATCCGTGTAGGGCACCTGGACATAGATCGACTCATTAAAAAGCGAGTGAGTGTTAGTTTCCTCAGTGCTGAGCGTGCCCAAGACCTCTCCACTGGTTGATACCACCACCGGCCCGTCTGTAGCCCACTCCGCGCGCACCCTGACCGAGCTGGTCAAGGACTGTGTCGAGAAATCTCCCGTCAACGTCCCCGATTCATTCGAGATTGAATCGATCAACGCCGAGTTGGCATTGAGGATGCCGTAATATCCGTCTTCATCCTGTGCATAGAGCGGACCAGCCACCATCCATCCGATCATGATTAGATTTCTTTTCATATAAGAAATTATCTCACCCCCCCTAGGACATTTGCAGGGGTAGGTTAAAATGGATAAGGGGCAGAAGGACTGGACCGCAAAAGAGCGCCTACCTAGTTATAAGACGGCGTCTTCAACTCTTTTCGTTAAAGCAGATGGGGCCGTAGAATATGTTGGGCCATTTGGAGTTCTTATTCATGTACTCCATCTGGATCCTGGGGTCTACCCCTTGTCGAAGTTTGGGAAGCAGAATCAGCCGATACCAACCTGTCAACCTACCGTAGACCGCCTTTCGGCCGTTTTTGGGTATTCCTGTCAGAAGCTTGATCATTCCGTAGAGATTCTTTGTTAACCCCTTGGGTTTGTTAAGTTGCTCATTCTCTTTAGTGCGTATCTGTGGCGGATAATTAGCTCTTCGCCAGCGAGTCGATCTTGCTCTGAAGTTCCGCCAACTGTCTTTTTATCGCGGCGACATCCTCTAGCCCAGTTGCTTTGGAAGCAACCAGACTTTGGCCATCATCTTCAGATTGGTTAGCTACAGGATAAGGGATCGAGTCGTGAGGCAAATCATCTGGATCGAGCTTAAGCTTATCCCAAATTTCCTTCAGGTCTTTTTCAAAACATCTGTTTTTTTTCAAAGTCTTGGCCACAACACGGGCATCTAACAGTTTATGGTCTTCACAATATTTACTCAGTGCCACCTTCAAAAGACCTGAGAAGGATGCGTCTATTTCAGCTGCTTTCGACGAAAGAAAAAGGAATAAGTGTCGGGGTAGGCTAACTGTCACGGGGACACGATCGTCACCCGCCGCAATACGTAGGTCCGACGCGCTTAATCTTTCATTCATAAAAGCAGTCTGCCATCCGAGCTAATATAGGCAAGCTTAAATAATCATAAAAAATAAGTTGACACGCTTATAAACTATGACAAAGTAAGCGTATGAACATTGCTAAAACAAATAAACCGGGATTCATAAACAATCATAAATCACCCAGTTCCTCAGCGAAAAGATGCACCACTGAATTCGGGATTGCCGACCATGAGTGTGAAAAGACGGATGAACTGTTTGCGGCTCGGAAAATCATGAAAAATAAGAAAAGTATCGAGAAAGAGAACCTTGTACCAGAGCAATTGGAGTTTGAGCTTGATTATGGCCCGTCAAGCTTGAATGAACGGCCGCTTGTACTTGTTGCTTAATGGTTTGCCACGATAAGGAAGTTATGAAAAAAGTAAAAAACTTGGATTACGAGCCGTCAGATTATGCATTAGTGACTTATCTGCAGTCATTTGTGCGAAGCATAAATCCGGTCCTTGAGCAACCAGATGGGTACTCAGTTATATGAATACCCTATTACCCATGCAACAGAGGTTAACCCACGGCAACACACTACATGGGATGATAAGGAGATTGGGTCACTGGTCTCAGACAGGCTGTTTACTAGCCCTCATCCTTATTATTGGTGGTGAGTACAAGATCACTCACACCTCTGGAAGGGTCAGTTTCTGTAAGGTGAAGGCCATTACACTAGACGGCGACTACCTCATCCAGCATCCCAAGAAGATACTGGGATATAACGCAGGGCGTATTCCCATCATCCTTTGGAACAAGGAAGACGTCCTTCTTTCCGCCTTGGACATAAGCGAGGCCAAACTACTCAAGCCGCCGACCCCAACCCAGGATAACTCATGGAATAGGCTGAGCGGGACGTCCTATCACACTCCGCCTTCTTGGCTTCCCACTAATTCGGAACTATCCAGGCCCCTTTATGAGAAATAAAGTCCTCCAAGCCCTACTCCTTACGCTCATTCTCAAGTGCGGAGAGGAATATAGGATCACCGATTCGAATGGGGCAGTGTGCTATTACCTAGTGGAGGAGGCCCTGCCTAATGGCGATTATGTGGCCTATTCCACCTTCCGCTGGCTTGGACTCAAGGGGTGGGGGAGGAACGTCCGACCGAGCTTTGAGTACAAGAAGGACCCCCGATGGAAGGTCATCCTTAAGAGCTCAAAAATACTGGAAGCTGAGCTGATCAGCCCCTCCCTCATCAGAAGGGCCCCCGAAGATGCAAAATAGTGATACGGCAAAGGACTCTATTCATATGGATCAAGATACAGGACCTCAAAAGCTACAGCCCAGAACTCTGCCCTTTATCACCTACCCGACCCGACCCTTCTGTTGTCGGGGGGCGACCCAGAACCCCTCATTTGCAAACTGGACCTTTGAACCCATGGCCAAGGGCTGGAGGTGTCTGGTGGATCTAAAGGAGGGCTTGGTCTGGTCGAGTCATGGGAAACCCCTGCCCCAAGCGGATCAGGTCATGAAGGTGGTTAGGGGTGATGGCTATAATTTCGGTCCCCATCGTTGGCTGGATTGCCTTCTTCTGGGGCGTGACAACCTGCCAGGCGCCGGAACGGTCGTCCTTTTGGACATCGTATGTGAAGGAACCTGTGAGGAGCGGCGGACGAACTTTTCCATCCTGCTCCAATGTCCATTTGACGACATCCCAAAGGGTCGGTTTCTGCGTCTTCCACCCTTCAATCAACCCCAGGCCGTGCAGGCCATGGAGACGATGAAGGCGGTCAATCTTCACCGCCAAGCGGTGATATGGGAGGGGGTGATCTGCAAGCACCCCCTTTCACGATACGAAACACAAACCCGCTCACCCGATGCGCAGTGCAGATTTTGGGCAAAGGAGAGATTCATATGATGATCGCCGAACTGTCCCACAACGAAGAATTGTTCTTCATGACCCTATCCCTGCTCATCCTTGTGTTTATCGGATGGGTCGCTTGGAAAAGTTGATACGGATAAGGACTCCAACTTATGAAAACAAAACATAGAATCAACATTCAACCCGAAACGAAACACCTTTGGAACGGGGGCGTCGTTCCTCATGCCAGATGGCTAGTTGCTCCGCTTTTTTTCCAGAAGGGAGAAAATAAGGAGAACACCCAGAAGCTGATTCAGGGTGAGCTGTTCCCATCGCAATGGGCAGAAAGGCCCAGCTCATGAGCGATCCCCGAGACGGAGAGCCCATGTTCCAGATTGAGGGCTTCCCCACACTCGAGCGGATGCGGAAGGAGCATCCGTTTACCTTGTGGGGAATGGAGTCTGCGGAAAGGAGCCTGCTTGCCTTAGTGAGTCCTAAGGAAGGATGTGAGACATGGACTTGCATGATGCACTCTTGCCGCGCTGACCCGTGGCGAGTTCACGCGTTTCTCTGGTGTCACATCGATCCAATGGATGAACTGTATTTAAAATGGGGAGTTGATGTTAAGCCACCCTTCCAGTGGGAAGCCATGAAGCAGGCGCCAGGGAGCGGTCTTGAGTGGAAGCTGGAGCAAGAGGACGCAGATCTTGAAAAAACGATTGAAAAGATCCTGCGTGATATCTGGTGGTGCCAACGGAACACAAAACTCGCGTTAGCTCATCTACACCAGGAGGCTCTAAGGTTACAGGCTTCGGTTATGGGAAGAAATTAGGCAATCCATATGGGTTGACCTCATATCTGCCCACTCATACGGGAATAACGGCCACTGAAACCCTTTTCAGAGGTGTTATAGGCACTGTTTCAAGGCTGGAAGTGCTGATGCAAGCTAGAATAAATCACTCTAGACCGAGACTCCGACCGCGATCTTACCGGGAGCCTGGACTACGCTGAAGAATGCCAAATATGTAAATTTGAAAATTTGTCACCTTTTTTGTTCATTTTTCTCCCTTACAATTACTACTAGTTTCATACGATTACCTCTGTCTGTATCTTCCGCATAGATCACAACGGACGAGAATAATTTTAGCATCTCCAGCTTCCTTTTACTCAGTTTTTCTAGCTCAGTATCCCAAATCTCGCCTGGCGCAAATTCAATTTCACGACGAATTACTCTATCCATCGTCACGGTGTTTCCATAAATCTCAATTTTATCCACATAAATCCTTTCTCCTTCCTTTATCTCAAATTCGACATCGATTCTTCCTGAATCCACATTTGGCACCGTTCGAAATTGAATCAGCGCGTTGATAAATCCGCGCCTTCCGTACTTTTTCTTCAAGGTTTCAATCGAAGCTTGAAGCGAGCTCACCGCATAAACTTCATTCTCCTGCAGGCCGTCTGCATTAAACGGCCTCAAGTCAACTGGGTTTATGATTTCAACCTTCTTCGAGTTCGTGGTTAGCTCGTTTATTAAATCCTCCGGCGAAAAGTATGTGTTTCCCTTAACTGAAATAGTTCCTACCCAATACTGGCGGCCCTCCTCGATCTGATAGGTTATGATTATATCTTGCGGGGCTTTTCCTGAACCTCCATGGGCAGAGCCTTTCTTATCTGCCCATTGGTTTTTTATATGCGGTATTGAATCAACAGAAGTTGTCACTTGGACATCCTGAAATCCTTTGTTTTGATAAAGGTATCTAACCTTATTTACATCATCTCTTAGCAACTCATCATTCAGGCAGGTCTGTTTCGATGAAAGCATGGAGGCGGGCTTTAATTGAAGAACATCGTCCAGATCTCCTTCCCTCACCTCCTTGTTTCCAAGAAATCGGGTCTTGCTGATAAATCCTTGCATTCCCTCTTCAATTTCGAAGACAACTTTCGATTCCTCGCCCTTCACATCTACTTCCTTGTATCGGATCTTCACGTCTTTGTACCCCTTATCTCGGTAAAAATCCTCCATGGCGAAGGCATCCCGCTGCATCCGCTCCTCACTCAAAGTATCCCCCGCCTTCGTCACCGTTTCTTTCGGAGTAATCTCATTCTCAGTCATCGTAACTCCCTCAGAATCATTCGCTGTCTGCGCCTTCAATTTAAGGCCCATCAATTCAGGCTTATCCACTGAGAGTTCATCATCCAAACCGCCATCCGCTCGCTTTCTTTTTACTTCCACCGCCGAAACTCGCACTTTCGGATCGATCATCACACTCAGACGCACCCCCTCCTCCCCATCAACTGTCACTTGTGAAGCCACAATTTCCACATTCGTGTAATCCCCCGTCTGATAAAGGCTCTTAATATCTCCGTCCACCACCTGCTGAGAGTACGCCCTACCCTTGCTGCTTCTCATGTTTTCTCGCAACTTTTCCTCGTTCAGCGTGAGATCACCTCTCTTGCAGGAGTACTCGATCTCTAAAATTCGAATCTTCCCTGTCGCTGCTTTTTGCGATGAAGAAGGAGACGGCACATACTGCTTCTGCTTCGTTTGAGCAGGCACGCCATTCTGCTGGTTAGTCTGTGCAGGCTTTTCTATATTTTCCGCAGCTAAGGCCCTTAATCCGATGCTTCCTGCAATTGCAAATCCCCCGATGCAAATAAGTATACGTTGCACTGGGTTCTTTTAATCTTCCTAATTCACCCTCTGCAGTTCTTGCCAAAAGTAATTACTAAGCGACCCATCGTTGGCGAAAGAAAAGCTAATCCCTTTATTTGATTTGTACTCGCCATTAACGATATTCATTAGTACAGGACCACAAGCAAAACCGGCCCGCTCATTTTGATCATATTCGATCTGCTCCGCTTCTATTTTGTACTTCCCATACGACAGGCGCACATTCCCCTCCAAAGATATCGTATGCTTCGAGATGACGGTCTTGTCGGCAGAAATGACAATACACTTTGGGTTAATTCGTATTCGACTCCTTGCCATTGTTTGACTTTTATTTTCCAGCCTTTCCCAAAATGGTAAAAATACCCAGTGCCTACGCGATAGTGCCTTGTTGAGCGAGTCGGTGATCCCATAGCTGGGATCTCCTTCCTCTCTGTTTAGGGTGCGAATAAACCCAGATGGACAAATCTCAATCAAATAGGTCACGGGTTGATTTTCAAACAGCGGAGGGTTTTCTTTGACTATCTCTTCGATTCTGTCGGATATTTCTCTGAAAACCGCAGCCGTATAAATCAGGTTCTCCTTACTTTCATTTAAATCTGTAATCGAGTAATAGGCGATTGGGGTTTCCTTTTTTATTTCAACACCATGAGCTGTGCAGGATAGCAAAAGGCAAATTAGGAATAATTGTCCCTGATTCATCGCTCTAGAAATGTAATCTTGTTTTCATGTGATATATAGTAAAATCAACCCTGTTTTTTCTTTACGCCTTCGCCCTTTTTCCTGCCGGTTGCCCTCTGTAACTCGTCTTTGTCAGAACTTTACTTGATAATTCAAGCATCTGCGACAAAACCGCCTTTATCCATTCCTACCTCCTCTCGCCCCTCCCTTCGCGCTTGTCGCAACATGCTGCGAGCATAAATACCCACTTCTCGTCTCTGTTTGCCCTTTCGTACCCCAATATCAGCTACCTAAACCCTTTTCAGAGGTGTTATAGGCACTGTTTCAAGGTTCAGAGTGGTGATTCAGGCTAGAATAAATCATTCTAGACCGAGATTCCGACCGTGATTTTACCGAGAATTGACCGAGAACCCGACCGGGAATTGACCGGGAAATTTAAATAAAGGCCTATTAAATAGGCCTTTAATACCCATTTAATGGCCATTAAAGATGATTAAACTGGCATTAAGCACCGATTAAACCGATTTATTCCTTACCAGTTGCGATTTAATCCATGGCCATCCGGAATTCTGTCGGATTCGGTCGTTATTTTGCGAATTTAATAATCCCACAAGCAGCGCTGGCCCGCATCCCTGCTCCTTGCGGAGCTAAAAACGCCTCGTCGGGCCACTTCCCCCCACTTTTCTCTAAATTGCTTTTCATTAACTGCAGATTCTTTTCTAGCTTGTAGCGTTGAACTGTCCGAAGGAGGAATTCCCTAAAGTCCGCCTCCCACAGAATTCCTTTGTCTACTTGAGCCATGGCTTGGCCAATCAACTCTAAAGCCTTCACTCGCTTGCTGATTACTCTCTTAGGAGCCTCCTCGTTTTCATTTTGACAGACCATCTTCCAAAGATCGTAGCTCTTTTCATCAAACTTCCCGCCAAGGGTGGAAGTTGGATGTTTCTTGGCCCAGGAAGAGGGATCGACCCCCGTAACGAGGTGGATGGCATTAATAACCCTGGAGGTAAGGGCGCGTTGACCGAGTTCGATCCCTTGAAGTAGAGCGGTCGAGATCCCGATACGATTGGCGAATTGCGGTTGGGTTAGATTCGTAACGGCACGAACGCGATGAAGCGAGCTGATGACCGAGGGCAAGCGGGTGGAGCGATTATTCACTTGACACATCCATACATGTAGGTACTATGGCAGTATGACAAGTAAACAAAAGACATTTGTTCTTTGCTGTACCAATAAAAAGGGAGTGATCCCAAAGAAAGGCGCGAGCCATGAGTATTGAAAATAACCATCTCGAGCTAAATTCGCAGACCCGCACGGAGTCTACCAGCTCACATAATAGGGATTACCTAACCCGCGAGCAGGTAGCGGATCTGCTACAGGTATGTACACGCACAGTCAGTGACATGACGGCCAAAGGGGTGATCGTGGCTATCAAGATGGGTTCAGGCCGAAATTCCTCCGTACGCTATTCTCGGGACACCCTAGAAGACTCGATTCGTAAGATGGAACGTTCGTAGGTTTTGCTTTCAGGATTTTCTCCCTTCACCCAAGCAGCCGGACCAATAGGTCATAGCATGGGTGTTCCTCTCGTAGACGCTAAGACTGATCAACTAACTGCCCGTAAATATCCGGTTCGCGAGGCCGTGACGAACCGTGCCAGCGAATGGATTAGAAGTGTGACATGTGTGCAAATAGGAATTCCCTCGCCCGTGACAATTCGTGACAGCAAAACTGCAAGTCGTTTCACGATATTGCGAATGATTGCTTTTCTAAGTCTCTAAGTGGCTGATTATTAGCTTTTTAATCGTCTTTTCGAATCCCACCCTGTCCGCATTGTAACGCAAGAAGATACGATGAAAAAATTCCGCCGTGACAGTTTCGTGACAGATTTTGCACAAGTCATTTTTCTGTTTATTGTCCTATGAAGCTATAGCTTCCTAGTTTGTGTTATAAAAAAAGGAACCTTACCCATGACTAAACAGATCCAATCAATCCTAATAGCTTTAGTGACTGCATCCAGCTTGTCCCTCGCGGACAGCGCCCCGGAAGCATCCGCTCAAGACACCAAAAAGATGGTTCAGAATAACTTCGTTGAGACCGCCCAAAAGGGTGTGAAGCTCAGCGGATACGTTGATGCCGGTTACAGCTACAACTTCACAGGCGCCGCCAACGGTACCTCGGATGTGACGGGCCGTTTCGGTTCCGACACTGCTGGTAAGGGTGACTTCAACTTGTATGCGGTCAAGATCGCCCTCGAAAAGGCGTTAACCTCGGAAAACAAGGCTCAGGCTGGTTTCCGTACCGATGTGATGATCGGTGAAGACGCGAACTACCTGATCAACCGTGGCACCGGGCACAATCAGATCAGTACAAATAGCAACCAAGACTCAAACGCCCTGTTTCTCGAGCAGGCTTATGTCGAGATCCGCGCCCCTGTGGGTAACGGTTGGGATTTCAAGGTTGGTAAGTTCGTTTCGATCCTCGGCTACGAAGTGATCGAGCGTCCCGCCAACATGAACACCACCTACGGATTGCTCTGGCAACAGATGCCCCTCTACTACACAGGTGTACTCTCATCCTATAAGTTCGACGATTACCTCGATGCCAAGTTGGGCGTGGTCAATGGCTCGCAGACTGACAACAACACCAGTACCTCCGGCAAAGGCGACGGTTGTGCGGTTCTTGCGGCGTTGAACGTGACTGCCCCTGGTGGCAACGCGAACTGGAGCAACAACTTCCAGTACAGCTCGAACAACGATAACCAAACCTATCAGAGCACGACCGGTAGCTCGACCAGCACTGCTGAGGAAGACAACTCGACTGGCACAGGCTACACCTTCATCTATAACTCCTGGGGTAACTGGGCACCGAAGTTTGCGAACGACAAGCTCTTGTTTGCGTTCAACGCCCTCTTGGGAACGGCCAGCACAAACACTGGCGATCCTTCCCAACCCGGCACGACCTGGTTCGGTGCAGGTGCTTATGCGAAGTATCAGTTCAATGACTGGTTCTCGCTCTGCAGCCGTGGTGAATACCTCGGTGGCAACAACCCTGAGAAGATCTACAACACGAATCAGTCGAACACAGAAACCCTCTCCTTGTGGGAATATACCCTCACGGCTGGATTCAATGTGATCGACAATCTCCTTATCCGTGCGGAATACCGCTTGGATTGGGGTAACAGCTCAGTCAATAACTGGAGCACTGCTGCCGCAAATACTCCTGCAAGCAGCTCTGGCCCGGCTCACTATGCTGGCGTGGAAGTCGTTTACAGCTTCTAAGAAGATTCCCCGCTTCAAAGAAAACCCCGGAAAGCCTCGGCCTCCCGAGGGGGTTTATCGCTGCGGTTTGGTGATCTCGGATTCGAAATGAGGGGAGTAAATCCCGTGACAGTTCGTGACAGCAAAACTGCAAGTCGTTTCACAATATTGCGAATGGTTGCTTTTCTAAATCTCTAAGTCGCTGATTATTAGCTTTTAAAGCGTCTTTTCGAATCCCACCCTGTCCGTTCCTTCTTAGAAAAGCGAAATTCACTCACGCAGAGGTCGCTATGGGCGCAAGGGATTAGGGATTCAAAAGTTGAGGGGGGACCAATCCCACCCTGTCCGACCTTCTCTGAGGACAGGGGTATTTACTCACGCAAAGGTCGCTATGGACGCGAAGGGGGGTGAAGGGATTAGGGATTAAGGGGGAAAGGGATATTAAGAGCTTTGCCAAACAAACTCGACGGGCTTTGCGATCCGTGGGTCTAAGCTGTGGTGAACAGGGCAACCGAGAGCGGCTGCTTCCAGTAATTTTCTTTGCGGATGATTTCCAGGGAGTGGAATGGTGATCGTCGATTTGAGTGCCACAATTCTCCTTGGCGTATCGGTGCTCATTTCCTTTGTCGTTTCAATGGTCATTCCCTCAAGTTTGACGGAGTGGCGTTTGGCAGAAATTCCCATGATCGTAGCCATACAGGTGGCCAAAGCGGTGGCAACAAGGTCGGTGGGCGAGAAGGATTCTCCCTTCCCCTCATTATCGACAGGGGCATCAGTCGAGAGTGTGGCCCCTGACGGCCCGTGGGTAGCGGAGCAGCGAAGCTGACCCTCGTAGGAGACCGAGATTTTTACCAAGTTGTTGCTCGGATTAGTCGTGAGTCGCACCGGAGCTGCGAGCCCAACTCCCCGCGAGACCGAGGAGGAACATAATTCCCGAGCCCGCCACTGCGCCAAGGAGAACCTTCAAGAGCTCAAGGGTCATCGCCCGACGCTGATTCTGCAAAGCGCGGGCGGTGCCTTCTCGCAGTTGCGCTTTCTGGGTGTCGGTCTGAGCCGTGAGCTTGGAAATAAATTCGTTAGCTTGAAGGGTGGTGCGATTTTGCTGATTAAAATTCACGACCACACTTTGGAGTTCAGCCGGAGTGAGAATTTTAACCCGATCAACGGTGGTTTCGAGTTGGCGCATCTGCGCTTGGCTTTGAGTGGTGATCTGCTGCTCGGCCGCCACGATCAAGCGATTGCCAGTGGCTAGAGCCGCAACGATGACGACAAGAAATCCGCCCGCGTAGACAAAGGGGAGAAAAGAAAGAAGGCGCATCACCGTCCTTTCGATCGGCAGGGGCATGACCCGCGGGAAGGCGAGCAGAACTCCGAGGGCAAGAAGAGGGACGGGGGTACGATCGACTAGGCCCGAGCTAAACCGAAAGGCTTGGAGGGCCCCACCAAATGGATTGCCGAGAAGTTGAAAGAGAAGATCGATGCCAGCGAAAACGAGCAGGCCGTAACCGACAACGCGAATGATTTGAGGAGCAGGATTTGTGGTGGATTTCATAGCTCGAAGGCTGGGCTACGATGCTGATTTGTCGAGCTTCAAGGGATTTTCTCCCAGATGGGTCGTGAATAAATGGGAAGGGATGAGCAGCCGACGCTTACCCATGTCCATTCATCTAAAGAAAGACGGCGACTTTTCTTGCGCTGGTGTATAATGAGGTCGAGATGATGGCGCTCCTCAATGCCTCGGATTGGGATCGAACGAAGGCGGGCATGCTTCTCCAACGGGCTGGTTTTGGGGGCACTCCGAAGGAGGTAGACGCGCTCGCAGCTCTCTCGCCCGCGGAAGCGGCTAATTCTCTTCTTTGCCCAAGCAATCCGTTGCTGATTGAGCCTCCAGCGTTTCTTCAAGAAATCAGTGCGGAAGAGAAACTGAAAAGCGACCGCTCCAAGTTCAATCTTCTCTCAGATAAGGACAAGGCGGAGGCCAAAAAAGCGGTTCAGCAGTATCTTAAGGCCAACCAAGCACGCCAACTCACCGAGTTGCGTGGGTGGTGGCTCAAGCAGATGGCCGACCCAGCGCGAGCGGCTCGTGAAAAGCTGACTCTTTTTCTTCACGGGCACTTCGCCACCAGCTTCGAAAAGGTCCGTAGCCCTTACCTCCTCTATCAACAAAACAGTCTCTTTCGCGAAAAAGGGTACGGCTCGTGGTCGGATCTGGTCCTTGGGGTTGCTCAGGACCCCGCCATGCTGATCTATCTCGATGGAACTCTCAGCCGAGCGGAGGCCCCTAACGAAAACTTTGCCCGCGAGCTGTTTGAACTTTTTCTTCTCGGCGAAGGTAATTATACGGAAAAAGATATCCAAGAGAGCGCCCGCGCTTTCACTGGCTGGACCATCAACTCGGGAAGCGGAAAAAAGGGCGGTCTTCAGTTCGGGTCTCGCCCGTCGTTTAAAAATGTGACGAAATGGCATGACTCAGGATCGAAGACGATTTTTGGATCGACCGGAAACTTCGATGGGACGGATGTGGTTCGATTGGCCTTAGCCCAAGAAGCTTCCTCGCGATGGATCACGCAAAAGCTTTGGCGCTTCTACGCAGGCTGGCCGCCACCCGAGCCCCTTCTGCAGGAGTTGGTGCGCGAGTGGAAATCTCTCGAAGGTCAGATTCGACCCTTCCTGATGGCGATGTGGACGAACCCCAACTTTTACGATCCCGCCCGAGCGGCCGACCGAGTTAAATCCCCCACCGAGTGGTTGGTGGGACTGTGCCGCCAAATCGATCGACCTTTGCCTGCTCCCGCTCTTTCCACTCATATCTTGGGCCAGCTCGGCCAAATACTTTTCGAGCCGCCCAATGTCAAAGGATGGGACGGGGGTATCGCGTGGATCAATACGGCCAGTATTACCCGCCGTTATGAGTACGGTTCATGGTTGGTGGAAGGTACTCAGGGACTACAGAAGCTCGGATCTCTCAATATGGTTCGCGCGGCTGCAGAAAGCGGCGCGATGGCGGTAGCCCCACCAGAGATCAGCCCTGAAGGGATGGTAGTCAGCCATTCCGCCAAAGACATGGCCCCAGCAGAAAAGCAGGCCGCCACAGACAAAATGCGGGAAATGATCGCACTTTCCCCTGCCCCGATTGCTTCGATTGCCACCGCAGAGCAACGTCAAAGCCCAGAAAAGCTTCTGGCAGCGCTGTCCACACGGTTCCTACCCGGCGAAACGATCTCCGAAGATTTGCGTAAGCGTTTTCAGGAAGCGGCTGGAGATAAAGTCCCGCTGACCGATGCTGCCATTCGTAAAATGATTTTGTCGATTGTGCAAAGCCCCCTGTATCAGGTGACATGAAAGGAGCCCGATGAATATTGATGAACTAAAAACACGGCGAGAGTTCCTGCGAACAGGGCTCTTGGGAGGCTCTCTCTGCTGGACTATGCCTGCTTTCCTGAGTCGGACGATGCAGTCACTCCACGCTGAAGCCGACGGGGCCTTAGTTCAGGGGGTTACAGGGCGAGACGGAAATATTTTAGTCGTGTTGCAACTTGCGGGTGGAAACGACGGCTTAAACACTGTGATTCCGTTGGGAAACGGCGAGTATCGCAAATCTCGCCCGACGATTGGGGTCCCCGAGGCGTCGATCCTGAAGATTGATCCTCAAACTGGGTTGCACCCGTCTCTTTCTGGACTGGCTTCCGCCTACCAGGAGGGCCATTTGGCGGTGGTGCAAGGCGTCGGTTACCCAAATCCCAATCGATCTCACTTTCGCTCGACGGAGATTTGGGCGACGGCGGTTGATTCGAATAAATCATCTAACACCGGTTGGATCGGACGCTATTTCGACAACGCTTGCTCCGGTTGCGACGCCTCGGTGGGGATTGCCATGGCCTCCCAAATGCCCCAAGCCCTGACCGCTTCCGTTCCGAAAGGGGTTCTTTATCAAGGCGGGGGCGGGGGTGGAAAAAAGAAGAACAAAAAAAGTGCTGGGGGGAAGGCTCAGGCTGACGGATCGATGATGATGGAAGAGGACGATGACGCTGGCCGGGCAGGAGGCTCGATCGACATGTTGAATGGGCCAGGAAATCTTGGAAAGCTCTCGGCTCTTGATTTCTTAGAGAGAACCGAGATGGACGCCAAGGTCAGCCAGCAGGAGATTGCCCAAGCTTCCGGCAAAGCGAAAAATTCTGTCCCCTACCCCGGCACGCGACTCGGTCAAAACTTTGCCATGGTTTCTCGCTTGATTGCGGGTGGCATGCCCACGCGAATTTACTACCTATCTTTGGGCGGATTCGACACCCACACCCAACAGGCTGGAGCTCATGAACGGCTCCTCAAAGAAATGGGAGACGCGGTAGCGGCTTTTTTGAGCGATCTGAAAGCGCAAGGCAATCTTGGGCGCGTCAGTCTGATGACCTTCAGTGAGTTCGGTCGGAGAGTGAAGGAGAATGCTAGTGGGGGGACTGATCATGGGGCGGCGGCGCCGATGTTTCTAGCAGGCGGCGGAATTAAATCGGGCCTTTTAGGGCAAATGCCCTCCCTCGCTGCGCAGGATCTTTTCGATGGAGATGTGAAGTACAACACCGATTTTCGATCGGTCTACGCCACGGTGCTCGAAAAGCACCTCGGCGTGAAGTCGGCTGGGATTTTACGAACTCCGTTTCCGCTTTTGGCGGCGTATGAGTAAAACCGTCCCTGTCCGAAAACGACTGTATCATTCTGTTCCTTGGAGAATTGACTCTCCTGAGTTTTTTTTGACAATTTGCTGCGCCCAGCCAGGAATCAACCACCTTTGCCGGAAGAGCGTGGCCAGCGTCGTTATTGGGGCCGCTGAGAATTATCATCTGAAGAGGCTTTGGAACTTAGAACTTGTCGTTCTTATGCCCGATCACCTGCATGCGATCGTGTCAACGGGAGATCGCCATAGTCTCGAAGCCTTGGTCAAGTCCTGGAAAGGTTGGACCGCAAAAACTGCCGGCATTCATTGGCAAGATGGCTTTTTCGATCACCGTCTTCGAAGTCACGCCAGTGCACAACAAAAATGGTCTTACGTGAATGAGAATCCGGTGCGAAAAGGTGTCGTTAAAAAACCCGAAGATTGGCCATGGAGATTTCCTCTTGGTAGGGCGGATCATCCCTGATGCGCCGGTCCAAGCCACAATCCCTTAGTCCTTCTGTCGGCGGATCAGGGATGATCCGCCCTACCAGTGACTAATCTTACAAGTCTCGGCTCATCCCCACATCCCTTAGGTCCTCTGTCGGCAAATCAGGGATGATCCGCCCTACCAGTGACTAATCTTACAAGTCTTGGTTCATGCCGACATCCCTTAGGTCTTCTGCCGGCGGATCATTTCTGGTGTGCCTGTAAAACAAAAACCCCCAGCGGAAATTCCGCTAGGGGTTTTGTGCGATGAATCGCCTGAATCTTCAGACGTCGTAGTACATGAAAAATTCATGTGGATGGGGACGCAACCGCAAGGCGTCGTAATCTTTGACCCGCATTTCCACGATGGTATCGATCATGTCTTTGGTGAAGACATCCCCCTTGAGCAGAAACTCGTGATCTTTCTCAAGAGCTTGGGCAGCGCCGAGGAGGGAGTCGGGCGCACTGGGAATCTTAGCGAGCTCCTTGGGAGGAAGTTCATAAAGGTTCTTGTCCATCGGATCTCCCGGGTGAATACGATTCTGGATTCCATCCAACCCTGCAAGGAGCTGGGCGGCACAGGCCAGATATGGATTCGCTGCGGGGTCTGGAGTACGGAATTCTATCCGAACCGCTTTGGGATTGGATGAGTAGGTGGGAATGCGGATGGCCGCGCTCCGATTCCGAGCACTGTAAGCAAAGTTAACTGGCGCTTCGTATCCTGGGACGAGTCGCTTAAAGCTATTGGTGGTGGGGTTAGTGATGGCGGTCAAGGCCCGCGCATGTTTGATGATCCCGCCGATGTAGAACAGGGCCAATTCGCTGAGATTGGCATAGCCTTTGCCAGCGAAGAGAGGCTTTCCATCCCGCCAGATGCTTTGATGACAGTGCATTCCTGAGCCGTTGTCCCCGAAAAGAGGCTTGGGCATGAAAGTGGCTGTCTTGCCGTGACGACGAGCAATATTTCGCACGACATATTTGTAGAGATTCATTTTATCACCCGTGCGGACAAGGGTGTCGAAGCGGATATCGATCTCTGCTTGGCCAGCGGTGGCTACCTCGTGATGTTGGCGCTCAATCTGCACTCCGAGATCTTCGAGCAAAAGGGTGATCTCGTTACGGATATCCTGCTGGGTGTCGGCGGGAGGGACGGGAAAATAACCTTCCTTCGGACGAATTTTATAGCCGGTGTTGGGCATTTCATCGCGACCGCTGTTAAAGATTCCTTCGACCGAATCGACTTTATAAAACGAGCCTCGGGAGGAGGAGTCATACTGAACATCGTCGAAGATGAAAAATTCCGCTTCTGGGCCAAAGAAGGCGGTGTCGCCAATCTTCGTCGTCTGGAGATATTTCTCAGCACGCAGTGCGATGCTTCGAGGATCCCTTTCGTAGGTTTGCATAGTGATCGGATCGATCACCGTGCAAACGAGACTGAGAGTGGGTTCGGCATTAAACGGATCGATCATGGCGGTGGCGGGATCCGGCAGAACAAGCATGTCGGAAGCATTGATCGACTTCCATCCGCGGATGGAGGAACCATCGAATCCTAATCCTTCCTTGAAGGTAGATTCCTCGAGTTCGGCAAGGGTGGTGGTAAAGTGCTGCCAAGTGCCAGGGATGTCGCAGAATTTGTAATCGACCAATCTGGCGCTGTGCGCCTTGGCGAAGGCCAACACTTCTTTTCCTGTTTTTGCGTTGAGATATCTTGCTTCCATTTTTTTAGCTCCTGTTTGTTTGTTGTTTGATTTGCTGGTGGGCATTTTAGACCGCTTTCTCTCCTTTGTCCTCCGTACGAATGCGGATGGCCTCATCCACAGGCAAAACAAATATTTTACCATCGCCGATCTTCCCGGTCTTGGCGCCCTTGAGAATCGCGGCAACCGCTTTGTCCACCAAAGCTTCTCCGAGGATGATCTCCAGCTTCACCTTGGGAAGAAAGTCCACGGTGTACTCACTGCCGCGATAGATCTCGGTGTGGCCTTTTTGGCGACCAAACCCCTTCACTTCCGTGACGGTCATACCTTCGATACCAACTTCGGTGAGAGCTTCTTTGACTTCCTCAAGCTTGAAGGGCTTGATGATTGCTTCGATTTTTTTAAGTGCCATATAGCGGTTCCTTTTTCTTTAGTTTTTCAAGCGTGACGGTTCATGGGAGAATATGGTCATACCTTGCCACCCACCTGCCCGTCACGCCAGAAATCTTCCTCTTAGATGGCTTTCTCGCCCTTGTCTTCGGTGCGAATTCGGATGACCTCCGAGACAGGCAGGACAAATATTTTGCCATCGCCTATCTTGCCGGTTTTAGCCGTTTTCACGATGGCGGCGACGGCCTTGTCGACCGACGCCTCCGCGAGAATAATCTCTAATTTTATCTTGGGCAGGAAATCCACGGTATACTCACTGCCTCGATAGATTTCGGTGTGACCTTTTTGGCGACCAAACCCCTTCACCTCCGTGACGGTCATGCCTTCGATGCCAGCTTCGGTGAGGGCTTCTTTTACTTCCTCAAGCTTGAAGGGCTTGATAATTGCTTCGATTTTTTTGAGAGACATATTTTTTCCTTATTTTAGGGATCGAGCATCGATCAATAGATGTAGCCCTTTTCTTCGTGATCGTTGATATCCAGACCTTCGCGCTCAGCCTCGGAAGAAGCGCGTAGGCCCATGAGCATCTTGATGGCGTAGGCGATGACCGTCGTCCCCACAATGGAGAGGACGAGGGTCAGAGCGATGGCCTTACACTGCTCGGCCACGAGTGTTTTACCTACGATCTCTTTCAAATTTAGATTTAGGTTTGCGTTGACCTCGGCGGTGGCGAAAACTCCCGCGAGGAATGCGCCCATAGTTCCTCCGATAGCGTGAACCCCGAAGGTGTCGAGGGCGTCGTCATAGCGGAACCATTTCTTCACTCGGGTACAGAAGAACCAAGGTACTAGCCCGGCGGCGACGCCGATGACGATGGAACCTGTGGCATCAACAAACCCGGTGGCGGGGGTGATGACGACAAGGCCAGCGACAGCACCCGAGCAGAAGCCCAGGACGCTTGATTTGCCTTTGTCGAAGTACTCGGCGGTGGCCCAAACAAAGGCGGCCACTCCAGTAGCGAGGGTGGTGGTCATAAAGGCATTGGCTGCGACGCCGTCTGCGGCGACGGCCGATCCAGCGTTAAATCCGTACCATCCGACCCAGAGCATCCCTGTTCCAATCATACAGAGAACCATGCTATGCGGAGGCATCGGCTCTTTGCCAAACCCGAGGCGCTTGCCGAGGATCATACAGAGAATCAGGGCGGACCAACCTGAGGACATGTGGACCACAGTGCCGCCGGCGAAATCGACCGCCTTTATTGCGGCGGTGGCATTCCATACTCCGTTCATTAATCCATTCACGCCCCAGACCATGTGCGCGAGGGGAAAGTAGACGATAAACATCCACGCTCCGACAAAAAGGAGGATGGATGAAAACTTAATTCTTTCCGCGATCGCCCCGATGATCAGCGCGGGGGTGATGATGGCGAACATCATCTGGTACATGCTAAAAACGTTTTGGGAAACCCAGTAGGCATAGTCGGTGTTGGGGGCTGAGGTGACTCCCTTCAGAAAGAAAAACTCGGAGCCACCAAGAATTGGGCTGCCGAAGCTTTTCCCGAAGACAAGGCTGTAGCCGACCGCCCACCAGAGGATGGTGACGAGACCCGTGATGCCGAGGCACTGGGCCATAATCGATAGGACGTTTTTAGAGCGAACCAAGCCACCATAGAATAGGGCTAAGCCAGGAAGAGTCATGAAGAGGACCAGAGCGGCAGAGGTCATCATCCAGGCATTATGTCCTGGACCCGCGACGCCAATCGAAGCGGTGGTCAACCCTTCAAGAATATTTCCTTTTTCGTCTTTGAGAGCCGCGGTGGGATCACCGTTCCCAACATAGGCTTCGAGACCTGCAACCCGCTGTTCGAGGGTTGGGGCGGGCGCATCGGCCCAAGCTCCTGCAACTGACACTCCTAAGACCGCAAGCACCGCAAGAGGGCGCCATCCCAAGATACTTTGTATGATCATACTTCTATCTCCTTTGTTTCGTCTGGTTTCTATCGTCGCAAGGACGGATCTCCAAAGCAGACTCCTTCAAGAGATCACTTCTTATTTAGCAAGTGGCATGCCAAGTTCCTTAACTTTTTTAAATAATTGCAACTCGTTGACGAGCAAGCTTATTTTCGGCGGCCGTTTCATGGGGCCACGGCTAGCAGTAAGACTTGTGGCTATTTTCCGCCGCAACCAATTTAAGCGAGTTAGTAAATATATCCTTTTTCTTCGTGGTCATTCACATCGAGTCCCTCTCGCTCCGCTTCGCTTGAGGGTCGCAAGCCCATCAAATGTTTTACGACCAAGGCGACGACCGCTGTGCCGACGACACAAAGAAGAAGGGTGATGCCGATGGCCTTGCACTGCTCTCCGACGAGGGTCTTGCCCACAATGTCTTTTAGATTGAGGTTGAGATTAGAATTCACCTCCGCCGTCGCGAGAATGCCTGTGAGAAAAGCCCCCAGAGTGCCTCCGATCGCATGGACTCCAAAGACGTCGAGCGTGTCGTCGTAGCCAAACCACCTCTTCACTCGGGTACAGAAAAACCAAGGAACAAATCCTCCTGCTATCCCAAGAAGAACCGCACCAGTCGCATCGACAAATCCAGCGGCGGGAGTGATGGTGACCAGTCCTGCGATGGCGCCAGAACAGAATCCGAGAACGCTCGCCTTACCCTTGTCCAAATATTCGGCTACCGCCCAAACGAAAGAGGCCACGCTGGCCGCTAGGGTCGTGGTCAGGAATGCGTTGGCGGCAACCCCATCTGCCGCAAGCGCCGACCCTGCGTTGAAGCCGTACCATCCCACCCAAAGTAGTCCCGTGCCCACCATACAAAGGACCATGCTGTGCGGCGGCATGGCCTCTTTGTTAAACCCAAGGCGTTTTCCGAGGATGATGCAGGCCGCTAGTGCCGACCACCCTGAAGTCATTTCCACCACAAACCCCCCAGCAAAATCGATTGAATGTATCCCTGCATTCGGGTTCCAGACTCCATTCATCCACCCATTGCTGCCCCAAACCATGTGGGCGAGAGGAAAGTAGACGACGAACATCCACGCCCCAGTAAAGAAAAGGACTGCAGAAAATTTCATCCGCTCTGCCACTGCCCCGATCAAGACCACGGGAGTAATGATGGCGAACATTAACTGATACATACTAAAGACATTCTGCGAGACCCAGTAGGCGTAGGTAGTGTTCGGCGCCGAGGTAACTCCTTGGAGAAAGGTAAATTCTAACCCTCCTAAAATCGGACTGTGAAAGCTTTGCCCAAAGACGAGGCTGTACCCTGCCGCCCACCAAAGAATCGTGACGAGGCCAGTAATCCCGAGACATTGCGCCATGATCGACAGAACGTTTTTGGAGCGAACCAATCCTCCGTAAAAGAGCGCCAAACCAGGAAGAGTCATAAACAAAACCAGGGCGGCAGAGATCATCATCCACGCGTTATGGCCAGGTCCAGCCACACCCATGGAGGCGGTCTTAACCGGCCCCCTTTTGTTCCCTTGGCCGTCCTGGAGAGTTGTGGAGGGGTCTTCATTCGTGAGGTAAGCTTCTAAGCCGGCTACACGCTGTTCAAGGGTCGGGACGCTTCCCTCCGCAGAAACTGTGATTGAGGAAGCGAGGCACAAATAAAATGCCAAGACCGATGCCCTTGCCTCTATTTTCATTTCGAAGCCGTCTGTCTTGAGAGTTTGCCGCAAAACACTCTAACTAGTCCTACGTCGTTTCGGGTTTCGGAATAGTGTCTGCCCCCTCACCGACAGCGAAGCGGGTGAATCTGCGGATCACGATATTTTCCCCTAGTTCGCCGATTTTCGAGGTGACGAGATCTTTGATGGTCAAGTTGGCGTCTTTGACGAAGGCCTGCTCCATCAGACAAACGGTGGTGTAATATTTCTCCACCTTGCCAGCGACAATTTTTTCCACGACCGCTTCGGGCTTCCCTTTGATCTGGGCGGCGGCGACCTCTTTTTCGTCATGAAGGGCTTTCTCGGGCACTTCTTGGCGACTGACATAGATCGGGCTGGCCGCAGCAATTTGTAGGGTGATGTCTTTGACGAGATCTCGAAAGCTTTCATTCTTTGCCACGAAATCAGTCTCGCAATTCACCTCGACGAGGACCCCTACCTTGCCTCCCAAATGAATGTAGGAGGCGATGACCCCTTCCCGTGCTTCCCTGCCCGCTTTTTTGCTGGCGGAAAGGTTGAACTTTTTCCTCAGAATCTTTTCTGCTTCTTCCGGGTTGCCCTTGGCTTCGGTCAGTGCGTTTTTGCAATCCATCATGCCTGCGTGGGTGCGTTCACGGAGTTCCTTAACGATCTTGGGGTCGATCACGGTTGCGGTGCTCATATTCGGTTGTCCTTTCGGTGACGGCGGTGGTGGGTTAGGCAGTGAGAGCTGCTTCTTTTGCTTTGGGGGTTCTCTCTTTGGCCTTTTCCTTATCCTTCTCTTTTTCCTTTTTGTCCTGGGTTTCGGTCGATCCACGACGACGACCTTCTTCGATAGCTTCCGCCATCGGTTCCATCACCGCACGAATGGAACGAATCGCATCGTCATTGCACGGCACAGGAATGTCGGCCTGATCGGGATCGGCATTGGTGTCGGCGAGGGCGATGACAGGAATTCGCAGGCGCCGGGCTTCCTTGACTGCGATTTCTTCTCGGGGCATGTCGACTACGATCATGGCGGCAGGAATTTTGTCCATCTCCAGTACGCCGGCGAGATTGCGGTAAAGTTTAGCTTTTTCACGGCGAAGTGCGGCGGACTCCTTTTTGGGTAGAAGGTCCATCGCGCCGGATGTTTCTTTGGTTTCGATGCTCTTTAAGCGGGCGACGCTACGTCGAATGGTGGTGAGATTCGTCAGGGTACCCCCGAGCCAGCGGCCGGTGACGTAATGGGAACCGGTCCGTTCGGCCAATTCCTTGACTACTTCCTGAGCGGGCTTTTTTGTGCCGACGAACAGGACGCGCCCACCTTTGGCGGAGGCTTCTCGCAAGAAGTCGGTCGCTTTGCGGACCTGTTCTGCGGTCTTAGAAAGATCGATAATGTAGATCCCGTTTCTTGGCCCGAAGATAAATTGTTTCATCTTGGGATTCCACTTGTCGGTGCGGTGTCCGAAATGGACTCCGGCTTCGAGTAGGCGTTTCACTTCTGTTTCGGTCACTACCATAATGGTGTCTCCTGTTCGTCTATGACCCCGACGAGTCGGGGCTTCCCTTTCTAGGGAATAGGGTTTCAGTTTCGTTGTCCGCAAAAGCGAACGTGGATTCTAGGCTTCGTTTCACCTCTTTAATCGAAAAAGTAAAATGAAGAATCTTCAACATAGGGATTTTCTCCGCGTAGCCAAGCTTCCCTTTTGCCTTCCGGGGTCAGACGTGGGGTCAGACGTGGGGTCAGACCCCAAGGTTTTTACATTTTTATGTTGACAAAGACCCTTAAGTCATTCATGATGGGGTTAATGCAGATAATTCGTAGCCTCTTGGCTCTTGTTTTAACTTTTTTTTTTGCTTCACAAGCCATCGGGGTTGAAACGATTAAGCCAAAAGCTGACCCGAGGAAGGCGCCCACCTCGACCACTACCGATAGTTTCCCGACCAAGCGCAATATTATCACCACCTATTTTTGGATTGGGCAGGGCGGCACCAGCATCAGTTCCACAACAAACATAAAAAGTGCGTGGGATGAGTTTTGGAAAAAGAACTTCGGTGGGATCGACTGCCCAGAAGACCGGAAGGACGCAAAAAAGTTCAGGGAAGCGAGCCTACCCGAGAAGTTTGCCCCCACCTTAAACCCCTTCTACGTTGCGCTTCCCTTCAACGATATTGCCTTTCCTAAAAAAGCGCGGGCCTTTGTTCCCTGGTGGAGTGAGAAAGAATTCAAAAAAGATCACCTCGAATCGCAGTGTAAAGGACGATGGGTGATGATTAAGTTTCAAAATAAAGTCTGCTTTGCCCAGTGGGAAGATGTCGGTCCCCTCCGCTATGACCATGCCGAATATGTTTTTGGTGATGAACGCCCGACACGCTACTCCCGAGCTGGGTTGGATGTCTCCCCCACGGTCCGAGATTACCTGGGGCTAAGCGGGCTAGATAAAACCGACTGGAAATTTGTGGAAGATGATCAAGTCCCCTACGGACCGTGGATCGAGTACGGGGAACAGGCTATTCTTTATAGTGCAATTAAAAGTCAGACCGCCAAAAAGCTCAACCGCGAGCTCTAATCCCAACCTCGCCCCTAATCTAGGCTCTCCCTGCTCCTGTTTTTCGAGGAGGACGAGCGGATTGCCCCCCTCCTGAATTTCACCCCCGCGTCGCCCAGACCGCCAGCGCCGAAATGTCCGAGGGATTGACTCCGGCAATCCTTGCGGCCTGGCCGAAGGTACGAGGCCTGATTTCTGAAAGTTTTTGCCTCGCCTCTTTTTTAATCCCTAGAACTTTTTCGTAGTTAAATCCCTCGGGGATTTCTCGACTCTCCATCTCTTTCATCGTGCCAATTCTCTCGAGATCACGAGTGATGTAGCCAGAGTATTTGATATCCGCTTCCACCGATTCGGCGACTTCGCTGGGCACACGCTGAAAGGCTTCGGGCAGATCGTTCCAAGTTATTTCTGGGCGACGGAGCCATTCTTCGAGCGTTTTCCCCTCGCGGCGGGTCGAGGCTAGGCCTGCGCGACAATTTTCGATTTGTGCACGCTTCTCGCGCACGCGACGAACTCGCTCGGCGGAAGCTAGGCCAAGCTCCCCTCCCCTTTCCGTCAGGCGTAGATCGGCATTATCCTGGCGAAGAAGGAGGCGATACTCTGCGCGGGAAGTAAACATTCGGTAGGGCTCGCGAGTGCCTTTGGTGACGAGATCGTCCACCATCACTCCGATATAAGATTCGTGGCGGCCTAGTTTCCACGGGTCTGCACCACGAGAGGCGAGGGCCGCATTGATTCCAGCCAGGATCCCCTGCCCCGCGGCTTCTTCATACCCAGAGGTGCCGTTAAGTTGCCCCGCAAAATAAAGTCCTCTAACCTGCTTCGTCTCAAGGCTGGGCCAGAGCTGAGTCGGCGGGCAGTAGTCGTACTCTACCGCGTAGCCGGGACGCAGGAATTCAGCTGCTCCAAGCCCAGGAATAGAGCGGATCATTTCAACCTGAACATCGAATGGCAGGCTCGTGGAACAGCCATTAACGTAGTATTCGTTCGTGTGCCGCCCCTCTGGCTCGAGAAATATCTGATGACCTTCCTTCTCTGGAAACTTAACTATTTTGTCTTCGATCGATGGGCAGTACCTTGGTCCAACTCCTTGGATGACACCACTATACAAAGGAGATCTATGTAGATTTTTCCTGATAATTTGAGCAGTTATCGCGGTGGTATGGGTTACCCAGCATGGGATTTGTTCCACGTGGAACAGTCCGTCTTTCCAGTGGTTGAGGGTGAATATTTGATCGCTTGTTTTATCGATGGTATCGACCATGTAGCTGAAGTTGGGCGGGGGGTTATCTCCGTGCTGTGGCTCCATTTTTGTGAAATCGATACTTCGTTTATTGAGGCGGGGTGGGGTTCCGGTTTTGAGTCTCTCAACCTGGAATCCGAGCCTTTTGAGTTCGTCAGAAAAGCTGCTTGATCCATCCCCCATTCTACCCCCAGCCACGTTCCTGCCGCCGACATGCATTAGGGCCTTAAGAAATGTGCCTGTTGTAATGACCGTCTTTTTCGTGTTGTAGCGGACACCGAGATTAGTGACGATTCCACAAACCTCTCCGCACTCGACAATGAGCTCGCTTATTTGACCTTGCTTAAGGTCGAGATGCGTCTGCTGTTCGAGGGCGTATTTCATCCTAAACTGGTAGGCTTTTTTGTCGCACTGTGCCCGTGGCCCGCGCACGCTCGGGCCTTTGCTGGCATTAAGCATTCGGACCTGGATTGCGGTGGCGTCGGTATTTATTCCCATCTCGCCGCCAAGGGCATCGATTTCACGGACGATGTGCCCCTTGGCCAGACCCCCGATGGCAGGGTTACAACTCATCTGGCCGACACTATCGAGATTCATCGTGAGAAGCATGGTTTCCGCGCCCATTCTGGCAGACGCTAGCGCCGCCTCAACTCCGGCATGACCTGCCCCTATGACAATGACGTCATAATTCTTGGGGAAGGTAAAATAGCCACTCGCGCTCATGCTAGGCCTAAATGGCGGGTGAGGGGATCCGATCGGTGAAAATAGTTTTCGAAGAGTGCAACCTACCGGGATGCTTGGGGTGACTAGCAGGGACACCAATAGGCAGGACAAGGGCTATACCTATATTCTTATCTCCTTCTACGCCAATTATTTGCTTTACTTTAGCCTCATCCCATCCGTTGATATAGCAGTTGCCATAGCCTCTCTCTTGGGCGGCTAGGGCGAGGGTAGTTGCCATGATCATGGCGTCTTTAATGGCGTACTCACGCTCTTTTTCCCCGAGGCCTTTTTGGAAGCCTGGTGCGTTTTCGCGGATCCAATCGGCAAATTTCTGGGGCCACGCCTCTGACGACACTCCCGTTTTTAGAATCTCGTCCATGTGCTTGTCCCAACCACGGATAGAGACGGCAAAGACAAAGGTAATGGGGGCCTCGAGAATCTGCTTCTGACCCCATGCTGCTGCTGCAAGGGCTTCTTTCTGCTCCTTCGAGCGGATTAGGACCACTCGGGTAGGCTGAAAATTCCAAGAGGACGGCGCGTCTTGCATAAGGGAAAGCAGCTCTTGGAGGACCGGCTCTGGGATGGAGTCGCTTTTGAAAGACTTAATACTACGCCTAGCACGAATGGCTTCGGCAACTGTCTGGCCAATTTTATTCATCTGTTAATGGTATAGGAAAACCCATAAATGAAAAGGCGCTTGGACGTGCTCGCAGCATGCTCGCAGCATGCTGCGAGCAAGGGGGAGGGAAGGGAGAGGTGGGGGGAGGGGCTACTAGCTTGCGGTGAAGAGTTCTTCGATGGTTTGAAGCTCTGTGTGTTCCGATTGAATGGACCAAAGTCGGCTGTAGAGACCTCCTTTCCGGACAAGCTCGTCGTGTTTGCCCATTTCAATAATTCGGCCAGCTTCCACGACGGCAATCGCGTCCGCCTTGCGCACAGTGGAAAGCCGATGGGCCACAACGATACTAGTTCTCCCTGCCAAAAGATGGTCGAGAGCAAGTTGAATCTGCTTTTCTGTAACGGTATCGACGCTGGCGGTTGCCTCATCCAAAACAAGCACCGGCGGATCTTTTAGAAGGGCTCGGGCAATCGACAGGCGCTGTCGTTCGCCGGCGCTGAGGCGCACCCCGCGTTCCCCAACTTTCGAGTCCCATCCATCGGAAAGCAGCCGAACAAAATCCAGAGCACACGCGGCGTGAAGAACCTTCTCGATTTCCTGATCGGTTGCGCCCGGTTTCCCAAGCTCGAGATTTTCGCGAATGGTAGCCTGAAACAAAAACGGTTCCTGCGTGACGACTCCCACCTCTCGACGCAGCTCATCCAGAGAGATCTGGGGGAGGGGAGTGCCATCAAGCAGAACCTGCCCTTGGGTGGGATCATGAAATCGAGCCACGAGAGAGGCCAAAGTGGTTTTGCCCGCTCCCGTAGGGCCGACGAGGGCGAGGGAAGTCCCCGCAGGAATGGTAAGGTTAATCCCGTGAAGAACCTCCCGCCCCGTCTTGTAGGAGAAGTGGATGTTTTGGAAAAGAACCTCTCGGGCGGAACTGCGCCGCGGTGGCAGGTGTCGAAGAGAAGTCGTGGGAAGGTGGCCTGGCTCGGGCTCAGCATCCAAAATAGAGAACACTCTCTCACCAGCAGCGCGACCCGCTTGAATCAACTGGTTTAAGCTGTGGAGGCGCCCCACGGGTTCGTAAAACATCCCGACATAAAGAAGAAAAGCGACAAGCTCTCCGACTGCCATTTTCCCCTCAAGAACCGACCTTCCGCCCACCCAAAGGACGAGGCAGGTTCCGGCAGCAGCAAACCAAGCCATGGCAGGGGAGTAAAAGGCCCAAGCCTTCATAATCCCCAAGGAGGCGATGCGAACCTCTTGGGCGACTTTTTCAAATCGCCGCGCTCCTTCCTCAAGCCAGCCGTAAGTTTTGATTTGTCTCATTCCTTGAAGGTGGTCCATCAAGAGGGAGTTCATGGCTGAAGAGGCTTTGCGCTGAACTCGGTAACGCGGGTGGGCAGTCAGGGTGTAGTAGAGAGCTCCAGCCGCAAGAAAGGGAATGGGGGCGAGGGACCAAGCGGCAAGAATGGGGTCGATTCGAAAGAGAATAAATCCGACCCCGAGAAGTTGAAGAACGGCGATGAGCCCCTGTTCAATCCCATCGATCAGCATCCTCTCCATATTCATGACATCTTCACTGACTCGGGTAAGAAGATCCCCGCTCGATCGATGGTCGTACCAAGAGGTAGAAACCCGCTGGAAAGCAAGGTAGAGGTCCCGTCGGAGATCGAGGATGACCTTTTGCTCAAAAAGATTGTTGAGGAGGATTCGCACGGCGTTGAGTCCGTCGCGCCCAAGAAAAACCAGAAGCAAAAGCCCAACCAGCCAGGGAAGGCGATCCGCCTGGCCCTTGGCAATAACATCATCGATCAGGACTCCGGTGAGCCGGGGATAAACCAGACCAAGCAGAGTTGAGAGAAGAGCAGCGGTGATTGTCCCAATGGCAAAGCCGGGATATTTGCGAAGGTAAGCAGCAATGCGGAGGGCCGTAGGCATGGAAATGAAATAGTAGCCCCAACCGCTCGGGCGGCCAATGGTTGATGAAAAATTAGGAAGCCTGAACCAGCCCGAGAGTCCGCAGGAGGGCGCGGTCATCCGACTCATCAGGATTCGGTGCCGTGAGCAACTTGCCTCCGAAAAAGATCGAGTTAGCTCCGGCATAAAAACAGAGGGCCTGGGCCTCTCGGCTTAGAATGGTTCGACCCGCGCTCAGCCGAACGCGGGCGCGGGGCAGGGCGATTCGAGTGGTGGCGATGAGACGGACCAACTCGAAAACGTCGACCGGTTTTTGGCCGGCGAGGGGAGTGCCCTCTTGTGGCATCAAACAGTTGATGGGAACACTTTCGGGTGCGGGATCAAAACCGCAAAGAACCTCGAGCATCTTCAGTCGATCATCCTCAGACTCACCCATTCCAAGAATCGCTCCGCAGCAGACGGCCATACCTGCTTTTTGCACAGAGCGGATGGTGCGAAGACGATCTTCGAAAGAGTGGGTGGTAACGATGTTCCGATAGTGTTCAGGAGAGGTGTCGAGATTATGGTTATAGGCGGTCACGCCCGCTTCTTTGAGTTGGCGGGCCGCCTCATCGGTGAGTTGGCCGAGTGTGACACAGACTTCCATGCCAAGCTGCTTGACGTCGCGGACGATATTTAGGACCGACTCAAACTTGGCTTCTCCTTCTTTGACCCCTTTCCAAGCGGCCCCCATGCAAAAACGACCTGCGCCAGCAGCCTTGGCCTGCCGCGCTTCGGAAAGGACGTCCTCGCGTTCCATCAACCGCTCAGCCTTTACACCGGTATTGTAGCGAGCGCTTTGAGCGCAGTACCCGCAATCCTCACTGCAACCGCCAGTTTTGATACTGAGCAAACGGCAGAGCTGGACACCCTCTTTATCGCCCCAGTGCTGGCAATGGACCCTGCGAGACTGGTCGAGAAGGGAAAAAAGCGGTTGATGGTAAATAGGCGAGAGCTGGGAAAATGTATTGGGTATCATTCCGTTGAGGGCGACCATGGCAAGAGGGTGGCGGAGGCGGGGGCATAGGTCAAAAACGGATTGCGGAGACCAAAAAACGGGGGAACATCAACAGGATGAACCTCCACCTCCGAGTTGCCCTACTGTCTGTAACCTTGGCTGCTATGTTGATCAGCGTCGGTCGAGCGGATTTCTTTAGCGAGCTCGAACCCAAACTGATTTCCGCCAAGTCAGAGAAAGCCGTTGCATTTAAAAAGGAGGGAGCCAGCCCTAAATACACGGCCATCTACTACTCCGCCCACTGGTGTCCACCCTGCCGCGCTTTTACGCCAGAACTGGTCAAGTGGTACAATGGGTTTCAGCCAAAACACAAAGATTTTCAGTTGGTTTTCGTCAGCTCCGACAAGGACGAGGCGGCGATGCTCGGATACATGACCGAAATGAAGATGCCGTGGCCCGCGGTGAAATTTGGGGAGAAGAAGGAAACTAGTGTGGCTAAATTTGCCGCAGACGGAATCCCTTACCTCGTTCTTCTTGATGAGAAGGGCAAGGACTTGACGGGTCAGCCAGGGAACGAGTGGCAACCCCCTCAAGGAATTTTAAAGAAAATTGAAGAAACCGTTGGGGCAAAAAAGTAGTGAAGCGCGTAATAATTTTTTTAACTTTGCTGGCCTGGATAGTAGCGGGGGTCGTTTGGGCTGAGAGCTATGCGGACTACACCGCGCGTCATCAGAAAATGCAGAAGATGATGAATCCTTTGAATGTACCCGTGGCCAATGTGATGAACGACGCGTGGGATGCTAATCCCGAGTACGCCAACCCGAAGGAGTGCGCCGAGACTCCAGGACCTAAGGTATTTTATATTAAATCCTCCCGCGACGATCACGGCCGCGTGACGCGCTTGCCCAGGGCTAAGTAGTCAGCAATCGTCCGGAAGGTGCCCTGCGCACAAAGCCACGCACAAAGCTTTTCCATTCGTTGCACTCTTTCGGCTTTTGTTCTCCTTGTCAGCCAAGAGGGTAGTTCCGCCTCGGATAGGTCGGAAAGTTCCCACGGATGAAAATAGAGAGAGAGCAGGTTGTCTTTGGCTAGAACAAGGCGACAAGCGGCCAAATAAAGGGGGAGGGGAAGAAGATGAAAGCTGGCCCAGAAAAGGGGAAAGCGAATTATGGGGACAACCGAGGAAGGCACCTCCCATAAAGAGCCGATGCGATGAGGAGTGCGTGGCTGACCTCGATGGTTATATCGGCCAGGAATCCAAGCAGGATTCAGGGACGCATCGTAAGTATAGCCGGCGCCACTCACTTCGCTGGGGGCTACATTCCTCAACCGCGGAGAGCGAAAGCCGTGAATAGTTTCTCCTGAGATTTTTTCGAGGGACTCTCGGCTGGCCCTCAATTGGAGATCTGAGCCCGGGGAATGGGTCCAGCCGTGGGAGGCAATTTCGTGACCCCTCGCGGCGGTTTGACGTAGAAGATCGGGGCTAGCTACGGCAATTCGAGTAGTGCAGAAAGCCGTGCCCGCCACGTTCCAGCTTCGTGAAAGATCCAGCCATTCGTGCCAAATCTGCAAACCGCGAGCAAGGCCCCCATCCGGCAGGGGCACGGCCCCAAAGTCTGCTGGGGCATCGTACTCCTCGATATCCCAGGTCAGAAGAATGGAGCGCATTAGGGTAGTTTGTAGGCGCCCGTGGCAGACCACCAGCGGACAAGTAGAAAACCTTTAAGACAAAGCAGAGAATCCACGAGCAACTTCACCTGGGAGGTTTTATAGGTGTGCTCACCTGAAACCTGGGCAGGGATTTGACCCACCCGCAGCCCTAGTTTCTTAGCGAGATAAAGAAGTTCCGCGTCAAAGGCGAAGTCATTGAGCTTTTGCCTGGAAAAGAGTTTTCGGGCTGCCTCCGCGGTGAATCCCTTCAGCCCCGCTTGGGTATCTGGGTAGTCAAAACCAAAGAGCAGGCAGGCTAACCGATTAAATCCCCAACCTAAAAAGGCGCGGCCGGCGGGCAGGCCTCCTTGGGATTGCGGAGCCATAGATCGAGAGCCGATGACAACATCATGCTGTTTTAGGGAATCCAAAAGCGGGGCCATGTGATCGAAGGAGTAGGCCAGGTCTCCATCGATGAAGATTATAAAGTCTGCTTTTGCGCGAAGACAGGCCAGCCGAACGCATCTCCCTTTCCCCCCATTCGTGGGCAAGGCCATAAGAGAAGCTTTCGAGACGTCCGAAAGCACCCGCTGAAAGGCCTCGGCGGTGCCATCGGTAGAGCCATCGTCGACTACTAGGGCAGACATAAATCGGTTTTTTTTAAGAAAGGCTTGGAGATCATGGCTAACCTTGGGCGCGAGAGGCGATTCATTGTGAACGGGAAGAACTAGAAGAGCCCTTTTGTTCGTCGACTGCTTCTTATTACTCAGAAGCCCTATTGATTATCCTAGATCGTTTTTCTTGGCAAATCCGATTTCTCGACGAACTCCTTCAAGGTGCTTAGGTAAAGTATGCG
>JBBAWB010000007.1:0-100939 GCA_040397385.1 Methylacidiphilales bacterium
CCGAACGCATCGATCACTTCCGCTCCATTGCTGATACCCGCTTCGCCGACTGGGAGAAAGATTTGGCCAAAATGGAGGGCGACCTTAAAGCCATCAGCCAAACCCGGATGAACAAAGGCAAGAAAGAGTACGCAGACATAGATAAAAAAGTCCGCACCATCGGAGCCAAGCTCACCAAAGCGGTCGACAAGCTTCAGGAAGTTCAAACTTACTTCACCACCGAACTCAACTCCGCGTCCATCCAAGCCGCCAGCAAGGTCACCGACGCCGCCAAAAAATCAGCCGACGACGTCATGCAAACCCTCGAAGGGATGAAAGCCGACTACCGCCAACTCAAAGCCGATACCTCAGAAAATTCCACCAAGTCCAAAGACTAGTCGCTCTTCTCCCCTCTCCACCGTTCACCGGTAGCGCGCCGACCAGAGTTGGGGCCGGTTGATCCATTCAACGCTCCAAACCTAAGCCACTCTATCGGCCCTACCACAAACCACAGCACCGGTACGGACGACCGTCCTTTAGCCTTCCAAGTAACGCGTCTGCGGAACGTAGTAGGCCCGGTCGTCCTAGTTCTTTTCTAAACGGAAAAGAACGTAAACAAGCCTCAACCATCCCCACTTCAAAGGGTAGGGCTGACCATCCCCGGCAACCACTTCAACTTATAGAACCTGGAGGGCGCGCCCTCGGCCGCCGGATCGGTCACCTCCAACTTACCGCTAGACGCCGACGTCCATGTAGTACCAATTTTTACGTAAGCGCCTCCAACCGTATCCGAACCGTACGCTTCGAAAACCAGCCCAGGCATGACCAAGAAAGTCGCCTTATATCCGTTGGCCGACGTAGGCGGAGATGCCAGCGCTACTGAGATCGTCATGTCTTGACTGACCAGCGAAATAGTTACCCTGCCAATCGTCGTACTCGTCCCGTTGCTCAAGGTATAGTTAAACGAATCGGTCGCTCCAGCAAGCGCACCCGCCTTCGGCACATACACCGCCCATGAGCCTTTGGTCGACACGGTTCCCTGAGTTACTCCAGGAATCGCCACCACCCCAGTAATCGAAAGCGTTCCTGAAAACGTTCTGTCATTCAGTAGCAGTTGCGCAAAGGAATACTTCGTCGAGGTACTGGGCGCAGGCGCCGCCGTCAACGCATCCTCCCCAGCAAATGGAATACTACTCACCGTCAACGTCCCGTTCGTTTTCGAGACTGTGTAGTTGCTCAAAGTCGCCCCCGTTACATCAGGCACAATATTGTAGCTTCCAGGAGCTGAGCTTGCTGTAGCCGCCGTGCTCGCCGTTACCGTAAAGCTCTCCCCAAGCACCGCCCCACTCACCACATAGCCAGTCAACGCAGGATTCGCCGCCCCAAAGCCACGACTCTTATCATCCGCTCGAATCGTCAACGTCTCCACCCCAATCATAAACGCAGTCGCAGGCGAGCTCGTCTTTTCCCTAAAGTTTGCATCACTTGCCACACGCGCCGTCACCGAGTAATTTCCCGCCGCTGTTGGCTTGATGTTTGTAGGTCCATAACCTGAACCCACATACTCATACGTCACCTCACCCGTCGAACCAGTTGTGCTCGAGGCGTCAGGTCCCTGCGGATTGCCCGTGTAGGTAAAGCTCGTCCCCCCAGTCACCGTGATCGTTGAACCTGCCTGATTCACCGTTAAGGTCTGGCTCACCTGAGTGGCTGCGTTGTAATTGGCATCCGCCACTTGATTAACCGTCAGAGTCGCCGTTCCGGCTCCCTTAATGCTAACCAAGCCTGTCGTCGAATTAATTGTCGCCACTCCGGGTGCCGATGAAGCGAAGATCAATCCATTTGACGATGCTCCCTTCGTCACACTCAGGGTGTAATCCCCTGCCCCAAAGGTCTTGCTATCGGTCGCAGCCAACCCCGTGATCGTCTGGGTTGCCTTATTCACCGTTAAGGTCTGGCTCACCTGAGCGGCAGCGTTGTAATTGGCATCCGCCAATTGTTGAACCCTCAGGGTCGCCGATCCGGCTCCCTTGATGCTAACCAAGCCCGTCGCCGGATGAATTGTCGCCACTCCGGGTGCCGAGGAGGAGAAAATCAAACCACTTGTCGATGATCCCTGCGTCACACTCAGTGTGTAATCCCCTGCCCCAAAGGTCTTGCTATCCGTCGCTGCCAACCCAGTGATCGTCTGGGCCGCCTTACCCACCGTTAAGGTCTGGCTCACCTGAGTGGCAGCGTTGTAATTGGCATCGGCCGCTTGATTAACCGTCAGAGTCGTCGTTCCGGCTCCCTTGATGCTAACCAATCCCGTCGTCGAATTAATTGTGGCCACACCGGGTGCCGAAGAAGCGAAGCTCAATCCACTTGTCGATGCTCCCTGCGTCACACTCAGGGTGTAATCCCCTGCCCCAAAGGTCTTGCTATCCGTCGAAGCCAACCCCGTGATCGTCTGGGTTGCCTGATTCACCGTTAGTCTTTTCACCAAAGGAGTCGCGGGCAGGTAGGCACCCCCACCAGCTTGGCTCGCCGTAATGTCCGCAACCCCAGCTCCCTGGATTGTTACGGTACTGCCCTCAATCGTCGCCACCCCAGCATCAGAAGAAGTATAGGTCACCGTCCCACCCGGCGCGGTTGCTGTCAGATTAAAGGGCGCATCCCCATAAGTCTTCGTCGCCAAATCATTAAACGTGATCGTCTGCGTGCCTTGAACCGAAACCGTATACGTCGTCTCCGAGTACAACCCGTAACTATCGGTCGCCCTCACCGAAATCAAATAGGCAGACTTCGTGGCATAATCAAAGGTCCCCCCCGCAAGCTTGATCACACGCCCATCTAGAACAAAAAGATTGTTATCGTTAGCATCGGGCGAAGTCAAAGTCGGCAAGCTAAGCGTTTCCGTATCCCCTATATCTAAATCTGAGAACGCCACCAATGTCCCAACTACCGATGCACCAGGTGCCACATTCATATTCCCAATCAAAGCCCCCAAAAGCACCGGACTCGCTGGAGGATTCATCGGCCCAGTCACCATCCGAAACTGGGTCTCAGTCGATCTCGCCGCCCCACCCGTCATCGTCACAAAACCCACCTTTGCGCTATACACCTGATTCGTCGGAAGGGTGCCCGCAGGAATCGCAAGGCTCGTGCTGTTCGCAGGCAAGTTTGTAGCGAAGTTTACGGTTGCGGGAGATGAGATCGAGAGCAGGCTTCCAGTCACTTCGACCCGAATCGAGTTCGTCGAACCCACCACGGGGGTGTTCGTCCACGCCGCCCACGAAATTACATTCGGATCGGCTGGACTCTCCAAACGCAGGCTTTGCGCCACCCATATTCCACCAATCTGTGGAGCCTGCACCGGATAATCATTGGTGTTATTCGACCAGTTCACCACTGCATTGGTCACGTTTTCTGAGGACGAATTCTTTCCCACAAATACATAATTTCCGTTTGGCACAGCATTCGTCGCACTGCTGTAGCTTGTAAAGGAGGCTGGATTGCTGAGAGAGGAGTACCCGATCACCCCTGAAGCCACCTCGTTGGTCTGCGTCAAGTTGGCTACTGCAGATTTACCTAGGGTTACAGGAACGGCCACTATCTGCGCCGTCGCCGAGGCCTCCGCGTATTCGATCTTCGTATACGCGTAGGTATTCGTACCCTTCATCACCCCCGCCACTGCACTGTTGGTCGAATCCTGCGAGTACAGCTTCGACAATCCCCAGGCTGGATTAAGCGGCGTACCTGCAATCGTCAGGAGTCGCGATACTGGCGTGGCCGCGGAAAAGTTCTCGTTCCCTGCCTGCGCCACACCGATCGTAGTTGTCCCCACCGCCCGAGGTGTGATCTCCCCACTCGCTCCATCGATCGTAGCTGTTTCCGGGTTCGAAGAGCTATACGTCAACTGCAGACCTGAATCACTGCTCGCCCCCGACATAAACTTTGGCGCCAAACTCCGTGTCCCTAACACCGGAAAACTAATTATTTGCTCTTTTTTTGTCAGGCCGATCGTTTTCGTCGTCCATGCGCTCGCCTGCGAAACCCCATCCACCTCCCGATAACGCGCCCTTACTTGGAATTCTCCAGTCCCTGATAGAGCCTCTAATTCATTTCCCGAAATCGAAGCCTTAGCTGGGATACTAGGGGCAACCAACTCATACACTAATCCTGCGGTTTCCACACTGGTACCCGAAGCGGATAAATCGCTGAACTGCATCGACCAACTATCCAACCGCATCGTCCCCCCATTCGCTAAATCGGCCACCACCAAGGCCCAATCCCCATTCCAATCGAACGACCGATCGCTCTTCGTTCCCATCGTGCTCAACCCAAACGAACTTCCCCCCAAAAGAGAGGCAGGTTGCCAAGTACCCGTCAAAGGGATCGCACTATCCGTAGGGGAGCCCTGAATATTGAATGCCCCGCTATCCGACATAATCACATTTAACCCTGTCGCTAACGAGCCCGTCAGATCTAGACCTTCCACTCCTACCTGATCCAGAAGGATGCGAGTCTGATCCACCATCGTCACTCCCTCCGACACCAGAGTGTGCTGAAGATAAATTTTTAAATCGCCCAAGACTCCCGCACCCAAGGCAGAGACGTTGATTCCAAGATTCAGCTGATAGTTTGTCCCGGCCGTCAGACCCGCAATCGTCATCGTTTGATTGATGCCCGCCCCATTGTAATCAGGAATCGCCGTTGGCGTGCTCGTTGTTCTCTGCAATGCGGAAACCGCTCCCGCCAAGACAACCTTTTGCTGATACACCATCGTGGCAGGCAACCCCGAAAGAACGGGCGCGGCAGGGATGAGGAGATCCGCTGCTCCTGTCGTCACCGGCACGGAGCTAGAAGTAGTAGTAGCGCCAGCAGGAATGGTCGCAATCACCCTGTACCAGTAGTTCGTATTCGCACTCAAACCGGTAATCAGTTTCGAGGTCTCTGACGCTGTAGCGTTTACTGTTCTAACAATATCGCTAAGCTCAACAAAAGGCGTTGTCGAAACCTCAATCGTGTAGGTAGCCCCAACCACTGGCGCCCAGTAAACCGTGAACGATGTTCCGAAAATCCCACTAGGCATCGAAACTAATTTCAGCCCAGTAATCGTAACCACGCTCCAGTCTGCTGCCCCCGCAGGATAATAGCCCGTGAATACTGTTCCCTCAGTTGCCCCGCTAAAAGCAGCAGCATCAATCGTCGCGGGTGGAGTCGTTCCATCAAAAAACACATTTAAAGATCTCACGTCGTCCGCACTATTGTTAAAAGCATATGCCCCGATCGTCGTGACACTCGCGGGAATGCGGATGCTTCCCAAGGCCGAATTATAGGCAAAGGCCATTTCGCCGATCGTCTGCACCGAACTCCCCAGCGTGACGCTGGTCAGCCCTCTCTGGCTATCACTTATAGTCGTCCCAAAAAAGGCGCTTGCCCCGATCGTGATCACTTTGTTCGGAATAATTACTGAAGTCAGTGCACCACAACCTTCAAACACGCTATCCCCTATGGCAATCAAATCACTCGGCAGACTAATACTTGGAAGAGCCGTACAACCTTTGAAGGCCGCGTTTTTGATTTCTGTCACCCCACTTGGAAGATAGATGCTGCTCAAAAGAGCTTGGCTTCTGAAGGCACTTTCCCCAATCAAAGTAACGCTGTCGGGCACCAAGACATCCGTAACCCTAGGCCCAATCTCCCAGAAGGCACCGTCTCCTATCGCCGTGACCGCCTCACCACCAATCGTGGGAGGAATCATCACGAAGGTTTCTGTGCCGTTGTATCTCGTGATGGCCAACCCGCCTACCAGTTTTGTGATTGAAAAATCCCCCTCCGCGGTAGAGCGAGCGACCATGGTTAAACCGCCCAAAGAACTGGTTGTCGACCAACCTGAATACCCAGCATAGTAGTAGCCCCTAGCACCTAACGGAGTTCCTGTAAAAGCCCCCGACCCAACCGTAGGGGGAGTCGATCTCTCGAAAAAGACGCTACTCAAACCCGTGCAGTTCATGAACGCATTGTATTGAATCTCATTCACACTGCTAGGAATGGAGATGGTGGTTAATTTGGGGCAGACGAAGAAAGCCCGAGACATAATCAGGCTCACACTGCTCGGGAGAGAGACGCTGGCCAAATTGGCACAACCTTTAAACGCGTTGGATCCAATCGTGGTCAACCCATCAGGGATGATAACTCCAGTCAAATCCGACTTACTTTGAAACGCGTAATTTCCAATCTCGGTCACCGCCACACTTCCAATCGTAGGAGGAATCATTACCACCGTACTGGTTCCTTTGTATCCCGTGATCGTCACCTTTCCCCCTGTTGTCGTGTAGTTAAAGTCAGTAGCGGGGTTCGCGCTACTTTGTAAGGGGAGGAAGTTAATCGTGGCCCCACTCCAACCCGCTGAATACCCTGCGTAGTACTGCCCAACCACTCCCACTGCGCATCCATCAAAAGCCAACACATCAATATCTGCAGGAGGTTTTCTTCCCTCGAAATTGACCAACCCCAAAGTCAGTACACCTGCCACCCCACGGAACGCATTACGCTCGATTTTATTTACACTACTAGGGATGGTGACAGACGTCGGCTTGGTTGCGTTAAAAGCATACTCCCCAATTTCCTGTACCCCTGGCTCCAGCGTGATCCGACTCAGAGCATAGCACTCGGAGAACGCACTACTGCCGACTCGGACAACACTTCCAGGGATAACAATGCTCGACAGCGCTTCACAGTGATAAAATGCGTACGCCCGAATCTCGGTCACCGTCGGGGGAATCAGGACACTGGTTACCTGAAACTTTCTTATAAAAGCATACTCGTCAATTACCGCGACAGACTTCCCTTCGATCGTGGGAGGAATCCACACTACCGGATCAGTTCCTCTATACGTAAAGATGGTGCAGGTTTCCTCGCTAGCGTATGTAAAATCCTCTTTTGGATTTGCGTACGATTCCAGCGCCAGACCGGTGATGGTTTTTCCGCTCCAAGCCGCCGCGTACCCCGCGTAATAGTAGCCCTTAGCTCCAGCAGCGACATTCAAGAAAGCACCAGACCCTACAATAGGTCGCGTATTCCTTTCAAAATAAACCGAAATCAGACTCGTGCAATTCATGAACGCAGAAATCCCTAGGCTCGCCACATTGCTGCCGATGGTTACTCTCGTAAGCCCATAGCAACGATTGAATGCCTCCTGTCCAATAATAGTCACGCCGCTGGGAATCGTTATGGCGGCAAGAATCGTGCATTCGTAGAACGCCCGTTTCCCAATGCTATTTACACTGTTAGGGATAATGATGGTGCTTAGGCTTGAGCAACCCTCGAATGTACTCTCCCCAATATCCGCCACACTACTGCCTAGAGTGATGCTGGTTAACGCGTCACAACCAGAGAACGCAAAAGACCCAAGACTAGTCACGCTGTTAGGAATGATCATGCTGCTTAGGTTGCGGCAATCTTTGAACGCACTACCCGCAATACTGGTCACAGTGCCAGGGATGAAGACGCTACTCAGGTTTTGGCCAAGAAACGCGCCACCGCCAATACCGGTCACCGGGTCTCCGCCAAATGTGGCGGGAATCACTACAAAGGCGCCATCGGTCCCAATGTATTTAGTGATGGTAACTTTACCAGGGGTCGTCGTGTCGATTTCGAAATCCCCCTCCGTGGCATAGGTCCATCCTGAAAGAGTCCCCGTCAAAGCAACGGTTTGTGAGGTCACCCCCATTGTCGAAACATTGATCACCTCCCTAGATACTTGGTAAGGCGAAGTTTGCGCCTTCATTCGAACAAGGACAGCTGCCGGGCCTGCCAGCGAGAATTCGAAGGGTGAAAAAGAGATCGAGTTTTGAAAATCCGCAGGCGTTGTGTCTTTGGAAACCTCAAATTGCGGAGGGGCACTAACAGTGACTCCATCGATGAGATCAGTCGCATCAATCGTGAAGCTTTTAATCGGGGAGGGGGCCGCGAGGGTGAAGCTGAACGTGTCCAATTCGCCAGCACTCAAAGTTAATTCCTGCGCCACTGCCTGTGAAACCGCTCCACCCAACAGAACAGCGGCAAGAATCAATCGAACAAAAGGTAGCCCAGCCCGACGCAAATAATTTCCCCTGCCCATTGGGAAATGGGTTAGCTCAGAATCAACTGTTTCAACCGTACTCATTTTAAATGTTTTTGTTTTAGCTAAACCAACGAATTTATCGCCAAGTAATAACCTACACACTTTCGACCAATTTTCCACCCAGATGTTCAAACTGATTAAGTACTTACAGATTATTTCTGATAATTTTATCGAGATTTGATTTCTTGCTGTCCATCAATAGTTTAATTCATTATGCAAAAATCGTGTTAATTTGCTGCCAACAGCACATTTCAACCCACCACTCCGCCGTTATTGAGCGTATTGTGTTGGTGGATAGCATTTTATGCCATCACAACTCACTTCTGGGCGTGTCTGGGCTTCTCACCTCCAAACCACAGCACCGGTACGGACGACCGTCCCTGGTCGTCCTAGTTCTTTTCCAGACTGAAAAGAACGTAAACAAGTGCTCAATTCCCCCGCGTAAGCGGAAATTTATCCCCGCGGGACGCGAATCTGAGAATGGGCGGGGGCAGGTCTTAGGGGGCCAATCTCCAACCTTGTTCGCCCAGCTAGGCGGCCTCGGAGATGCCGCCCCTACCTAAGCCTCCAACTTCAAATAATCAAAAATCAAAAATTCGCGCGTAAGCGCGTCCCGCAACCGCGGGGAAAAATCCAAAATCCAAAATCGCCCCCTCCCCCCGTTTCAACTAAAAAATACTTTACTTATCTAACTAGTATGCTAACTGGTTAGTATGAAGCTACAAGAACTTGGAATTTTCGAGGCCAAGACCCACCTTTCCAATATGCTGGCGAAGGTGTCGAAACAGGGCGTCACTTACAGGATCACAAAACGGGGCAAGGCGATTGCAGAGCTGAAGCCAATTTCCGAAGGCCAACCCGTCAAACGCCTTTCCTATGGCTACGGCAAGGGGACCGTCCTTCATATGGCCAAGGATTTCGACGCCCCACTCGAAGACCTTCAAGAGTACATGCGGTGAAACTTCTCATCGATGGTCACGCCCTAATTTGGCATCGCAACCAAGATCCCGCCCTTTCCCAGGTCGCCCGCGAATCTTTGGAAAGTCCGGTGAGTGAGCTTTGGATCAGCGAAGCCACCTTCTGGGAATTGGCCATCAAGGTCTCCATCAAAAAACTCGATCTTTTGGGCGGCCTGGAAAGCCTACGAGAGGAATGGATCAACGACGGCGTGGCCCGCCCCCTTCCCATTGAGTGGAGCCACATTCGCCGCACAATCGACCTTCCGTTTCACCACCGCGATCCCTTCGACCGCATCCTTGTCGCCCAGTGCTTGGCCGAAAAAATGACCCTCCTAACCAACGACACCTACCTCCAGCAATATCCAGGAATCAAAACTCTCTGGTAATCCTTGAGTAGGGACCGATTCAAACCTCCAACCCCAATCTCGTGCACCGGTACGGACGACCATCCTTGGTCGTCCTAGTTCTTTTCCATACGGAAAAGAACGTGAAAAAGCGCTCAACATCCAACTTTGTGCGCCCAGCTAGGCGGCCTCGGAGATGCCGCCCCTACCTAAGCTTCCAACTACAAATAATCAAAAATTCAAAATCCACGCTTGAGCGTGTCCCGCAACCGCGGGCAAACATCCAAAATCGCACCCTCCCCGCCCCCCCTTACAAGCTCAACACATTCAATTTTCCTGGGGTCGGCGTATTATTTCCCCGGCTAATCGTATCAGTTAAATTTTTCCCATACGCCGCATCCAACTGTCCTTGGCTCCCAATATTAAACGTGTTGTTGCCGATGGTGAAGGTATTCAGCCCTGCAAAGTTAGCTTGGCCGGTCACCACTGCGCCCCCGAAGGTGGTATTCACCAACCCGCGCTGGACATACATATTAATACTGCCCGTATTGCGAATCACGGTCATGAAGGAATTTTGCACCAGAATCGTCTGGGCACGAACGTTGATCGCATCCATCGCTGTCATTGTGGCGTTACTTAAGTTGATGTTCCTCGCCGCAAGCTCAATCTCCTTCGCATCCACCATCTTCTCCCCTAGTGAGCCCGTCAAAGTATTATCAATCGCACTGGCCAGTTTGGCCGCAACTGGTAACCGACCCTCAATCGTCATCGTTCCCTCCGACCCCCCAGTTGCATCGTAGGCCATCATCTGAATTTTCGCATCCGCGTTCACCGCCATTCCCGCCAACTCCTTGATCTTAAAATCCCGGACCGAGGAGCCACTCAGCAAGACCCGACCCGTACTTCCCGCCTTCGTGCTTTCTAGCTTGGTTTCCGAAAAACCACGGATGACCACATTCCTCATTTCCAGCGAATCACCCGTCCGGACAACTGCCAAGCTAGTCGGCGCAGGTGCCGCCCCCGCGCTTGTTTCAATTAAGTCCGCTCCGCTGATCACTACGTTCTGTGCCGCCTGGATCAAGACATCCCCCGCTTCTGCATCCAGCTTAACTGGTCCCACCGCGGCCGTGGCGGTTATGCCACCATTCACCAGCAGTTTACTGTTTTTTAAGGTAAGAATACCGCCCGTGGATAAATTTACATCGGTTCCACCCACTGCCTCACCTCGAGCCGCAATCCCTTTAATCGAAAGGTCTTGCGCCGACTCCAGACTCAACTGGCTGCCCAGGTTATAGAATTCTGAATCGTTTACTGCCATTAACCCCGCGCTCATAAATTTTAAATTCACCTGCCCTACATCCCACAAACTCCCATCGATTGCGGTCCCAGCAAGACCCGAGATAAGGCTCAGATTTTTCCCCGCTCCACCCAGTACAGACATTTTTACTCTTTGCACCAACGAGACTGACCACCTATCCAAAACTCCGAGGCCACCCTCGCTCAAATCTCCTACCGTCATAAAAAATTTTCCGGTAGGCAAAATTGCCCCCATCGTTCCCTGCAAAAGAGTACTTCCTGATCCAGGTTGGAACGTTCCTGCGATGGGGTCACCCGTTGTCGAGTTAATCGCTTGGCCCGTCGTGTAGTCGGAGAAGGTGGCCGTAATCCCGTTGGCTGGCGAACCCTCAAGATCCGTCGCGCTCGAACCAATTCGATCGAGTAGATTAATCGTCTGTCCTACTCCCGCGTCGTCCATATAGGTCAAGTAGGCTTTGTAATCTCCCGCAAACATCCCCATGGCATCAGCGGGCTTAATCGCAAGAGAAGTGGAAAGCAGATAAAAGGGAAGCCTAGTGGACGCTAAGGCTCCGGCAGATAACTCGCTGGTGTATCCTACCGCATTAAAATCAGGAATCACACCAAGCGCAGTTTTATTAAGCACCTTCGAGGCCAGCCCCTTTTCTCCTAAGAGCATTTGATTGGCAAAGATCACGGTGTCAGCGGATCCAAGAGTAATGTCATGGGTCGGCCCCGCACCATTTAGCGTTCCCATCGCATAAAACTCGCCTGGTCGACCATCGTAAAGGGCCACCGATTGGTCGCTATAATCGGCTAACGATCTGGTGCTGCTGCTCAAATCACTGAAAAATCTCGAAGGTCCTGCCACTCCCGTCGCTTTGCCGGTGAAGTAGAAAAATTTGGCAAGCGCCTCGACTGAATCTGAGTCGCCTATGCTAGACAAAAGCCGCTTAGTAGGATCTGCGGCGGCTATGGCAATTTCGTCCCGGCCAAGTGCCACCGTCAATTCGGTGCGTCCGCCTAAGTAGTTGGCTGAGCCCGCCACGTCCGCCCGAACCGTGAAGGTGTCTGCTCCAAGAATTTTACCCACAGTTACCACCCCATCTTTTAACCTTGCCCGCCCATCCGTATCTAAAATCGAAAAGGCAACTGGACCCGTCATGCTCCCAGACGCAGCGAGGGTGAAAGCTCCCCCCGTTAAGGCAACCGCCGGCGGGGCAATGACCAACGTCTGCGCCGCCTTAGCTAATTCGAGTTTGCCTCTTTCCAAAATAACCCTGTAGTTCGACGTCACATCCGCACCACTGGAGCTCACGATCCTGTACGATCCGATCGAGATATCATAAGGACCCACTCCGCTAGTGGGGCTTGCAGGTGTCCGAAAAGTTGCCTCGACACTATCCCCATCCCTTAACGAGCCTGCAACCACGCGCAGAGCAAAGGCAGGGTTTTCCTCTCCATAGGGCCGTGTCGCATCATTCGCACGAAATGTAATACTGGTGATCGATGGAGGAATGAACGGGGCTGGTGGGACAAAAACTGGTGGCGGAGGAGGAGGAAGCTCAACCCTCGGCGCAGCCGGCGGAGGGGCGCTTTGCGCCACTATCGGCGCAGGTCCCTCCCCGGGTCCTGCTGTCGCAATATCCAAATTATCTGGCCCCGGTCCCGGCCCAGGTCCAGGTCCTCCGGCTGCCGTCGCAATATCTAATTTTTCTCCAGGACCGCCCCCTTCATTTTTCGCCATCCCCTCCTCAATTTTTGGTGCTGGCCCCCCCTCTTTTGCGGGAGGTGCGTCCATTTCAATCTTGGGAGAGCCAACCATTAGATCCCCATCCGCCTTCACCGCCACCACCTCCATACCAAGGGACTCCATCTTCCCTTCCGATACCTTGTTCTGCTGAACTTGCACCGTGGCCTGGATTTTTTCGGCAGAAGGTAATGGCTTCGCAAAATCCCGAATCAACGGAGTCGAATCCACCATTTTTTTGACATCCACGTCGAAAACTTGCACTGGCCTAGGTCTTTCTGCTGGTGCAGGGGCGGGCCCACGTTTCTCCCCACCCCCTCCACTTGCAGTGCCCTTCTCCCCACCACCTCCACTTGCAGTGGGCTTATCCCCGCCGCCCTTCTCCCCACCACCTTTGTCTCCACCACCTTGATCCCCCCCAGGTTTGTCTCCGCCCGCTTTGTCTCCGCCCGCTTTGTCTCCGCCCGCTTTGTCTCCCCCTCCTTTATCGCCACTGCCACTGTCTGGCGCAGCCAACCCCACCGACGCCGCCTGCCCAGGTTTTATCGTTGTCACCACCCCACCGCTGGTGATTTTCATTGGCGAACCTTCCAACAAAACAAACATCACTTTGCCGTCCCCAGCACGGCTTGCTAAAAAGGTGGTGCCCGTCACCGCTCCCGTTACTCCACCGCACTCCACCGTTGCTCCTCCAGCCCCAGGAGGGGTGTTGATCAAAACCGTCCCTCGATCCAACTTCACTAAACGCTCTTTGGACTGAAACGAGAACGATGTGTTCGCACCCATCCGCGTAATCGTACTGTCTCCAAAAGTCAGTTCCGCCATCGATGCCGCCTCCGTACTTACCTTGGATTTTTCATGAATCATCTCATTCTGCTTCGCAGGAGCAGGCCCAGTTCCTGAATCGTGCTCAACCATATTTTTGATTGTGGTTATCTCCCCCTCCTGAAGCTCCACCGCTCCATAAATCAAGCCCGTGCCCAATCCAACGATTGAGAATAAAAAAAGAGCGGAGAATTTAACTTTCCAAGTCATATCGTTCAATCTTTGACCAATCCAACGTCCAAAAGTTCAAAAAAATCATTGAAAATGATTGGCGAAATCACCATCAGGCCAGTATGCCCATAAGTTGTTGAAAGTCAACGTTTTTACCAACATTTATCCCTATATAAGTTACTTTAGAGTAATGATTTATAAAAGAACACATCCTGTAGTTAATAACTCCGATAAAACCCTATATGTTGTGATACGCTAATAACCCACTTAAGCCCCCTACCATCAAACTTAAATCGATCCACCCCCCGATCCCGTGCACTGGTAGGGCTGACCGTCCTTTAGCCTTCGAAGTAACGCGTCGGCGGAACGTAGTAGGTTCGGCCGATAGGGACAATCGGCCCTACCACAGCACCGGTCCGGACGACCGTCCCTGATCGTCCTAGTTCTTTTCCAGACGGAAAAGAACGTAAACAAGCTCATCCCCCCCTCCCCAATCCCCAAGGACCAATAACCAATTTTCCTTCGCGTACTTAGCGACCTTTGCGTGAGTAATCTCTTCTCCAATCCAAAATTCACGCGTGAGCGTGTCCCGCAACCGCGGGGAAAAATCATCATCCACTCCATTCCCCCCTACGCTACCCGTGCCACCTGCCACCAGAACGCAGCCGCTACCGCCGATAAAATCGACAACTCAGGCACGGCCCAAGCACAACCCAAGCAAAGCCCGGTGCAACTGGCTCCCGCCAACGCCGCCAATAACCCCAACGGACTACGCATGGCTTGTCCCTGGCCTCCAGACCAGATCCAACTCCAATCGCCTCCTCAGCGACGCCAACGCCTCCAACCCCCGGCGCAGATTTCCTTCTGTTCTTTCCCCGCAGGCGCCACAACAAGCTCCACTGGCTTCCCAGTCCGCTCGGTTCGTGTCCTCCCCGCAGGATCGACAGTGCATTAATGTTTCCATGTTTCGTTTCCTCCTTTTTTCTTGTGCTATCCTGACATAGTGGGTAGGACATAAAGCGTCCTATGAGTAAAAAATCTTTATCCCTTCCTGGTGGCCATAGCCGGCCTCCTTTAGAACGAATGCAACGTCTCCACGATCTCCTATCCACCCAACAGGTGGTCAACTGCCAGAAACTGGGTCGCGAGTTTGAGGTCTCCTATAAAACCATTCAGCGCGATCTCGATTTTATGCGAGACCGCCTCAACCTCCCCCTGGAGTACGATCCCACCCGCTACACTTTTCGCTACACCGAGGCGGTCGAGGCCTTCCCCCTTCTCCAAGTCAGTGAAGGAGAAATTCTCGCTCTCTTCGTCGCCCAGAAGGTGCTCGCCCAGTACCGGGGCACTCCCTTCGAAAAAACTCTCGGGACCGCTTTCCAGAAATTAACTGGCGCCCTCAAGGAAACCGTCAGTTTCGATCTCGGCGAATGGGGCTCCGACTACTCTTTCCGAGTCACGGGGGCTTCCGCTGCCGATCTCGAGACCTTTCGCCTCCTCGCGCGCGCCATCGTTCAACGACAGGAAATTTCTTTCTCTTATCATTCCCTCCGGGCTAGCCGACCCGAGACACGCGCTGTCCACCCCTATCATCTCGCCAATATCGATAATGCTTGGTACTTGCTGGCTCACGATCCGCTTCGCGGCCAAATCAGAACATTTGCCCTGCCCAGAATTCGCTCCCCTCAAATTACCAAGAAAACCTTTGATCGCCCCCGGGGATTTTCCGCAGAGAAGGAGCTCAAGGGAGGATTCGGCGTCTTTTCGGGTACGGCGAAATATCAGGTGCGTATCCACTTTGATTCTTTTGCCTCACGCCTCGTTCGCGAACGAGATTGGCACCCCTCCCAAAAATTGAAGGAGACCAAAGGGGGAGGGCTTGAACTAGAAATGACCCTTGGCGCGCTAGAAGAAATAGAACGGTGGATCCTCAGTTGGGGAGACCACGCCAAAGCCCTCAGTCCAAAGGATCTCACTGATGCAGTGGCCAAACGAATCCGAGCTATGGGGCAACAATATCGCTGACTTTTTACTATAATTCACATTTGATTGTGTTTGGGTATATTCAGCCACTATATGTTGTAGTCTAGGCATCCGCCCGCATATAAGTCTAGTAGGTGGAACAGGCGTTTAACCGGCTCATTCCCGATAGGTGGGGTTTGCTCAAATTCTGGGCAGCAACCACCCTGCTCCTTTGTGCACAAACCGCCCCTCTCTGGTCGCAAGCCCTACCAGGAGCCGTCTCCCAGCAAGCGGTCATCGATGCCCAAGCCCAGCAGGAACGTGAACGGCAATCTCAACAAGCTCTCAAGCCGCGCTCCGAGGATAAACCTCCAGTCGAAGCTACTGCCGTCTCCGATGACCTCGGGTCAATGCAGCTCATGAAAGAAGTCCCTAGCCTGCCCTTCGCTCGCCTCCGCGTAGACCAAACCTACAACTGGCTCTCCAACGCGAACTACGCCAAAAACTCACAAAATGTCGTCGCCGCCTGGCAAGCCATCTCCTCCATCGAAGCCGCCTGGGCTCCCACCATCGTCACTATGCCAGGCTACGACACCTTCTTCCCTGAAATTGGCACTCGCACCTCTTTCTTTAACTACTTCAGCCAAGAAGAACCTTCTCAGACCAATAATGGGCTCGGAACCTACGACATCGGCCTCGCCCAAGACTTTATCCTCGCCAACATTTTTTTCCGCGGAACTAAACAGGTCACCCCTGAGCTCAGTGTCGGTCTCTCCGTCGATGTGAACGGATATTTTTATCTGAACACTCCCGACGAACGAGTGGATGTGGCCGGAGTCGCCGACAACAATTTCCTCAACGAAATCACCGTCGCCTACTCCGCCAGCTACTTTCACCCCTTGACCGAAACCCAAGCCGTCTCCGTCAACTGGCGCGCTTCCTACGTCTTTTCTAATCCCACCTACTATACCCGCACCGATAACAGCCTGACCGGATCCTATTTTCTCACCCTGACCGACCAGATCAGCCTCAGCCCCTTTGCCTCCTACCGCATCGCCTACTACACCGATGCCACCAGCGCTCCCCAAACCCAAGACTACAACGACCAAGGCGAGGTTACCGGCTTCGCCAACGGATTTTCTCAGCGTCTCGATCAGCAGTTCACTTTAGGCATAGGCCTAAACTTTGCCCTCACTCCACAACTCTCCTCTGGACTCAACTTCAACTACTCGAAAAGCGATAGCACCAGCCAGATTGCCGAAACCGGCGACTTCACCAATCTCTCCGCAGGGGCCAACTGGTCGATGACCTATAAATTTTCCGAAAAAGAGTTTGTCGTCCCCGACGCCTCCGACTGTGTTGGCCCCTATGTCCGCACCGATCTCGGCTTCGCCTTCGTCAACGATCTCTCCAGCGCCCAAAATCTTTCGGGCTCTATCTTGCCTGGGGTACGAGGCACCTTGAGTAACCCCTCCATTTCCATTAACCCAGGCCTGCGCTTCGATGTCGCCCCAGGAATCAACTTTACTGATTGGCTTGGAGTAGAACTCTCAGGGGGAATCACCTACAACGGACTCGACCATCTTAACGGCAACGGCACCCTCACGACCGATCAAGGTTCAGAATCAATTGGACAAGGCGGCCTCTCGCTCACCGGCCGTTATATCCAAGTCCCCGCCCTCCTCTCCACCGTCTTCCGCTGGCCAGGCCAAGCCCGCTGGAAACCCTATCTCTCCACCGGATTCGGCTTCGCCTACTCCCAACTCCAAATCACCGAAATCGATAACACCCAAACCTCCGATCAGTTCGAAGAGGCGTACTCTCCAGCTTTCTCCGTCGGCTCAGGCTTCCTTTGGCAAATCTCCGACACAGTCGACTTCGATGTGCTTTATAAACTTCTTGGCGTGATCAATCCCGCTTACTCCGGCTTCCAACCAGGAGTCGTCCTCTCCAACTCGGTCCAGTTCGGCATCAATGTCCGCTTTTAATCCAACTCCCTCGTTTTCTTTCCTTCCCTTAGGCTAATATCTCCTTCGTATGTCTTCTTCTGATCTCACCGCTCGCGCCGTCCACCTCAACTCCCGCCTCCGCGGAGGTGGCACCGATTCCCAGTCCCTCGCCCTCGCCCAAGGCCTCACCGATCTCGGGTGGACCATCGAAATGGCAGGCCCCACCCAAGCCCCCCTCTCCTCTGCCGCCCAGAAATTTCCTTACCACTCTCTGCCCCGGTTCCGCCCCGCGCAGATTCTCGCCCTCGCTGGCGTTCTCCGCCGTACTCGTGCCCGCATCCTTCACGCCCATCACGGAGACGACTACTGGACCGCCCTTCTTGCTTCTCGTCTCGTTAATCCCCGCCCACTCATCGTCTTCTCCCGCCACCTTGCCAAAAGTCCGCGCTCCCCCCTCAGTCGAAAACATCTCTTCGCCTCCGCCGATGCGGTCGTCGCCGTCTCCTCCTTTGTCGCTCAAGTCCTCCTGCAAGGCCATGACGATCCAGCATCACCAGTTCCCGAACGCCATCATCGCCTCTCCTGCCGGATCGATCCCGCAAACCTCCACGTCATCTACACCGGCATCGATACCCGCCGCTTCCAACCTCAAAACCCGTCTTTCTCTTGCACCGCCCGCCGTGGCCTTAGCCTCGCCGATAAAGAGTTCGCCTTTGGCGTGGTCGGTGGATTCGACCTGCCCTTCGGCAAAGGCCAACGCATTTTTCTCAAAGCGGCCCAAGAAGTAATGCGACGAATCCCCAAAGCACGTTTCCTTCTCGCAGGCTCAGGCACGATGGACTCCATCCTGCGCGACGATATCCGCCACCTCGGCCTCGAAGAGCGCGCCCGACTCGTCGGCCAACAACCCGACCCCGTCTCCCTCCACCACGCACTCGACTGCCTCGTTCACCCGCAAATTGCCACGGAGGCCTTCCCCTCCGTCGTTCTAGAATCCCACGCTTGCGGTCGCCCCGTCATCGCCTCCGAACTAGACGGCATCCCCGAAGCTTGGTCCATCGGGGGCCTAGGACACCTCGTGTCCGCAGGAGACCCCGAGGAACTCGCCCGCGCCATGATCCGCCAAGCCGAAGGCTCGGCCCCGGCCGCCAAGGAACAATCCGAGGCCCACTCCCGTATCCAAACCCAAGCTTCCCTACCCGTTCAAGCAACCCAAATGGGCAATCTCTACCGACGGCTCATGTCAGCACACAGAAAACCCAGGTAGCACCGACACTCTACCGCGTAACTTGGGGTCAGAGGTCAATTTCCAATTCCCCATGGATCAACCCATAAAATCCACCTCCGCCATACAGGGAATCCACTTCTACCAAAGCTTGAGGTTTTCCGCTTTTCCCCTCATCATTCTACCCCATGCCTATCGTTGAAAATGTCCTCGGCACCATTGGGCGTACCCCGCTGATCAAACTTCAGCGCGTCACCGCAGGTCTTCCCGCTTCCATTGCCCTCAAAGCAGAGTTCTTTAACCCCCTAGGAAGTGTCAAAGATCGTATCGGTGCAGCCATGATCGCCGCCGGCGAGCGCGATGGCATGATCACCCCGCAAACCACCATCATTGAGCCCACCTCTGGCAACACCGGCATTGCCCTCGCCTTCGTCGCCGCCGCCAAAGGCTACAAACTGGTTCTGACCATGCCCGAAAGTATGAGTCTCGAACGGCGCACTCTCCTCGCTCTCCTCGGCGCCAAACTCGAACTCACCCCCGCCGCCGAAGGAATGAAAGGTGCCATCGCCCGCGCCGAAGCCCTCGCCAAAGAAATCCCCAATTCGTGGATTCCCCAACAGTTTAAAAATCCCGCTAACCCCGCCATTCATCGACAAACCACCGCCGAAGAAATTTGGACCGATACCGATGGGCGCATCGATATTTTCATCTCCGCCGTCGGCACGGGCGGCACCATCACTGGAGTTGCCGAGGTCATCAAGCCCCGCAAAAAGTCTTTTCTAGCCATCGCCGTTGAACCCAAGGACTCCCCCGTAATTTCTCAAACTCGCTCGGGCCAGCCGGTCAAACCAGGGCCCCATAAAATTCAAGGCACGGGAGCAGGCTTTGTCCCCGACAACCTCCACCTCGATATTGTTGACGAGGTCATTACTGTCAGCAACGACGACGCCTTTGCCATGGCCCGCCGCATCTGCAAAGAAGAAGGCCTCCTCGTCGGAATTTCTACTGGTGCCAATGTTCATGTCGCAATGGAAGTCGCCAAACGCCCGGAGAACAAAGGAAAACTCATCGTCACCATCGGGTGCAGTACAGGAGAACGCTATCTCACTACCCCTCTGGCCGAAGAAGCCCGCCGCCTCGTCGGAGGTTAACTGCCGTGGCCAAGGCAAAAAAGCCCGCCTCTCGCTCCTCGATAAAGTTAGTCTCGTCCCTTCCACCCGCTGTGGTGGAACAAGCCGCCCAGGAATGGCTGGAAGCCCACGGCATCGCCGCCGCCAAAACCCCTTCAACCCAACCTGATCCTTCTTGCCATGCCCTGACGGAAATCCTTACGCAAACGATTCAGAGAATTCACGGAGAACTGCATTCCCTGCAAGAGAGAATTGCCCGACTCGAAAAAAAGAACAACTAAAGAGAGAGCAGAAGACGCACCACGTTTTCCCAGCGCCGCTCTTCCCCGCGGGCCAAGTCATCCCGATCGTCTTGAGGTATATCTTCCTCCCGCTCAATCGCCTCAATCCGGGCTTCATGATCCTTTAGTGCCGCACGGTACTTCCGCTCCTGCTCGGGAGAAAGATCGGCCATAGAAAAGCTATCCTTAAACTTAATCACCACCGGACGAGTCTGATCCCGATTTTCCCAATCCCAAAACTGACCCAAGGGGCGTTTCATCATGTGCTGAGACACGTCCTTGATCAGTAAATCATAGGCCTGCGCCGAGCTTCCCGAGGCCGCCGTTAGCGGCAAACTCATCAGCCAAGTAGTCGCAGTGAAAGGCAACACTGCAAGATCCATTGGACGCACCAGCCAAAAATCAGCAAAAGAGTACATCGTCTGAGGCGGAGTAAAATAATCACTCGGCGCCTCAGCTCGCAACACGGGACTCTGCCAAAAAAGGATCAACCCCAGCCAAGGTGGTATCAAGCGTTTCATCTCTTTGGAAATACCCGAGAGACCGACTGCGTCAACCGCCCGCCTGCGGGACGGGTGAATGGCTTGGGGATAAAGAGGAAGGACGAAGAAGAGTCAGGCACTCCACATGAGATGTCCGAGGAAAAAGATCGATCGGTTGGAACCACTCTGGCGTCCAGTGCGCTGCTAGCGTTTTCAAATCTCGCGCCAACGCGGGTGGGTCGCACGATAAATAGAGGATTGCCTGAAAAGGCAGGGCCCGCGCCAACAACCGCCGCGCGTCTGGGCTTAGCCCTCCCCGGGGAGGATTGATCAGACAAAAAGAAGGTCCTACCCCCAACTTCCTCAGCCCATCCACAAAAGCATCTTCGAACCGCGCCTGGAGTAACTCCGCCTGAGGAGCTTCTCGCTGAAAAGCAGGCGCCGCCGCCGCACTCAGCTCAATCGCCACCACCCTCATCCCACGCTTGGACAACGGCCCAGTAAAAAACCCTGTCCCCGCATACCCTTCCAGGACCGAGACAATTCCGACGGGCACCGCTTCGGTCACCAGCTTCTGCAAAGCTTCCCCCAACGGTCGATTCGACTGATAAAAAGCTTCTCCCCTCACCTCATCCGCCCGAATCGAATAGTGAGCCCGAGGCCGCGGGCGTGTTCGCAAATGCGCCAGCTTGGCGTTGACATCGTCGGCCGCCAAAAGACATCGCTCTACATCGATCAAGGTGTGCCCATCCGTTCCCAAAAAGCCCATCCGCCCCGCACGATTATGCACCGTAATCCGATTGCGATACCCATAGTCCACCCCAGTTAAAGCGGGACGGAGCACTGGGTTTTCTATTTTTCCAATTCGCCGTAAGGCCGATTCGATCTGCCCCACCTTGGCCTTTACCTCAGCGGGATAAGCTAAATGCTGGGTGACGCAACCCCCACAAGACTGGAAAAGCGGGCAAGGAGGCGCCACCCGATCCAACGAAGCCTGAACCACCTCAAGCAACCGTCCCCGCGCAAAGGTCTTATGCTTTTCCGTCAGGACAACTCGGACCTTGTCCCCCACCGCCGTGAAGGGAACAAAGATAACTTGGCCCTCATGCCGGGCCACACCCTCCCCCCCATAGGCGATCTCAGAAATCGTCAGTTCGATCGATTCTGGGACCGACTCGGAGAGATTTTTCAGTACCAGTTGTCTTTCAAGTCGGCCGGCGGCAACGGGTTGACCATCCCCGTGTCATGAGCAGGCATCTTCATCGATTTGGTCGGAATAAAAAAAGTGCCAATCTCAATCGCACCCACACCAATATCCATCACCATCCGCGAGACACCCTGCGTGAACCCTAGAGTATCTCCATAAGTCCCGCCCCCTTTCTGCGTTGCCATATAAGGGGAATCGAACAACTCAGATACCGAGAGAGTCACATTACCAATCCCTCGAGCCAGCTTCTCCATCATCGTCGGCTTAGGCGGAAGCCTCAGATCCGCCCAAGAAAGAGCAGGGAGAGACAAACAAGCCAAGACGAACGATAAGATGCGGAGTGTTTTCATAAGGTCTTTACTGCCATCCCTCAGCGATCCCACAAGAAGTAAGATATTTTACGGAGAATAATTTGTGAATGCCCGCGAACTACCTGCTTGAGTCTGAGCCCACTGCAAAACCCCATCCGCCACCCGATCCGCGTATTCTTGGAAAATATTCTGCCGCTCCGCCCTTCCCACTTTACGACTCCCCTCATAGGCCCCCGCCTGAATCCAGCCGTAGGTGGTGCGATCATTCATGTAGGGTCCCTCCACAAAAATTACTGGCCCCCGAAACAAACGGTTGGCAATTAAGTTCCGATGCCAGACATACGGACTAGCCCCAGAGGCGTGCGCATACCCCGACCCCTCATAATTCTCAGGAGGCACCCCCCACCTCTCCTTAAACTGCTGCCCAATCGCCCCACCGATGGCCAGCTCCGACGGAGTGGAGTTTTCTAAAAGTTTTCTGAAAAGATTAAATTTCTGGTCGTCATAGGCCAACTCACTCGCGGTGTAAGAACCGTGACTGAAAAGAACCAGACGGCTCACCGAGGTAAGCGACGCTCTCCCGGGGGAGCCCCACGGCGCCGCATTGTAGTGTAGGCACAGGGTAAAATCTGGCCTGAGCTCCTCATTCACTCGCCGCGCCCGCGCTTGAATCTCCGCCGAACGGTAAAAAAGAAGCTCCGCGTTCCAACGGATCAGTCCATTCATCGAAAATCGGGGCAACCGCCGATTCCCGGGATCCTTCAGCAAATACTCGATCGCCTCGGGATAAAGATCGGCCGGCCGGACTTCCGTTGTCGGGGCAAATCCCTCGTGGGTCCAGACCACCTTGGCCCCTGCCGCACTCAGCCTCTGCGCCAGCAACCGGCACGTCTGCAAATTGAGCTCCCCCTCCACCACCGGTCGGTCCCGCCCAATCCTAAAAGTGCGCTCCTCAATATCTGCCCAATCTCCACCAATATGCCCAGGATCAAGGCAGATCACCTTCCCTAACAACGGCTTTGTCGGATCGGCTAGCGCAAAAGGAGCTAGCTCCGAACGTGGCGCGGATGTCGGTGCAGCAAAGCGTAACCGAAATAAAGGCTGGGTCTTCTCCCGATCCCGGAACACCACCACCGCACTCTCGCTCATTTCTAAATAGACACCCAAAGCCCCCTCGGGATCGAAGATACGCTGAAGCCTTTCTTTAAACTCCTTCTGATTCAAAGTGCCCTGATACCCCTCCAACAACCGCCACTCTGGCACCTCCGATACTGGCGAGTAGAGAAAAGGCTTTTCCTCCACCGCAAAACATCTTGCGCTAAGCAGTACCATCAAACAGGCGAGCCAGAGACAAAACATAGTTCTAAGATGGAAGCCCGATCGACTTCAGGCAAGGCCCGATGGGCGACTTGAGGAATCTCTCATCTTTCCATACTCTTTCCTTATGGAACCCTCCTCCCCCCTTCCCCCGAGACCTCCTAGGGATCGCTACATCGCCATGGGCATGGTCGCCCTCGCCGCCCTCCTCGCCTCTGCCTGGATTATGCGCGAACGCCAGCTTTCCACCGATCTCGCCGAATCCCGCGAGGACCTGCGCCAAGCCATGCACCGCCTTCAGACTCTCTCCTCTTCCACCGACCAGATCCGTGTCGCCTACCTCCAAAGAAAACAGGAACTGGATGTCACCAAACAGAAGCTCGCCCAAGCCGCCAGTCACCCCGCCGAGGATAAAAATAAAACTCCCGCTACCCCCGAAGAAAAATCCAAAACACGACAAGCCGTAATCACTTTCTCCAGCCACCTAACCCAAGCCAAACTCCCGACTTGGGCCGCCGTGGAAAAAAGTGACACAGCCATTCGCCTCCTCCCTGGAGCCAGTCTCCCCTCGGGAAATCAGGGCTACGCCAACTTCGGCTCCCTAGCCCAACTGCTTTCCTCTCTCGATCCCGACTGGACCCTCGAACTCATCGCACGAGCCGAACCAGGAAAAGATGGCTGGGAAACCGCTCAAGATCGCGCGCGTCTCCTTATGGAGTCCGCAGAAAAATCCTTGGAAGGGAACCCCGCCCGGCTCCGCCTACGCATCGAGGTCGTCAAAGGACCTCGCATGGAGTGGCGCCTGCTTCCGCCAGAAGCCCCCTCTAAACCAGCCTCCGAAACCAAGGCCCCGAAAAAATGAGCATGGTGCTCGTAGATGGTCACTACTACGCCTACCGCAGTTTTTACGCCATCACGGCACTAACCAATTCCAAAGGCGAGCCCACCAACGCCGCTTATGGCTTCGCCTCCGCCCTCCTCCGTATGGTGGAAGATCTCAAACCCACCCAAGGCGCGGTTATTTTTGATGGAGGCATCCCCGCCGAACGCTTAGCCACCCATCCCGAATATAAAGCTAACCGCAAAGAAACTCCCGAGGCCCTAGAAAAACAGTTTTCTCTCCTCCGCGAAGTCGCCATCGCCCTCGGTTGGCCCACCCTCTCGGTTCAAGACGAGGAAGCAGACGATGTCATCGCCAGCTACGTCACCGCCGCCCATGGCCCCGAATGTATCGTCGCCACCAACGATAAAGATCTCATGGTTCTTGCCTCTCAAGGATGCAGGATTTATCAACCCCAAGGCCAAAGTTTTAACCTGCTTGGCCCCGCTGAAGTTACCGCCAAGTGGGGCGTCCCCGCCGAAAAAGTTCCCGAACTTCTCGCCCTCACTGGAGATGCCGCCGACAATTTCCCTGGCGTTCCTGGCGTCGGACCCAAAACCGCCGCCAAATGGATTCTGCAGTACGGTACCGCCGAAGGTGTTCTCGCCGCCGCCGACTCGATCCAACCCGAACGCTTCCGCCCCATCCTGCAAAATTCCGCCGCCATCGTTCGGCGAAATCGCAAGATGGTCGAGCTCCGTACCGCCCTGACTCTTCCCATTCCCCTCGCCGATTTAGCCCTACGCCCCGATCCCGCTCAGCAGGTAGAACTGTTCCGACGCTTGGAATTTAAGAGATTTACCCGCGAGGCCGAGGCACGCCTCGCCACACTCGGCCCGAAGCAGGCCAACCTCTTCGGCGACCAATAAAATGAAGCCCCCTATCGAAACTCTTTACGTCCACGTGCCTTTTTGCACTCACCTCTGCCCCTACTGTGATTTTCCTAAAGAGCGTCTCGCGGGTAATCGGATGCGTGATTTTCTCCGTGGACTACAGGCGGAGTGGGCTTGGGTTCAACAAGAGTTCACCGTCACTCCCCAGCAAGTTTTTTTCGGCGGGGGCACTCCTACCGCTCTTTCCCCCTCCTTACTTCAAGAACTAATCGAAATTGCACCTTGGAGACATGCGAGGGAGTGGACCGTCGAGGCCAATCCCGACGGGTTTGGCCCAACCAAAGCCGCCATGCTCCAAGCCGCAGGTGTCACCCGCTTAAGCCTCGGAGTCCAAGCCTTTCGTCCCGAGGATCTTGCCTGGCTCGGCCGTCGCCACGACCGTGCAACCATTCGTTCCGCCGTTGACGCCGCACGCCAGGCGGGGATTCCTCAGATCAATCTCGACCTCATCTACGGTCTCCCCAACCAAGGCCCCGCCGAATGGCAATCCACCCTCGAAGAAGCGTGTGCCTTGAAGCCCGACCACATTTCCGCCTATGTCATCACGCCTGAAGCAGGTACCGAACTGGCCTCGATGATCGAACGAGGTGAGTGGCACCCCGACGGAGAAAATGAGTCCCTACTTTTTCTTCTCACTCAAAGAATTTTAGAAGCGCACGGGTTCAACGCTTATGAGATTTCTAACTTTGCCAAGCCAGGCATGGAGTGCCTTCATCATCAGGCCATCTGGTCAGGCCAAGATTATTTAGGAATGGGACCCGGGGCCGTCTCCACCGTAGCGGGACGGCGCTGGCGCAATATTCGCGATACTGGCCAGTACGCCCGCTCCGCCGAGACCTCTCCTCACCCCGATCATGAGGAAGAGGAGATCTGTGGGGCCAAAGAGCGACGGACTGAACGGATCCTTTTAGGCCTGCGCACCAGCCTCGGGTTAGCCGAAGAAACCTTGCAGGGACACGAAATCTGCCTGGCCGAACTTGTGCAAAAAGGTTGGGGGCGTCGCCAAGCCGGTCGTTTTTTGCTTACCCCTCGCGGTCGTTTACGCGCAGATGAAGTAGCGACTATGCTTATCTAATCATGGAGCCCGCCATCGTCACTCGGAGCTTGCGCAAGGTGTACCGAATCTTTCGGAAAGAACCTGGCCTGACCGGCGCCATCCGTGGTCTTTTTCATCGGCGCTACGATGAGGCCGTCGCCGTGGACGGCGTGAACCTCGAAATCGGCCACGGGGAACTGGTGGGATTTCTCGGGCCCAACGGCGCAGGCAAAACCACTACCCTCAAGATGCTCTCCGGTTTGCTTCATCCCAATGGCGGAACCGCCCGCGTCCTCGGCCACGTTCCCTGGGAGCGAGAAGTTGTTTTTCGACGACAGATTTCTCTTCTGCTCGGCCAAAAAAATCAGCTTTTGTGGGATCTGCCTGCCCGCGAAAGTTTCCAGCTCAATCGCGCCATTTACGGAATCGATCGAGGCGTAGCCCAGCGGACCATCGATCATCTCTCTGCTTTACTCGAAGTTCGGGGGCTTCTCGATAAGCCAGTCCGAGAACTTTCCCTTGGAGAACGCATGAAAATGGAGTTAATTGCCGCTCTTCTCCATAAGCCCAAGATTTTGTTTTTGGACGAACCCACTTTGGGCCTCGATGTTGTCTCGCAACATCGGGTGCGAGACTTTCTCCGCCATCTCGTCGCCGAGGAAAAAATTACCACCATTCTAACCAGCCACTACTTACAGGACATCGAGGCACTTTGTCGCAGAGTGGTCATTATTGATCATGGGCGCATCATTCACGATGGCTCTTGGGAGCAGATCGTCCGTAACTTTTCCGATCGTAAAGAAATTGTCCTCCGATTTGCGGAGACTGCTCCTGATCTCCGAGGGGACGAGTGGGGCGAGGTGGTCTCCCGCGATGCGGCCACCTTGCGCCTTCGAGTGACCCCTGCCCGTGCAACAGAAATAAGCAGGAGGGCCATTGACCTGCCAGGACTGGAGGATATCCGTATCGAAGCCATGCCCGTCGAGGAAGTGATTCGCCGCGTTTTTGCTACTTCGAGTCAAAGCACCCTGACCAGCAAAACCTCCCACCAAGCGAATTAGCGCTGAGCGCGTAGCCTAAATTAAATCAAATTAGCGGACGGCGCTCTCGCCACACCACGGACCACTATCTCCTGTCCCACTTAATGCGCGAACTTTTGCGATTAACGAAAGACTTTTCGGAAACGTTCCGACGGTGCTAGCTCGGGTGCCGCTAACTTGGCCACTTGCGTACACCGTATTCCCACTGGTCAGCGTAACCTCGTACGATGAGGCATTTGCCACTGCATCCCAACTGATCGTGATTCGTCCTGCCGCATTGCGGAGAGCCGTCACCCGCGCTGGGGCAGCCAGTAGCGCTCTAGCCGTAAGCGATCCTGAAAGAACGATCGAGCCCGAGGCCGCAGAATAACCATCCACCGCGATCCGATAAGTCGTTCCCGCGACAACCGAAACAACAATTTTACTGGAGAGAACAGTTGAGGATTGGTCATCGTTCGATCCCAATACGGCCAATTTATTGACGGCCGACCCCGTGTAGATAGCGAGCGTGGTATCAAAAGAGGAGCCGGTCGTCACCAAAGTGAATGTGCCACTGGAGGGAGCTGTCCAACTCCACCAGACTGATTTTCCACCTGTTACCCCTGCATGCTTAGGTTCCCCTGTTTGCACAGTGGCTCCAATATTCGATCCATTGACCGCAAAAGTTGTCCCAGTCAAATCCGTCGCGGCGGCAAAGGTGTCATTCACTGGAGCCAATGTCGCCACCAGGCTGGCACTCAATTGGATCACTCCCGATGCACCACTTTTCCCGTCGACCACGATTCGGTAGACCGTGCCCTTCACTGTAGAAAATGAAACCGTGCTATCGAGAACCGTGGAGTTGCTGTTGTCGTTCGAGGCTACAGCCACCAGCGTTCCCACCAAAGTTCCGGTGTAAACGGCAAGGACTGTGTCGAAGGCGGAGCCCTGCGTACGGACTGTGCAGGTGCCAGAGCTAGGGGCCGTAAACGCCCACCAGACCGATTTCGCGGCGGAGTTGCCCGCATGTGCGGGCTCGCCGGTTTCTGAAGTTCCGCCCGTATTGTTGCCCATCAGCGTCCAAGTTGCGGTGGAGGCCACCACCGCAGACGCAAAAGCGTCATTCGCCGGCCGAACAGGAGTTGGAGGAGCCGTTCCCAGAAGTGCGTTGGGGAGATTCATGCGGCCACCCGATTTTGTTTTGCCTGCAAGGGCGGGAATTTTATCGGTCCCGTTGAGCAAGCGGGTAATTATCGCGCTATAGGATTCGGTCGGAAATTGTGCCACCAGCAAAGCCAAAACCCCCGCTACGTGGGGGGTGGCCATCGAGGTGCCGCTGTAGGTCGCGTAGGCCGTGTCGGAGGTGGAAACAGTCGAATAGACTGCTTCCCCAGGCGCGCCGAGATCCACCGTGACGCTTCCATAGTTCGAAAAAGAGGCGAGGGTGTCGGTACGGGTGGTGGCGGCAACGGAGACAATGTTGTCGGTGGCAAGACTCGCTGGATAAGAGGGGGAGCTATCCGTATTTCTTCCGTCATTTCCTGCAGCGGCAACGAAGATTAGTCCAGCCGTGCGGGTGCGTTCAATCGCAGCTTGCAGGCTGACCCCCGCTCCACCACCTCCCCAGCTGTTGCTGAGAATCTTGGCCCCCTTGGATCTTGCGTAATCGATGCAACGCACCGCATCGCTGTCGGTTCCGCTTCCTGTTGCCGATAGGAATTTACAGCCCATCAACTTGACCCCCCAAGCCACCCCGGTTACTCCGATGCCGTTATTTCCTGTTCCTCCGATGGTGCCGGCGCAGTGAGAGCCGTGCCCTTGATCGTCAGTGGGATCCCCGTCGTTATTGTAGGCGTCACATCCAAAGATATCGTCGACGAATCCATTGGCATCATCGTCGATCTTGTTGCCAGCGATTTCTGCAGAATTGCGCCACATATTGGCGGCGAGATCTTGGTGGGTCGTCTTAATGCCCGTATCGATAACTGCGACGATGACAGCCCCGGCGGAGGAGCGAACATTCCAGCCTTCGGGTGCGTCGATATCCGCATCGGAGGTCTGGTTCAGCCCCCAAAGTGTGCCATCTAGATATTTTGGATCATTGGGGACAAGAATCGCTTGGCGAACATAGTCGGGTTCCACCGCCAAAACGCTCGGCTGGGCGGTCGCATCCTCGAGGGCATTCGGCAACGCCTCCAGCGATAGCGATGCTAAGTGTAGTCGGTAAAGAGGAGCATCTGGGGTGACCCGTTCCATCGTGGTGGCTTGGACTCCCATTTTAGCAAGAAAGGCTGCGGGATCCTCTCCGTCCGCTAAGGTGACCAGAACGTGGGTGGCCACCATTTCTTCCCGCAACAAAACTTGGCCCGTAGCGGTGTCCACGACCTCCTCTGTTCGCAGGTTCGGATATTTAAAGTCGGTCTCGAGCAGTCGAACACGGGTGGTTTGATTAGGCCCAGGACCAGAAACTTGCGCAGACTGTTTCACCGTCGAGCCAGGAAATCGTTTGAGCTCCTCCGCAGAGGGACGATCCATGGGGGATGCGGAATCAGGAACTGTTTTCGTCGGGCGACTTGCCACAGTGGAGCTAGATCCAATCTGCTTGGCTGCCCGCACCACAACCGAAGGACTGGTTGAGGCGGATGCTTCCGTTGGCCCTTTTTTAGCTGAAGTGGCAATTTTGCTTGGGTTGCGAGAGAAGAAGGATGCGAACGAAGCTGAGCTATTTTGCAAAGACAATACCCCTACGACCACGCCAAGGGTAAGTAATCCCACTAAAACTTTAGATCCAAATTTCAACGAATAAAAACATACTCCTACTTAAAAATTAAGCAAATGTTGTTTACTTGTTCTATACCGTTGTTCTGCAGAGTTTTAAGTCCGACTTGATCCAGATAAATCATTCCTACGTTCTTGGGAATGTGGGAACATTACCGCTCTTTACCTGCCTGTCCTCCTTCCCACTCAACTCCCCATCCACACCGCTAGCGCGATAATCGAAAAACCAACCGTCGCCGCCACAATCTTTACCCCTCTTCCCGCCTTGTCCTTTAGCTCAGGCACCAAAAGATCCGATCCCGCTAAATAGAGAAAAGTCCCCGCCGTCGTCGCCGCTAAAATCCCGTGCAACAGATGCGGTCCAGAAAGATCCGCCATCGAAGCCAACAACGCCCCCCCCGGACTCGCTAGACTCAAAAGCACCGTAGCCCCAACAATTTTTGTCCGCGACACCCCATAACGCACTAAAGTCACCGCCAGCGCAAAAGTGTCTGTCGCTTTGTGAAAAAGAATCGCCAACGCCAACGCCTCCCTGGCCGCTCCCACCGCCACCGATCCCAATGCCAATCCCTCAAGCAAGGAGTGAAATCCCAACATCGCCCCCAAAATATAGGGCTTCGCCGGCGCGCCCCCACCGTGAGGATGGCACCCGTGAATCTCTGCATGTGCGTGATGCCCCTTGCGATCCAGCCACCCAAGAAATAAAATAATCCCCCCCGCACTCAACAAAGCCCTCCACACCCCTAACACCTCCAGCGCCTCAGGACCCAGCTCGAACATGGCCGTCGCTAAAAATGCCCCCCCCGCAAAAGTTCCCCCCAAACAAAGCCACGATGTCTTCGCCCCCTGACTTCTCATCGGCAAAGCCACCAAGCCCCCAACCAGTCCCGAGACAAAGAGAAAAACCAAAAGGACAGGGGAAATCACCTTTTTGAAGTAGCGCAAATAGTCGCATATGGCGAGAGCGGAGCAGTTGTCTTATTTTTTGTGCCAACGATACAGTTTGGTATGGATTCCTCGATTCAGACCCAAGATTTCATTGTTCGAGAACTGTTGGACTCCGATTACACACAAATCTCAGCGATTTGTGCAAAAGTGTACCCGACGGAGCGCCCCTATACGGACGTAGAATTGGCCGAGCATTACCGCCTTTTCCCAGAGGGTCAATTCGTTGCCATTCATCAACCCACGGGATCGGTGGCTGGAGCTCACTTCACCCTGATGATCTGGCTGACTCATTTTCACATCGACGACCCCTGGGACGTTCTCACCGCAAAGGGAACATTCGCCGACCATGACCCAACAGGTCACACCCTCTACGGAGCCGACCTCTTTGTTGATCCGGCATTCCAGCACCACGGACTGGGACGAACATTGACAAAAGCGGCTCAACAGTTGACCTGCTCGAAAAAACTTTGGCGCATGGTCGGCGGAAGTCGCCTCCCTGGCTACCACAAGGTTTCGAGAAAGATTTCGGCCGACGAATACGTCCGCAAGGTGAAATCAGGCGAGTTAACCGATCCGGCCCTAACCGTTCACCTCCATGACGGTTGGGAACCCATAACCGCAATTCAAGGTTATCTTCCCCATGATACGGAGAGCGAAGGCTGGGCGGCGGTGATTCAATGGCTCAACCCAACTTGCCCTCCCCCGCTAAACTGGGAGATTTCGAAAGTTCCGCATAAAAAATAAAGTGGCAGTGGAGGGATTCGAACCCCCGACCCAAGGCTTATGAGTCCCTTGCTCTACCGGGCTGAGCTACACTGCCAGGAACCTTCCGTTCTACCCTCTGCCCGAACCTTCGCCAAGCCCCTACCCCACCTCGCGAGGGAGACGAATCGGATCGGCGTGCGCTTCGCGCTGCGCTAGCGCAGAAGGATGCGTATGCGAAAAATCCTTCGCGCTGGTTTGCTCTGCATCCTCTGCACTCTCCTGTTCAGCCACAACCTCCCCGCCGCCTCCTACACCGTCCAAAAAGGGGAGACCCTTTATCAAATTGCGAAAAGCCAATCCATTTCCGTCGAGGCCCTCACCAAAGCCAACCCCACCATCAATCCTCAACGCCTCCACCCAGGCGATGTCCTCCGCCTTCCCTCCTCCCCAACCCCCCCACCAACCTCCCCCCCCACCCCCTCTACTCCAGCAAAAACCTCTCCCTCCCCCGTCGCCCAAACCAAAACCACCCCTCCCACCGAATGGGTGCGAATCAAAAAAGGGGACAGCTTAGCTAAAATCGCCCGCGAAAATAATCTCACCATCACAGACCTCCAACGCTGGAACCGATTGTCAGGAGACTCCCTTCGCTCAGGCGACCTCCTGCGCCTTCGGCCCCCTCCCTCCACCACCCCAACTAAAATCACCTCCACATCCTCCCCATCCAAAACTTTCCCCACTCCTTCCCTCTCCCCTCCCAAACCCGCAACCCGTGAGCTGATTTTCATCGAACCCGCTCGCGCCCAGATTGATGCCCCCAAAGATCGGCTCCGCGATTGGGAATATATCGTCGTCCACCACAGCGGCACCAGCGGGGGTAATGCCAAAATCTTCGACTATTTTCATCGCCAGACCCGCGGCATGGAAAATGGCATGGCCTATCACTTCGTCATCGGTAACGGCTCCGATTCAGGCGACGGCCAAATCGAAGTCGGCTCCCGCTGGCTCCAGCAAAAACAGGGCGGGCACCTCGCCAGCGAATCTCTCAACGAAATCGCTATCGGGATCTGCCTCGTCGGCGACTTTAGTACCCATCGCCTCGGCCCACGCCAAACTGCTTCCCTAATCGAACTCGTCCAATACCTGCGCAAACTTCAGCCCGATTCCAAATTAAAATTCCGTCTCCACCGTGAAATCAATACCAAACCCACCGAATGCCCAGGGAAACTTTTCCCCAGCTCGGCCATTCACGAAATCTTAGATTGAGGACCCGCCCAAAGGGGCTGAAACCCTACCCACGCCCGCCGCGACCGCGGGCCATCAAACTCCGCAAAATAAATCATCTGCCACATCCCCAAGCGCAACTTCCCCTTTTCCAACGGCCACGCCAAGTGATTGCCCAACATCGCCGCCTTCAAATGGGCCGCCGAGTTCCCTTCCCCATGTCGATAATCCCGATTCTCCCACGGCACCGCCCGCTCCAGTGCCACCGCCAAATCCTGCCGTACATCCAGATCCGCCCCCTCCTGAATCGTTACCCCCGCCGTGGTGTGCGGAATGATAATGTGCAAAAGCCCATCCCGCCACCCCCGCTCGGCGGCAGCCTTCTCCAACGGTTGTGCTATGGGCATAAATTCGGTATGGCCTTCTGTGCAAATGACGATTTCTTCTAGCATCGAGGACATATGATTGTCGTAACAGGTGGCACCGGCTTTGTCGGGCGAGAAATTTGTCGGCGCCTCGCCGCCGAAGGCCTGCCCACCCGTGCCCTCGCCCGTACCCCCCCTCCCCATACCCTGCCCCTTGGAGTCGAATTTTTTCCCGCCGACATCACCCAACCCTCATCTCTCCGCGAAGCCTTCCGCGGGGCCCAAGCCGTTATTCACTGCGTCGGCATTATCCAACAACACGGCTCACAAACTTTTCAACGCGTCCACCAAGACGGCACCGCCCATGTCGTTGCCGCAGCTCGCGCCTCCGGCATTTCTCGCTTCCTTTATCTCAGTGCCCTCGGTACCCGCCCCATGGCCGCCTCCCAATATCACCAGACCAAGTGGGCCGCCGAAGAAATCATTCGCCAGAGCGGCCTCGCCTTCACCCTTTTTCGCCCCTCACTTATCTACGGCCAAGGCGATGCCTTTACCTCCCTTCTCGCCTCCTCCATGCGCCCACCTCTTTCTTGGCTGAGCGGCGGATTTCTTCCACTACCAGGCGGAGCCAACGTCATTCTCCGGCCCGTTGCCGTGACCGATGTGGCCAACACTCTCGTCCGCTCCCTCGGACAGGCCAGCACCATCGGCCAAACTCTCGATCTTTGTGGACCCGAGACCAATCTTCGCGACCTCGCCCTCGACATCGCTCGAGCCATGGGCCTCTCCCCGACTTGGGTCGATAACACCCCAGATGTGATTCTCGCCACTCTCCCTTGGCTTTGGTTGACGCGGAGAAAACCGATTCTTTTTCCCGTCCCCCTCCCGCTTTGTCGCCTCTTCGCCGCCGTAGCCGAAAGAATTTTATCCCACCCGCCCCTGACCACCGATCAGATCCTCATGCTCGAAGAAGGCCAAGTAGGAGACTCTTCCCTCGCCACAAAACTTCTCGGATTTCAGCCCAGTCCGCTCTCCTCTAATCTTTCCTCCTATCTTGCCCCACCTGCGGGGGGCATCGCGGATCGCCGCTCGTGAACGAAGCCGCCCGCTCCGCCCGCATTCGCCGAGTCCTCCTCGTCGCCCTCGCCATCAACGTAGGACTCGCTGCCCTCAAATTCGGTATCGGCTGGCGCCTCGGCAGCTTGGGCGTTCTTTCCGACGCCATGCACTCCCTTCTCGATGGGGCCGCCAGCGTCATCGCCCTAATCGGCATCACTGCCGCCGCCCGTCCGCCCGATCCCGAACATCCCTACGGCCACCGCAAGTTTGAGATTCTCACCACCATGGTCGTGGCCGGCCTCCTCTTCCTCAGTGCTTGGGAAATTCTCGGCGCCGCCGTCAATCGACTCCTCCATCACGCCCCCGCCCCAGGATTTAGCTGGGGCTGCATGGCCCTCCTCAGCGTCGGCATTCTTTTTAATACCGCCCTCTCCGCTTGGGAAAAAAGGGCAGGACTCGAAGTTTCCAGCCCGCTCCTTCTAGCCGATGCCGCCCACACCCGCACCGATGTCTACTCCTCCGTTCTCGCTATCGCCTCCATCGGGAGCGGCGCCCTCGGCCTGCCTTGGCTCGATCCACTTCTGGCCATTGGCATCGTTCTCTTCCTCGCCCGCGCCATCTACGAAATCTTTTTGGAAGGCATCAAAGTTGTTTCCGATGCAACCCGCCTCGATCCCGAATTAATTCGCTCCGTCGCCGAAGCCGTCCCTGGCGTTCGCGGAGCTCACGCCATCCGCTCCCACGGCATGCAGAACGACATCCATATCGATCTCCACATTCAAGTAGGGGAACAACTCACCACCCGCGAGGTGTACGAAATAGAAAATCACGTCAGCGAGGCGCTTCACTCCAAGTTCCCTGGCGTCACCCACGTCGCCCTGCGCCACGAACCCCGTGGCACCCCCCTCGAAACGAATGCTTGAACTTTCCCAGGCTCGCCTTCATCTGCAGAAGGGCGTTCAAGAAAACTTCTGGCCTGGATTCAGTTTAGCCGTTTTTTCCCACGAGAAGTTCGCTGCCTATTCCGGCGGCAACGTCCCCACTCCAGCCACCTCCGTTTCTTGGTACTCCGCGGGCAAGCCCGTCACCTCCCTCGGTGTTCTCCACATCACAGAACAAAAGCCCGACCTCTGGCCTCTGCCCATGGAAAAAACATTTCCTGAACTCCTCGGAACCTATCTCGGCAACCTCACCCTTCTCGATATTCTCACCCACCGCACCGGCCTTCGCCTCTCCACCCTCGACGTTCTCGCCCCCGAACAAGAAATTCTTCATATTTTAGCACGAGCCCAGCCCGCAGATTTTTCACTCCAACCCCGCCAAGCCGCCTATGACCCCCGCGGAGGATGGTGGCTTCTCGGACGCTGGATCGAACGCCACACTGGCCACACTTGGTCAGACTATCTCCATCGCCATGTCCTTTCACCTTGCGGGGCTGGGGATATGTTTTTCACCACCGACACCACGAAAGCGGATGTCCCAATGCTCGAAAAAAAGGGATCCACCTGGATTCCCACCCCACTAGGACACGGTCCTGGTGGGGGATTTTGTGGAACAGCCATCTCTCTGGCCCGCTTCTACCGGACTCTTCTATCCCAAGGCACCAATCCAGAAACTGGAACTACCGTCTTTTCTCCTAATTTCATAAAGAATTTTTCTCACCGCTGGCGAGAGGGCGAAAAAGACATGACCTTCGGCCAGATCACCGATTTCGGCCTCGGCGTCATGCTCGACAGCCACGGCTATGGCACCCCCACGCCACCCTACGGCTACGGCACAACCTCATCCAGAAACACCTTTGGCCATGGGGGTGCCTGCTCCTCTATCGCTTTTGCTGATCCTGCCAAAGATCTTGCCGTCGCTCTCTGCCTCACTGGCCAAGTCCCAGAAAACAAACATCAGCCACGCATGCTCGCTCTTCTCGATCTTCTCCGCTCCGATCTAGCCTAATTTTGTTTCTTCCATAACCTCGAATCATGGCCCAACGAAGAATGGCATGGCTCGATGTCACCAAAGGGCTCGCCATCCTCTGGGTCGTCTACTTTCACTCTTTCTCTTGCTGGATCAAACCTCCCTCCCCCATCGAAGCCGGATTTTTCCAAAAAGTCGCCCAACCCGAACTTTGGACTACCCCTCTCTCTATCTTCAACTCCTTAGCCCGAACCCTCGGAATCGGTATTTCGCAGTTGGGATTTCACTCCGTAGGCCTTTTTCTTGTCGCCAGTGGCTTTGTCCTCGCACAGTCCGCCATTCGCGCTGCCGCAAAACCCAGCGGCGTCGTTTGGGCGTCTTGGATCACCCACCGCCTTCTGCGCCTCTATCCTATGTACTGGTTCGCCCACCTCGTTTACCTACTCAGTCCCTTTGAGGCCCGCCTCGAGCCTGTCGATTGGCGATTCGGGGTCAGCTTGAGCGGATTGCGCTTTCTTTGGATCGACTACAATTTTTTCTACCTCAACGCCGCCTGGTGGTACCTCTGCCTCATCATCCAACTTTTCGCACTCTTCCCACTACTTATCTGGGCTTTCCTCCGCTGGGGACCCATCCGCTTTCTTCTCGGAGCAGTCGCCTTAGGATTTTTCGCCCGCATTTTTCTCCTTTATCTTCATCCCTCCAGCGGCCAATGGATCCTCGGAGGTTGCGGCTTGAGCCGATTACCCGAATTCGCCTTCGGCATGGTTCTCGGAGGCGCCTACGCCAGAAATCCGGACAAGCTTGAAAACTGGCTCCTTCATGGGCGTGGCTTTCTCGCTGGCCTTTGCCTCTACCCCATCGCCCTTCTCGTCTATCAACTTCCACGCGGCTACGTCGCAGTTGATTTCCTTTCTGGTGCCGCCTGCTTTCTCGTCGTCGCAGGAGCCTCAGGATTTTGGGCTAAAATTCCCTATTTGGGCCCAGCCCTTGCCCTCGCAGGATCTTTTTCCTACGGGATCTATCTCGTCCACCAACCCTACGCCATTCACTTTGCCTCCTTCCTCAAAGACAAATCCTCCTCAATCGCCGTCCCCTCTCTCCTCCTTCTCGCCATCATTCTTTCAATTTGGGGCACCCTGATTGAAAAACTTCTCAACTCGTGGTTCTCCCCTAAGCTCCCCTACACCCTCCCCACCCCGACATCCAATCGAACCATCGGTTGAAATCCACCCCTCAAATCGCTAGGAATTATCTCTGATGCAGATCACCCTCAGACGGAAATTCGACTTCGAAGCCGCCCAGCACCTCCCCTCCTTCCCCGAGGGACATAAGTGTCGGCGCCTCCACGGACACAGCTTTGCCCTCGAAGTTTGTGTTGCTGGCTCCGTCGATCCCAAATCAGGCCTCCTCTACGACCACGCAAAAATCGCCTCCGTCGTCCGCCCCATCCTAGAAAAACTCGACCACACCTCCCTCAACGACACCCCTGGCCTCGAAAACCCAACCCTCGAAATCATCTGCCAATGGTTCTGGAAACAGCTCAGCCCTAAACTCCCCGGCCTTTCGGAAATCACCCTTCACGAAACCCCCCGAGCCTCCTGCACCTTGCGCGCAGATTAACCATGGCCAGTCGCTCCTTTGTCACCATCGGCTTGGTCGGTCCAGACCGCACCGGCGCCATCGCCGCCGTTACCCAACATCTTTTCCGCATGGGCGCCAATATCGAATCGCTGGAAGAACAGGTCGCCCGCGGAAAGTTTCGTATGACCCTCCTCGCCTCTTGGCCTGGATCGAAACTCGACCAGCGTCGAATTAGTAGTGAGCTCGAGTCTTTGGCGCGCCACCTGCGAATGAAACTTACCCTCCGCTTGGCCGACAGCTCACGAACCCGCCGCCGGCTGGCCATTCTTGTCTCGAAAGAAACCCATGCCGCCGAATCTATCCTTCGCGCATGGAAATCCCGCCGCCTCGACGCTCAGCCTGTTCTCCTCGCTGGAAATCATCCCCAACTTCGCGCCCTCGCGCGCCGCTTTCGCCTTCCTTTTGCCTCGATCGACTACCGCGACCGCCAAAAAGCCGAAGCCTCCCTCCAATCTCACCTCGAGAAAGCCCAAGTGGATCTCGTCGTACTCGCCCGCTTCATGAAAATTCTCTCCCCCGACTTCGTTTGGCACTGGAAAAATAGAATTCTTAACATTCATCCCTCCCTTCTCCCCGCCTTCCCTGGCGCCGCCGCTTACCGCCAAGCCTACGACAAAGGCGTGAAAATTGTTGGAGTCACTGCTCACTTCGTTACCCCAGATTTAGATCAAGGCCCCATCCTCTGCCAAGACGCCCTTCGCCTCCGTCCCAACGAACCCCTCCCCAGCATCATCGCTCGCGGACAAAAATTAGAAGCCTCCTGCCTCCTTCGCGCTCTCAAACTTTGCCTCAGCCGCCAGCTCGATATCCACTGGGGCAGAGTCCACGGAGTTTAGGGCTTTACCGCCTCCTCTTTTTTATCCCCGTCCGCCACTGGCCCTTCCCCCGCGGGCACCTCGGCAGGTGTCGTCACCTTCGGCGCCGCCTCAGAAACCACTCGAACAAACCTCACTGGCCCCTTACGCCCAAGCGAGTTTTTCCAAGTCCCCTCCAAAGTTTTTCCATCCGCCGCAATCCCCAAATCCAACTCCACCTTCGCATCAAATCCAGGCTTCGGCAGTTTTGTATAATTTAACGGCAACTTCACCCGCGCCCCCTCAATCCTCCCCTTACCGTGCCACACCCCAACTCCACCCCCCGCCCACACTCCATATCCCGCCACATGCAAATCCGGCCCCTCCTGCGAAACAATAATCACCGACTGACCTATCCCCATTGCGGTATTTTTCCAAAGACCCGCTACGTCCGCCTCCGCCGCCCACCCGCAACCCACCGCCCAACCAACTAACACCACAACCCGCATCAAGGATTTCATCGACCCGAGAGTGCTCCTCGTCTTTTTTTCGGCAAGCCAGAAACTTTTTGCAGTCGCTCGGTTGCCAACATCACTTTCCCACCCGACTCTCTCAACGCCTGCTCCGCCTCTTCCAGGCCAACTTGGGTTAACGTCCGGATCAATCGTATCGCCCGTGCCTTCAGTTTTTCATTCGAGGGAACCACATGCACCATCAGGTTGTCGTACACTTTTCCCATTCGAATCATCGCCACAGAACTGAGGATATTGCAGACCATCTTTGTCACGGTCCCCGCCTTCAGACGCGTCGAGCCAGCAATAATCTCTGGCCCAACATCCAACCGCACCACCCCATCAGGGCGAATCCCGCCCCTTTCAAACCTCCACTTCGGATGCGCCGTGACCAAAACTGTTTTGGCTCCTGCCTTCTTTCCCTCCGCCAATGCCCCATGCACAAACGGAGTCCGCCCACTCGCCGTCAAACCCACCAGCACATCGCGGGAACCCACTCTCCGCTCCCTCACCGATCGCGCCCCCGCCTCCCCATCGTCCTCCGCTCCTTCCTGCGCCCGAAAAATCGCCTCAGGCCCGCCCGCTAAAATAGCCTGCACCAACTCGGGTGGCGTGTGGAACGTCGGAGGCATCTCACTCGCATCCAAAACACCCAGCCGCCCACTCGTTCCTGCCCCCACATAGAAAAGCCTTCCTCCACGTGTTAACGCCCGCGAAACAATCTCCGTCACTCCCTTAATTTCTTTCTTCGCCCGACTCAAAGCCCGCACCGTAAAAGCCTCCTCCTCCACAAACAGCCGCACCAACTCTCCCACCGATTGACGATGCATCCCGCGTGACCGCGGATTCGCCATCTCCGTCGGCAAAGCCTCCACATCCACCAAATCTAATCCACTTATCTTCTCCCCTTGCCCCGTCCAAATGTACGTAGAACCAACCACCATCCGCACCGCTCCCATCGCTCCAGAAGTTTTGCACGGCTCACTCTTGGCCCGCGGACATGTCCTCCACAAAGCCTTCACAAAGGCTTCAGCATAAAAGCGGTTTTCAAATAATCCGCCCGTTTGCGCGATCCTCGGTCGTGCGACCTTCATCCTCTTGGCCAACTCCGCTATCCTCGCCGCAAGTTCTTCCACCCCATCTCGCACCGCTTGCCCTGCGATTGCGTCCCCTTTTTCTGCTGCCCGCAGAACCACGGGGGCAAACGAAGCCAGCCACTCTTTCCCCTGAGCCAGATAGACCGCACGCAAAAAACGATCCATATCTGCCGCCCCCGCATGCGCCAAGAGCGCCGCCACTAATTTTGGCGCCTTCCCATCCCGATCCCTCGCTCGAAAAATCGCCTCCACTGCCCTCTGTGCGATGTCGTAGCCACTCCCCGCATCCCCTAATAAATGGCCGTGCCCACCCGCACTCAACCGAACACTCCCTTTTCTCCCCACCACATTACTTCCCGTTCCCGCGATCACTAAAAATCCGTCCTCACTTCCCCACGCCGCCGCCAACGCCGAATCAGTATCCATCCCCACCACCACCCGCCTCACCCTCGGCCAAACCGAACGCAACGCCCCCCGCACCTCCACAAGCTCAGCCTGACCCCGAGCCCCCGCAAATCCTCCCCCAATCGCCACCGGCCTTCCTGGAAGAGCCGACGCAATTTGTCGAAACACCTTTTCTAACCCTACTTTTCCTGCCAACAGAACATTCGATGGCCCCGCCGTGCCTTGCGCCACAATTCGGCCTCCATCCCCCACGAAGATCCATGAGGTCTTTGTACCTCCCCCTTCGATCCCTAAAATCGGGACCCATTCTTTCAAGTTGCTCTGCTTCACTCTCTGTCCAAAATGCTCTCCTTATGTCCAATCTGCGATGGAAAAACTTACTCCCCCCCGTCCTCTACTATCTTCTCATCCTTAGCGTCTCCGCACTCCCCGCCAGCCGAATCACAAAAGTGGACATTTTTTTCCCTCTGCCCAATGACAAGGTCCTCCACCTCGCCGTTTACACAGGCTTCGGCTTCGTCCTCGGCGGACTTCCTTTTTCCTCTGCCGCTCTCGGCATGGCAGGATCTCTCCTCGGCGGCCTCGACGAGCAGTCCCAACGCCTCGCCCCAGGCCGCGATGTCTCGATCCAAGACTGGTTAGCCGATATCCTCGGAATCGCTATCGGACTCACCCTTCGTCGTCGCCCCAGGTGAGCAACTCCCCCACTCAACACTACGCCCACCTCCTCAAACAGGTTCGGCATCACGACCTTCTTTACTACGTCCAAGCCCAACCCGAGATCTCCGACGCCGCTTACGACCGCCTCTACCGCGAACTTTCCGACTTCGAAAAAGCCCATCCTCAACTCATCGACGAAAATTCCCCTACCCGCAAAGTTGGCGGCGCCCCCCTCGATTCTTTTCGCACCGTCCCCCACACCGTTCGCATGCAGAGCCTCAACAATACCTACAGCGAAACTGAATTGACCGATTTCCTTACCCGCGTAACCAAAGGCCTCGCAGGACAAGAGGCCAACTTCGCCATCGAACCCAAGATCGACGGACTCGCCGTCACCGTTCGCTTTCTCGACGGCCACCTCGTACAAGGCCTCACCCGAGGCGATGGGGAGCGGGGCGACGACATCACCGAAAATCTAAAAACTATCCGCAACCTCCCTTTATTTGTTCGCGGCCTGCCAAAAACTATTGAATTTCGTGGCGAGGTTTATTTGCCCGAGCCTGCCTTTGCCGCACTGAACCACGCCCGCCAGAAAAAAGGGGAGGCCCTCTTTGCCAACCCCCGCAATGCCGCCGCTGGCACCCTCAAACTGCTCGACTCCCGCGAGGTCGCTCAGCGCCCGCTCGCCGTTGTTTTTTACGGCCTCGCCCAGCCCGAGACCTCCTCCCTGACAACTCAAGACGCCCTCCACCAACAAATCCTTCAGTGGGGTCTTCCCGGGCACACCTGGTTCCGCCTCGCCGATGGACCCGACAAAGTTCTCCAAGCCATTCACACCCTGGATCACGACCGCACCAAGTTTCCCTTCGCCACCGATGGAGCCGTTATTAAAGTCAACCGCTTCGATCAACAACGCGTTCTTCTCTCCACCGAAAAAGCCCCTCGCTGGGCCATCGCTTACAAATACACCCCCGAACAAGCCGAAACCCGCCTCCACGCCATCACTTTTCAAGTTGGTCGCAGCGGGGTTATTACCCCCGTCGCCGAACTCGATCCCGTTCTCCTCAGCGGTTCCACCGTTTCTCGCGCCACCCTGCATAACTTCGAGGAGATCGCCCGCAAAGACATCCGAGTGGGAGATTACGTTAACATCGAAAAAGCAGGAGAAGTCATCCCCGCCGTCCTCTCCGTTAATCTCCAGAAGCGCCCCGCTTCCTCCCGCCCCATCGCCGTTCCCCGCCAATGCCCTGTTTGCGGCGGCCCTCTCTCCAAAGAAGAAGTTTTTCTTCGCTGCACCTCTCGCGACTGCATCGGCCAACTCAAGCGCCGCCTCCAACATTTTGCCAGCCGTGGTGCCATGGACATTGAGGGCATGGGCGAAGCCATGGTCGGTCAACTCGTCGGTGCAGGCCTAGTTCAACACCTCGACCAGCTCTATGCCGTAACCGAGGAACAGTTGATCCACCTTGAACGCATGGGAGAGAAGTCCGCCACCAATCTTCTGCAAGGAATCGCCGCAAGTAAAAGTCGTCCACTCTGGCGCCTAGTTTTTGGCCTCGGCATTCCTCAAGTCGGTGCAGTCTCCTCAGAATCTCTCGCCCGCCACTTTACCACCCTCGAGAAACTCTCTTCCGCCACCGTCGCCGAACTCACTCAAGTGAACGATGTCGGGCCCAAAGTCGCCGAGGAAATTGTCTCTTTTTTCCAAGAACGCTCTACCCAGCGTCTTCTCCCTGCCTTGCATAAAGCTGGGCTGAATTTCACTGCCCAAAAAGAAGAACTCGCCATGCGCGGCGGGGTTCTCGCAGGAAAGAAGTTTGTCATTACCGGTACCCTCAGCCAGTCCCGCGAACAGTTTGTCCGCCAAATCCAAACCCACGGCGGATCGGTCGTCGGTTCCGTCAGCCCGAAAACCGATTTCGTCCTTGCAGGAGGAGAGGCAGGCTCCAAATTAACCAAAGCTCGATCCCTTCAAGTTCGCGTCATCACTGAAAAAGAGTTTGTAAAGCTTGTCGGCACAGAGTCCCCAGAGTGATAATACCGCTATGCCAAGCCTTCTCCGCATCCTACCCCTTCTTTTTTTAATCTCAGGCACTCCTCTCTTAGCTCAACCCTCAAACCCTGCCGCCGCCGAAGACGCGGAAATGGAGCGCCGCAAAATTCTTAAAGCCGCCGATCAAGTCGATCGCGTCGACGCTCAAGTGGACAAAATTCAAGCCCGGGTGAGTACCCTCGAAAAAATCCTTGATGAGGTTCGGCTCCAGTCTCAATCCCTCAAAGAATCGCTCGCCAACACTGCCGCCAAGGCGTCCCAAGATCGCGCCGCCCTTCTGGAGGAAGTTTCAAAATTAGTTGCAGAGCGGAAAGAGCGGGAAAAAGAAAAGCCGGCGGAGAAACCTCTCCCCATCGCTAAACCTGCCGAACGCGATGGCTACGAGCATGTCGTGGCCAAGGGAGATACCCTCAGCTCCATCGCCCAAGCTTATAGCGAAGCCTATAAAACCAAAATCACCGTCGAGTCCATCCGCAAGGCCAACTCCCTCGCCAAAGATGCTTCCCTCAAAGTCGGCCAAAAACTCATTATCCCCACCCATTAATTTCCTTTGAGCACCCCCGCCTCCCTCTACCGCCTTCAGAAAGTCCAGACCGGTAGAGTCCTTGGCCCCATGGACCTCGATCATCTGAAAGCACTAGCCAATCAGTCTCTCATCGCACCCGACGACCTCATCCAAACCGATGAAGCAGCCTGGGCCAAGGCACCCGAGGTCCCCGGTCTCGAAATGCACTGGTGGGTCGAGCCCCTCGACGGCCCCCGCTACGGCCCGACCACCGCAGGCACCATCGCGGAGTTTTTACAAAGCGGCCAATTGGGCGGCTCGGAGCTCGTTTCCCACCTTCGCACAAAAGAAACCTACACCGTCACCGAGTTTCTTGAGGAAATTCGTCGCCGCCGTACCTCTCGTCTTAAAAGCCGCACGATTAAATTGGAGGACGCCACCGAGCCCGTCGAAGCCACTGAGGCCAGCCCAGCCTTCGACGCCGCCCTCCGCTTGCGGATCAAACAGCTGGAAACCGACCTCGCTCAAGCCCGCCAACTTCTCGATCAGCAGTCCCACGAATTAGCCCGCCTACGTGCCAGCTTCGGACAGTCTGGCCCTTCGGCTTGACCCGTCCGCTCCTTCTTCGCTACTTTTTAAGGTCATTCTTCTTTTTATTTTATGCGCCATACCATTTCTGTCGTCGTACAAAACCGGTTCGGGGTTCTAACCCGCGTCGCAGGGCTTTTTAGCGGTCGCGGCTTCAATATCGACACCCTCAACGTCGGCCCGACCCAAAACGATAAAGTTTCCCGCATGACCATCGTTGTCGTCGGCAACGATCAGGTCTTGGAGCAGGTCGTCAAACAACTCAAAAAACTTGTCGATGTCCTCGAAGTGCACGACTTCAAAGATGGAGACGTCATCGACCGAGAACTTATTTTGCTTCGCGTCAAAGCCACCGCCGCCGCTCGACCAGAGGTCATGCAAATCTGCGACATCTTTCGTGCCAAGATTGTCGACGTCCAATCCGCCAGCCTTTCCATTGAAGTCACCGGCGACGAAAGCAAAATCGGCAAGTTTCTCCAATTAATGAAATCCTTCGGCATCCTCGAACTCAGCCGAACCGGACGCATCGCCCTCGCCCGCCGTTAACCATTTACCCCATAGAAAACCACCAACCCGAACAGGAGATAACCATATGCCCGCCCGAATCTACCACGACCGTGACGCCAGCCTTACCCCCCTTTTTCGCAGAAAAGCCACCGTCATTGGCTTCGGCTCCCAAGGCCACGCTCATGCTCTTAATCTCAAAAATAGCGGCGTCAAAGTCACCATCGGACTCTACAAAGGCAGCAAATCTATCGCCGTCGCCAAAAAACACGGCTTTAAAGTCCTGCCCACTGCTGAAGCCGTTCGCGGCGCCGATGTCATTTTCGTTGCTGTGCCCGACCTGAAAATTCCATCCGTTTACCAGAAGGACATCGCCCCCAATCTTCGCAAGGGTCAGTGCCTCCTCTTCAGCCACGGCTTTGCCATCCATTATAAAACCGTCAAGCCACCCAAAAATGTCGACGTCATCCTTGTCGCCCCCAAAGGCCCAGGACATATCGTTCGCCGCCAATATGTCGAGGGACGTGGCGTTCCTGCCCTCTTCGCCGTACAGCAAAACCCTACCGGCCAAGCCCGCTCGATTGCCATGGCCTGGGCCCGAGGGATCGGCGCCACCCGAGCTGGCCTCCTCCAAACCACCTTCAAAGAAGAAACCGAGACCGATCTTTTTGGCGAGCAGGCCGTCCTCTGCGGAGGCACTTCCGCTCTCATCCAAGCAGGGTTCGAAGTTCTCGTGAAAGCGGGCTACCAACCCGAAGTTGCCTACTTCGAAGTCCTTCATGAATTGAAGCTCATTGTCGATCTGATCAACGAATCAGGTATCGCAGGAATGCGCTTTTCCATCTCCGAGACCGCCAAATACGGGGACGTCAGTCGCGGGCCCCGCGTCGTCGATGCCCGTACCAAAAAATCCATGGAGAAAGTCCTCCAAGAAATTCGTAACGGCAAATTCGCCCGCGAATGGATTCGCGAAAGTCACACCGGCATGAAGCGCTATCATCGCCTGCTCAAAGCGGGGACTAAACACCCCATCGAAAAAACCGGTGCTCGCCTCCGTGGCCTCATGCCCTGGATTCGTTCGCGAAATCTTAAGGGCGCCCAAGCCGCTTACTAGCCCGCCCACTGGTAGGCTGACCGTCACGGTCAGCCGATTGAAACGTTGTTGGTTTGGAACTCAAAGCCCTGGTAGGGCTCATCATCTTTGATGAGCCGATTGAACCATTGGTGGTTTGGAACTCAAAACCTAGGTAGGGCGGTCTCTCCGAGAACGCCTGCGCTGAATACTCAAAACCGTCCACCGGTAGGGCTGACCGTTCCTGGTCAGCCGATCCAAACCGCACGACCCGAAACCACCCGCCTGCCCCGACCCGCGTCGGGGCCGATTGAACCCTCGAAACCACATTCGCGCGCGTCTGCGTCCCGCAACCGCGGGGGCGGTCTCTCCGAGCCCCGATCGGAATCGGGGCGCAGACGCAGAACGCCTCGCTCAACACTTAAACCCGTCCACTGGTAGGGCGGATCATCCCTGATCCGCCGATTGAAACACTCAGCCACTCAATACCCCCTAAGCGCGCACCTCACGCCCCATTACTTCAAACTTAGGTAGCGGCGACATCTCCGAGGTCGCCTCGCTCAACACCGATCCTCCTTAAACCCTTCGACCCAATCCCCAATATCCAATAACCAATCTTCCTTTGCGACCTTTGCGTAAGCAATCTGCGTCTCTACCCCGACCCGCGTCGGGGCCGGGAATGCGGAACGTGGCAATGCCAACCCCGGAGGGGTTTCAGAAATTAGCCGTCTGCGCCCCGACCCGCGTCGGGGCCGATTCAAACTCCAAAACCACATTCGCGCGCGTCTGCGTCCCGCAACCGCGGGACCCAATCGCCCAGCTAGGCGGCCTCGGAGATGTCGCCTTCTTTTTGGCTCGTGGTACTCGCCTCCACCAAAATCTCTAACACCTCCATCACTTGATGACTCAGCCGTTGACCCAATACGAACCGCTGACTTTTTGGAAAACCCTCCACCCTCTCAAGCAACCACTTGGCATAATCATACCATCGCACCAAAACCAGTGGTAAATCAGATGCGCGGAATCGTGTTGTCATCAAAAAACCGGCCCGCCTTCTGGCGTGCCGGTTCTCCTAGCCTAGTCCCTACGAACCGAATCTTCCCAACCCGATCCAGAAAAAAGGGTAAAAGAGAAAAAGGACTAAAGGGTACCCGTCTTACGCCGCTTGAGTAGCAACCCACTTAGCCCTAGCACCACCAACAGACCAGTCGACGGTTCAGGGACACTAGCAACACGGAACCCGTAGCGGAAGTTCTCAAGCGTCGGACTGTTGAAGTCGCGGAGCGAGGCATCCAAGCCGTCGCTGTAGTTGTTCCAAGAGCCGCCGCGCAGCTCCCGGCTCTCGCCCGCTGTGTTGTTGATTCCGTCATATGCTGTCTCATTCCACTCCCACACATTCCCTCCCTGCGCCATCGTTCCATATGCGCTTAACCCACCCGCGTTTTTGATATCCGCAGGACCATTAGAAATAGATTGCCCATACACTGCCGTGTTCGCTGCTGTTCCACTAGCCACTGCCGTCGGTGCACTATCGCTTCCGTTGGGAAAGTTTGACCAGCTACCATCCGCATTACCATAAGCCCCCTTGTACCACTCGTTACTACTGGCGATGACATATTTCGCTAGGCTGTTCCTGAACATATTATTCGCGTTGTAACCCGCATCTGTCGAAGACCAAAGCTGAAATGTTCCACCAACGAACTTATACGCCGCTGTCCCTCCTGTGCTCGTGTTCAGCCAATTCACATATTTAGCCGCCTCATACCAGGAAATCCCTGTCGCAGGCCGATTTACTCCGTTGCCGCCATAGCTCGTCATATCCTGCAACGTAATCCCTAGGCTGCCTGCTACATTCGCTTTGGTGATCATATCCCTACTCACCTCGTACTTGCCCAAATTGTAGGTGTAGGCCACCGAACCCGCAGGATTAGGACTCCCCGTTGTATCGGCCACATTATTAGGATTGCCGATCGTTACAAATTCCATCGTAAACGCATTGACTCCCGTGCCAAAACTTTCAGTCACAAGTTGTGCCGAGGCGCTCTGGTAACCCAGAGCCAGTAGACTAAGGAGCAAGGTTTTTCACATATCCGATAATTAAGAACACTTTACTTAAAAAAGCAAACTTACGATGAAATTAGGCGCAGGCCTATTCGCCATTTAGGGCATATATCTCTACTCTTTAGCTACTTACCTAGCTATCCTCGCCTAACCCTTAATCTTTTCAAGCCAAAGCGCCCACCCCGCCCTGCCCCGGCCCGCGTCGGCGCCGCAACTGCGGGATCAATACCGTCCACCGGTAGGGCGGATCATCCCTGATCCGCCGATTGAACCATTGGTGGTTTGGAACTCAAAACCTAGGTCGAGCGGTCTCTCCGAGCCCCGATCGGAATCGGGGCGCAGACGCAGAACGCCTCGCTCAACACTTAAACCCGTCCACCGGTAGGGCTCATCATCCTTGATGAGCCGATTGAATCACTCAACACCCACACCCCAAAACCTAGGTAGGGCGGGCTGTCCCTAGCCCGCCTGCGCTGGATATTCGAATTTCGTCCGCCCAGCTAGGCGGCCTCGGAGATGCCGCCCCTACCTAAGCTTCCAACCTTAAAACCACATTCTCACATTCACACATTCTCACATTCTCACATTCACACATTCTCACATTCTCACATCTTGAATTCCTTTGCGTCCTTTGCGGCCTTGGCGTGAGCAATTTCTTCTCAATAAAGAATCAAGAATCAAGAATTCAAAATCCACCTCCCCCCGCCCGCTTCGGGCGCCCTTCGAAGCTCCTCCTGAGTCGGCGAAGTTAGGAGCGTAGAAGGGTTGGCGTCCTTGGCGTGAGCAACCTGCTCCTCAATAAAGAATCAAGAATCAAGAATTCAAAATCCACCCCCCCCCTCCGTCCTCCGTCTTCTCCCGTCGGCCTTCGCCACCTCCCCCCACCTCCTCTTAGCAGGTGCGCCTTTTACTGTTTCGGGCTAAGATCGTCCTATGTCCTCTGGTCCTCATATTCAGATCTTCGACACCACTCTTCGCGACGGAGAACAGTGCCCAGGCGCCGCCATGACGGGGCGCCAGAAACTCGAGGTTGCTCGCCAACTCGCTCGCCTCGGTGTCGATATCATCGAAGCGGGCTTCCCGATTGCCAGTCGGGGCGATTTCGATTCCGTCCAAGAAATTGCCCGCACCGTCCGCGGTCCCGTCATCTGTGGCTTGGCCCGCTGCGTCAACGCCGACATTGATGCCGCCGGCGCCGCCGTGAAACCTGCTGGCAAAAAGGGCCGGATTCACGTTTTTCTTGGTACCAGCAAAATCCATCGCGATTTTAAACTCGGCAAAGCCCGCCATGAAATCCTCCGCCTCACCACCGATGGAGTTCGCCGCGCCCGCCGCTTTACCTCCAACGTCGAGTTCTCCCCTGAAGATGCTTCCCGCACTGAAATCGATTTCCTTGTCGAGGTCGTCGAGGCCGCCATCTCCGCTGGTGCCACCACCATCAATCTTCCCGATACCACCGGCTACGCTGCACCCGAAGAATACAGCAGCATGTTTGCCCAAGTCATCGCCCAAGCTCGTGGATCTGCCAATGCGGTTTTCAGCACCCACTGCCATAATGATCTCGGCCTCGCCGTGGCCAACTCCCTCGCTGCCGTCCAAGCGGGCGCACGCCAAGTGGAGTGCACCCTCAACGGGATCGGCGAACGCGCCGGCAACGCTGCCCTCGAAGAAGTAGTCATGGCTCTACACACTCGTGCCGATTTTTTTGCACACGCCCACACCAACATCCAAACCCGTGAAATCGTACGCACCTCACGCCTCGTCTCCGCCGCCTGCGGATTCCCCATCCCCCGCAATAAAGCCATCGTCGGACTGAACGCCTTCGCCCATAGCTCAGGAATTCATCAAGATGGCATCCTGAAAAAAAGGGAAACTTACGAAATCATCGATCCAGAAATCGTCGGCTGGGGAAAAACCGAGCTCCCACTCACCAAACACAGCGGACGTGCCGCCGTCTCTGCCCGCCTCAAACATCTGGGCTACACCCTCCGCCCTACCGAACTCCAAGCCGTCTTCATCCGCTTCAAAGAAATCGGCGATCGCAAAAAGTTCGTCCACGACGACGACCTCATCTCTCTGGTTGGTGCTCAAATCCATGTGGCTCGCGAAACCTACACCTTAGAGAGTTTGACCTGCCAATCCGGTACGGGCCGTAAACCCGTCGCAACGATTACTCTGCGTCACGGCCGCAAAGTTCTTTCGGCCCAAGGTTCGGGCGACGGTGTCGTCGATTCCGTCATGAAAACGATCGATCGCATTACTGGCCTCAAGGGCCACCTTCTCGATTACTCGGTCCGCGCAGTCACCGAAGGAAAAGATGCCGTGGGGGAAGTATCTCTCAACGTTCGTTTTGCCACCAAGGGAGAACCGGCCAGTGGCCGCGCCGCCGCCACCGATGTCATCGAATCCAGTGGCCGCGCTTACTTAGCCGCCGTCAATCGTTGGCTCGCCGAAGGGGGCCGAGTCTCTTCCAAGACTCGGCCCACCTTGGCCAGTCCCTAAACTTTTTTCTTAGTCGTAACTAGGATTCCGAGGGCCGCGGTCATAATCAAACTCGGAGGACCGCTCCGCCTGCTCGCCACGAGGGGGTCGACTATCCGCCCGATCGTGATTGCGGGGACCGCCACCCGTCCGCTCACCCTGGGATTTTGCGCCGTTGACGATCATCAAACGGCCCATGAAATCTGTATCATGGAGCTTCTTGGCCACCTCTTGCGCTCCCTCCAGCGTCAGCATCTCTGCAAAGCCGAACCCCTTCGAGTTCGACCCACTATCGCGCACCACTTCGACATTCTTCACCCCAGCCACTTTGCTCAGGTGATCGAAGATATCGCTCTCCGATGCGTCGTAGGAGAGGTTGCCTACATACAGACGAGGGGTCAGCACCTCCATCGGAGGGATGGAACGCGCCCGCGGATTACGCGGGGCATCTCCTCGCCCATTCCGCTGACGATGGTCCGCGGAGGGTGAGTGAGAGGGACGCGATGAACCGCCTCCCATTCCGAATAGTTTTTTGATGAATCCCCAAAAACCTGCGCTCGCGGGTTTACTTTCCCGGCGGGGTCCACCCCGGTTACTGCCATATCGGTCGTGGCGTCGGTTGCGTCGGTCGTGAGGTCCACCTCTTTGGTTGGAACCGTATCGTGAATCGTGACTCATGGTTTGATGTGCGGCGGAAAGATATGGCCCGAGCGGACTGACCAGACGCTCAGCGTCCGATCGACGAAGGATGGATCATGCCTCGATGGCCTGACCGCAATCGCTTCCGTGAGGTTCTTATCGTTCTCTTAAGGTCTGCGAGAAGGGTGAGGGCGCTTTCATGGATCCGAAATAGATCTTGGTCGATCACGGACACCGGATCAGCACGCCCTTTGCGCAACTCCCCGCCGAACTCCTTTCAATCCACTCATCCTATTGTGAAATGAAAACGAATGCAAGCAAATGCAATTACCTCCACGCCAGCTATTTACATAATGTGCCTCGCTGGCCCCACCTGCCCGAGCCCTCTGTCCTACTGCGCCACAGAAGACTGCGCTTCAATCATCGCCGGCGCCTGCACCCCACCACCATTCAGGTAGTACCCAGCCCCAGCCTGCTGCGGAAGCAACATCATCGCCAACGCCTCTTTCCAAGTGCCATCCACCCAGTACGGATTCCCCAAAAAATCTCCCGTCTGCCCAAACTCGGCAAAAAACCAGGTGTAGTTTTCTAACCCCTCCGCAAATCCCCCCGTCTGCGCCACCACCAGCGTCTTCTTCCCATCCGATCCATCCTCCGCTTGGCAGATCAACTCCCCCCCATCCTGCAAAGTCCACCGCACATCCCAATAGGTCGTCTCCGCTTCCGTCCAAGTCGAACCATGAGACCGCACCATCGTGCTCAACGCCCGCGCAAAACGATTCCAATCGTCCGTTGCCCACTCGCTCGGTTGCAATATCTGCTGCACCCGCTGCAGTCGCGTCCGCCACTCCTGCGTGATCCGACGAAGCTCAACTCGACTAATCATCCAGTCCCTTAGCGAGAACGCCGATCGCCCGAATCCCCTTCCAACATGGAAAGACGCTGCCGCACCGTTGCCACCTCCTTCTCCTGCCGGCTCAACTGCGCCTTCGCCTGTTCAAGCAGGGAAAGTTGTTTGGCTAGCTGCGCTCCCGCCGCCTCCAATCCACTCGATAACTCCGCATCCCGCGCCTGCAGCGACGCAAACTCCTTGTTCAACCTCTGCTCCATCTGATCCACCGTCACACTCTGACGCTGAATCTGCTTCCACAAAACAAACCCCCCAAACCCCGAAAGCGCCGCACAACCCACAATGATCAAAAGCAAAGCCAACCCTACCCCCCCCAGAATAGAGGTAACCGCCTGCTGCTCTTTCCTTTGCCGATCAATACTTCTCTTCACATTCAGCGCTGCAGGATTCGTTGGATTATTCATATTGGGTTCCTCTCGTTGGGTTTTCGATGTTGCCGAAGGAGTGTATCCACTCGGCCGCGGGGGACCCTTGATCACCACCACCTCAGGATCCACTTCCGCTCCACTCCCCGAGGAGGGCGCAGACTCCGCCCCAAGACCAAATGCCAATTCAGGCTCCGGGGGGACAGGCGATGAGCTCAAGGTTTCTTTCATTCTTCCGATCCTCACGGATTTGAGCGTCTAACTCTCACTTGGCGAGTGATTACTTTCCTCGCCCTCAATCCGCCTGCTTCTTCATCCCCACAACTACCCCGCCCCCCACTTCTCCCTCCTCAGGTGCCCGCAGACCCAACCCACGACGAATCAAACTCTGCGCGTTCAACTGTACCGCCTCATCTGGTCTCCTCCATACCGACTCCAAAACCAGACAAATCCCCTCCTCCCCTTTCCCCGCGTGGTCCATCGCCAATCTCAAGAAATCTGCCTCCTCGCGAATCGGATATAACCCAGGACACTCCTTCGCCCGTGCCACCAGCTTGGCCAGTAATTCCATACGGCGGACCGACGCCACCTCTTGCTTCTCGCTCATCTGCGTATCTTCCCCGCCCCAACCCTCCATTGTCCAGCAGGCTCGCTAATATTTTTATCTCACCTCCACCAAAATTGCTTGATTCTCACAGTTGCTCAACCCCTCCACTCAAGGCAAGCTTCGCCTATGCAGATCGATCGGCGATCCGTTTTAGCGGGCACCCTCTTTGGACTACTCACCGCCTTCGGGCCGTGGTTCCAAGGGCTATCCTTTACCGCCGCCGCACTTTTCTCACTTGGACTCCTTCTCACCTACGCCTCCATCGGACTCCTCGTCGCCGTTCTCCCCTCTTTTTCTCCTCAGTTTCTCTCCGGTGCTCTCTGGGGCTTCCTCTACAGCGTTCCAGGCGCATTTTTTACCGCTGTCCCCTATCCCCTCACCGCCGATGCGCCCGCCTACTACCGAGAATTTGTTGGCGGGGGCCCCCGTGCCCTTCTTCTTACCCTCCTCTTCGGCGCTCTCGCCGGCGCCCTCGCAGGTTTCTGTCGCAAGTCCCGTCCGTGAGTTTTTTCTCGATCGTCTCCCGCCTCAACGGCCTCCTCTACCGCCGTGACCTCGCCCGCCTCGGCCCCCAAGATCGCTCCCTTGCAAAAACTTGGATGCTCCAGTTTATGAAAGCCAACCACCCCGACTGGGATGAACCTAAAATCGCCGAGGAATACGAACGCCTTCTTCACTGCCGCCCCATCGCCGTCGACGAGTGGACTCGGAGAATGCAAGGATGACTCACTTCCTCAGACTTGGCTTCAGCCTAGCTTTTCTCGCCCTCCCTATCTCCGCTTTTCCCGAATCTTTGCCCCCACCTCAACCCATCGCCTTCCGTGTCGGCTCCCTCCGCTTCGACCGCCCAAACTCTTGGCGCTGGGTTCCCCCCTCCGACTCTCTCCGGGCCGCCCAACTCGAGAAAAAAACACCCAACGGGACTCTCCTCATCACCTTCTCCCGCTTCCCCAATGCCTCCAGCGGATCCGTCCAAGCTAATCTCGATCGTTGGACCGCCCAATTCTCAAAACTATCTCTGCCCGCAAAAATCCAAGCCACCACTGGCTCCGTCTGCCCTGTCACCACCCTCCGACTCCAAGGCACCCTCAAGGGCGGCCTCCCAGGCGGCGCCGCTAAAGAGATTATCGATGCAACTCTCCTTGGTGCGATTTTTCAAACCGAAGGAGAGCTGGTTGTCGTTAAATACACAGGCCCTTCCTCCTCCATCGGCCCGATCGAAAAAGAGTTCGCCTCCCTAGTCGCCATCGCCGGCGGCCTCCCACCTTAACTTTTGATCGGCTTTAATCCCGCTGGACCCACCAAATTCAACTTCCGATAAAAACAGCTCTTCTCCCCCGTGTGACACGCCACCCCCCTGGCAGGCAAACGCACTTTTAAAACCAAACAATCCTCATCGCAATCCACCAAGATTTCCTCCACCTGTAAATAATTTCCCGAGCTCTCCCCCTTCACCCAAAGCTTGTTTCGTGAACGACTAAAAAAAGTTGCCCGGCACGTTGTTCGGGTCTTCTCCACCGCTTCCGCATTCATAAAAGCCACCATCAGCACCTGCCCTGAATCAATCTCCACCGCGACCGCCGTCAAGAGCCCTTGACCGTCGAACTTCGGCTGAAAGCTTTCCTCTCCCTCACCCAACGGCACAGCCTTGGAGCTCATCCGGGTTCCCCCGGCCCCTTATTTTTTGGCCGGCGCGGAAGTCGCGGGAACAGGCGGGGCCGATACCGGAGGCGTCGTCGCCGTTACCGGCGCCGCAACTGCTGGTGCCGGCAGCAAAATCTTCACCGCCGCTTCCTTCCGCAAATCTTCCAGCAAAAGCCTCGTCGCTTCGCCCTGTTTCAAGCGCTTCAAGTGGGACATGATCTCATTCTTCACGTCCTCCAACTTCAAATTCTTGGCCGCTTCTTTCGCCTTCACCTTCAAAAAGTGATAACCAAACGGAGTCTCAAAAACCGCACTGGTTTTTCCAGGAGCAGTCGAGAACGCCACCTTCTCAAAATTCGGGGTCATCTGCCCTTTGCTGAACGGGGGGAGTTCTCCGCCCCGCGCCTTGCTCCCAGGATCATCCGAAACTTCCTGCGCTACTTTTTCAAACGCCTCCCCTTTGTTCACTCGAGCGAGAGCCGCCTCCGCCGCTTTCTTCTTGGCCGCCTTTGTCGCCGCATCCGCCGCCGGGTCCACTTTCACCAAAACATGTTGCGCCTGCACGCTTTCGTTCCTCTGCCACAACTTGGGGTTCTCTGTGTAAAATTTCTGCACTTCATCATCCGTCGGAGCTTTCAAGGCAGGCTCCACTCGTGTCCTCATGAGGTTATCCACCTCCAGCTTCTGCTCGATCTCCTTCACCATCGCCAGCTCCGTCGTTTTCGCCTTGGCCAGCTGCTCATCAAAGGCTTTCGCATCAGGGAAGTTTTTCTTCATCTTCTCCAGCTGCTCCTTAGCCAATACCGCCGCGTTCGTCAGAGGAGACTTGCGAGCCTCCGTCAGCGCGATCTGCCGATTAATTATCTGATTGAGAATATTCAATTCCAGCGAGCCCAACTGAGCCGCCGGCACCTTGTCCCGCGAAAGATTGAAATTGGTTAAGGCCCGATCCACTTCCACATCCAATTGGGCCCGGGTCACCTTAATCCCCTTGCCTTCCGCCACCACAAAACGGGGATTGGCTGGATCCTTCACCGCGCAACCTGCGACAAAAAGGGCCAAAAGGAGGGTTAAACTAAGAGTTAGATGTTTTTGCATAGAACTTGCTAGGTAAGGCGAATCCCTGCCTTTTGGCAAGCCTGCGAATACCGTCCCGATCCCGCTTGCCAAGCACCTCGTCCAAGTGAATCGTCTTTCCCATGCCTACCGGCCCCCTTCTTTACGCCACTATCGGACTCCTCGCCGGCCTTGCCTCCGGCTGTTTCGGTATCGGTGGAGGCGCTCTCATCGTCCCCGCCCTCACCCTCCTTTGCGGCGTCCCCTACCATGTCGCCGTCGGCACCTCCCTCGCACTCATCATTCCTATCTCCCTCGCTGGCTCCTTCACCAGTTGGCGCCTCCATACCGTCGAATGGAAAATCGTTCTCGCCTGCGCCCTCACTGGCATCCTCGGCGCTATCCTCGGCTCTCTGCTTATCCAAAAAATCCCTGAACTCATCGCTCGGCGCGCCTTTGCCCTTTTCCTCATCTATGCGGCCTGGCGCCTTTGGACCAAATGACTGCCCTGCCCATCGACTATCCCGCCGCCTGCCGCCCCTGGATCGAAGCTTTCCTCGCAGTCCCGACCTTCCAATGGAGGTTCGGCGCCTCCCTCCTCGGCCTTGGCATTTTCTTTTGGTGCGTTCTCATCTCAATCGGTGGAAGGATAGGTCAACCCGATCCATCCTCTCCCGCTTGGCGCCAATGGATTTATACCCTCCGCTGGCCCATCGCTAATCTCTCTTTCATCCTTTGCCTTTGGACCGGATTCGAATCTATCTCAGGGTTTCCCCCTACCTTCTTTAAGCTCAAGAGCCTCGGCCTGCGTATTGCCCTCGCCTGCGTCGCCGCTGGCGCCGCCATTCGCTCCGCCAATATCCTTACGCTGTTTTTCCAACGCCGCTTCTTCCCCGAAAAATTTGCCGAGGATGCAGAGATCGCCCTCATCACCACCCGCCTCCTCCGTGGCCTCATCCTCCTCATCGCAGCCTTAGTCATTCTCGATAATTTCGGCATCAAACTCTTAGGCCTCCTTGCCGCCCTCGGATTTGTCGGCGGCGCCCTTGCCCTCGCCTCCCAAAGCACCATCGCCAATGTTTTCGGCTACTTCGAAATTCTTGCCGACGGAATCTTCCGCACCGGCGATCGCATCACCTTTCAAGACTACGACGGCTTCGTCCGCGTCCGTGGCTTACGCAGCATCCGCCTCGAATCTCTCTCAGGAGGAATCCTCACCATCCCCAATAAACAGTTCGTCGAACAGCAGGTACGCCGCCTCACCGACGACCAAGGTCGCTCCCTCCTCACCGTCGATCTCGGGCTCCTCTACTTCTACGATAAGCCACGCCTTGAGGAGGCCATCAGCACCATCTGTGCCGCCCTCTCTGCCCAATTTCCTCAATCCGAACCCATCGGACGCTTCTATGAATTCGGTGAAAGCGCACAGAAACTCCGCTTCACCCTTCGCACCAACTACCGCGATGGCCTCGAATTTGTCCGCGACACCACCGCCGCCCACCTCGCCGTTCGCCAAGCCTGCGACCGCGCCAAACTTTCCTTCGCCTTCCCCACCCGCACCATCTCCCCCAATCCCTAAGGACTCATCACCTTAAACCTAGGCCGCCTGCGCTAGAAATTCAAAACTGTCCACCGTCCACTGGTAGGGCTGACCGTCCCTGGTCAGCCGATTGTGCCACTCAACCGCTCAGGCCAAATCGCCCGCCCCGGGCACCCTTCGCGTCCTTTGCGTGAGCAATCCCTTCTCTAATCCAAAATTAAAAATTCAACATCCCAAATCAATTCCCCCCCCTCCCCCCTCTTGCTCGTTTCTCGATCGTTCGGTACGATCTCCACGATTTGCCGCGTGGTGCAATTGGTAGCACACCACACTCTGAATGTGGGTGTTCTAGGTTCGAGTCCTAGCGCGGCAGCCCCCTTCCCCTTCCGCCTCGCTACTCCCACCCTCCCAAGGCATATTCCCGCCTAATGAATCTCGGTCGCCTCCTCGTCGTCGGTACCCCCATCGGAAATCTCTCAGATATCTCTCCCCGCGCCTGCCAAGCCCTCGCCACCTCCGATCTCATTGCCGCCGAAGACACCCGCCACACCGGCCTCCTCCTCCAACATCTCGGCCTCAAAAAACCTTTTCTCAGCTACCAGAAGTTTAATGAGGCCTCCCGCGAAACAGAAATCCTCGACCGTATCCGTTCAGGCCAAACCATCGCCCTCGTCACCGACTCTGGGATGCCCTGCATCTCCGATCCAGGGGAACGGATCATTCGCGCGGCCCGCCGCGAAAATCTTCCCGTCGAAATCATCCCTGGCCCCTCCGCCGTCCTCCACGCTCTGCTCGCCAGCGGCCTCCCCACTCTCCCATTTTACTTTGGTGGCTTCCTCCCTCCGAAATCAGGCGGTCGCCGAAACGAACTCACCGCTGCCGCCACCCGCGACCACACTTCCATCTACTTCGAATCCCCCCATCGCCTCGACCGCACCCTTCTTGCCCTCACCGAAATCTTTCCCCCTTCCTCCCGAGTCTGCGTCTGCCGCGAACTTACCAAAAAATTCGAAGAAGTGTTTCTCGGCTCCCCTGCTGAGGCCGCCACCAAGTTTGCTGGAAAGACGAAAGGCGAGATCACTCTCGTGCTCTCGCCTTTTCCGCCTAGCCTAGGGAAATCGCCTGGCACTTCTCTCCCTAATTAATTCCCCGAGGTGCCCTTCACCTCTTTCTTCTGCTTGTAGATATTGTCCCTCAACACATCCACGCTCTTCACCATCTCCTGAGAGGCAGTTCGCGCTTTCTCAATCATTGCGGTGCAGGTCTTAATCGAATCCGGGGTGAAAGAAGAAGCAAAATACTTCTTCAGATCCAGCAACAAGGCCGTCAGATCATTCGCATCCCCTCCCACCTCTCTCAACTGCTTGTCCAAGACGTCGAAGTCCGCCTTCGCCTTGTCGATCTGATCATTTGTCATCTTCCGCATGTCCTTATCCGTCATCCCAGAGACCTCTTTCGTCCAGGCCGCAATCCGCTGCCCCTGCAAATCCCTGACCTTCTCCACTCGATCCTTGATATCACTTCGAATATCCTGCATGTCCTCCAAGTTATCCTTGTACTTATCGAAAGAGTTGTTCGCATCGTTGTTGTCCGACAACTCCCCCAGATTCGTCATGATGTAGCTCAACCGCTTCTGAGCGCGTCCCATCAGATCGTCCAACTTGTTCATGCTCACCGCTTGATCCGCCGCGATATTCAGCGAATCCGAATTCTGTGCCCATCCCGCCACTGGAATTAGTGCCCATCCAACTAACATCACCATTAAGAGTTTTTTCATTTTATTGACTCCTTTTTTGCTTTTCGGGTTCCTTATTTCGATTTCAGTAGATCGTAAATCCGCGTCATGCCCGCTTTTTTCGCTTCAGGCACCACCGCGATGTCATTCAAAATGTCCTTCGCGGAAACCATCGGCTTGCTGTAGTAGTCTGCATTCGCCTCATCGTTGATATCCACGTCAAACCCGCCGAAGTTCACCCCTAGCTTTGCCCCTTTGTTCCAAATATACACATTGAAGTCCCGATCTCTCATCGAGGCATCCAACGTTGCCCCGCCCTTCGGCCCCATCACCGCTCCCGCCGAAGCGCTGCTGAAATGATCTCCATTTCCCCACTTGCTCACCACTCCGTCCTTCATCAAAAGGATGACAATATCATTATCCGTTCCACCTACATCGATTCCTAGCGTTCCACCCTGCGTGGTAATCGCTACCGGCCCGCTCCACCCCTTTTCCGTCTTCGCGATCAAAATTCCGTCCCCACCCGAACCACCAATCCCGATCGAGAATCCCGTTACATTTAAAATCACGATTCCCTTCGCTTCATTGACTAACTCCATATTAATCATATCTTCTCGCTTCATCCGCCCAAGAATTTCGGCGCAATCAGGAACCAGCTTGTCTAGCGATTCGGCCCATCCATTCGTGGTGGGAAGTGCAATGAGGGTGGCGAGTAGGAGTTGGAGGATTTTTTTCATAGAGTGTGTCCTTGGGTTAGGGGTTAAGAAAAAACCCTGCCTTTATCTTCTCCCACCCGCAAGACTGAAATCAGTCGGTTGCCCTCTCGCCCCCACCCCGCATGAAGGTGGGGGCCACCTCCGCCGTAAACTGCTTTAACATTTCCACCGTCTGCGCTTCGTTCTTTCCCAACGGCATGTACCCCTCCGTCACCACCGCCATCACAATCACATAGGCCCAGCGATGATTTAGATTCTTCGTAATCCGATCAAAACTGGTCAAAAAGACTCGGTTCCAGTGATAGGGCGTCGTCACCTGATTCCCTACAAACCAATAAAAGTAGTTCGCATAAAGTTTTCGCCGGTCCCCCTGCGCCACCTCCACATCCCTCACCAAACTCAAATTCATCACCTTCAAATCCCTTCCGTCCGTCATCGCAATATCCTCCACCTTCCCCCCCCGAATACTCCAACCCTGAGCCGGCAGACATACCTCAGGACGATGAATACTCCTCTTCTCCCCCCCGCTCAAAACAATCGAGGTCATGATCCGATCCCTCCCCCCATCTTGATACTCCCGCCGCACAATCTGCGTGTCCGCCGGCAAGATGGCCAACTCCCCTGCCGTCGCCGCCACCATCGGTCCCGAGAAACTCCCCACCCTTTCTGGTAAATCCATCACCACTCCCCCCTGCGGCGGCGTATTCGGCGTCGGCACTAAAACACACAACGCCGCTGTTCCTCCCCCTAGCGCCAACAACAACCCAACCCGCAAAACCGTTCCCTTTCTCTCCGCACTCAAGGGGAGCCCTCCTTCCCTTGCCTAATCGGCGTCGTCCACATTTTCCATGTCCTCTGACATCCACCCTGTAAAATCCACCCCACTCCCACCATTCCTCCCAGCGCCACCACGAAAACCACAAAGCCCGCCGCCAAATGAAACGTCGCGGGATTTTCCTCCGTCCCAATCGCCACCGTGTTCCCCAAAATCATCGTCCCAAAAGTTAACATCAACATTCGCGCAAAATTTCCCGCCACCGCTAAGGCCGGCGAAAGAAGAAACAAAGTCCATTTTTGCCAGCTCTTCGCCAACGTCAGATGCGCATACAACGCGCTCACCATCATCAACGCGAAGAGCGACCGAATCCCACTGCAGGGAGTCGCAATATCCAGGGCAAACCTCTCTCCCTGCTTCAACCCTCTCGCATAGTCAGGCGCCGAAACCAGCGCTGTCCCCACCCGCAAATTATCGATCCCTAATAAATTTAAAAATCCGTGCGAAAGCTGGCACATCAAGGCCCGCAACGGAAATGCCACGATCGTATCCAAAAAATAAAACGGGTAGGCAAACATCAAAAACGCATACGGAAAAGCCAACTCCTTCATCATCTCCCATCCCAGAAACCAAAGAAGCAACCCCCCAATCATCAACTGCAACGACAGAAACCCCACGATCGTAATATCAATTTTGTATCCCGCCCAAAACGTTGCCAAGGCCAACCCCACCAATGGTGCCCCCCAAACACAAGGACGAATCACCACTTTCTGCAGGTCTTTCCATCGATGCAAAATCAGCCCTACCGAAATCAATGGTACAATCATCCCATGATGCCAATCCGTCGTCGAAGGATCCGTCCAAAATCGCTTGAGCATGTCAAAGACCGAGCGTGCCTTGCTCTCAAACCCGAAATTATAGGGAATAAACCCATACAACCCCACCACCACCACCACCGCCACCAATCCCTCAACCCAAAGTCCTCGCGACCGCCACTGCGCAGGCAGACTCGATCCCACCTCCACTTCGCCCTTTTGTGACATCACACCATCCTATTACCCACCCCCACCCAACCGCAAGCCAGACCCCTCCCCTAGAAAATCAAACTCGTCCACTGGTAGGGCGCATCATCCGTGATGCGCCGATTGAATCGCTTAGGCCTAAACCGCTCTATCGGCCAACGGAGACCATCAACCCTTCGAAGTCCCGCCTGCGGGACGTAGTAGGGCCACCACCTTCGCCCGCCCCGGGCGCCCTTCGCAGCTCCTCCGCGAAGCGGGTTAGGAGCGTAGCAGGGCCACCTCCTCACATTCATACTTTTACACCTTAATACTTCCCTAACCTCTTAACCCCTTAACCCCTTAACCCCCTTAAATCTCCTCGCGTCTCTACCCCGACCTGCCCCGATCCGGTCGGGGCCAGCGTCGGGGCTTTGCGGCTTTACCCCGACCAGCGTCGGGGCTTCGCGTGAGTAATAGTCCCCTTCAATCTACGCGCGCCCTCCGATAAATCTCCGCCGTCTCTTCCGCCATCCTTTCCCAAGAAAACTCCCCCGCCCTCACCAACCCCGCTTGCCTCAACTCCTCCCGCCTGCTTGTGCTCCCCAGGACCAAAGCCACTGCCGCCATCATCTCCTCTTCCGATCGCGGATCAAAATACTCTGCCGCCCCACCGCACACCTCAGGCAACGAGCCCTCCTTCGAACACACCACCGGACACCCACACGCCATCGCCTCCACCGGCGGCAACCCGAACCCCTCATACAACGACGGATACACCAGCATCGTCGCCTCTCCATACGCCTGCCGCAACTGCTCCTCCGTTTGCGCCCCCTCCCACACCACCCCTCCACCCCTCACTGCCTTCTTCAGTTGCCTCACCTCCTCTCCCGCCGACCAACCCGCCGGCCCCACCACCCTCAATCGCAGATCTGGGAATCGACCACTCCGCAACCTCTCCCACACCCGACGCAACCGCCCCAAATTCTTTCGCGGATGAATCGCACTCACAAATAAAAGCGTCGACGCTCCCACCTGCTTTTTCTTTCCTGGCTTAAATACTTTTCTTGCGGCCTCATACGTCGCCTCCACCTGATCCGCTGGCAAATCCCACCGCTCCATCATCTCCGTTCGGCAAAATTCCGAAACCGTGATCACCTTCTGCGCTCGCTTCGCCGCCGCCCTCACCATCCTCGTATAAAACGCTGCTTCCCCCACCCGAAACCACTCTGGATGCACCGCAAAAGAAATGTCGTGAACGGTCAAAACAAACGGCTCCTTTTCCCACGGCCTCATCCAGTACACCCCGTGAAAAAGATCCGCCTTTAGCTCCGACCTCGCCTTCGGCAATTCCACCGTGTGCCTCCTCAGGAATCCACACTTCGGTAAAATCCTCCCGTCCCCCCATCCCTTCGCCTCCTCCTTTCCTTCCTCACTGAAAATCGGACAAAGCTCAATCCCCTCGGGCTTCACCTTCTTCCATCCCTCCAACAAACCCCTCAAATACGTCTCATTCCCTGTCTTCCCACGGCCAATCGCCGTCGCATCCAACGCTACCCGAATCGTTCTCTCCCCACTCATCTCCTCACCCTGCCCACATCTACTTTTTTCCTCAATCAAACTTCCACCCGCACTCCTTCACACCTTCACAAGATCAACAATTTGAATCTGCCTCACGGGATCATCGGCGAAGTAAGTGATCACAAACTCCCCAAACTGTTTGATATTAAACACTCGGCCTTTTGAATCTTGGAAGCTCCCCGCCATCTCAGGATACGGATTCTTGGCCAAAGAATCCAAGGCCTGCAAGGGATGGGTCCTCTCCTTTTTTCTGAGTCCGACAAAAACTGCCGTGGACTGCTGATTAATAAGCCACGAGAAATCCATGGCGGGTCTGGAGGCTCAGGCCAGCTTTTCGTGCAAACGCAGGATCTCTTCTTTCGGCAAAACCGCCCCTTGCCTCATCTCGTCCAATCGCTCACTGACTAACCTTTGGTAACTCGGATCCTCAACCATACGTAAAACCATCAACTCCCCAGCCACCTGCAACCGATGGCTAGCGGTCATCTCCATCACCGCATGTAGCACTTCCACCAAACTCATGGCTAATTTTACCTCCCTATTCCTTCTCAGCAAGCCCCTCTTTTTCTGCCGTACCCCTTTCTCGCCACCAGCCCTTTCATCAGCCAATTTATTCTCATGGTCGTTACCCCATCCATCGTCGCCCTCGTCGCCACCCGCTTTCGTGCCGACCTTCTCCTCCGCCTTCTCAATTCGCTCGCCCACCAAACCCTCCCCCCCACCGCCGTCGTCATCTGCGACAACGGCCCCGATTCTCCCACTGCCGAAGTCATCAAAAAATCTCCGCTCCCAGCCGAATACCTCTCCCCAGGAAAGAATCTCGGCTTCGGAGGAGGCCTCGCCCTCGCAGGCCAACATGCCCTGCAAAAATTTCCCGCACTCACCCACCTCCTCATCGTGGATGACGACGCCATTCTCACTCCCACCGACCTCGCCACCCTTCTCGCCTCCATGCAAAAACACTCCGCCGGCTCGATCGCTCCTTTTCTCGTCGATTCAGAAGGAAAACTTCAAGAAGTTCCCGAACCCACCTCTTGGTCTCTCGCCCGCGCCTTCCGCACCGTCGGCCAAAACCTCGTCGCCGCCCGAGCCCTCGCCCCCACTGGCTACTCCATGGCCTGGTGTATCGGCCCCTGCCTACTCGCCGATCGATCCACTTGGCTCCGCGCTGGCCCACCCCGCTCCGACATGATCGCCTACGGCGACGACGTCGAATTTTCCCTCCGCCTATCCGCAGCCTCCCCCGCTTGGGCCGAACCCTCCGTCGCCGTCACCCACGCTCCACCGACCGCTACGCGGTCGCCCTCTGAAGCTCCTCCCGAGTCTGCGAGATTAGGAGCGAAGGAGGGCCACTTTCCGTACGACACCGCCCACCGAAAAAAATTTGGAATGCTCCTTCAAAACCTCGCCTTCACCTGCGTCAACTCCCCGCGCCCACGACACCTCCCCCTTTATCTTCCTGGTAACGCTCGCCGCTTCCTCCAAACATTCGGCTTCACCCCAGCCAATATTCTTGAAGTCATCCGCCGCTACACCCTCGGTCTCCTCGGCTTCTCACCGCGCCAAACCTAGGTAGGGCGCATCATCCGTAATGCGCCGATTGAAACATTTATAGCTTAAAGATCTAAGCCTAGGTAGGGCGGTCTCTCCGAGAACGCCTACGTCTCTACCGCGCGTAAATGCCTAGCGTCCCTAGCGGCCTTGGCGTGAGCAATTCGCACTTTCGTACTTTCTCACGTTCCCACATCTGAAGAATCCGCGCGTGAGCACGAATTACCCTTTGCGTCCTTAGCGGCCTTGGCGTGAGCATCTCTTTCTCAATCCAAAATTAAAAATCCAACATCCAAAATCATCTACACCCCCTCATCTTAATCTTTCAACCCACCGCCAATCTTTCATACTCATCCCATGCTCGACGGCCTCAAAATTCTACCCCTCACCCAACACTGCGACGATCGCGGGCGCGTCATGGAAATCCTCCGCAAAGACGACCCCCACTTCGTCGGCTTCGGCCAAGCCTACTTCAGCTCCATCTACCCAGGCGTCATCAAAGCCTGGCACGCCCACGAAAAGCAGACCGACTGCATGTCCATCATTCACGGCATGGCCAAAATCGCATTCTACGACTCCCGCCCCAAAAGTCCCACTCACGGAAAAACCCACAGCATCGTTGTCGGCGAACACCACCGAGTTCTCATCCATATTCCTCCAGGAATCTTCCACGGCTTCAAAGCCATCTCCCAAAACGAAGTCCTCCTCATCAATCTCCCATCCGAACCCTATAATCGCAAAACTCCCGACGAAATCCGCCGCCCCTGGAACGATCCCGCCATCGGCTTCAATTGGGACACCGAATTCCGCTAGTTGAACCCTGCGTAGCTCCTCCGCAAAGCGGGTTAGAAATACAGTAGGGCGCCAGCCCTTCGGAGCTTCTCCGCGAAGCGGGTTAGGGGCGTAGTAGGGGCCCTTCAAGCCGTCTGATACTGTAACTCCCTAAAATTAAGATGTGGTGTCCGCAAGGAGAGATTCAACATCTCAATCCCTACCACCTGTTTCTGCTCGTTATAATCCAGAACGACCCCTGGCGACACCTCTTCCGATTCAATGATTTTAGAATCATCGAGCCGCAAATAAAGCGCATCTGCATCTTGGTCTACGTGGATTTTCATAGTTTGCCTTTCATGGCCCGATCAAATAATACACTGAGAATTCTCTTGGGCTCAACTGCCTTATTCACCACAACTCGGAGAATACGTCCCCCAAACTCAGGAATCCGTCGAAATCGTTGCTCTACTTGGGCATCCTTTGGATCGGGCCTGGTCAACTCAGGCGAGGAAAAAGTCCTTTCTACCCAGTCGTCCAAAATTCCCCGTTCCTCCATCACCTTCTTGGCATGCTTCGTAATCTCATAAACTATCTTCACGTCACATATTCCCACTATCTTTTTGTTTTCACACCTTCAAACATTCGCACTTTCGTACTTTCACACATCCCCCCGTGTCTCCACCCCGTACCCGCGTCTGCGCCCTTCGACATGTCCTCCGAAGCCTTGGCGAAGGAGGAAGCTCCTCCGCGAAGCGGTTCAGAAATACAGTAGGGCGACAGCCCTGCGTAGCTCAGCGAGCCTGCCGAGACTGAGCGTAGCAGGGCCACCCGTCCCACTTCCTAATTCCTCTACCTTCCCGTCCTTAGCGTCCTTCGCGTCCTTGGCGTGAGCAATCCCTTCCCTTGGGTTGACGAATTTTCGCCCCCCGATAACGTCAAGGGATGAGCACGGTACAAGAAATCGAAATCGCCATCGAAGCTTTACCTCTCCCCCAACGCCTCCAACTTTACCGCGACTTGCCCGGCCTCATCGGGCGTAAGCCGGAAGACCTTGAGTGGCAACGTGCCTCCTTAGAAAACTTTTTTACCGACGACTCCTCCGACGATGCCGTCTATAACCACCTTTAAAGTCGGCGACATTGTTTCCGTAAACTTTCCCTACTCCGATTTACAGGGATATAAACGTCGCCCGGGCTAGTCCTACACTTTGACCAGCAAGACCTGCTCCTTGCACGCATCACCACCCAGCCCGCATCCACCCCAACCGATATTTCCATCACCCAATGGACTACATCTGGCCTGCCACGACCATCAACCATCAAACTTGCTAAACTAGCCTCCATCGATCAAAGACTTATCCACAAAATCGTCGGGCGACTGCACCCCACAGACTCAGCCTCCGTAATGCAAACCTTGAATGACTGTCTCCAAAAACTGCACGCCTCCCTCTTTGCCTAAATCCCTTCTCTAATCAAAAATTAAACATCCAAGATTAAAAATGTGCTGCCCAAGTCGCACCCCCTTAACCCCTTAACTCCTAGTTCCCCTTCCGCTTTCCGCTTTTCGAATTCCGAAATCCGAAATCCGAAATTAAAAATCTCCCGCGTCTGCGCCCCGTACTCCTGTCGGGGCCCGCCCCGACCGGCGTCGGGGCTTAACCCCTATCTCCCTTCCTCACACTCAGCCCCTTCAGTATCCCCTCATACGCATCCGTCACCCTTTCCCAACTATAGCTCTTCTCCGCCCTCTCCCTCGCCGCTTTTTTCAACCTCTCCCTCTCCCCAGGATCTCCGATCAATCCATTCAGCTTCTCCGCTAAATCCCTCTCAGGATTCTCCCCTCCAAAGGATACTCCCGCCTCCCCGATCACCTCCCGCGTCGCCGCGCAATCGTGATAGACAATCGCGTTCCCAAATCCCATCTGGTCCAACAGCACCAACCGGGTTGCCTCCACCGTTCCAGGCAAAACAAAAATCCCACACTGCGCACTCAACTCCCGATACCCCTCCCCATAAATCGGCCCAACCAACTTCACCTTCCCCCCCGCCATCTGGTGCAAACTCAACCCGTACTCCACCTCATACCCCGCCCCCCCCACCACCACACACGGCCAATCCCCCACCACCTTCCCATACGCCTTCAACAACAAATCGGGCCGATTCTCAGGCGTCAATCTTCCCGCATACAACACATACTCCCCCGCTTTCAACCCGAACAAATTTAACGTCTCCTGACCACACTCCTTCGGCCTTTCCGGCGTCCCATAGGAAAGGTAGGTCGTCTTAAATCTATACTCCCGCTCATACCTCTTCATCACCGTGTGATTATCCGCAATCACCACATCACTTAACTTCGTCGCCCACCTTTCACTCAACTTCAGCCACGCCTTGGCAATCGGATGCCACTTCAACCTTCGAAAATCGTCTCCATCCACATTCACAATCACCTTACTGCCCGCCAATTTTAAAATCCCCGCCAACGCCGCATTCCCCACTCCGCACAAATACACCACATCAAACCTCCGCACCGCCGCATGAATCACCGCCAGCAACGTATGACTAATCGTCTCCGTGCTTTTCGTACGCAAGCTCGGCAAATACGCGATCCGCATCCCGCGCACCTCCCTCGGTCGATCAGGGTATAGATGCGCCCGATTATACACCGTCACCGCGTGCCCCCTCTCCGCCAACCTCGCCCCCAACTCCTCCACCAACGTCTCAAACCCCGAATACCTTGCGGGCACTCCACGACATCCCAAAAATGCGATCGATACCCCCTCCTCCCGTCTTGGTGGCTCCAATCCCACACAACTCAAACCATATCGCCACAAAAACCGTGTATTGTTTCGGAGATATCTGACCAGCAGGCGACGCGGCTCCTGAATCGTTCGATACAACCACTCAAACCCCGATCGCTGAATCCACCTCGGGGCTTGCTTGACCACCTTCGAGTGAAAATCAAAGGCCGCACCCACCCCACACATGACAGTGGTTTCAAGCTTTGGCAAATATTCCGCCATGAATCTTTCTTGCTTGGGGGTGCTTAATCCAATCCAAGTCATGTCGGGCTTCAATTTATGAAATTTTGCCCTTAACTCCTCTTCTTGATCTGGTGACAGCGGCCCAAAAGGCGGCGTATGGGTCCCTACAATACGAATTCCTGGAAATCTTTCCTCCAATCTTTTTTGGAGCAGCTCCGCAACGCCAGGCCGACCTCCGTAAAGAAAGTGGGTGAATTTCCCGTTTTTGGTCGACTTGGCCATCTCTAACATCAGGTCAGGGCCATAAACTCGATCCACATCGTGATATTTTTTGATCCAACTCACCCAGACCATCGGCATGCCGTCCGGCGTTGTCAGAAAAGATTCGTTCAGGATCTTGCGGAATCGGGAGTCATCCTGCGCCTCGATTACTCCATGCACCCCCGTGACACAGATGTACCCCTTTTCCTTTTTTTCTAGCCGGAGCAGAATCTCCCTCTTCGCCGAATCGAGATTAATAGCGCTGATTCCTACTCCCAATACATCCACTCGCTTACTTTCCATCGCCATTAACCCATTTTGCCTCGTCCTGATCCCCTCTTCCAGCCTCAAGCTTCTTCGCTCAAACTCCGGTAGGGCTGACCGTCTCGGTCAGCCGATTGGATCACTCAACCACTCAAGCCTAAATCGCTCTATCGGCCGATGGAGACCATCGGCCCTACCACCACATTCGTACTTTCGTACATTTGTACTTCTTCTAAATTTGTATTAGTCCTTTGCGTCTCTACCCCGACCCGGTCGGGGCTTCGCGACCTTGGCGTGAGCAAAAATCCCCGCGCTCACTAATTTTTCTGTCCGCCAAGCGCAGTAGAAGAAATCCGATCAGAAAAGAGTGGCACGGTTTCAATCTTCTCGACGGCTAAAGCGGATACTTCGAGCACCCTCCGATCCTCCTCACCCAGACGCTCCAACACAGGATCATCAAACCAAGTCAGACTTTTGAGACAGGCAGCCGTCGGAAACGCCCCTTGATAAACGGCCTCGGCACATCCTAACAGGTGGGACAGGCGCAACCCGTGACGCAAGAGCGCGGCCACATCTTGATAGTCTTTTCGTTCGACGCGATTGACTAGGGCGGCCAGCTTGCACGCCCCCAGATCCTCCAACGAGGCAACCGGACAGCCGTCGAGAAAGTCCGGCTGGGCAACGACCCCAAGAGAGAGGCCACCAAAAAAAAGACAGTTTAACTCCCCCATGCATCACGCTCAGCGTGTTGGGTGCCGCCTGCAGAATGTCCCCATCGAATCCCATTTCAGCGTGGAATCGAAGGGGCTCAATGGGTTTGGATGAAAAAAAATCGAAATCGACCGACTCTCGATGACCAAGCCTTAAAGCAAGCCCTGTGCCACCATAAAGCACCCAGCCGTCCATCCCCGCCGCCAATTTGGTGTCCCAAACATTTTTTTGGGATGACGGCAGGATCTCAAAATGCCAATTCAGCGGGGCGGCCACGGCGTGGACTGCTCCGGTAGCGGGGGCGCTGGAACCATCCCAGTTTTCTTATGCCAAAAAGTCCAAGACCTTGCGTCGAACAACCCCCGAGGCGGACTGCGTAGCACCTTCGCGAAAATATCATCACCAAAACGACTTCGCGCCTCAGCCACGTCACTCCATCCCCCCATGACCATGACTTGAGCCGCGCATCGCTCAGGCGAAATAGGCTCAGCCTCCTGCCACCAGAAAAGCCGCTCTAAACGACCCCATTTCATATTCCAAATTTAGCCTCTATCCAGGCCCCCCGCAATCCTCAACCCGCCCGCCTCGGGCGCCCTTCGAATTCCCCCGCGTAAGCGGAATTACCATCCGTCATGGAATGACTAACTCGAATGGGCGGGGGCAGGTCTTAGGGGGCCAAGCTCAGCGAGCCTGCCGAGACTGAGCGTAGCAGGGCCATCCCCCCCCTTCGACCCAATCCCCAATCCCCATTATCCAATCCCCAATAACCAATCTTCCTTCGCGTTCCGCGTCTGCGCCCCGCCCAGCGTCGGGGCTTCGCGTCCTTGGCGTGAGCAATCCCTTCCCCAATCCGAAATTCAAAATTCAACATCTCCCGCGCCTGCGGGATCCCTCAACCGCGGCCCCCCCCCTTACCTCTGCTTTGAGCCAACAATATGCTCTGCCAATTTCGCCCGCAACAAACTCAGCATATCATCGGGAAGACTGCCCAGCCTTCTCTCCATCCGATCGATCGGTACCGTCGCTAAAAAATTAAGCCGGATGACCGAGGTCACCTTCAACCCCATCTGGGCAAATCCTTTTGACCCTGACTCGACCACCAGATCGAAACCCTCCACCGCACGCTGCGTTTGCGAACTCACACCGCAGACCAAAAAATCACCCATTCCAGGAAGTTTTCGCAGCAAAACAATCGGCCGTAACTTGGCTCCCCCATCTGCTTGCACCAACCTCGCCACCACAACCTCCCCCTCCGAAACTTGCGCCATGGGCTTCAGACAATGGCTTGGCCCGCGCCCGAATAGTCAGGCTCATCCAAGCCGTACGCCCTTTCCAACATGCTCAATGACAACTTGGCCCAATCTTTATTTTCTCCAGCATCCCCCGACTCGAATATATCCAAAACGACCCTACTTCCAGCAGGCACGCCTAAAGGCTTTTTCAAAACCAGATGCGTCGCATCACTCACCTCGGCTTCCATTCTCATCACTCTACTCTAATCCGCCTTCCCCAGCCGTCAATCCAACCTCCCTCACCCCTCTGAATCACCCGACCGGCGTCGGGGCCGCAACCGCGGGAAAAAATCGCCCGCCCGCGGTTGCGGCCACGGCGTGGACTGCTCTGGTAGCGGGGGCACTGGAACCATCCCGGTTTTCTTATGCCAAAAAGTCCAAGACCTTGCGTCGAACAACCCCCGAGGCGGATTGCGTAGCACCTTCGCAAAAATATCATTACCGAAACGGCTTCGTGCCTCCGCCACGTCACTCCATCCCCCCATGACCATGACTTGAGCCGCGCATCGCTCAGGCGAAATAGGCTCAGCCTCCTGCCACCAGAAAAGCCGCTCTAAACGACCCCATTTCATATTCCAAATTTAGCTCCCCTCCAGGCCCCCCGCAATCCTCAACCCGCCCGTTGCGGGCGCCCTTCGAATTCCCCCGCGTAAGCGGACATCTATCCCGTCGCGGAGCGACATTTGAGAATGGGCGGGGGCAGGTCCGAGGGGGCCAATTCCCCCGCGTAAGCGGAATTACCATCCGTCATGGAATGACTAACTCGAATGGGCGGGGGCAGGTCTTAGGGGGCCAAGCTCAGCAAGGTTTACCGAGACTGAGCGTAGCAGGGCCAATCCAATTCACCCCCCCCTTAACCCCCTAATCCCTTAACCCCTAATCCCCCTCCTACCGCATCTCCCCCTCAATCCACTTGTATGTCTTCGCCAATCCATCCTTCAACTTCGTGCTCGGCTCCCAACCCATCAGCTTTTTGATCAGAGTATTATCACTACTCCTTCCCCTCACCCCTTTGGGTGCTCCCAAATTATACTTCCGCTTCAACTTCACCCCCGCAATTCCCTCCGCAATATCCACCAGCTGATTGATCGACACCATCTCGGCACTGCCCAGGTTGATCGGCTCCCGGATATCACTCTCCATAATCTGAGTCGACCCCTTGATACAGTCATCAATGTACATAAAGCTCCGCGTCTGCTCCCCATCCCCCCAGATCTCAATCTCCCCACTTTTATTTTTCTGCGCCTCAATCACTTTCCGACAAATTGCCGCCGGCGCCTTTTCTCTACCCCCATCGTACGTCCCGTTCGGGCCGTAGACATTGTGATACCGCACCATCCGCGTCTCTAACTTAAAATCTTCTCGGAAATGGCGACACATCCGTTCACTAAACAACTTTTCCCATCCGTACCCGTCCTCGGGCATCGCAGGATAGGCGTCCGCCTCCTTCAATCCTGGATTCTCCGTCGTCGTCTGCTTATCCGCCGCATAGACACAGGCTGAGGACGCATAAAAGAACCTCTTCACCTTGGCATCTCGCGAGGCCATCAGCAGGTGCGTATTAATCAGCACCGTCAACATACACTCCGCTTTATGGAGCTCGATAAAACCCATCCCGCCCATATCTGCCGCCAAATTATAGACCCATTCCATCCCCTTCACCGCCTGATGACACGCGGGTAGCTCCCCTAAATTCAGAGATAGATTCTCTACATCGTCAAACTTCTGATACCACTCGCCGAAAGGTTTGATATCCACCGCTCGGATATTTTTGATCCCCTGCTTACGGAAGTAGGCCACCAAGTGCCCCCCAATAAACCCCCCTGCGCCCGCTACAAGAATGTTCGCTTTAGGATGTGCCGTTTTTGTCATCCAACACCCTTACCCACCTTGCTCACTTTTTCAAGCCCTTCCCCTAAAACCTATGTAGCTGCGACATCTCCGAGGTCGCCTGCGCTCAACACTTAAACCCGTCGACCGGTAGGGCGCATCGCCACGCTTACTCCAAAACCACATTCACACCCTGCCCCGATTCGGTCGGGGTTTCTCACCTTCTTACATTCGCACCTCTTCTAAATCCGCATTAGTCCTTTGCGGCCTTGGCGGCCTTGGCGTGAGCGATCTCTTCTCTAATCAAAAATTCACGCGTAAGCGTGTCCCGCGACCGCGGGGAAAAATTAAACATCACAAATCACCCCCCCCTAACCCCTTAATCCCTTAACCTCTAACATCCTCTCCTGAAAATCTCTTCTCCCCCTCACCCCCTTCGGCGCTCCTAAATTATACTTCCGCTTCAACTTCACCTCCGCAATTCCCTGTGCAAGGTTCCTCTCAAATCATCATTTTTTTCGAAATAGGCACGCTATCCCATACGGGTTCATCTTCTTGCGCTCCTCGTTAGTCAACCCGCTCTCTTGGTCGGCCCACGCCGGTGAAGCAATCCACCCGAGCCACGGTAGCTCAAGAATGCAAAAGAGCCTCCGAAGAGTTGGGTAAGTAAAAAAATACTCTGCCGCCAAAAATTCAAAACCACAGGGCTCCATCAATGCCCGCATCTCTGCTTCGGTGTACCCAGGACGAACATGCTCCTCCCCAGGGGATATTTCGGGTGGATGAGGCACGCTAATCAGGGCATAGCCCCCATGGCGCAGGACCCGGGCCACCTCCCTTGCCGCTTGCTCATGATTTTGAATATGCTCGAAGACTTGGCAAGAAAGCACCAGATCGAAACTGCTGTTCTCCAGAGGAAGATTTTCCAGCCCGGCCTGAATGGGCTTTGCTCCACTTAATTCGCCCCAGTTTTCTTGAAGAATTAGGAAGTTTTGCTTGAACGGCTCAACCCCCGTTAGGGAGAGACAAAGCCCAGCGTGCAGCAGTTTCTTCGACATCTCGCCAGAGCCGGCACCCGCATCGAGAAGACTTCCAGGCTTGACCATTGCAGCCCGAAGAAGCTGCTCTATGCAGCGATATTCGATCCGATAGCGTATGGTATTAGGAGTTGCGATTCGGCCTCGCAAAAAGGCTCGAATTCTTTTTTTCGCTTTCTTTAACATGGCGACATCCAAATATAAAATTGCCCGTTTCCCGCGCCTCTTCAAGTTCTCAGTTTTGATCCAATCTTAAAACCAGTAACGTGCATTCCGGCCACACTGAATCGTTTGTTATGGAATCTTAGAACAAGCCACATTAGGCCTTATAGGGATTGATGAGCTCTTTCTGACTATCTACGCCGTAAAATAAAAATATCCTTTCCAGCTTTTGATCTCGAACACACCCTAAACCTTGTGAGCACGCTTCTCTCCATTGTCATTCCCTGCTTGAACGAAGCCGATACGCTCGCCTCCTGCATTCGTAAAATTTAGGCCGGCCTGAATGAAGTCGGCGTGGAAGCCGTAATCATCCTCGCCAATAACGGTAGGACCACCAAGTCCATCGGTATCGACCTCCCAACGTCGGGGCACCCGCAAGACGAAGTAGCGCAAAATTAAAAGTTCCCTCCCCCCCCTATTCCGCTCATAAATAACAAGCGTGAAGCTACTCGTCACCGGCTCCTCAGGCCTCATCGGCTCCGAAGTCGTCACCTACTTCGCCTCCCTCGGCAAGGAAGTCCACGGAATCGACAACAACCAGCGGGCCGACTTCTTTGGCCCAGGCGGAGACACCCGCTGGAATCAAAACCGCCTCGTCAAAGCCTTCCCCTCCTTCCGTCATCATGAGCTCGATATTCGGGATCGCTCGTCGGTCCTCGCCTTTATCGAAAAACTTAAACCCACCGCCATCGTCCACACCGCCGCCCAACCCAGCCACGACCTCGCCGCCTCCCGCCCTTTCGACGATTTCGACGTCAACGCCACAGGCACCCTCAACCTCCTCGAAGCCACCCGCCGCTTCTGCCCCACCAGCCCCTTCGCCCATATGTCGACCAACAAGGTCTATGGGGACAACCCCAACACGATTCACCTAAAAGAATTAGAGACCCGCTGGGACTACGACGACCCCGACTACGCCAACGGCATCACGGAAACCTTCTCCATCGACGCCAGTAAACATTCCCTCTTCGGTGCTTCGAAAGTCGCCGCCGACATCATGGTTCAGGAGTACGGTCGCTACTTCGGAATGAAAACCTGCTGCCTCCGCGGGGGTTGCCTCACCGGGCCCAATCATAGCGGGGTCGAACTCCACGGCTTTCTCTCCTACCTCGTAAAATGCAACCTCGAGGGTAAGACCTACAACGTCTACGGCTACAAAGGAAAACAGGTTCGAGACAACATCCACTCGCTCGATGTAGCTCGCTTTATCGCCGCATTTCTTGAAAAACCACGCTCGGGCGAGATTTATAACCTCGGCGGAGGCCGAGCCAACAGCTGCTCCATCATGGAAGCCTTTGCCCGAGTCGAAAAACTAACGGGCAAGAAAATGCTCTTTACCTACGTCGATAAGAATCGGGAAGGGGACCACATCTGCTACATTTCCGATCTCGCCAAAATGCGCTCCCACTACCCTTCCTGGGATCTGACCAAGAGCCTCGACGATATCTTTTCCGAAATTGTCCAAGCCTGGAAAGCCCGTTGAAGATTCTCATCACAGGCGCCTGCGGCTTTGTCGGCTCCTGCTTGGCTCGAGAGCTGCCATCCGTATTCCCTGGGATTGAAATCTGGGGCTTAGACAACTTTCTGAGGGAGGGCAGTCGCGCCAATCTCCCTTCTCTCAAAACCTTGGGAGTTAATGTGGTGGAAGGCGACATCCGGCGTCCTGCAGATCTTGCCAGAATTCCAAAGGTCGACTGGGTCATCGACTGCGCCGCCGAACCGAGTGTCCTCGCCGGAACCAGCGGAAAGATGTCCTCGATGGACTTGCTGGATCACAATTTAATCGGAACCATCCAAATGTTGGAGTTTTGCAAGCAGCACAGCGCCGGATTCATTCTCATGAGCACGAGCCGTGTCTACTCCATTCCTCCCCTCGCTTCCTTGCCAGTCGAGTCGGTTAAAGGAGCGTACCGCCCAAAATCTTTCCGCCCGGAAATCGGCCTGACCGAAAAAGGGATTTCCGAAATCTTCCCCACAACGCCCCCCGCATCCCTCTATGGCACCTCAAAGCGATGCTCGGAACTTCTTGCGTTGGAATACGCCGAAGCTTTTGGGTTTCCTGTTTGGATCAATCGCTGCGGCGTTTTGGCAGGCGCAGGTCAGTTCGGTCGAGCCGACCAGGGAATCTTCTCCTTTTGGATCCGTTCTTGGAAAGATAAGAAGCCCCTGAAATATATCGGCTTCGATGGGCGTGGATCTCAGGTTCGAGACTGCCTTCATCCGCGAGACCTGCTTCCCCTACTTCAAAAACAGCTTCAAGGCCACAAACCCTCCGATTCAAGCGATGGGTTTGATGTGCGGGTCTGCAACTATTCCGGAGGCACTGAGAATTCTATCTCTTTGGCACAATTGAGCGACTGGTGTCGTGCCCGATTTGGTCCGCACGAAGTCGCCTCCGATCCTCAACCCCGTCTTTACGATCTCCCTTGGGTCATTCTCGACTCGACCCGTGCCACCAAACTTTGGGACTGGCATGTTTCCACCCCCTGCCCGATGATTTTCGAGGAAATCGCTAACTCATGACTCCCACCCCTTCGACCGAGAACCCCGCCGAACTCTCTAAAATTTACCAATCTCGGTTTGCTGGCCAAACCGAGTATCGAATGAGCGTATGGAAGATTCTCATTCGGCACTTGTTCTCCCGCTGGATCCCCAAGAATGGGGAAATTCTGGATTTAGGGGCGGGTCATGGTGAGTTTATTAACCAAGTAAAGGGTAAGGCTCGATCGGCCATGGACATGAATCCCGATACGGCACAATTCTTGGATCCCCAGGTTCGATTCATCCAGCAAAGTTGCTGCGAGCCATGGCCGGTTGCTTCAAACACTCTGGACCTTATTTTCACGAGCAATTTCTTCGAGCATCTCCCAGATAAGAACGCGCTCAAACAAACTCTCCAACATGCCTGCCAAGCACTGAAACCTGGTGGCAGGCTTGTTGCATTAGGACCTAACATTCGTCTTCTGCCGGGTGCCTACTGGGATTTCTGGGATCATTACCTGCCATTGACCGATCAATCCCTTGTCGAGGGAGCATCCCTTTGCGGCTTTACTCCAGAGCAGATTTTCCCTGCCTCCCTTCCTTACTCGATGAGCACAGGCTTCCACCCCCCCCTCTGGACAATCCGAATCTATTTAGCCCTTCCTTTTCTTTGGAGATTTTTTGGGAAACAGTTCCTCGTGATCCTAAGAAAGCCGAAATGAACGCGCTGCAACTGCTGAGTGTAGTGATTCCCGCACGGGACGAGGAGGGTTGCATTGCCTCCACGGTCCAACATCTCCACCTCGAGCTTGAGCTGAAAAAAGTCCCCCATGAAATTATCGTCGTCGACGATGGTAGCACCGACCAGACCTTCCTCATTCTTCAAGAAATTGCCACCACCAGCCCATATCTTCGCCCCGTGCAAAATCCCGCACCCCACGGCTTTGGCCGAGCCATTATTCGGGGCCTCGACGAAATGAAAGGGGACGCCGCGGTTATTATGATGGCGGATGAGTCGGACGACTGTCGAGATGTAGTCCGTTACTGGGACAAGCTGAACGAAGGATTCGACTGTGTCTTTGGCAGTCGTTTTATGAAAGGCGGTGGTACGATCGACTACCCGCCGATTAAGTGGGTGGTGAATCGATTAGCAAACTTTTACATCCGCATGCTCTTTCGCCACGGCCTGAACGACACGACTAACGCCTTTAAGGCTTACCGCAAAACCTGCCTAGATGGCCTCCGCCCTTTTCTCTCGCCCCACTTTAACCTCACGGTGGAAATACCCCTCAAAGCCATCATTCGCGGTTACTCCTTTGCTGTTATCCCCATCACCTGGCGCAATCGCCGTCACGGAATCGCGAAATTAAAGATAAGGGAGATGGGCAGCCGCTATCTCTTTATCGTTCTTTACCTCTGGCTCGAAAAATATTTCAGCCGGGGGGACTATCGTCGAAACAGTTGAATCTTAATTAAATGGAATTTCGAGAATCATCAGCTGCTCGTCCTCATATAAAGCCGGCCAATGGGTAGTCATCGGCGAAAGAGGGCGGGAAAAAGGTTCACTATGATAATCTGCTCCGCCGAGGTTTGTTTTTGTAAAGCAACCAACAAGGGGGACTCTCGGACCACGACCAGCTTGGTAAAGCCCAGTTCGCGAGCTTTCTTTAAGTTGGGTGAGTCCTCTAGAAACTGAGTATTCCAGGTCGACTACCCCTGGCATCTGGGTCGAAAAAGAACACCACTACCGATAATGAAGAGCCGATCTTCCTGTGCTGTATGATCCCGGAACAGCTTTGCGACTCGTTTAGGCGAAGGATCAAAACAGCTCACCAGTCTTCATTCTGATCATCCTTTGAAAAGAGGGCAGGCATCAACAAAAAGGGCTAAAAAGTTCGCATTAAGAATTACCATCCCTTGTAAGCTCATATTTCGGAATCTTTCCCAAGCCCCTTCTGTTACCAGGAAATTTACTTTTATTATGTGTAAAATATCCCACCCCTTAGGCCGAGATCTTTGTAAAAGATCTGGTTCTACTGAACCTTTGAAACTCCTATTTTAACCCCAAGTCGATGCTGTTAGGTATTCCACCCTTTATCGGTCACCAAGTGGCGAGAACCAGCCTGTCCCCTAATAGTTTTCTTCATGCAGGATCAGCAGGGCCGATATACTAAGTTCTCAAGATTGCGGCCTGAAATCCATTCTTTGCGGCTGGTACACGTTTCACTCGGTCCATACCTCAACAGCAGGCAGGCGATTGATCGGGCCAGGAAGAATTTTACCTAAAATGTTGTAGATAGGCTCCTGGCAGACTGATTCAGATGTAGCTGCTCTGTGAAAGCAACGGAACGCTTCGGGAGCCAAAGTTCCTTTCGGCAAAACGAGAAAACGGGGTTTTAGGTCGCTGCTGACACCATGACCTATAAATCTTGGCCCAACAACTAAAGTCCGTTTGTCCTTTACTTGATAATAAAAGGGCCACGCTCCATATATCACAACGGGTTGGCTCGGTTCTTTATTTAGATTTATTATTGTCTCAATTGTCTTTCTGTTTTCTGACGCTTGGGCTTGTTGCCCGATGCCCGCGACCAACCGAAGTGGCAATCCAAAAATCAATAGTGTCCCAGCTAATCCCATGGTAATTAAAAACTTTCTGCCTTTCGACCAGACCCAATAAGAAGAAAAGAGAAAGGCCAGAGGAATTGCTAACATCCAGTAATAAAGGATGTTCATTTTGTACGCCAATACACATACCGCGCTTGATAAAAATCCACTCGTAATCCATTTGCGCAAAATCGGATTCGTTTCTCCCCAAAAGCTCTGCCTTTCACGGCGAACCAAAAGAATCCCAACAAGAAGGAGGATAGCCACTAACCAGAACCGGTCGGCTGCTAATCCGATTAAGTTTTCTCCAATTAGCTCAACTTTTGATTTCACACCTTTCGATGGTGATAGCCATAAGGACGCAAGGATCGACAAGAAGCGGGAGCCTCCAACTCCGCGATCTGCAAACAGGTAAAGAGCCACGAACCCCAAACCCGCAGAACCTAAGTGTAAGACCGTGGCCCTAGTACGCTGCCGAGCTGGTTGCATCATCAATGTGGCTACGCTTGTGAGTGCGAGGGTCGGCAGGCTGATCCAAGGCATTAGGAATCCGGTGAGTGCCGGCGCAATCCACAATGCCTTACCTTCGGCTAGGCAGAGAACCATAATGGTGCTTACTAGACATGCTAGCATATCATATCGCCCATTCCGGGCCATAAAGGCGACAGACTGAGGCAACATCAGGAGAAGGATGAGTAAAATCGATTGGAAAGCCCGAAATCCCAACCTTTTCTGGGCCCACGTTACGCAAATACATACAAGAATAACTTGAAGAGCCATATTTAGAGACCGCGATTGAACTAACCCAAATCCAAAAATCTTTAACCAACCTGCAAGCACGAGACTGTAAAGCGGGGCATTGGAAATCCAAGTCTCACTATAGGACTGTGTGTGCCACAAACTGGAGGCGAAGCGTCCGTTAAACAGACAGTTCGCAGCAGGATCTAAAAAAAGAGCCTCATCGGTCCATGGAATCGGCCACCAACTTGCAGTTGAAACATTTAATGCGAAAACTAAAAGAGGGAGAAAATACCTTATCACACAGCTGTTTAATACTTTCATTTTGATGACAATATCATAAGAGTCATATTTCTGCAGTACTTAACCACTTCTTAAGATGAGCTTTTAAGTTCTCCTAGTGCTACAAATAACTTCTCGCTATCCGAGGGCACTGCCTTTCAAATATAGCAACAAAGAAGATCTATCCTCGCATTGTGAAAGTTCTGCCTCTTGTTGATTGTAAATCTGATTAGATAAGTGGCTTGGGGCAATTTTCCATTTCTTTAAGCAGATTAAACACAATAGTCGCATACAATTATGCACAGCTCGATTATGCAAACTAACTATTAACCCCTGTCTTTATTCGCGATTAAAGGAAAATTAAAATCTTTTCTTTCTTTATCTCCCTTTCGGGCTCAAGATCCTCAGGGTGATTCCTTCGCTTTCTGTGGTTGTTCCGGCTTTCAATGAAAGTGGCACCCTTCTGTCTCTTCTAGAAAAGGTATTAGCCCAGCCCAATGTCGCCGAGGTCATTGTGGTAGACGACTGCTCCACCGACGGAACGTCGCAGCTCCTCCAGACCCTGGCCGCTTCAAACTCCAAAATTAGAGCAACACGCCACTCTCGCAACCAAGGCAAGGGTGCGGCCCTACGTACGGGCATTTCCCTCGCCACCGCTCCATATGTGATCATCCAAGATGCCGATCTTGAATACGATCCCTCCGAATACCCCATCCTACTCCAACCCCTGCTAGAAAACCGGGCAGACGTTGTTTTCGGCTCCCGATTTATGGGAAGCCATGCGCACCGCGTCCTGTACTTCTGGCATAGTGTTGGCAACACCGCCCTGACTCTCCTCTCCAATATGTTCACTAACCTGAACCTCACCGATATGGAAACATGTTACAAAGTTTTTAAGCGTGAAATTATCCAATCGATTCGGATAGAGGAAAACCGCTTCGGCTTCGAACCCGAAATCACCGCCAAGGTCGCGAGACTGGGCGTACGCATATTTGAGATAGGTATTTCCTATTACGGCCGAACCTATGCCGAAGGCAAAAAGATTGGCTGGAAGGATGGTGTACGCGCCATCTATTGCATTTTGAAATACAACCTTCGATATCGGGCCTCCTTAGGTAACTAGCTTTTTTGAAATCTTCTGTAGTTAAACCCAATCAGTTTGCCGAATCTGGGGATTTTGAATTCAGCGCCCTGCAAGAGGCGCGTTTTTATCGGAATGCTATTGTTAAAGAGTTCCTGCCTTATTTGAACGGAAAGGTTATAGACATGGGCGCAGGCATAGGTCAGATGACGGCATTGTTTGCTGAAATAGTGGGGAAAGAAAATCTGTGCGGTGTTGAGCCGGATTCAAGATTTGCATCTGTCTTCCGCAAAAATCACCCGGATATTCCCCTCATCGAGGAAACTGCGTCAACCCTTCCAGCCGGAACTTTTTGTGACGCCATTACCAGTGTTAATGTTTTAGAGCACATCGACAATCATGTCGCAGAGCTATCCGAGTATCGGAAGCTTCTTGCCCCAACCCGCGGACATCTTTGCCTCCTAGTCCCTGCGCGCCCAGAAATCTTCTCCCCCATCGATCGGGACTTCGGACACTTTCGTCGTTATACTCAATTTTCTATGTCGCAAGCTCTTGATTCAGCTGGGCTAACTGTGGAGAAGATGTTTTACTTTAATTTTATTGGCTACTTCGCATGGCTGTTTAATTTTAGACTTCTACGAAGTCGCTCTTTTAATCCGACAATGGTGCGCATGTTCGACCGTTTTATTTTCCGCTGGGCCCATGGCCTAGAAAATAAACTCGCACGACCTCCCTTTGGGCAGAGCCTCGTTGTTATAGCCAAAGCGGCTTGCAGTTGATGCCCCTACCTCCCCAAAAACAAGGGACACGCTTATAACCCCCGAGGAGCTATGAGAGGCACTCTTTTTTTATTGCGTTTATGGATAATTTTTTCTAGCTGGGCTGTTTTAACGGGTTGGGGCCTCGGATTAACCAGGCATCTAAACGAAAAAGGTTACGCTTGGGGGCTTGTCTCCCTTTCGGGCTTCTTGATTTTTGCGTATTTTAAACTCTCTTTCCGTTTTTTCCCCATAGCCTCACCTTTTCGCCGACTTTTTTTGCTGTGGAAGAGGGGATCCGTCCGCCCTAAAAGCCTCCTCTTTTCTCTCCCTTTGCTTTTTGTTCTAGTTTCCCTGCTGTCTCTTTTGGGCGGCATTCTTTATACCCCTTCTAACTACGATGCGCTTTCCTACCGGATTCCGAGATTACTTCATTGGTTGAATGCCGGATGTTGGCACTGGATCACCACCCCCAATTCACGTCAGAACTTTAGTGCTGCTGGTTTTGAGTGGCTCATCATGCCTTTGTTTGTTTTTTTTAAATCTGATCGGGGTGCGTTTCTTGTTAGCTGGATTTCTTTTCTTTGCCTTCCGGGTTTGCTTTTTCGCACTTTTCGTCTTACGGGAATCGCGCCCAAAACATGTTGGTGGTGGATGTGGCTGCTTCCCCTCGGATATGGGTATGTCCTGCAGTCTGGTGGCATAGGGAATGATGCTTTTGCCACAGTCTACGCCTTAGCCTCAGTATCCTTTGTTCTTTCCGCTGACCGAAAAGAAAGTTTTTCAGATTTTGGCTGGGCCATTCTGTCCGTAGCTCTTCTCACTGGGGTAAAAGGCAGCAACCTGCCCCTTGCGCTACCTTGGCTTGTGGCCATGCTGCTACATTACAAGATTTGGATGCCTCATCTCTTTAAGCTCCTGCCCTTTGTTGTTTGGGGTCTAATGGTGTCTTTTATCCCGATGGCCGCTTTAAACCACAAACACACAGGGAGTTGGACAGGAGACGCGACGAATCAAACAAAAGTTGCATTAACCGATCCTGGTGCCGGCGTTATTGGCAACTCTCTTATGTTGTCCTATTACGCAGCACAACCTCCTGTGCTTGTTGCCCCCTCACAGGTGAACGATGCTGTTGCCCGTTTTCTTCCCTCAGAATTCAAGGTCTGGCTTTTGACGCGGTTCCCTCGATTTGAATTGAAAATGGGGGAAATTCCCATGGAAGAATCGGCGGGACTGGGTCTCGGGCTAAGTATCTGCCTCGTCCTTTGGCTTTATTTAAGCAAGCGGGCTCCTTGTTCTCTCACAAGATTAAGATCGCAACCCTGGTTCGCCCTTGGATTAGCTGGGTTTTGTTCCCTGCTTTTTTATATGGCCAAGATGGGTAGCGAATCTACGGCGCGCTTGCTCTTGCCTTACTATCCATTTCTTTTGCTGCTTCCGCTGGGCTTTTGCCGATTGCCCAACCACCCGATTCAAAAAATAAGGTGGGTCTTCTTGTTTCTCGCTTCTTGGGTCATCGTCCCCTTGATTTTAAGCCCCGCCCGCCCCCTTTTCCCAGTCCAGAAACTTTTAACCTTTGTGGGTGACAGCCCCCGATTCGCCCGAGTCCGCCAGGTATACCAGGCCTATATGCAACGGGGTACTTGCTGGGACCCAATCCTAACCATCCTTCCGCCCGATATCAAAACTCTCGGCTTTTTTAGCCACGGAGATGATCTCGAGGCCCCTCTATGGGAGCCTCTGGGTCGACGGAAGATTATAAGCATAAGCGAAAAGGATTTTGATCTTGACCATCTGCCCACTTCACAAGCTTGGTTAGCAAGGCAATCAGTCGCGACCCTGATTCAACTCAATCCCTCATGGAATTCAAAATGGATATTTGGTGGCTCTATTTCCATAACTCAAAAAGCTTCGGTTGGCCCAGAAGAGTGGATTCTATTTTTAGCCCGCTAACTTTTCAAAGATTCCTCGGCACCCCCAACTGGCTACACGCTCATGACTAATTAAATACTGCTATGGCTACTGTTTTATCTTAGCCTGGTTATATGGATCTTGTGTTCAGACATTTGTGCGGTTGCTTACCATGCTCACCAAGAATTTATATATTTTCTGTGAGCTGGCAAATTAACCGTTAAGTCACTCTACCAGCGTGAACAATCAAGATCTAATTTTGGGTTGCGTACGAGGATTATCATTATCTCATGTCCGGCCGTTCGTTCGGTCATTACGCGGCACGAATTACCGAGGGCATTGTCTTTTCTTCTCCAATAATATCGACTTACAAACATCACAATTTCTCCAAGACAATTATATAGAAACAGCCAATTTTTTTTATTGGAACATTAAAAATCATAATCCATTTCTCATGGGCTGGTTTTTTTGGAAGCGGCTCCTGCGCCTTATTAAACACCGAGACTTCCAGCTGCAACTAGCACGGCTTTTTTGGCATTTTTTCTATTTGCGCTTTCTTCTCGCGAGAAATTATATTCTAGAGAATCCCCAATTTTCGCGGATTATGCTAACAGACGTCAGGGATGTTTATTTTCAACTTAACCCTTTTTTATGGCTTCCACCCTCCGAGGGTGTGTATTGCTTTGCAGAGCACTCTGGTCGCCTTATTGGGAATTGCCCAAATAATTCTCGAATGATTCGTGAAGTATTCGGTGAAGAGGGATTTCAAAAAATTCAACAATTTCAAATTCATTGCGCAGGCACAATTTTCGGAACTCGCTCGGCACTTCTTCAATACTTAGAAAGGTTTCTCGATCTAGCGTTAGCTGGAATTAATTTGTGGCCTTTTAGAGGCGGTGATCAAGGCATTCACAATTGGATAGTGCATTTTGAACAATTGCCCTCACTCAAACTTCTTGATAACGAGGGTCCCGTTTTTACTATGGGTTGCGTGCCAAAGGAACAAATCCTGCAAAATTCTAAGGGTCAAGTTTTCAACCAGAAGGGGGCCATTTTTCCTGTTCTGCATCAATACGATAGATTTAAAGATGTGGCGCGGAATTTGCCCTTTTACGAGCTGCCAGAATAATGCATGCGGTTACTCAAAATCATACTTTACCCCTTTCTTAGAACCATAAGGCTCCTTTTAGAAGCTGATCATTATGAATCCAAATGGTACTATAGTTATCGCTTACTAAGTGTATTGACCCGCGCCTTTTACTTTTCGAGAAGGTTTTAAAGTGGTAAAGTATCACTTGCAAAAACTCGAGGCTTTGCGTGGATTCGCTGCTTTGTACGTTTTGTTGCACCATATCAGCAGCAGCTATCTTGGGCTGAAAGGCAGTCCCTGGGGGTTTGCTTTTCGCCTTGGCCAAGAGGCGGTTATCGGTTTTTTCCTGCTTTCCGGGTTTGTCATTCACTACTCCTTCCATCTTTCAACGCGCAAAAACTTCCCTGATTATTTACTCAAGCGCACCCGTAGAATCTATCCCATCTTCTGCATTGCTCTTCTTCTTTCTCTGCTTATCGCATTCCTAAACCCGACTCGCTTAATCTTGAAAGATGTTGTCCTATCCTGTTTGGGAAACTTGCTAATGATCCAAGATCACCCTGGCAGGCCTAACCTTTGGATTCTGCCTTTCTGCGGCAACGATCCATTATGGTCGCTGGCATATGAATGGTGGTTTTATATGCTTTATTTTCCAATAATCAAATACTGTCCGTCTCGTTGGCAAAAGGTTTTAGTGTTTTCGTTAGCAGGTATCGGAATTATTTTTGATTCGCTTTTTCCAAATCCGCTATGCCACTACCTTGCACTGCTACCAGTCTGGTGGTTCGGCGTTGAGATGGCCAAGGAATTCCTAGTTTCTGGTGCAATCACGCTTCGCGGACAACTTCCCTATCTTTTGCTTCTTTGTATCCCATTGCTCCACTTTATTAACATATCCCTACAATGGCACTTTCTTGGCAAGCACCTCGCATTCATCGCCTACCCGCTAGTCGACGCAAGATACTTTCTTTCTACTTTAGTCCTTTTTTTCTTGGCTCTTCTTTGGCGGGGCTTCGATTTTTTCGGTTACAGAATTTTATCACGCCCACTTGTTTTTATAGGTACCTTTTCCTACGCTCTCTATGTGTTCCATTACCCACTGATCCTTCACCTTCGCCTTTTTAGCGACAATCATCTTTTCTACGTCGATTTATTTGCCCGCTTGCTCCTTGCTTTCGGGCTCTCTTTTCTCGTTGAGCGGTATTTCCAACCTTGGATTAATCATCTCACCGCTAAGTGGGTTATGCGTCTTCCTAATAGCCAATGAAACTTCTTCTTTCTTCTATTGCATGCGATCCTTTCGGCGGATCGGAAGGCATCTACGGCTGGTATGTTGTATCTGCGCTTGCCAAAGAACATGACTGCTTCGTCATTACTGGCGGCGACAGCATACCTAGCCTTCAGCGGGCCCAAGAGAAGGGCATGATTCCGCCTACTTTAAAATTTCGGTCCTTGGGCTACCCCAAACCCTACCACCCCAACCGCCTTCTTGCCCGCTTCCAGAGCTGGATCAGGTTTATTATGTTTACCAAGCGCCTTCTTTCTTCAGCAAAAACTTGGCATTCTCAGGAAAAATTCGACCTCGCGCAGCACATCACCTACACCACTTGGCGCGTTGCCTCCCCGCTTTGGCAGCTTGGCATCCCTTTCATTTGGGGGCCCATAAGCGGTACCGAAGTTTTTCCAAGGAGTTGCTACCCCACCCTGAGTTTCCAGGCTCTACTTTTTGAGGTGCTTCGCTCAACACAGACTTGGATTGCCTCACGGAACCTCTCTGTTCGACGTTGCGCTCGGGCAGCTTCCTTTATTCCAGTGCCGCACATGCAGGCTCATTCCTTCCTTTCCAAACTACGAGGAACATCTCAAGGAGTAGTGCTGTGTCATAACTGGTTTTTCCCAGATAGTCGCATCGCTGACCTGCGATCAAAAAGACCCGGAGATAAACCAAATCGTCCTTTATGTGCTTTTGCTGCAGGTAATTTGGAGGGCCGCAAGGGTGTCGCTATCGCTCTCCAGGCTATCTTTCTTGCCAAGAAAGCTGGAGTGCGGGTCGAATATCATGTAACCAGTCAGGGCCCCGAGCTTTCCCACCTTCAGCGCCTTTCAGAAAAGCTTGGTCTTTCAGATCAGGTAATCTTAGGAGAACGGTTTGCCGCGACTGACTTCGCGTCCGCGCTGGGTACTTTTGATATTGTGCTTTTGCCTTCTCTTCGCGACGGGGCGGGCCTGTCAATTATGGAGGCCATGCTCGCGGGATGTGTCCCCATCGTTGCTGACTGGTGCGGCCCAGCGGAGTTTGTTACGCCCGAATGTGGCTATAAGGTCCCCGTGACAAACCCAGCAAATATGGCTATTGAAATTGCACGTATCCTACATGAATTAGACAAGGACCGAGACCTGCTTAAAGTCAAAGGGAAGCTCGCAGAGGATCGCATTCGCTCTAACTACAATGAAAGACAGTTCTTGGATTTTATGGGCCGAATGTACAGACGCAACAACTCTGATTAATTTTCTAGATATGCGACTAACCACGGGTAATGGAACTACGGATTCTATCTGAATACCCTGATCTGATTAATGCAAATCCAACTCTAAATATCAGACTTAAGATGCGTATTTATACATGCACGCCAGTCGACTTCATGGGAGACGAATCCTTTTTTGCGCGCGATTCAGGCCTGATTACACGCGGGCTACAAAAGATCGGCATTGAATCAAAGTCCATTATGCCCGGCCCTGTGCGCGCAGAGGACTCCTCAGACTTGATAAGAGTCCCTTATTCGCTTTTGGAATCTGTAGGTTGGTGGAAATCTCAACACATAGATACATTAGTCTTTTATTCTTGGGGCGCGCCGAAGCATTGGAAAATAGCAAAGGCAATACATAAGGCTAATATTAAGCTTTTGGTTAATTTGGATACGGGCGGATATTTTTCAGCAATCCAAAATCCATTCTTTCTCATTAAATATACTTTTTTCAAGACGATCGGAGAGTTCGGTATCTTTAAGGGGATACTTCTTTGGGCCTTTCGATCCCTCAGAGATTTCCTTTTTCCTTATCACGAGTTCTTTCGGTTCACTCATTGTCATCAAGCTGATTTTCTCCTTGCAGTCTCTCCGCTTGCTTTAAATCGAATCAGCCGCTTCTTCAGATTATTTTACCAAGAGCGACTGGCAAAGAAACTCCGGTTTGTCCCTCATCCAGTTTCAGATTCGGCCCTTTACCTTGGAGAGCCTAAAAGCAACATGGTAATTGCTGTCGGTCGTTGGACATCTGCTGACTGGCAGAAGAATCCAGAGCTACACATCAAAGTTTTAACAAGGTTCCTTGAAAAGCATCTCGGGTATAAGGCAGTGATTGTTGGATCAATCGACCCTAGGTTTCAACTTCTTGTTCAAAGTCTTCCCAAGTCTGTGCAAAGTCGACTGCTTTTAACGGGTCGTCTTACGAATGAACAAACAATACGTCTGCTTGCTGAAGCTAAAATTTCACTCGCCTTGACTAGACACGAGTCTTTCCATATTCCGACAGGAGAGGCCCTTTGCTGTGGTTGCTCTATTGTAAGCTATCCTTCATTAATGATCCCTTCTATGGATTATTTCATGCAAAATGACAACGGGACGTTGGCTTCATCTGAAAGTGTCACGTCGATTCTTAAGGCCTTAGACACCGAAGTTGATTTATGGCAAAGTGGGCTTAGAGATCCCTTGCTAATAAGTTCATTTTGGCAGAAACGTTTGCATTCTTCGCAGGTAGCTAAAATGATTGCCGCTCTTTAGCCTCGGCCTCCTAAAATAATTCTGAAACCAAAATAGGCTTAAGCAAAAGTTTTTCAATGAGTGACAATTGTGCGTATGTATAAAGTACTACTTTCGTTTCTGAATTCTGAAAAACGAAAAGGTCGTTTTTTGCGAACTCTCACCTCTTCGTATGTCCACTTAGCATCTTCTACGTTTTTCACGCTGGCCTTAGTCCCAATTATTCTTCGTTACAAAGGGGCGTCTTTTCTCGGTGTTTGGACATTAAGCACTCAAATGGCGGGTTTTGGCGTATTGATCGATGCTGGCATAACAGCTTCTTGCATTCGGAGCTTTATAACACTATTTGCGAATGATCGACCCGGCGAGCTTGCGAAGCAGTTTCGCTGCGCATTTCTAGTTTCAGTCTTTCAGGGCGCATTAATCTGTTCACTAGTTTTTTCAGGTCCTTCCGTAGCACATCTTCTCCACGTACCAGAAGAATTTAACAATCTTTTTTGCTCTCTTTTTTCCGCCCAATGCCTTGTTCTTGGGCTTGGTTTTCCCATACGACCCTTTTCAGCTCTTTTAATTTCTAAACAACAGTTTGGTGTAGCTTACCTTTCTGGCTCTTTTGCTAGTATTTTAAGTTTGGGGTTGGCTTTCGTTTCTTTTTTTATGCATTACGAGTTGCTTGGCCTGATCTCGGGGCTTGTGCTTATTAGACTTATCGAAACTGCCTCAATCTTTTTTTCATGCCGACGACACAATCTTATCCCGTCTGGATGGACAAAAAGCCCAGTTATTTACGCGGATTTTCAATCCTTGCTTTATGGCTCACTTTTTTTCTTCGTTTCCCCATTTTGCTCTTCTGTTTCCGGACTTTGCCAAGCCACTTTCTTGACCAGGGTTTTTGGCCTAGAGTCATTTGCAATCTGGAGTGTCGGCTCAAAGATTGCAAACCTCCTTGTTTTGCTTTTTAGCAAAGTATTTGAAAGTGCGTTTAGCGGCATGGCTGAAATTAAAGAATCAAGCAACCTTAAAGACATGGCTCGTGTTTATTTGCGCCTGTTTTTTATCTCCATGTCTTTTGTTTTCATAATTGCCTTTTTTCTTCTTTGGAGCAACGGGCCTTTTATTAGGATCTGGACTTCAGGCAAGTTGGTTTGGCCACCAGCAGGCACTGTGTTTATTAGCATTTGGCTAATAACCAGTGTTTTCTCAAAGTCTTTATTTAATTATGTTAGTTTAGTCCCTTATCGCAAACTTCAGATCTTCGGCCCTTTTGCTGAGCTTTTGTTTTTTTGCGTTGCCTTAGCTCTTTTTGCTTTATACCCAGTTCTTACTTTATACCCTCTTGTTTTGTCATTTCCGTTATTTATAGTTTCTTTTTATTTCTACTTTCCTCAACTTAAAGGCAACGTAATCCCGATATGTAAAAGCAATTTAGCTTTGCTCCGAGTTTTATTTGCATCTGCATGCTTTTATTTATTTGGCATAATAGTTTTTGTTGTGGTGCATTATCCACAGTAATTTCTTTCCGGTTCTTTAGGCCTATGAGATTAACGTTCCTCAATGATTACCATGCACAGCGATGAAAATGTTTTATTTGCGTATAGGGCACTACCAATAAAGCAGATTTAAATATGTCCTTCTTTTGTAATCATAGCATTAAATTATCTATTCCTTTACTTTCTGAGCACTATAAAATTCGAGTATCTTTTCCGCTTGGGTTTCGGCCCGGAATTCCTCCTTAAACGTTTTTTTTCCTATTTTGCCCATTAGAATGTTTTTATCGTAGTTTTTAATCATCCACCTTATAGCATTTCTTATTTGCTCTATATTTCCTGGTGCGATTAAATACCCATCTTTTCTGTCATTTAAATATCCTGCTTGCCCTCCCTTATTTGTTGTTATCACGGGTAGTCCTATAACTCTTGCCTCCTTGATTACGTTTGGGCTATTATCTGCTCGGGTCGGCAATATTATTGCCCAAGCTTTTGACATTAGTTGAGCGACCTCTCTTTGAGATTTAAACCCAAGCCACTTCGTATTTATGGAACTCATTCGCTTCTGCTTCTTTAGCCATTCTCCATCGCCGTCGCCCACGACCCATAATTCTGATTTTTGAAGTGATTTGTCTTTGAATGCTGAAATTAAGTCCTGAATTCCTTTTCTTCGAATTGGTGTTCCTACAAAAATAAATATTGGTTTTCGCTTTTCTGGTTTCCATTTTGTTTTGAAGAAGATATTCGAAACCCCATATTCTATGATGTTGATTTTTGCAAAGGGATTTCGTCTTTCTAAGATGCGCCTGCCCCATTCGCTTTCTACAGTGATATGGCCTGCCTTCCACAGTACGAAGATTTCAAGCGCGGCTAGCCAGTAGCTGTGCAAGGGCATAAAACTTTTGAACACATAATGACTTAGAATTCCTTGCATCGATATAATGTTAGTATATCCGCCCAATACCGCTGCAAAACTATAAACCTCCTCCGTCCCCCATCCGTGTACTAAATCAGGTTTAATTTCGTTTAAAACCCTTCCAATCGCAATACGATCCTTTCTGTAAAGGGTACTTGCCCTGCATGATTTAGTTGTCGGCAAAATGTGGAACATCTGGTTCCACTGTTTAATATCCACTCTTTGGTCAACTGCTGAATTTAGAATTACCCAGTGTATTTCAAATTTCTTTTGCTTTTCCCATGCTTCGGCAATTTGAGGAAGCCAAGTTGCATAGTGCCTATTTGTCTTTGGCAACATCAGGTCCCGCAATGCATGTAGAGGAAAATCTGCCAAGACTGCAATTTTTCTTTTTTTCACAATGGGTCACTTCTTGTTTCATTCAAGCCTCTGGCCAAACGGAAGTTGTTTGTGGAAAGGTAGTGCATAGCAGTTGTCCCCAATATTACCAACTGGTGTTTCTCGTGCTTTATCACTTTACAACGCAGAGGAAAAAAGTCACATTGATAGATCACTTCTTTTATGTAGGGTATGACGCACTTGATCTTAAAGGTTATTTATCTCCAGCTTCTACGTAACGCCGTCTTTAGAAAGCTTTTTCGTAATTTGCGAGCCAAGTTCTTAGCAGCAACTGGGCATTCGGATCCCTATGATGATTTGGCAACAATTTGTCGCAGGACCCAAGCAGACCTCTTTATCGATATCGGCTGTCATCATGGGGATGCCCTCCTGCGCTTTGTTGATGCTGGGGTTAATTGCCCAATCGTTGCTTTCGATCCCGTCGCCAAGAATCTTGAAATTGCATCCCGTCGTTTAGCCCGCGTGCCAAACATTAAATTAGAGCGTCTAGCTCTTTCCGACGAAGACGGCTCTGCAAAGTTCTTTATGAACCGTAATGAGCAGACATCCTCTTTGCTTGAGAATGAAGCTGGAAATGTAAAATCCTTTGGCGAGGACACAGCCCATGTCGGCGTCTCCGAAGTGTCGACTCAGCGATTAGACACTTGGTATGAGTCACAACCAAAACCTCGCCCAAACCGGATCATCATTAAGTGCGATACGCAAGGTGCCGAAGGAAAAGTGATTCGCGGAGGCCTACATGTAATTCGTAGCTATGTTTCTGCTTTTTATGCAGAAGTTATGTTGGGTGACATGTATCAAGGGCAGGCTGATTTTACGTCAATGCGAAAACTATTAGAGGATGAATGCGGACTTATCTTGCATAAAGTTTATCCCTGTTTGCAGGACTCATCAGGTAAAGCGGTACAAATGGACGCCCTTTGGATTAAACTTCGACCTTAATATTTAACTATCTTGAAATTTTCAGCATTTATTTAAATTAAAATTTATGCGAGGTATCACAATTCGAGTTTTGAAGTTTTGGTTGGTTACATTCTGCGTTATCTTTTTTGCAGCTTGTATCTGCGTTATATTTTTATATTCCCAATCCCACGAGTGTCAGCGCGCAGATATCGCAGCTCCACGTATTAATAATGACGGCACTGTGTTCGATGAATTTCTAGCCTCACACTTTCTTTTTGTTGATCAAGCCTCAAAAACGGATTGTCAGGTGCTTTTTCTGGGTGATTCAATTACATCTAACTGGGCTAATCATCCTTCGATCTTCAATAGTGCATTCGAAAAATACCGCACCCTCATTTTTGGCTTTCCTGGAGACTGTACGCAACACGTTCTTTGGCGCATAGAAAACGGGGAGCTAGGTAGTGCCAGCCCTGCTGTTATCGTACTTTTAATTGGCACGAATAATACAATTGTATCTGAAAATTCCGCCGACTCAATTGCTGCAGGCATTCGCAACATACTTTCAGCAATACATGGCCGGTCCCCACATTCTAAAGTTGTTTTGCTTGGGTTACTTCCGCGTGGGTTTGGTCTTTTTGAGGGAAGTAAACAAAAGAAAATTATCGTGATTAATCTTCTTCTGGCGAAGCTTCATAATGGATGTTCGGTTTTCTTTTTAGACGTTGAAGGCTTGTTTCTTCTGCCTAATGGATCAATCAACAAGGGGCTCCTACCTGATCTTCTGCACCCGAGCGAGCAAGGTTATGAGATTCTAGCATTGCTTATTAAACAGCAGTTAAAGTTGTTGATCCCTTGATCCGTTTTTTCTTCACGGATTTAAATCAAAATTTCTTTAAAGGTATGGCGCTTTTTTTGTATCATCGCTGCATTGCGATCTTCTACGTGCGATTTGAATCTTATGTTTTAATAGTTTCTTGCATATTTTATTTAGCATCTGATACTCGAGCTGTTGACATCCCAATCGAACTCAAAGTCGTTAAACACAAACCACATGCCTGTTTTCGATTTGATGCGTTTTTTTGCATGTTTCGCCGTAGTCGTTTATCATTTTAGTTATTCTTGCCAAGATCAGGGGCGAACTGGAATGTTCTCGTCTTTCCTTGTCCCAGCATCAAAGTACGGATTTCTTGGAGTAGATATTTTCTTTGTTATCAGCGGATACTTTATTCTTTTCACAGCCCATGGTCGAGATTGGCGCTCATTTGCTGCGGCCCGTTTTTCGCGGCTGTACCCCGGTCTTGCCGCTTGCGGACTATTTACTTTTTTTATTTCTGTGGTCTGGTCGGCATTTTGCTGGAGACCTTTGCATTTTTCTGATTTGTTTACACATCTTACGGGTTTGGCGTTTATACCTGGCCTTTCGGGTCATTTTGTTTTTCTCGATTCGGCTTACTGGACTCTTCTTATCGAAATTAAGTACTACATTCTTGTTTTCCTTTGTCTGGTATTCCGAATCCCTTTTTTACTACTTCTAGTTGGGATGCTTTTTTTCAGTTTGGTGGGAAACATTTTTCCGAATTTCCAGTACTCGAACTACTTAACGTTTTATGGCTTCGGCGGTCACTTTGCTTTGGGAGGTATTATTTATCTTTTGAGACAGGATGAGACTCCGCGGTATGTTTGGATACTTTTTGTCTTAGCTACTGCTCTGGCCATTCTCCACTACTTTCATCATCGTGGTAATGGATCATCCTATAATCCATTTACTTGTTCCCTTATATTCATGTTTTGTTTAGCACTTTTGTTGCCCGCAGGACTTGGCTTCTGGAACTACCGTTGGCCATTCACGGCTTTTCTCGGGGGTATCACCTATCCCCTTTATCTTCTTCACCATCAGGCTGGTTCCGTGTTCGCCCAACGCCTTGGATTTAAAGATACTTTAGCGGGTGTTGTTTTTTTAACATTTTTATTCGCTTTTTTCGCATCGGCCATTTATTTGATTGTCGAAAAGCCAACTATCCCTTGGTTGCGAAAAAATATCCTTCTTTTACTAAGCCGAACAACATTAGGCAAACCTGGTCCAGGCAAAGCAGATTTATAGTTATCGATTAAATATACGCTTTTTTTTCGAGCCACGCTGCTATTAACTAATAACCTCTTCAGATGGTGTCGCAAATGTCAGCAATTGGAGGAGTGAAGTTGTCAAAGTATCTGTGCGGCTTTTTTGTTCGAAATACCCAGCTTTCAATCTTTAGCCAATAGGACTAAGATAGCAGCTGTGCACAACATTACTGTTCAGAAAATCCTGACTAGTCTCATCGTCTTTGGGTTCTTCATCGCCTCCCCTTGGCTTATATCAGAAGCATTAATAGGTAACTTTGTACCTTTGGCGTTTTTGGCAGGCACTGGATTAATGATTCTTTTCTTTTTTGTTCTCAGGGACCGGTCTTGGTTGATAATCCCTTTTTGTCTTCCCATTCAGGGCCGCTTTAATTTTTTACCTTTAAATTTTAACATGCAGGAGGTTGCCACAATAGCAGTGTTTTCATACTTGATCCTACAAATTGTAATGGGCCGTCAGATTTTCTGGCGCCTGGGTCCGCCTGTTGTTTGGATCCCTTTGGCTGGGTTGCTCGCAATTTTGTTTTATCATTGGGTTCGCTCAGGTGATATCGGGATTCGTTCCCTCGGTGGAGCAGGTTGGGGCGGAAGAAAATATGTCTTAATTTTCCTTACAGCACTTACGCTGCCTATTTTACATTCCATCCCCAATATTTCTTGGCGTGATCTGCAAAAGATTCCTCTTTTGTATTTCTGTGGTGTTTTTGTGGATCTAGTTCCCGACACATTTACAACATTCGTGCCAGCTTCGGCACCGTATATTTTTAGATTTTTTAGCTCGGTTAACGTAGGCGAATACGGCAAGATATTTTCTGGAAATTATGGCGGTTCCGGTGGAGTAACGCGTTTTGCCACTTTCGGCCCACTTGGCTGTTCAATAGCGCTCATGATTTTCTCCTATATTCCTTTTCCCTCTTGGCTCTCGTACACCCGCTTATGGATTTATCCTGTGCTTACATTCTCTTTTATTTTGTCCGCGTTGAGCGGATTCAGAACAAATGTCTTTAACTTCGTTCTTTCTTCCTTTGGGGGCATTTTTTGCTGGATTCGTTTCAGGGTGTTGTTTTTGCTTCCGGTTGGTGCTTTTCTCGTTTTTACAATTATTATTTTTAATACTTATGTTCACCCCCTTCCGACTGGAATTCAGCGGGCTTTGTCATTCTTACCTGGGACTTGGGATGTTCGGGCAAAAGAGGAAGCCCGTGTTTCCAGCGAGTGGAGAGATAAGATGACAGCACTTTTTTATAGAGAATATTTTATCAAAGCTCCACTCTTTGGTTATGGCTACCAATATGACAAGGCTTACGCCCTTGATTCTACCAGCAGCTTTTTGGGATTGAAAACCATGTCAGTTGCTGATGAATTTTCGGATGTGCGAAGTTTTATTGAAATGCGTCAGCCACATGAGGGTGAAATTCACGCTTTGCTCGTATCAGGTATTGTTGGATCACTTTTTTTCATCGTTTTTTGTGTTTCATCACTCATATTCTCGGGGAGGGTGTTTTTTTCTTCCCAGAAGAACAGTGCTTGGCCGGTCGAGATTTGGTCATTTTGCATCTTCTTGTCATCTTCCGTGGGCTTCTTCGTCGTTTATGGCGACTACTCAACAACACTTCCTCAATTAATTCCTGCTATAGCATTTTGTTCCCTAGCACAAATGGGTCGTGTGAAATTATATACCTGAGCTTTGTGGTTCTGTTGTTTCCCTCTTGTTCGGGCAATTCATTTTAGATCAGCGAGCTCATCAAGGTAGAGCAGCTCAACGGCACATCTTCGCTTTCCCGAGACTTCTAAATCTAGCGCTAAAGGCTTAGGATTAAAATTCCAACACTCTGCCCGGCCATGCGGTGCGAAGGTTTTCTGCCTTGAATAAGTTTCGGACCTACCTCTTTGGCATGTAGATCTCATAGGCCACGCCGTCGGATCTATGTGCTCTCCTTTCGAGCTTCCTGCAATCATGGCAAGTTCATAAGCAGTTAGGCAGGGAAAGCATCGCCCCAATGTCAGTATCTGTTTGTTTGGGGTTAAACCACTCTGTCCCTTTTCCTGGATAAAAGGTTAGTTCACCGAAGTACACTTTCCCATCACAGTCGTACAGATCGCACCGGACAAAGGGGAATTGTTGCGAAAGTTTTTTTGCTATTACAATCATTTCATCAAACCCAATTGGCCTTGGTAGCACCTTACTTTCGATTGGATACTCCAATCCGAAGGGCAGTTGTTGCCAGTTCACGTCGTAGAAAGACCTTCGATGTTCTGAAAATCTATCAGTATCAACCTGCACAAACCCAGGCTTCCCGTTGAAGCAGAAAATCTTATAATCATAGGGAGATTGTCCATCCGGCCCATCAAGAAACTGCTCAATCAAGATTTTCCTTGGGGAGTTTTTGTATGCCCATTCCCTTCCGATCTCAGAAAAGTCTGTCGCCATCCATTTCTTCAGTTTTTGCGATTCTACTGCCCAGTTCAGCTTGGCCTTGTCTTTTGCCACAATGTTCCATCCCGATCCATGACTAGCCTTGCAAACGAAGCGCTGGGGCAGATCTTCAAAGCCGATTTCCCCAGCACTCTCATAGACGCCAATCAATGGAACCAGAATCTCTGGGCCGTAATTCTCCAACACATAATCCCTCGCGAGTAGCTTGTTAGCGCATTTCTGTATCAATGGATCGCGATAGTTTAGCTTTAGCCACTGGATTTTTTCGTTAAAGGATTTGGGGGCCTTAAGATTCGGTAAATATCCTTGGTGTAGTAAGAATTGAACTCTGCTGAAGGTCTTGTCTGAAAGTCCCCCCAGCACTTGGCGACCTACTTTGATGACTGCTTCACGCATATGCTGATTCCAAATCATACATTCCAGCGATAGGAAATAGACTCATAAACATTTGCCCGCTCTTGAGAGCCGAACCGATAGATTTTAAGAGCGACTTTCTGAGACTGATACGCGCCCGCGAGCAGCCTTCTGATTCGGTGATGCAGTATAACTAACGGCCTAATCCAACGAGGAGGAAAGCCAAGCTCCCGATGCCAAGCCGGTAACTCCGCTCCAGGCGTAGCAAGACTCAAATTCTCTCCCGTAATCATGTAGCTGGATAAAGGCTTTTTTAAGCAACAGAACTTTTTCTTCATATTTATCAGATGATCAACAAGCACCGCATCTCCAATAATTTTCCATCGCTTTTCAAATACAGGATTAGGCAAGGCGGCTCTTTTAAAAAATGTCGCTGCGCTTAGCGAATGCAGGTGAACTAAGCGTGTATGCCATGAGAATGGCTTCATAATTCTTCGATATATTGCTGGATGATAATCTTTGTTTAACAAAACAACGTCCCCCAGAACAACATCGGCTGATTTGTCCCGATCAAAACTTCTTTTTACTGCCTGTAGGGTGCCTAAGAAATACTGCTCGTCTGAGTTCAGCCACGCAAATAATTCGCTACGGCTTTTTTCTAGGCCGCAATTAATCGCATCGTACATCCCTTCGTCTTTTTCTTTGAAAATTCGCAAGCTGTAGCCATGGGCTGTGCTAATATGTAAAAGCTCGAAGGCCTCCAGGTTGGTCACCCTCTCTCCCCCATACTTCCCCAAAAGCCGCTCCCCCATCTTCTCCGCAAACTCCTCAATCCCAGGACTCCCCGCATCCTGCACGATGTGTTCCACCTTCACCCCCGTCTGATCCGCGATGGAGCTGATACAACACTCCAAATAGTCGAGTTGCTTGAAGCTGGGGGTGATGATAGTGAAATCCAGCTGTTTCACAGGGTTTTAGATTCTTGATTTTTGATTTTTGATTGTTCTTTGCCCGCACGAGCCGTCTTCACAATAGAGGTCAGAATACGGACAATTCTTTCACACTGCGCTCGCACTGGAGCTATTTCCTCGGATGAAATAATTTTCCCTTTATCCGCCAGCCTTAACCAATAAAGAGCCTCTCGAGATTCCTTAGACGCAATCGTTATCTTGGCCATAAAGTCTGCCCGACTTTGGCCGGCCTGCGCCTCCTCCACATTGGCCCCAATGCTGGTCCCTGAACGCCACAGCTGAGAGCTCAGCTCGTATTCCTTCCTCTGCCTGAGCGTTTTAGCCAACTCCATGATCTGCAAGGCAAAGCTAAACGCCTCATCCCGAATCAGGTTCCCCCTTTCCATAGCACCATACTGTTCCTTCCATGCCTAAACTCCATTCTTTTCCTTTTGCTCTGATAATCAAACATTCAAAATCTAGCATCCAAAATCATCAATCGGCCTCGATTGGTTTCTTTTCTTAATCAAAAATCAAACATCCATAATCAAAAATCGCGGCGCATCCGCTTCTTCTTTCTTCCTAACTCCCCCTCGCCCTTACTCCTTTATTCGCCTCTCAATGCTCATGAACTCCATTCTTTTCCTCTTTAATCTGTAACCCGCGCGTGAGCGCGTCCCGCAAACGCGGGAAAAAATCAAACATCCAAAATTATCAATCGGCCTCGATTGGTTTCTTTTCTTAATCAAAAATCAAACATCCATAATCAAAAATCGCGGCGCATCCGCTTCTTCTTTCTTCCTAACTCCCCCTCGCCCTTACTCCTTTATTCGCCTCTCAATGCTCATGAACTCCATTCTTTTCCTCTTTAATCTGTAACCCGCGCGTGAGCGCGTCCCGCAAACGCGGGAAAAAATCAAACATCCAAAATTATCAATCGGCCTCGATTGGTTTCTTTTCTAATCCAAAATCAAGAATCCAAAATTAAAAATCTTTTGATATTCGCTTCTTCGCTCTTCCCCGTCACTTCCTCACCTCATACTATGGGGGGCATGCGCCGCCTCCGCATTCTTCAAATCTTTAGTCGATACATTCACTTTGGCGGAGAGGAGGGATCGGTTTTCCGTATCGGTGATGCCCTCCAACAAAATCACGACGCCGAGTACTTCATCGGCTCCACGAATGAGCTACTCGGGGAAGATGTCATAGATAAAATTCAGGCTCCCTTCCGCGCTTTCTACAACATTCCGGCTGCTCAGCGATTGCGACGCTACCAAGAGGTTGGCAATTTTGATCTTTGGCAGATTCATAACATCCTCCCTGGCCTGTCCCCCTCCGTCTATCAGACCGCTTTTGAACTCAAAATCCCCCTCGTTCACTATCTTCACAACTATCGAATGGCCTGCACCAACGGGTTTTTCCTCAATCACGGCCAACCTTGCGAACGATGTCTCCACGGCAACTTCTGGCCTGCTTTCCAAACCGCTTGCTGGCGCGACAGCCATTTGATCAGCGGCATGATGGGTCTCATCCTTCGGCGTGTTCGTTCCATCGGTACTTTTCAGAATACCGCCGCTTGGGTTGCCCTTAGCCATCCCCAAAAAGCCAAACACGTCCAGATGGGAATCCCTGAGAAGCGGATTCACGTAATCCCGCACTTTTACGAGCCAGAAGTATCCACCCCCCCTCCTTCCAATCCAAGTGGCGATATTCTTTTTCTTGGTCGTCTTTCTCCCGAAAAAGGTGTTCATATTCTTCTTCAAGCATGGCAGCTACTCCATTCAGGCGATCGAAAACTAATCATTGCTGGTACTGGGCCACAGGAGCCAAAGCTCCAAGCCCTCGCTACCGCTTTGGCTCTCAAAAACGTTAAGTTCACTGGATTTATAAAGCCCGAAGATCAAAAACGGTACTGGAGCCAGAGCGCTTTTTTTGTGGCACCCTCCATTTGGGACGAGCCCTTTGGCATGGTGATTCTTGAAGCTTGGGCCAATGCCCGTGCCGTAGTTGGCTTCAAGAAAGGATCTTTTCCAGAGCTAATTGCAGACGGGATCGATGGTGCCCTTGCACTTCAGGTTACTCCTCAGGCCCTAGCCGATAAGATGCAGCATCTTATCGATCACCCCGAGCTCGCCGTCCGCTTGGGCCAAGCTGGTTTTACTAAGTTAGGCTCCGCCTCCACCAAGGCCGCTTGGCTTTCCCGTATTGAATCTGTCTACCAATCCATCCTTCCCTCATAATCAGTTCCCATGAATCTTAATCCTCCTCCCTTGTCCTACCGTTCATTTTCACGCCTTATGCCCCTATTTTTCTTGGTTTCTGTTTGGGGGATTGAAAATGTTGTGACTTGGTTCTTCGGCAACCAGACCTTAGCCCCCCTTCTTTCGATTCTTTCCTTAACCATCCTTGCCTTTTTCTGCTCTCCAAGGTTGATTCTTTTTGTCACACCACTTTTCGTTGCCGAGAGCTACTTTCTTATTTTTCACAACTCCGACTACCCGCTAGTCCGTTCGGGCACGGTCATCTTGGGAGGAGTTTTGGCCGCAATTGTCAGCTCGGCCCGTCTCAAGCTCGGCCTGCAGCACGACAATATCTCATCTATTCTTCGTCTTCTTCCAACCCCTTGGATCCAGTCCGATGGCACGGGCAACATCCTTTCGATCGGTCCCGCCATGCTCGACCTCCTCGA
>JBBAWB010000008.1:0-86659 GCA_040397385.1 Methylacidiphilales bacterium
TCAGCAACGCCTCAGGTGCCACGATTGCGGATGGAACCGGAGCGGGGTTGATCCAGGCTGCGGCAGTCGTTCTGCCCGCGGCTCCTATCATCTCGAGCGCGGCTACTGCGAGTGCAACGGTGGGGACTGCCTTTAGTTATCAGATTGTCGCTTCGGGAAGTCCGACTTCCTACAGCGCGACGGGATTGCCAGCTGGTTTGACGGTCAATGCGACTAGTGGACTGATCGCTGGAACGCCGACCGCGGCGTCTGCCTCAAGCGTAATGATCAATGCGACCAACGCTGGAGGCTCTGCGACCAAGACCCTGACGATCACCGTGGCGGCAGCTCCAGTGGTCACAGCGCCTGTGATCTCCAGCGTGGCTACTGCCAGTGGAACGGTGGGTACGGCGTTTAGTTACCAGATTGTGGCTTCGGGAAGTCCGACTTCCTACAGCGCAACTGGGCTGCCAGCTGGTTTGACGGTCAATGCGACTAGTGGACTGATCGCTGGAACGCCGACCGCGGCGTCTGCCTCAAGCGTAATGATCAATGCGACCAACGCTGGAGGCTCTGCGACCAAGACCCTGACGATCACCGTCGCGGCAGCACCAGTTGTAGTCACAGCACCTGTGATCTCGAGCGTGGCGACTGCCAGTGGAAAGGTGGGTACGGCGTTTAGTTACCAGATTGTCGCTTCGGGAAGTCCGACTTCCTACAGCGCGACTGGACTGCCAGCTGCACTGACTGTCAATGCGACTAGCGGTGTAATATCGGGAACACCAACAGTAGTTGCAGCCTCGACCGTTACGCTGAGGGCAACCAATGCCGGTGGCTCTGCGACCAAGACCCTGACGATCACCGTGGCGGCAGCAACAACGGTCACAGTACCTGTCATCTCGAGTGCGGCCACTGCAAGTGGAAGAGTGGGCACTGCGTTTAGTTACCAGATTGTGGCCTCGGGAAGTCCGACTTCCTATAGCGCGACGGGATTGCCTGCTGGTCTGACGATCAGTGCGACGAGCGGTGTGATCTCGGGAACGCCAACAGTTGTTGCAACCTCGGCTGTCGTCCTCAAGGCGACCAACGCCGCCGGTTCTGCGACTAAGACCCTTACGATCACAGTGGCGGTCGCTCCAGCTACGGCAACGCTGACGGTGGTGCAGACGATCCAGAATGATTGGGGAACTGGCTTCACGGCTCAGGTCGTGATCAGTAATCCAACAAGCGCGGCAGTGAGTAACTGGAGTCTGGGATTCACCTTTGATGGCAAGATTCCTGAAATCTGGAGCGCAGCTGTTGCCTCCCAGGTTGGAACCAAGTGGGCGGTTAGTCCGGTTGCTTGGACTAGCACCATTCCTGCAGGTGGATCGGTGACCTTTGGTTACAACGGAACCCCTGGAACGATTAACAAGATCCCCACCGCTTTCCTGATCAATGGAGCTGCGGCGGGTGGAGGCACTGCAGTCGCTCCTGTTATCTCGAGCGCGGCTACTGCGAGTGCAACCGTGGGTACTGCCTTTAGTTACCAGATTGTGGCTTCGGGAAGTCCGACTTCCTACAGCGCGACTGGACTGCCGGCTGGTCTGACGGTCAATACGACCAGTGGTGTGATCTCGGGAACGCCCACAGCAGCTGCAACCTCGGCTGTTACCCTCAACGCGACCAATGCCGCAGGTTCTGCGACAAAGGCCCTGACGATCACCGTCGCGGCAGCACCAGTTGTCACAGCACCTGTGATCTCCAGTGCGGCCACAGCCAGTGGAACAGTGGGCACGGCGTTTAATTACCAGATTGCGGCTTCGGGAAGTCCGACTTCCTATAGCGCAACCGGACTACCAGCTGGTCTGACGGTCAATACGACCAGTGGTGTGATCTCGGGAACGCCCACAGCAGCTGCAACCTCGGCTGTTACCCTCAACGCGACCAATGCCGCAGGTTCTGCGACAAAGGCCCTGACGATCACCGTCGCGGCAGCACCAGTTGTCACAGCACCTGTGATCTCCAGTGCGGCCACAGCCAGTGGAACAGTGGGCACGGCGTTTAATTACCAGATTGCGGCTTCGGGAAGTCCGACTTCCTACAGGGCAACCGGACTCCCAGCTGGTTTGATGGTCAATGCGACCAGTGGGTTAATCTCGGGAACGCCGACCGCGGCGGCCGCCTCAAACATCACTTTGAGTGCAACCAACGCTGGAGGCTCGGCGACAAAGATCCTGACGATCACCGTAGCGACCGCTCCGGTGGTTGTTGCTGGATATGAGAAGATGCCGACGGTCGAACAACGAAAGATCGTCGGCTACTACCCGAACTGGGGTATTTATCAGAAAGGTTTCCCCGTGACCAAGATTCGGGGAGATCGGATGAATGTGATCAACTACGCGTTTCTGATTCCGCTCGATCGCACGATGCCGACCGCGTGGGATAAGATCGTATCCACCTATCGTGGGTGGAAGTACAGCAACTACGCGGCCTACATGCAGCAGCCAGCGGGAACGACTCTGTCGGCGGGCATTGGCTTGTTTGACGAGTATGCGGATGCAGGCGCGAACAGTGCGGGGGAGGCGTTGACTATGTCACCCGCTTACACGCCCAGCAGCAACTTCGGGCAACTTCAGGCCTTAAAGGCGAAGTATCCGAAGTTGAAGACGATGATTTCGATCGGCGGATGGACCTTATCGGCCCCGCTTTACTCGATTTCGAGGGATGCTCAGAAGCGGGCAGATTTTGCGAAATCGTCCGTCTACGTCATGGTGAAGTACGGGTTTGACGGGATCGACGTGGATTGGGAATACCCAGGCGGGGGAGGGTTGGATGGTAGCGGCGTAGCTTCGACCAGCGACGGTGCCAACTACAACCTCCTCTTGAAGGCGATCCGGGATGAAATGAATCGTCAGACGGCGATCGATGGGAAGAAGTACTATCTCTCCATCGCAGGCCCTGGAGGGGATCAGAATATCGCAAACTTCGATCCCAAGGCAGTATCGCAAATCGCCGACTGGATCAACATCATGACCTACGACTTCCACGGTGGGTGGGATTCGTACGCTGGGATCAACGCGCCGATGGTGAATATTGATCCGAGCGCAGGTCGTGCCAACTGGTCGGTCCAAGGTGCGACGCAGATCTACCTCAACGGATTGAATGGGAAAGGTGGAGTGCCTGCGGCTCAACTTGTCCTAGGCGTCCCGTTTTACGGCCGGGGTTGGGATGGAGTTCAAGCGGGACCGAACGGAGATGGTCTGGGTCAAGCTGGCTACGAAGCAACTTCGCCCGGATTGGGGGAGACAGAGTTTCCCTACAACTCCCTGTTCAGTTCTGGGGCTCTGACCTACAGCAACGGGGTTTATACTGGAGCGGGTGGATACAAGCGGTACTGGAACGCCACGGCTCAGGTTCCTTATCTCTACTCAGCCACAGCGAAGCGGTTCATCACCTATGATGATTCCGAATCGATGCAGGTGAAGGCCAACTACGCCAACCAAGTCGGCTTAGGGGGTTTGATGTTCTGGGAGCTAAGCGAGGATGTGACCAGTGGGACTACCTCCTTGCTGGACACCATCTACGACCGAGTACACCTGCCATAATTGAAAAGAGGTGTCGGATTACTCACGCCAAGGTCGCAAAGGACGCGAAGGGATTCCAGATGTGAGAATGTGGGAAGGTGTAAAGGTGGTTTTGAAGTGGGAAGCTTAGGTAGTGGCGGCATCTCCGAGGCCGCCTAGCTGGGTGGTTGGGGGTTGAGAATTGAGCGGAGGCGTTCTCGGAGAGACCGCCCTACCTAGGTTTGAGTGGCTGAGTGGTTCAATCGGTGCACCGAGATGATGCGCCCTCGGTTGAGAGGGTTGGTGGTGATGGTTTTAATCGGTGGGTTGAGTTGTGGTAGAGTGTGTAAGTGTTTTCAGCGATCAAGCGATGGGCAGAGTTTATCAAAATATCCCACACGATCTTTGCCATGCCGTTTGGGTTAGCGGCGATGTTGTTGGCGGCGGGTGGTTGGCCAAAGGGGAAGATTTTTGTAGGTGTGTTGATCTGTCTGGTAGGGGCGAGGACGGCGGCGATGGCGTTCAACCGGTTGGCAGACTGGTCGATTGATCAGAAGAATCCTCGGACGGCGGTGCGGTCGACCCTCGTTTCCAAAACGACCGCGTATGTGACAATTGTAGGAGGCATGGTGGCTTTGGTGGGTGGGGCGTGGCTTTTGAACCCGCTATGTTTGATGTTGAGTCCAGTGGCTTTGGGGATTGTTTGTTTTTATTCACTGACGAAGAGGTTTACTTGGGGGTCGCACGGGTTTCTTGGTTTGGCGTTGGGGACGGCTCCGGTGGGGGGGTGGTTGGCGGTGAGGGGTCAGTTTGATTCTTGGGTGCCGATTATTTTGGGGTGTGCGGTGGGTTTGTGGGTGGCGGGTTTTGATCTGATCTATGCGTTGCAGGATCGGGAGTTTGATCGCAGGGAGGGACTGAAAAGTTTTCCAGCGAGATTTGGGGAGAAGGTTTCGTTGAGGATGGCAAGTGGGTTGCATGGGTTGGCGGTAATTTGTTTGGGGGGGTTCGGCTGGATGGCTGGTTTTGGGTGGAGATATGGAGCGGTCTGGGTGGTGATTTGCCTAGTGTTGGGGGTAGAGGCGGTCTGGGGAAGGCAACCCGAAAAAAGGCAGAAGGCATTTTTTGAGGCGAATGCGATGGTGAGCGGACTCGTACTGGGAGGTGTGGTGTGGGAGATTTTTTGGAAATGAGCGTCTGGGAAAAAGTTGAAAAGAAGGCGCAGGCGGGGGAGAGATTGTCTTCTGAGGAGGGGGTTTATCTGTTTCGGGAAGCGGAATTGCATCAGCTGGGGGAGTTGGCGGATCGGGTGCGGGAGAAGAAGGTGGGTAAGCGGGCGAGTTATGTGCTCAACCGATATTTGAACTATTCGAACGTTTGTATTTTGAGTTGTCAGTTTTGCGCCTTTGCTCGGAAAAAGAGGGATCCTGGGACGTTTGAGTTTTCGGTCGAGGAGATGACGGAAGTGGCGAGGAAGTCGGTGGCGCAGGGGGTGACGGAGATTCATATTGTGGGGGGGTTGCATCCGAGTTTGCCCTACTCGTTTTATTTGGAGATGTTGAGAGGTTTGGCGGGGTTGTTGCCGAGGCCGACGTTAAAAGTTTTTACGGCGATTGAGATTCGGCATTTGGCGGAGCGAGTGGCGAAGAAGCCGATTGCGGAGGTGCTGAAGGATTTGCAGGAGGCGGGGTTGGGGGCATTGACGGGGGGTGGGGCGGAGATTTTTGATGCGGGGGTGAGAGATAAGATTTGCAGAGGAAAAGAGTCGGCAGAGGAGTGGTTGGAGGTGCATCGGATCTGGCATGGGATGGGGGGACGGAGCACGGCGACGATGTTGTATGGGCATGTGGAGACGGCAGAGCAGAGAGTGGATCATTTAGAAAAGCTGAGAGGGTTGCAAGATGAGACGGGTGGGTTTACGGGTTTTGTGCCGTTTGCCTTTGAGCCAGCGGAAACGCGGTTGGCGGAGTTGGGAAAGATTCGGAGGGCGAGTGCGCTGGAGGAGTTGAGAGTATTGGCGGCGAGTCGTCTCATCTTGGATAATTTTGATCACATCACGGCGTACTGGATTAGCACGGGATTGCCTTTGGCTCAGATCGCGTTGAGTTATGGGGCGGATGATTTACATGGGACGATTGGGGAGGAGAAAATATTTCATATGGCAGGGGCGCAGACGCCGGTGGGGCAGACGCGGGGGAATTTAGAGCGTGCGATTCGGGAGGCGGGAAGGGAGCCGATTCAAAGAGACACATTTTACGAGGAGGTTGAGTGCCTGCAGGAGTGAGTGGATGAGGATGGGTGTGGTAGGATGAGGGGATGAAAATTGGGTGTGTGCCGTATGATCATGCGAAACCTTTTTCGGGGGGGTGGAACGGGGGGGACGTGGTTTGGGGGCATCCGCGGGAGTTGGTGGAGAAGTTGCGTAGGGGGGAGTTGGATATGGCGTTGGTGCCGGTTTGGGAGGTGTTGACGCGGACTGGGTATCGGGTGGTGGATGGTTTAGCGGTGGGATCGAGAGGAGAGGTGAGGAGTGTGGGGGTTTTTTCGGATAAGACATTGGGTGAGTGTCGTGGAATTTCTTTGACGAAACATTCGATGACGTCGGTTCAGTTATGGAAGGTGCTGGCGGCGGGAGTACTGGGGGTGAAGTTGGAGGAGCGGGAGGATGGGGAGGCGAAGTTGCTGATTGGGGATGAGGCTTTGGGTGAGTGGCGGAGGAGGAAGGGGAGTGGGGTAACGGATTTAGGTAAGGTGTGGTGGGATTGGGTGGGGAAGCCGTTTGTTTTTGGGGTGTGGGCGGTGAGGAAGGGTTTTCGGCCGAATGAGGGAGAGGTGGAAAAGTTTCGCGAGGGGTGTTTGGCAGGAATCGCAAAGCGGGGGGAGTTGGCGGTGAACGAAGAGGAAAGGGAGTATTTAACGAAATGTATTCGGTATGAGTTGGGGGTGGAGGAGAAGGGAGGGATGGCCGAGTTTGCTAGGAGAAGTGGGTTGGGGGAGGTGAAGTTGGAGTATGTTTAGTAAAATGGCGTAAGTGGGGAATGAATAGATAGGTGATTTTCCGCGTTGAGTGGTTGGGTGGGTGAGCGATGATGGGAGGATGAGGAGTTGGATAGCTTGGGGTTGGTTGATGTTGGGAGGGGTGTGTATGGGGGAGGGGAAGTGGGGGATGGTCGATACCACGGGCACGTGGAGGATTGCGGAGAAGTATGACGAGGTGGGAAAGTTCCGTGGAGATTTAGCGAAAGTGTTGGCTTTGCCAGAGTTTTTGCCTGGGGTGAAGGGGGCGAAGATTCGGAAGTGGTTGAAGGCGGAGGGGGATGAGGTGAAGGGGGGTGAACCGTTGGCGGAGGTGGAGCTAACCGAGCCGGCGTTGCCGGTGGAGGCGCCGATGTCGGGGATGTTGATCAAGATTGGGGTGCCGGCGGGTGGTGCGGCGATTCCGGGGTCGGTCTTGGGGACGGTGAGGATTTTGGGGGCGGTTGGTATTTTTGAAAAAAAGCAGGTGGAGGTGGTGTGTCCTGGGTACGGGCCGAATCCGGGGTCGGCGACGATGGTGCGATGGATCAAGGAGGAGGGGGACGCGGTAGTGAAGGGGGAGAAGATTGCGGAAATACGGCCGAAGGAGGCGATGGCGATGGTTCAGTCACCTGGGATGGGGACGTTGGTGAAGATTGAGGTGAAGGATGGGGAGGAGGCGAAGGTGGGGCAGGGGGTGGCGCGGATGGGGATTGGGCGGGTGGCGGTGAAGTTGGGGGCGGAGTGGTTTTTTGCGGATGAACGAGGGAATCGGGTAACGAAGGATCACTATGATGAGGTGGGTGCGATGGAGGGGGGGATGGCGCCAGTGCGGATAGGGGAGAAGTGGGAATATGTGGATGGTGAGGGGGTAATTCTTGGAAAGGCGGAGCAGCGGGTCGCGGGAAAAAAGAAGGACGGATTTGCGACGGCTTTTGAGAATAAAAAAATGGAGTTTGAGTCGGCGCGGAAAGTTCAGGGGGGCTTGGCGGCGGTGAAGTTGAATGGGAAGTGGGGGTATGTGGCTTATCAGGATGGGGGAATTCGGATGGTGATCACGCCGCGATTTTTGCAGGCGAGAAATTTTTCGGAAGGGTTGGCGGCGGTGGAGGAGAGTGAAGATGCGCCAATGACGGACGATGTGGAGGCGGAGCAGGCGGAAGCGGAGAAGAGTGGAATGGAAACGAAGCCGGAGGTACCACCCGCTTGGGGATATATTATTCCGAGTGGAAAGTTGTGGGGAAAGTTAGAATTTGCGGAGGTAGGAAATTTTCTGGATGGGCGGGCGGCGGTAAAGGCTTTAGGGGAAGGAATGCCGTGGGTTTTGGTTGATAGTAAGATTAAGGTGCGGACGACGGGTAATTATGCGGGGTTGGTGCCTTTGGGGGGAAAGCGAGTGGCGTGGCGGCGTGGTGGGGTTGGGTGGGGGTTGATGGATTTGCAGGAGAAGGTGGTGGAGTTGCAGCCGGGGTTGAAAGCGCAGGATGGGACGGGGGAGGCGCAGGATATTTTGGTGGCGGTGGGACCGTTTGAGAGCGGGTTGGCGCCGGCGAAGGATGTGGGAGGAAAGTGGGGGTATCTGGATGTGGATGGGAAGTGGGCGATTGCGGCGAAGTTTGAGCGGGCGGGAGTTTTTAACTGTGGACTGGCGGCGGTGAAGGAGGTGGGAGGGAAGTGGGGCTATGTGAAACCGGACGGAAGTTGGGGGTTGGAGCCAAAGTTTTCTCGGGTGCGGGCGTTTTCCGATGGATTGGCAGCGGTTGCGGAGAAGGGGGAAGTGGAGCTTGGGCCAGAACTTGAAACGGGCGGGGCGTGGGAGTAGTTCTGGTGGTACGATGAGAAGTTATTTTAGGGCCATTTCATTTTATGGAACGAGTCGAGCTATGACTGGGGTGAGATCAGATGGATTATAAGAACTATTATGAAGTGTTGGGGGTAGTGAAGACGGCGACGCCTGAGGAAATTCGAAGTGTCTTTCGGAAAAAGGCGCGGGAGTACCATCCAGATGTGGCGAAGGACAAAGTGAAGGGGGCCGAGAAGTTTAAGGAGTTGAACGAGGCCTATGAGGTGCTGAGTGATCCGGCGAAGCGGGCGAAGTATGATCAGATGGGAAGGGAGGTCCCTGGGGGTGGTTATGAATGGGCGGGCGGAGCACCGAGGGGGCAGGCTGGGCCTGGAATGGAGGAGGTACATTTTGGCGGAACGGGATTTAGTGATTTCTTTGAAAGCATGTTTGGTGGAATGGGTGGGGTTGAGGGGATGAGGGCGGCGGGTGGGCGACGGATGGCGAGGAGGGGGGCTGATGTGGAAGGGGATTTAATGGTGACGTTGGAGGAGGCGATGCAGGGGTCGAGTCGGGAGGTGACCTTGCAGAGGGGTGGAGGGAGGGTGGAAACGTATCGGGTGAAAGTGCCTGCGGGGGTGAGGGAGGGGCAGAGGATTCGGTTGGCGGGGCGCGGGCAGGAGGGGGCGAGCGGGGGTGAGGCGGGGGATCTTTATTTGAGGGTGAGATTGGCGAGGCATCCAGATTTACGGGTGGAAGGGGAGAATTTGGTGACGGACTTAGAGATGGCGCCCTGGGAGATGGTGGGGGGAGCGACTGTGCCGGTGAGGACATTGGAGGGGGCGGTGATGTTGAAAGTGCCAGCGGGTTCATTGGCAGGGCAAAAACTGAGATTGCGAGGGCAGGGATTAAGGCGGGAAGATGGGAGTCGTGGCGATCTGTATGCAATTTTGGAGGTGGTTGTACCTGGCTCTGTGGGAGCCGAGGAGAAGAAGCTTTGGGAGGAGTTGGGAAAAAAGAGTGGGTGGCAACCTCGGGGAGGAGAGTAGGCAGTGAAAGGCAAGCGAATGCAGATGGCGCGGGAGGTACGGGAAGAGGCGCGCATGGAATTTGCGGTGGAAGAGTTGGCTCGATTAGCGGAGACGACGATCGAAGTGATCCAGCAGTACTGCCAGATGGGATTATTGGGTGAGGAGCGGAGGTCGGCGGAGCCTAGTTTACGATTTGGCGAGGGATCACTTTTTTTAGTGAGAAGGATTGAGCAGTTGCGGGTGGAGTATGGGGTATCGGCGGGAGGGGCGGAGCTGGTTTTGGATTTGGCGGCTCGGGTGGAGGAGTTGGAGAGGGAGATTCGTTCTTTACGGGAGGCTTTAGGGCGATGAGTGGGGGAGAAAAAAAGCCGGTGGAGGGATTGCGAAGTCCGCGGGTGGAGGTGGGGGGATTGGTTTATTTTGGCCGGATGGTGGATAAATTGCGATTGGAGAAGGCGGGAGGATTGCCGGAAGATTATCGAGAGAATATGGGGAGGGGTTTTGATCAGGCGTGCGTGAATTTTCTTGGGGTAGGTTATGAAAAATTACGGGAGCGGGTGAGGCAAGGCGGATCGGACGAGGAAATATTGGATTGGTGCGGGGTGGAGGGGAAGGTACGGGATGCGGAGGAGAGGAAGGTCTGGGGTGGGTATTTGGCGAAGCGTGGTTGGCGAGACGAGATGGCGGAACGACTCGACTTCCGAAAGAAAGAGGCGGGGTGGGGAGGTCGGGATGAGATAGAGACTTTCTTTGATTATATCGATGCGGATGAGGGAAGGTGACGAGGGTGGTTGAGGCGGGCCAAGAATGATTTTTAATTTTGAATTTTAGACCTACGACCCCACAAATTAAAAAACGCCATATAAACAATTTACCTTCAAAAACTTACACGATCTAAGAACCCGTGCAAGCTGTTTATAGTTAGGGGTTTGTGAGGCGGCTTTTTGGGGGTGACCTACGACCCCATTGGGCGGTTATTTAAAAAAGAGCGCAACTTCTGCAGGAATGGGGAGTTTAATCCCTCATGAAAAGAGATGAAATGGCTGGCTTGTTTCGCCCTAGGGGTGGCTTAGAAAGGGTTTAATGAGCGCCCAGAGGGTTCGAGTAAAGTCATCGGCCGGGATGTACTCTGTCTATGTGGGGGAGAAGATCCTCCCGCAGGGGTTGGCGGTGCATCTTCCTGCGAAGGTGCCCGTCGCGATGCTGGTGGATGAGGGAGTGGCGGCTTTGCCTTTGACCTTGGCGATATTTGGGTGGCTCGAGAAGCGCGCTTCAAGGGTGGTGCGGGTGCGGATTCCTGCGGGGGAGCGATCAAAATCGGTGGATGAGTATGGTCGAGTTTTGCGGCAACTAGCGGGGGCGGGGTTGACGAGGGACACCTGGGTGGTGGCGGTGGGCGGGGGGGTGACTGGGGATTTGGCCGGATTTGTGGCAGCGACGTATCTGCGTGGGTTGCCGGTGATTCAAATTCCCACGACGGTAGTGGCGATGGTCGATAGTAGTGTGGGAGGAAAGACGGGAATCGATCTGCCCGAGGGAAAGAATTTAGTGGGGGCCTTTCATCCTCCAAAGGCGGTTTTAGCAGATCTACGCTGGCTAGAATCTTTGCCGGAAGCGGAAAGGCTGGCAGGAATGGGCGAGGTGATAAAGTATGGGGCGATCGCTGATGCGAAGCTCTTTGCCGCGGTGGCGAAAGGACGGCCTCGCTCGATGGCGAAAGTTATCAAGCGTTGTGTGGAGATTAAAGCGAAGTTAGCGGGGGAGGATGAGCGGGATCTGAAGGGGCGAAGAGCGCTTTTAAATTTTGGGCATACGGTAGCTCATGGGTTGGAGGGGATCTCGGCCTATGCGGGACTGCGCCATGGGGAAGCGGTGGCCATAGGCATGGTAGTTGCGGCTCATTTATCGGTGAAAACGCGGGGGTTAAAAAAGAAAACTGCGGAGAAGCTGAGGGCGGCGATTGCAGCGTATGGTTTGCCTGTGACCCATCCGGATCTGACATGGGAAAAACTTTCTCCGGTGATGGCGCGAGATAAGAAGGCGACCTTGCAGGGAATTCGTTGGGTACTGTTGCGCAAGATCGGGCGAGCTGATCTAGTTGCTGGGGTGACAGAGAAAAAAGTGTGCTTGGCGTTGGAGGAAGTGCGGGAGGGTCGACCGCCGAAAAAATGACGCGCACCGAGGCCTACCTAGTCCTCAATGGTCTGCGGTTGGTGGGACCCGTTCGAGTGAGGAAATTGCGGGAGGCGTTGGGCGGGGTGGAGGGATTGCTTGGGTTGGCGACCTCGAAAATGGCTGGAGTTGAGGGAGTGGGGCAGGCGGTAGCGGATTCGATCCGAGGTTGGGAAAAGAGTTTTGATTTGGCGCAGGAGTTAAAAAAGATCAAGGAGCATAAGCTGGAGGTGGTGGACTGTGAGGATTCTAATTATCCTGCCCTGCTTCGAGAGATTCATGATCCACCGATGGTTCTCTACTATCGTGGAAATATGCAGGCGGTACAGGGGGCTTGCTTAGGGATTGTCGGTACAAGGGAAGCCACGGGTTACGGGATCGAATTAGCCAAAAAACTTGGCTATCAGTTGGCCTATGCGGGGGTGGGGGTGGTGAGCGGATTGGCTCGGGGGATTGATACGGCGGCGCATCAGGGGGCGTTGGCGGGGAAGGGGAGGACGGCGGCGGTATTGGGTTGTTCGATGGATCAGATGTATCCTGCAGAAAATCGGTCGCTGGCGGAAAAGATGGAGGAGGCGGGTGGTTGTGTGATGAGCGAATTTTGTCTGGGCACTTCGCCTGATCGGCAAACTTTTCCTATGAGGAATCGGATCGTGAGTGGATTGAGTAAGGGGGTTTTAGTGATTGAGGCGGCGCGGGCGAGCGGGGCGATGATCACGGCAAAGCAGGCTTTGGAGCAAGGGAGGCAGGTATTTGCGGTGCCAGGGAGGATTGATCACCCTCAATCGGGAGGCTGCCACCAACTACTGAAAGATGGGGCGCGTTTGGTGGAGTCGATCGAGGATGTGCTTGCGGAATTTGAGTTTCTTCTTCCGAAATCAGAAATGCCGTCGTCGCCACGGACTCCTGATGATTTTGGAGAGGAGGAAAAAAAGGTATTTGAGGCGTTGGGCCGGGAGGAGATGCATTTAGACGTGCTAACTCGAAAATGCGGGTTGCCTTCGCCCAGGGTGTCCGCCACGCTTCTTAAGCTTGAGCTGAAACATCGGGTGCGACAAATGCCTGGTAAGTACTTCACTCGTATAGACTAACCAATGTCAAAAAAGTTAATCATCGCGGAGAAGCCGAGTGTAGCCAATGATTTGGCGCGTGTTTTAACGGGCTTTAAAAAGGAGGGGGAGTATTGGGAGTCGGACAAGTTTGTCCTGAGTTCGGCGATTGGGCATTTGGTGGAGTTGTGTAAGCCGACGGAGTATGGGAAGGGTAAAGGGAAGTGGAGTTTTGAGAGTCTGCCTCTGGTGCCTGAGGAGTTTAAGTTGAAGGTGATTGAGCGGACCGCTCCTAGGTTTGCTTTGTTAAAAAAACTGCTGAAACGAAAGGATGTGACGGGAGTGATCAATGCCTGCGACGCTGGCCGGGAAGGGGAGTTGATCTTTCGGTATGTGATGGAAGCGGCGGAGTGTAAGAAGCCGACGCAACGGGTTTGGTTGCAATCAATGACGCCGGCATCGGTGCGAGAGGGATTTGGCAAGTTGCGTAAGGAAGAAGAAATGGTACCTCTGTTGGACGCGGCCAAATCCCGTTCGGAAAGCGACTGGCTGATCGGGATCAACACCACGCGGGCTCTGACCGCGCTGAATTCGAAGGGTGGCGGATTCTTTTTGACGACGGCGGGGCGGGTGCAAACACCGACCTTGAGTATTATGGTGGATCGGGAGCATCAGATCCGATCCTTTGTTTCGAAAGATTTCTGGGAAGTGCAGGCTACTTTTGGGGCGAAGGCAGGAGAGTACGAGGGTCGTTGGTACGACGAGAAGTTGGCCGAGCAAAAAGCGGCGGATCGTGGGCCTGAGCAGAAACCAGAACGTCTTTGGGGCAAGCAGCGGGCAGATAAGATTGTCGGGGAGTGCCAAGGGAAAGTGGGACTGGTGGAGGACGAGAAAAAGCCTTCGCGCCAACTTTCACCACTACTCTATGACTTAACGAGTTTGCAACGGGATGGGAACAGTCGTTTTGGTCTTTCGGCGCGCCGCACTTTACAGATTGCGCAGGCGCTCTACGAAAAGCATAAGGCGATTACTTATCCCCGAACCGATTCGCGATGTTTGCCTGAGGATTATTTGGGGGTGGCCCAGTCGACGCTGGAAAACCTCAAAGGTAGCGAATTTGGGGAGTTTTCGGAAACTGTACTAAAAAACGGATGGTTGAAGCCGCTGAAGAGGGTGTTTAACAGTGCGAAGGTCAGTGACCACTTTGCCATTATTCCGACGCAGCAGATTCCGCTGAAGCTAGACGAGATTGAGGCAAAGGTTTATGCGGCGATTGTCCGACGATTTATCGCGGTATTTTATCCGGAGGCGGTCTATGAAGTCACCACCCGTATCACTCGGGTGGGGGAGCATCCTTTTCGGACGGAGGGCAAAATACTAAAGGAAGCGGGATGGCTGGCGGTATACGGGAAAGAGGGGGTAGAGGAGGGTGGCAAGGACGAGGGAAAGCTTTTGGTACCAGTGGAGGAAGGGGAAAAGGTGAAAACAGAAGCGGTGGTTTCTGTGGGATTGCAAACGAAACCGCCCGCACGATACACCGAGGCTACGTTATTGAGTGCGATGGAGGGTGCAGGGAAGCTGATTGAGGATGAGGCTTTGCGGGAGGCGATGGGGGCGCGGGGTTTGGGTACGCCAGCAACCCGTGCGGCAACGATCGAGACTCTCATCTCGGAAGAGTATATCCGTCGGTTGGGCCGAGAGTTGATGCCGACGGCGAAAGCTTTTGGCTTATTTGAAACCCTCGATGCGCTAGGTATTGAGATTCTTCACTCTCCCGAGCTGACGGGGGAGTGGGAGCATAAGCTGAGGGAGATCGAAAGTGGTCGGCTGAAGCGGGTCGACTTTATGAAGGAAATCCAAAAGGTGACTTGTGATATTGTAGAAAAGACTAGAGCCTTTCAGGACAAGGATCACGTTTTACGAAAACTCGACTTCAAAGATCCCGAATCGGGGCAGGAGTTTGAGGAGACCTTGCGAGAGTACCGGACACTGGACAATAAGTACTCGGTACGGAAAGTGTTGGCAGGCCGACGGATTGAGGCAGCTGAATTTCTCACGCTGCTGGAGAAAGGTTCTTTGGGATTGCTGGATGGATTTCGAAGTCGAATTGGGCGACCTTTTTCGGCGGGACTCAAACTAGGGGAGGGCAGGAAAATCGAGTTGGTCGTGGGAGAAGAGGAGGGAACGCTCGATTTCTCCGACCAGGAGCCGCTGGGGACGTGTCTGGCTTGTCAGGGGCGGATGTTCATGAGCCAGCTGCGCTATGTCTGTGAGCACAGTGTATCGAAGCCCTCGACTTGTACGTTCAAGGTTTCGAAAAAGATCCTCAGTCGGGATATTGCGCTGAATGAGGTTCAGGATCTTCTGAAAAACGGTAAAACCGCTTTACTGGAGAAGTTTATCTCAAATAAAACCCGCCGTCCCTTTTCTGCCTTCTTAATGTGGAAGGATGGAAAAGTATCTTTTGATTTCCCTCCACGCGAACCGCGGAAGCCAAAAGTGAAAAAAACGGCAAAATCCCGGGCTAGCGCGGAAACCTGAAAGCTGAATCCATCGCGGAAGTGAACCCGAAAATTAAGGCCTTCCTTTCTCACTTGGCAGACGAGCGAGGTTTGTCGCCGAATACTGTGCGGAACTATCGACAGGTGCTGGGAGAATTTCAGGTGGGGATGCCGACTGAATGGAATGCGATAGGGGAGAAGGAGTGTCGCAGTTATCTTCACGGGTTATCGGGGAAAGGAAGGCATGGTCCTGCTTCGGTCCGTCTGCGTTTTTCTGCTCTCCGCACCTATTTTCAGTGGATGCAGGCGAGGGGGGAGAGGGCGGATAACCCGGCGGCGGGGCTTCGCCTGCCACGGCCTCGACGTTCATTGCCACGTTTTCTGAGTGAGGAGCAGATAGAAAGTCTGCTGGAGGCGCCTTTGCAAATTCTTCGAAAAAAACCTAATAAGGAAACAGGGCGGAAGGAGCCAGCTTGGACGAAGTGGCGGGATGCGGCTTTGTTGGAGCTGTTGTATGGAACGGGATTGCGGCTAGGGGAAGCGCTGGGTCTTTCATGGCGGACGCTTCACTCAGAGGGGCGCCGTACGCTGAAGGTGCGCGGCAAAGGAGGTAAGGAGCGGTTGGTGGTGATTGGGGAAACGGTACGAGTTGCGATGCAGAAGTATGAAGAGAAGCTTCCGGTGGCATGGAGGAAAGAGGGGGGAGCGGCTTTTCTTGGGCCGAGGGGGGAGCGACTTTGCGCGCGGGTCTTCCAACGAAATTTAAAAGAGTATTTGGCGGAGGCGGGTTTAGATTCGTCCCTGACTCCGCATAAGTTGCGCCACAGTTTTGCGACGCATCTGTTGGGTCGGGGTGCTGATTTGCGGGCGGTACAGGAGCTCTTGGGGCACACTCGTTTAACCAGCACGGAAATCTACACGCGGGTGACTCCCGAGCGATTGCGCGGTGCATATGGAAAGGCCCATCCAAGAGCATGACAACAATCCCTGAACCTTTTTTAAAGATCGGATACAACCTGCTCTTCACGGCAGGGTTCGCTCTGACTTGGCCGTATTTCACTTATCTGATCTGGCGACGTCAGCCGTTTTGGGAGCGATTGGGCGAACGACTGGGCCACTATCCGAAGGAGTTAAAGGAGTGGTTGAAAGATCCGCGGCGTCCTGTCTGGATTCATGCGGTGAGCGTGGGGGAGATGTTGCTGGCGCGAGTTTTAGTTCGGGAGTTGCGAGCGCAAAAGCCGGATCTGCGGATTTTGTTAACGACCGGGACACCGACGGGTCGGAAGGTGGGGCAACCCTTGCTCGATGAAAAAACAAGGCTGGTCTATGTGCCAACCGATTTTTATTATTCGATGTTGAGGGCGTTCCGCAGGATCAATCCTTCGGTGTTGATCTTGGTGGAGAATGAGATCTGGCCGAATATGCTTTGGCGGGCAAAGAAGATGGGGGTAGAGATTCTTTTGGTTAATTCACGGCTCTCGCGACGGAATCGGCGCTTGTTTCGGATGGCCCGGACATTTGTCCGGCCCGTCTTGCAGTTGTTTGATTGGATCGGGGTGCAAAGTCCTGAGGATATGCGGAGATTTGCGATTGCTGGGTTTCCTGAGAAACGTTTGCATTTGATGGGGAGCATGAAGTATGACGTAGCGGCGTTAGCGGCGGATCATCCGGGCAAAGGAGTGGAGTTAAGAAAATTGGCAGGGTGGGATCAGGGGCAGGTTATTCTTTTGGGCGGAAGCACCCACCCTGGAGAGGAGAAGATTCTGGCGGACATCGTGAATGAACTTAAGGGGCGGTATCCACAGCTACGATTGATGCTGGTGCCTCGGCATGTGGAGAGGACGGACTCGATTCTTGGTGAGTTGGAGGGGGTGGGGTTGAGGGTGGTTCGACGATCCCGGTTGGAGAGGGAAGGAAAAACGGATCCTGATATTCTGCTAGTGGATACAACGGGTGAGTTGCGGGATCTCTACCCAACGGCCGATGTGGTTTTTATCGGCAAGACACTAACGGGAACCGGAGGGCAGAACTTTCTTGAGGCGGCGCGGCATGGGCGGGCAATTGTGGCGGGACCGCACATGGAAAACTTCATGCCTTTGCGTCGGGAATTTGAAGAAAAGAGGGCGATATTGATTGCGGGTTCGGCGGAGGATTTATGGGTGGACTTGGAGGGATTACTTTCCATTAAGAAAGGGCGGGAGGAGTTGGGGCAGAGGGCAGCGGATTGTTTTCAAGAGCATTTGGGTGCAGGAGCGCGTTGTGCGGCGGTGCTATTGGAGAAGATAGCGCAGTCAGAAAAGCGAGGATCGAGGTGAAAGGCTGGGCGTGGATGGTAGGACTAGGGATCGGGTTGGGATGTGCAGGAGTATGGGCAGAGGAAAAGGTGATGGAGTCCGGTCCCGAGCGGGTGGCGATGGTTGAGCTATTTACGTCGGAGGGGTGTAAGAGTTGTCCTGTGGCAGAGGAGTGGTTGAGTCGGTTAAAAGAAAGGGAAGGTCTTTGGACAAAATTCGTGCCGGTAGCTTGGCATGTGGACACTTGGGATTCGTTGGGTTGGAAAGATCGTTGGTCGTCGGCCAGTTTTAGCCAGCGTCAGTGGGCTTATGCAAAAGGCTGGGGCAAGGATAGTGTGGAGACTCCTGCTTTTGCTCTCAATGGGAGGGAGTGGGCGAAAGTGGAGGAGGGATCGTTGACGACGGTGGGTCGGATGGCGGGAAAGTTGCGGGCCAAGATTATGGGGAATCGAGTGGAGGTATTTTGGACGCCGATGGTAGCGGCGAGCAAGTCGCAGCGGGCTTTTCTGGCTCCGATGCGAAGCGGGATTCAGATTGAGGTGACGGCGGGAGAGAACGCGGGGTGCAAGCTGACCCATGACTTTGTGGCAGGAGAGATTGTGGGGCTGGAGTTAAAGGAGAAAGATGGGGTGTGGGCGGGGGAGGGAAAAATAAAGGAGCCGAGGGATGCTCTGGCAGTATGGATTAAGAGGGAGGGGGAGGTGGAACCGTTGCAGGCGGTGGGAGGTTGGTTGAAACCGTAGGGTCGATAGGGGAATCATTCTACGATTCGTTCAAAGAGGGAGGATAGGTCATAGCGTAGAGGATGACGGCGGTAGCTGCGTTAACGGAGAAGGAGTCGATGGAGGAGGTCATGGGAATCGCGACGGAGAGGTCGAGACCTTGGCGGAGGGGCTGAGAGAGGCCTTTTCCTTCATGACCGATAAAAAGGGCCATGGTTTTGTTGGGGAAAGATGTGTTGGGGAGGAGGGTAGTTGCTTCCGAGGTCGCGCCGATGGTGAAGACCTGATGCTCGCGGAGTGTCTGCAGAAGGGTGTCGGTGGAGTCGCAGCGAAGGATGGGGATACGAAATATACTTCCCATGGAGGTACGAGCGGAGCGGGGATGAAAGGGATCGGCTCCGCGTAGAGCTAGGAAGAGCCCGACGTCGAGCGCGTGAGCGGTGCGGATGAGAGCCCCTACATTGCCTGGGTCGACCATATCCTCGACGATAAGAATCTTTCTACGTTGCGGTTGCTTTTGCCATTGGGCGAGAAGGAGGGAAAGATCGGGGGCAGGTGGGGTTTTCGCCAAGGCGAGAACTGGGCCGAGCATTCGGTCCTCGGTAAGTTTCTCCAAAACATCCTCTGGAACAAAAGTAAGGGAGGTAGGAAGAGGGGCGAGCTGCTCGAGAAGTTTGCCAAGGCGGGGGGATGGATTTTCGTAATCTCGTTGGGTGAGGAGTACATGGGGGAGGGGAGTGGAGGTGGCGAGGGCGCGTTCGAGTAGACGAAAACCCTCGATGGCGAATAAGCCAAGTTGTTTGCGACCTTCGACCGAAAGTGCGCGGGAAAACTCAGCAACGAGATGAGGCCAGTGAGGATCGGGCTGGGGCGGATTCATTTCCAGATCGAGGAAATGGGTTAAGAGAGGAACAAAAACAAGATTAGCATATTTGCAAATATACTAATCTTAAATGAGTGCGCAGTTACCATTCGATGAGGGCGCTGGCCCAAGTGAGGCCGCCGCCGAAGGCTACGAGAAGAACTTTATCCCCTTTTTGTAGATTCATTTCGGTTCCAGCTTCATGGAGGGCGACGGGAATGCAGGCGGCGGACATATTTCCGTAGCGGTGGACGTTGACGAAACAACGTTCGCGCGGAAACTTTAACTTCTCCACCAAGGCATCGATGATGCGGATGTTGGCCTGGTGGGAGATGATACATTTAATATCGTCCAACTTAACCCCAGCCTTTTTTAAGGTGCGTTTCGCTGAGTTGGCCATAGCGGTGACGGCGAGTTTAAATATTTCTTTGCCTGCCATAACGAAACAGTCGGGCGTGAGTGGGGTGGGTGGGGTGAGGGCAGCGGGCCGAGATTGGACATTGCCGAGGTGGAGTAGGTGTCCGCTGGAGCCGTCGGCGCCCCAATCGAAGGCGAGGAGGCCACGACGTCCTGGTTTGGAGCGGAGAATAACGGCGCCTGCGCCGTCGCCAAAGAGAACGCAGATATTGCGGTCGCGCCAATCAATAACCGAGGAGAGGCGCTCGGTGCCTACAAGAAGGATATTCTTGGCGGCTCCGGTGCGGAGAAATTGCTCAGCAAGAATCAGTCCGTAGACAAAGCCTGAGCAGGCGGCTTGTAGATCCAAGGCTGGGCAGCCGGTGGCTCCGAGCTCGGCGGAGATACGACAAGCGGCCGAAGGGAAAAAAGAGTCAGGCGTGACGGTGGCGACGAGAATGAGGTCGAGGTCGGAAGCGGAGAGTTGGGCTTGAGCTAAGGCTTGCTTGGATGCGGCGACACCCATGAAAGTGGAAGTTTCCTGCTCGGAAGAGATGTGGCGTTCTTTGATGCCGGTGCGGGTAACGATCCATTCGTCGGTCGTATCGACGAGTTTTTCTAGTTCTTGGTTGGTGACGATACGAGAGGGGAGATAGACGCCTGTCCCCGTGATCTGGAGGCCAGAATCAGGCTGGGACGGCATCGGATTGTGATTCTTTGTGGGCCCCTGCGATGCCGGCTGCGCGGATGATGCGGTCATTGACGCCGTGTTCGATGGCTTCGACGGCCACGCGGATGGCGTTGCGGATGGCCTTGACGCTGGAACTGCCGTGGGCGATGACGCAGATTCCGTTGACTCCGAGGAGAAGGGAACCGCCGTATTCTTCGTAACTGGTTTTTTTCTTGATGGCTTTAAAAGCGGCGCGGGCGAGCCAAGCTCCCGCCATACGGAGGGGCGTTTTTTGGATTTCGTGTTTAAGCCATTGGAAAATTGCGGCGGCGATACTTTCGCTGGTTTTGAGTACGACATTCCCGACGAATCCGTCGCAGACAACGACTTCGACAGGGCGTTCAAAGAGATCGCGTCCTTCGATGTTGCCAACGAAATGGATGGGGGCGTTGGAGAGAAGTTTGAAGCTTTCTTTAGTGAGGCTATTGCCTTTGGCGTCTTCCGAGCCAATGGAGAGGAGTCCGACGCGTGGTTTGGAGTAGCCGAGGACTTCTTCGGAGTAGATGGAGCCCATGAGAGCGTAATCGAGAAGATGTTCGGGGCGGGCGTCGAGATTGGCGCCGGCATCGAGTAGGATAAAAAGATTAGTTTCGGTGGGCATGACGGAAGCGATACCTGGGCGGCTGATCCCGGGAAGAGTGCGAAGGCGGATGGTGGCGGCGGCAACCATGGCGCCAGTATGGCCAGCGGAGACGGCGGCATCGGCTTCTGCATCGCGCACGGCTTCGATGGAGCGAAGGATGGAGTTATCCCTTTTACGGCGGAGGGATTCGACTGGGGAATCGCCCATTTCGATGACTTCTTTGCAGTGCCGAATTTCGAGGCGGGGAGGGAGTTGATCTTTGCCGAGTTTTTTTAATTCTTGGCGGATGCGCTCTTCCTGGCCGAAAAGGAGTAGTTTTTCAATTTGAGGAAAGGTGTCGAGGGCCTCCAAGGCCGCGGCCACCGGGCGTTCTGGGGCGTGATCCCCACCCATTGCATCGAGGGCAATCTTCATAAAAATACCCGCGGGAGCGCGGGGGGAGAATTAAGCGGCGGGGGTCTCGAGAGTGAGAACTTGACGATCGCGATAGCGGCCGGTCGCTGGATCGACGACATGGGAGAGGTGAAGGCTACCGCTTTTGTCGCGGCGAAGCTGAGGCAGGTCGCGGCGATGCGCAGCGCGGCGCATGCGTAGTCGCATTTTTGAGGTTTTGCGTTTAGGGACTCCCATGGTTTCAGTTCTCCGTTGTGAGTCGGTCTAAATCCCGCCAGACCGTGGCTCGTCTTTTTTCGGCGAAGTCGTCCTGGTCAGAAAAAGTAAAAACTTTTCCCGAACGCGGGCACTTTCCTGCGCCGTCCAACTCACAGCGGGCTGCAAGCGGAAGAGCTAGAATTATGTCCTCTCGGATGAGTGGCGTCAAGTCGAGCAAATCCCCATCAGTGATGGGGCAAAGATGACCGAAGTCCTTCACCTCGAGGCTCCAAGGAATGAAATCGAGGCAGCGGGCGCAGGAGCTTTCGAACTTCGCAGAAAGGGAGCCGAGGACGGTGACTTCCGATTCCATCCTGTTGAGGGTCAATTGGTAATCGATTTTGTCCCAACCGCGGATACCTATGGCGGGGACATCATAATCGGCGAGGGGGAGGGAGCCGGTGAGTTGGAGGCCTTCCTCGGGGATGGTGCGGGGGTCGATTTTCATTTTTTTAAGAAGTGTTGGCGCAGGGTGGTGGCGGTGGAAGGAGGAACGAAGTCTTCCAGGGGGGCACCGAGCCGAGCTAGTTCTCGAACCAGTTGGGAGCTGATGAAAGAGAGGGTTTCGCGTGGCATAAGAAAGACCGATTCGAGATCGGGATGGAGGCGGCGGTTGGTTAGCGCGAGCTGAAATTCGTATTCGAAATCGGAGACGGCGCGAAGACCGCGGATGACGGCGACGGCTTTTTTCTGGCGAGCGAATTCGACGAGGAGGCCATGGAAGGAGGTGACTTGGATTTGGGGTGCCCAGGTTTCGTGGCGGATGCTGTCCTGGAGAAGTTGGATCCGCAGGGCAGTGGAGAAGGTGGGGTTTTTCGAACTATCTTCCGCGACGGCAACAATCACCTCATCAAAGAGGCGGGCGGCGCGGGCGAGGACATCGAGATGGCCAAGGGTGACGGGATCAAAAGTGCCTGGATAAATAGCGCGTCTCATAACGGAGGTATTTTCACGCAAAGATAGGAAGGAGGCAAAGAGGAATTTATTTTCGCGGAAGCGGAGGAGTGATTAGGGATCCCGATGGGCTTCGACGAAGCGTGGGCGGGAGGTTAGGTCGGGGTGGATGAGAGTTCGGCGAAAGCCTGCGGCTTGGGCGAGGGCGGCGACTGTTTCGGTTTGGGTGGGTCCACATTCGAGGAGAAGGATTGAGGTAAGGGGGAGCGCTTGGGGGAGGAGGCGACGAATGAGTTGGAGTCCATCGGGCCCGCCGTCGAGTGCGAGGAGGGGATCGTGGCGGACTTCGGGTTCGGCTTGGGTAATTTCTTCTGGGGTGAGATAGGGCAAGTTGGCGGTGACTAAGACGGCGGGGATGGATTGGCCTTCGAGCAGATCATTTACTTGCCAGTTTATTTGGGTTCCTGAGGGGGGAGCGGAGGAGGCTTGGACGGAATTTTCTTGGGCGAGGGCGAGAGCTTGGGCGGAGATATCGAGGCCGAGGTAGCGGTGTTGGGGTTGGTGGCGAGCGAGGGCGAGGGGAATGGCTCCGGTTCCTGTACCGACATCGATGATCAGGCCTGGGGAAAGTTGTTGGAGGAGGCGGGTGGCGTGTTCGACAAGGAGTTCTGTTTCTGGGCGGGGGATGAGGGCGGTGTTGCGGCAGATGAGAGAAAGGCCAGAGAAGGCGGTGGAACCGGTGAGGTGCTGGAGGGGTTCGCGGGCGGCGCGGCGGCGGACGAGAGTGCGCAAGGTTTCGAGCTCGGCTGGGGTGAGGTCGCGTTCGAACTGCAGATAAAGACCGAGGCGGGGTAGGTTGAGGGCGTGGGCGAGGAGGAGTTCGGCTTGGAGTCGTGGGGAGGGGAGGAGGTTACGCGAAAAGTGGCCAGTGGTGGCCTCGAGAACGGCGAGGAGTTTCATGGTGTGGGCTTGAGGTTGGAGGATCGAAGATCGTTGAGTTGGCGTTTGAGGTGGTCGGCGGCGAGAGCTTCAACAAGGGGTTCAAGTTTGCCCTCCATGACGAGGGTAAGATCGTGGGAGGTGAAGCCGATGCGATGGTCGGTGAGACGATTTTGGGGGAAATTATAGGTACGGATCTTTTCGTTACGTTCGCCTGTGCCGACCTGTTCACGGCGGGTGGCGTCGACGCGACCCTGTTCTTCGGCCCGTTTTTTCTCGAGGAGCCGTGCGGAAAGAATTTTCATGGCGTGGGCGCGATTTTTAATTTGTGAGCGACTATCTTGGCAACGGACAATGAGGCCTGTGGGGATGTGCATGACTTGGACGGCGGAATCGGTGGTGTTAACGCCCTGGCCTCCTGGACCGCCGGAGCGGCAGACTTCGACGCGGACTTCGTCGGGTCGAATATGGAACTCCACTTCTTCGGCTTCGGGGAGGACGGCGACGGTGGCGGTGGAGGTATGGATGCGGCCTTGGGCTTCGGTGGCGGGAACGCGCTGGACTCGATGAACGCCGCTTTCTTGGCGCATGGCGGCGAAGACGGATGGGCCACTGAGTTCAAAAACAATTTCTTTGAGACCGCCGAGTTCGGACTGGCTGGCGGAAAGGGTTTCCATTTTCCAACCCCGCACTTCGGAATAGCGACTGTACATGCGGAAGAGATCTCCAGCGAAGATGGCAGCTTCGGTTCCTCCTGCTCCGGCACGAATTTCGACGAGGGTATTGCGGTGCTCGTCTGGATCGGGGGGAAGGATGGAGCGCAGGACGGCCTCTCGGGTGGTGGCCTCTTCGCGGGCGAGTTCGGTGTCTTCGTCGACGGCGAGTTGGCGGAGTTCGGGATCGGTGGTGGAGGTGCGGAGGGTTTCGTTTTCCTGGCGTCGGGTGAGGAGGGAGACGAGTCGACGGGCGGCTTCGGTGCCTGTGCGGATACGAGAATGTTCTCGGGCGAGATCGCGGGCGCGGGTGGCTTGGCGGTAGAGGCCAGGCTCCGCCATTTCACGATCCAGTTCTTGGAGGCGGTTTTCGAGAAGAGCGAGTTGGGCGGAGGGTTCCACGAGGGAAAGGGCGGCACCATACCCGTGCCGTTGGGCTACGGGTAGGTGAATCCGCGCGGGCGCCTAGGCGCGCTTTTTGGCCTTCGGTGCGGCGGTGGCGGCGTCGAAGCGGCGGCGGAATTTCTCCACGCGACCTGCGGTATCGACGAGTTTCTGGGTGCCAGTGAAGAAGGGGTGGCAGGAGGCGCAAATACCCAAGCGGACTTGGGCTTTGGTGGAGCGGGCATGGTAGACAGCCCCGCAGGCGCAGGTCATGGTGCAGTCGATGTAGGTAGGATGGATTTCGGCTTTCACAGAACTAGTAATCAAACCAGACGGGAGGCGATGAGGCAAGCGTTGTGTCCTCCGAATCCGAAGGAATTATTCATGACGGTCTGGATCTTTTGCTCCCGCGGTTTCTGGGGGATGTAGTCGAGGTCGCAATCGGGGTCAGGCTCTTCGAGGTTAATGGTGGCGGGGAGGATGTTGGTTTCGAGTGCTTTAAAGCAGATGGCCATTTCCACGGCGCCGGCGGCCCCGAGAAGGTGGCCGAGGCTGGATTTGGTGGAGCTGACTGCGACTTTTTTTGCATGAGCTCCTAAAACGGATTTGATGGCTTGGGTTTCGCAGATATCGCCTTGTGGGGTGGAAGTGCCGTGGGCGTTGATGTAGTCGATCTGGTCGGGATTCATTCGCGCGTGTTTTAAGGAGAGGGCCATAGCGCGAGCGGCTCCAGCGCCGCCTGGGGCGGGGGAGGTGAGATGGTAAGCGTCGGCGGTGGCGCCGTAGCCGAGGATTTCCCCGTAGATGCGGGCTTGGCGGCGACGGGCGTGTTCAAGTTCTTCGAGGATAAGGACGCCCGCGCCTTCGCTGAGGACGAAGCCGTCGCGGCCTTTATCGAATGGGCGGGAGGCTCGGGTGGGTTCTTCGTTGCGGGTGGAGAGGGCTTTCATGGCCCCGAATCCGCTCATACCGAGGGGAACGACAGCGGCTTCACTTCCACCTGCGACGATGAGATCGGCCTCGGATTCGCGAATGAGGCGCCAGCCCTCGCCGATGGAGTGGGTGGCGGTGGCGCAAGCGGAGACGATGGCGAAGTTGGGTCCGCGCAGTCCGAAGTGCATGGAGATGTGGCCGGCAGCGATATTATTGATCATCATCGGGATCATAAAAGGGGAGACTTTTTTGGGTCCACGATCACGCAGAATGGTGTGCTGTTCTTCGAGGGTGCTGAGACCCCCAATGCCTGATCCGACAAGGACGCCGGCGCGATCGGCGTCGAGGGTGGCGCCTTCGAGGCCTGCATCTCGCCAAGCTTCGGCAGCAGCGCCCATGGCGAGGTGGGTGTAGCGATCGGTGCGGCGAACGTCCTTGGGATTTTTGAATGCTTTTACCGGATCGAAGTTACGAACTTCGCCTGCGAAGCGGCAGTCGTAGCCGGTGGCATCGAAGGCGGTAACAGGACCGATGCCACTGGCGCCTTGGAGGAGGCGTGACCAGGTGGTGGGAAAATCGTTGGCGAGGGGCGTGAGGGTACCCAGCCCGGTGACGACGACGCGGCGGGTGCTCATAATAAGGGCGCTCAACGCCCAGCCGAGGGGGACCTCCGCTCGTGGCAGAGGGCGGCCGGGGTTATTTGGACTGCTTGTCCTCGATGTACTTTACGACATCGCCCACGCTGAGAAGTTTTTCGGCCTCGCTGTCCGGAACTTCCACGCCGAACTCTTCTTCGAAAGCCATGACGAGCTCGACGATGTCGAGGGAGTCGGCCCCGAGGTCTTCGATAAACTTGGCCTCTGGGGTTACCTGCTCGGCGTTTACGCTGAGTTGCTCAACGATGATGTCTTTAATTTTCTGATCGGTGTTTTTTTCGCTCATAGTGTGGGTACTCCTGTATTTGTGCGGAGCGCAGTTAGGATTCTCGGAGGCAATTAGGCAATCAAAAAATGCAGGAATTGGAAATAGTTTTTTTCACATGGTCATCCCTCCATCCATGGCCCAAGCCTGTCCGGTGACATAACCGGCATCTGGACCGCAAAGGAAGGAGACCAATCCTGCAATTTCCTTAGGGTTGCCTAAACGATATAAAGGTATGGTGGCAAGCACTTTAGACTTAAGTTCATCACTTAAAATGGAGGTCATATCGGTTTCGAAAAAGCCTGGGCAGACGCAGTTGCAGGTGATTCCACGGGAAGCAAATTCTCGAGCGACCGATTGGGTGAGGCCGATGAGGCCTGCTTTGGCGGCGGCGTAGTTTGTTTGCCCCGCGTTACCTACGAGACCGACGACGGAGCCGATATTGACGATGCGGCCTGCACGAGCTTTGAGCATTCCGCGGGAGGCGGCGCGGATCCATCGGAAAGCGCCGGTGAGGTTGGTATCGATTACGGCGGACCAATCTTCGTCGGTCATGCGCATGACGAGACCATCTTTGGTGATGCCGGCGTTATTGATGAGGGCGCCGAGTGGACCGCCGGACTCTTTTTCCACGGCGGTGATGACTTGGAGGGCGGCGGTGGGATCGGAAATATCGGCAGGGTGGACGGAGGCGTGTCCGCCGGCGGCGACAATCGCGTCGCGGACTTCGTTGAGTTTGTCCACTTGGCGGGCGACGAGGGCGACGGACCACCCTTCTAGGGCGAGGCGTTCGGCGATGGCGCGGCCGAGGCCACGGCTGGCGCCGGTGATGAGGGCGGTGCGGGAATTAGCGGGGGAGCTCATGGATAACTTTCTCTAGTTCGGCCAGAGTTCCGGCGCTGGTGCAAGGAAGATCGGGAAGAGTTTTTTTTGCGAGAGCGGTGAGGACGCCTCCTGGGCCGAGTTCGAGAAAGTGACGGATTCCGGATTCGGCGAGTTGGCGGAGGCAGGTTTCCCAGCGTACGGTGCCGGTGACTTGATCGAGAAGGCTGGAACGAATTTCGGCTTCGGAGGAGGCGGGGTGTCCGAGAAAATTGGCGGAGACAGGAATGGTGGGGGTATGAATTTTTGTGTCGCGGAGGGCGAGGGCAAGGCCCGTGCGGGCGGACTGCATGAGGGAGGAGTGGTAGGCGCCAGCGACTTTGAGGGGGATGGATCGTTTGATGCCTGCGGTTTTGGCGGCGTCCTGGGTTTGAGCAAGTTTGCTGGCTGGGCCTGAGAGGACGACTTGTCCGCCACCGTTTAGATTGGCGACTTCCCAGCCTGAGGCGGTGGCGATTTGGGTGGCGATAGCTTCGGTGGTGCCGAGGAGCGCGAGCATGGCCCCCTGATTTTGGGCGCAGGCTTCTTCCATGAGTGTGCCACGGCGGGCGACGAGGCGCAGACCCTCGCTGGCGGAGAAGGTTCCTGCGGCGGCGTGGGCGGTGAATTCGCCGAGGGAAAGGCCTGCGGTAGCGGCGGGATTAAAATCGGGGCGTCGTTCGTGGAGAATTTGCCAGAGGGCTAAGCCGTGGAGGTAGAGGGCGGGCTGGCAGTAGGAGGTGCGGGTAAGTGATTCTTCGGGCCCATTTTGTAGAACCTCGAGAAAGTCGGGCGGAAGGAGTTCGGGGGAAAGACGAAGGAGTGAATGAGCGGCGGGGGAGGCGGAGGCGAGGTCGGATCCCATGCCGAAGCGTTGGGCTCCTTGGCCAGAGAAGAGGAGAGCGGTGGGTTCCATCCAAATGGAATCCTAGCGAGGCCAAGCTGAATCGAATAGAGAGAAGTGACTGAAAATGGGCGGTTTGACCTACGGCCAAAAAAAATTGGCGAGGGGGCTAGGAGAGAGCCTGGAGGAGCTTGGCGTAAACGGTAGGGAGGTCGCCGGGATGAATACGGGTGGCACCGATGGTGGTAAGAAAATTAGAGTCGTTGGTCCAGCGTGGGACGACGTGGACGTGAAGATGTTTAGGGACACCGGCGCCGGCGGCGGTGCCTAGGTTGATGCCGAGATTAAAGCCGTCTGGTTTCAGAGTGGTTTTTAAGGCGGCGACGACACGGTTGACGAGGGTCCAGAGATCGGCTGATTCCTGGGCTGAGAGGGATGAGAGATCGTCTACCTCGCGGTAGGGGCAGACGAGAACGTGTCCGAGATTGTAAGGGTAGCGATTGAGGACGGCAAAGGAGCCTTTGGTGCGAGCGAGAACATGGTGGGCGGCGTCGTCGGAGGAGTCGGCAATCTTGCGGAAAAGATCTTCACCAGGTTTTTCTTCTCCAGTGACATAGCGATTGCGCCAAGGGGCCCAGAGGTGTTCCATTCCTCTACGATGGCAACGGCTAGCAAAGAGGGCAAACCACAACATATCTTGGTGGGGGGAGGCGATGAGCCGGAGGTATCGCGGCGAGGAAGGGAACTTTTTAAGGAGTGGGCGCCTGAAGATGCGCTGAACGCGGAGAGGGTGGATGGGCGAGTGGAAACGGTAGAGGGAGCATTAGACGCCATTCGCAAAACCAGAGAGGGGCTGGAGACGTTGCCGTTTCTGGGCGGGCGGAAACTGGTCTGGTTGTCGGACTGTACATTTTTGGGTGACAACCCTGCGGGGAAAAGTGAGGCGGTGCTAGATGCTCTGGCTTCGCTACACGAGTTGCTGCTGAAGATTCCTGCGGGGGATGCGCAGATCCTGGTTTCGGCTCCAGGGGTGGATAAGCGACGTTCGTTTTTCCGGCAGTTTGAAAAGCTAGGGCAGGTGGAGGTTTTTGATCCGCCCGATTTGAGGCGGGGGCGAGATCGAGGGGAGTGGATGGATGAGATTGGGGAGCGTCTGCGGTTGGCGGGGCTGAGTGCGGGACCTGGGGCGGTGGAGTTGCTCATGGAAATCGTGGGTTGGGATGGAAGGGCTTTAGAGAAAGAGATTGAAAAACTACGACTGTATTTGAAGCCAGAGACGAAAGTGACGGAGCAGGCGGTGAGGGAGATTGGGGCGGGACGCCGAGAGTTGGAGGTGTGGGACTGGTGTGATGCGGTGGTGGCGGGAAAAATTGGGCCGGCTCGAGCGGGGTTGCGGCGGTTGTTGGATCAAGGAGAGAGTGAGGTGGCTCTGGCCATTCTGCTGGCCTCGAGCCTGCGGTTGGCGGCGTTGGGAAGGGTTTTGCAGGAGGCACGTTTATTGCGACTACCGCCTCCGGGGGGATATGGGCAACCGACTTTGGATCCGGCAGCGGAATCGATTTTACCGAAAAATGCGAAAGGGGAGAAAGCGAACCTATGGCGGTTGGGCAAGGTGACGGGTATTTGTGCTCATCGTCCTGTAGCGGGGGTACGGCGGGCTTTGAATCGACTGCATGAACTGCAGATCGAGTTGGTTTCGGGTGGAGACCGAGTGCGGGCGCTGGAGGAGGGAATTCTAAGACTTTGTTTGGATTGAGGAAAAAAGTAGCTATTACTTTTCTTATGGCATTGGATGATCCAAGGGAGAATCGCATCGCCGAGTGGTTTCGGAGTTTGACGATGGGGGTGAGGATTCAGTTGGTGATGTTTACTTTAGTAGGAATTGTTTTAGGGGTGGCGGCGGCGATTGCCTTAATTAAGGAACCGGTGGTCTTGCTTCCGACGATTACCCCCGATTCGCAACCGGTCGCTGGTGAGCCGGTACGGGAGGGGGTGGCGAAAACGGGCAAAGAGTGGCGAGAAGCGAGGTTAATGATGGGGCAAGACGGCAAGATTGCTCAGACGGCTGAAAGCAAAGGAGAGATCGAGGCGATGCGTAGGATGGTGGCGTTAAAACCTGAGGAGGCGGACGGATGGGACCGGCTGGGTAAAAGTCTCTACCTAGCTAAGCAGTATGATGAAGCGGTGAAGGCTTTTCGTAAGGCTTTAGAAATAAATCCTAAGTCCGGGGAAACGCTGGCGAATTTAGGGGTGGCGCTGAAAACGAAGGGCGAGATGACCGAGTACGAGAAGACGGTACAAACGCTGAGCTTGGTGGATGCAAAGTTAGCCAAGAGTTTGATGGAGTTTTCACCAGCAGTTGAGGGGACGGCTTCCAGCGCAGGAAAGGAGCGACCCGCCGCGGTAATTAGCCCAGAGGAACAAGAGGCGATGCAAGAGCCAGGAGAGATTCGTGCCTTGAGGCAATTGGTGGCGATGGATCCCAAGGATGCGGACAGTCTTGATGGGCTGGGTAAGGCGCTTTACCAAAAGGGGAATTTAAAGGAAGCGGTGGGGTGTTTTGAGAAGGCACTGGCTCTGAAACCAGGAGTGGCGGAAGTATTAGCCAACCTAGGGGTAGCGCTGAAGACTCAGGGGTCGACGCGGGAGTACGAAAAAGTTTTAGAAAAACTGGCGGCAGTGAATCCGAAGACGGCGGAGGAGTTGAAGGCGTTTGTGCCGCCGCCGAGGCAGCCTTAGCTGATAGTTGGGCCTAAGGGTCAACTCGGATCGGTGGTATAGAAATCAACCAAAGTGGCGTGAGGGTTAAACTTTGAGGAGGTCGGCTTCTTTAGTGGTGACCAAGAGATCGATTTTGGCGACGTGCTGGTCGGTGAGTTTCTGGATCTCTTTTTCACCTGAGGAGAGTTCGTCCTCGGTGATTTTGCCATCCTTCTGCTCTTTTTTGAGGCCTTCGAGACCGTGACGCCTCTCGTGGCGGAGGGCGACGCGACCGTCTTCGGCCATTTTGCCGATGAGTTTAATGAGGTCGCGGCGTCGTTCTTCGGAGAGCTGGGGAATGGGGAGGCGGATGAGTTTGCCATCAACTTGAGGAGTGATGCCCAATTGAGATTCTTCGAGAGCTTTACGGACGGGATCGAGGGTGGCGGCGTCCCAGGGTTGAATGACGAGGAGGCGCGGTTCGGGGGCGGTGATACTTGCGAGTTCTTTGAGTCGCATGGTGGAGCCATAGGCTTCCACCCGAATGTTTTCGACGAGAGCGGCGGAGGCTTTGCCGGTGCGAACGCCTTGGAAGTCCTCCTCCACCTTGTGGAGGGTCTTGTCCATTTTTTCCTCGGTTTCGAGGAGGATATCGTCGGAGGCCATAAAGGAAGAATAGCTAAAAAGAGGAGGGTGTCGCTTCGACCGACGGTCCTCCTCGTTTAGCTTTTTGGTTGGCTTTCGCCGGGACGGTATTCCTCTTCCGCTTTATCAAAGGCTGCTTCCATTCCGCCCAAGAAGTCGGACGATTTGGAGTTGTCTTCGAGAACGTTCCGCTCTTTTTCAAAGGCTTCGTCAGAGTAAGCAGCGGCCTTGATGGAGAGGCCGATTCGTCGTTCCGCCTTATTTAAGCGGATGACGCGGGCTTCAATCTCTTGGCCGGGCTTGAGGACGTCTTTGACCTTGGCGATCCGTTCTTCGGAGATCTGCGAGATGTGGACGAGGCCGTCGAGGTCTCCCTCGAGTTGAATAAAGGCGCCGAAGCTAGCGACTTTACTGACGGTGCCTTTGACCATCTGACCGATCTTGAAGCGGCTCTCGACCAACTTCCACGGATCTTCGGCGAGTTGTTTGAGGCCGAGGGAGATTCGTTGGTTGGCTTTGTCGATGCCGAGGACTTGGGCGTCGACGGTATCGCCTTTCTTGACGACTTCCGAGGCGTGGGTGGGTTTGCGGGTCCACGACATATCGGAGACGTGAATCATACCATCGATCCCTTCCTCCAGTTCGACGAAGGCGCCATAGGCGGTGGTATTGCGGACGACCCCTTTGACGGGGCGACCGACGGGGTAGCGCAGGTGGATCTCTTCCCACGGATTGGGTTCGAGATGACGGACGGAGAGGGAGAGTTTCTGCTCCTCCTTGCTGACGCTGATGACGATGGCTTCGATCTCTTGGCCGTCTTGAATGACATCGCTCGGACGAGCAATGCGGCGGGTCCAAGATAGTTCGGAGACGTGAACCAATCCTTCGACGCCGGGTTCGAGTTGAACGAAGGCGCCGTAGGGTACGAGACTGGTGACCTTGCCACGGATCTTGAGATTGACGGGATACTTCTCGGCGATTTTGTCCCAAGGATTTTCCGACATTTGTTTGAGGCCGAGGGAAACGCGGAGGCGTTCCTTATCGATCTCGAGAACGATGACTTCGATTTCCTGGTTGGTTTGCAAAAGTTCGGAAGGGTGACCAAGGCGACCCCAGGTCATATCGGTGACGTGGAGGAGGCCGTCGAGACCGTCGAGATCGACGAAGGCACCAAATTCGGTGAGATTTTTGACGCGGCCTTTGACTTTGGCTCCCTTGTCGAGGTGGGAGAGAAGTTTGGCACGTTTCTCGTTGCGTTCCTCTTCGATGAGTTCGCGGCGGGAGAGAACGACGTTTTTGCGGTCCTCGTTGAGTTTGACGATGCGACATTCGAGAGTTTTACCGAGGAACTCGCGGAGATTTTTTGGCGGGTTGATATCGATCTGGGAGGAGGGCAAGAAAGCCTCGACGCCGACATCGAGCATGAGGCCACCTTTGACGATATCGCGAACGATGCCTTGGACGGTTTTGCCTGATTCGCTGAGTTTAACGATTTTGTCCCAGTTTTGTTTATGGGCTGCTTTTTGGCGGGAGAGGACTACTTGACCATCTTCGTCTTCGAGGCGTTCGAGGAGGACTTCGATCTCTTGGCCGATGGCCAAATCGTCCGCGGGGCTAAATTCGCCGAGGTCGATGGCTCCCTCGGATTTGTAACCGATATCGACCATGACTTCACGAGGGCGACGTTCGATGATGCGGCCTTTGACGATGGTACCTTCCTTGAAGTTTTGCATCGACTGGGACAAAAGAGTTTCGAAATTGGTCATATGGATTTTTTCTTAGTTGAAAGAAGCGGACAGAGGAATCTGGCCGCTTGGCAAGATGGTCACGAGACCATCGGAGTACTATGTTGAGGGTTTCTTCCCATGTCCCCCAGATTGCTTTGGGAGGTAAGACACGAGAGGAAAAGAATACGCTTCTGGGCGAGGCGAGCAAGCTCGGGGTTTTGAGGCGTGCGGAGTGGCGGATAGGGGAGGCGGGTAGGGATCCTTGGGTGGGCGGCAAGGGGGGGAGGTGGTTAGGGGAGAAGGGAGCGGCGATGGTGAGGGCGGGTTTGAGGGCGTGGGGGGAGGGGCAGATGGGAGAAGTGGAGGGGAGGAGGGTGGGGGTGATTGGGGTGGTGGAGGGGGGAAGTTGGCCGGAGTGGTTGGAGGAGATGAGTCCGAAGGATGTGGCGGAGAGCTGGCGAGAGAGATCTCCGTTATGGCTATTGGAGAGATTGCCGAATTTGGCGGCGGCACAGCTGGCGGCGGAGATTGGGGCTAGAGGTCCTGTGGAAACTGTGCGGGATAAAAAAGGAGTGAGCGAGGATGTGGAGAGAAGAATTCAGCGGTGGGGGAGGCGTGGGGTGGAGTGGGCGGTGCTGATTTGCATTACGGAGAAGAGGGCGACGGCGGAAGTTTGGGGGTTGGAGAAGAAAAAATGAAAACGGTGCAGGAGCTAGGAGAGTTGGTTAGGCAGGCGGTGGCGGAGACCTTACGGAAAAAGGATGGCGTATTGGAGGGGCAGCGATTGGGGGCGGATTTGGGGGCGGAAAGTATTGATCGAATTGATTTAACCTTTCGCTTGGAAGAGGCGGTGGGAAAGGCGTTGGACGAGAAAATTCTTTTTGCGGAGCCTGATCCGACGTTGGCGGAGTTGACGGCGAGATTGGCGAAGATGATTGAGGAGAAAAAGTGAGCCGGCGTGTGGTTATCACGGGAGTGGGAGCAGTCACTGGGTATGGGGTGGGGAGCAAGGTTTTTTGGGAGGGTGTGGTGGGAGGACGATCGGCTGTGCGTGCGGTGGAATGGGAGGGGTGGGAGAGGGCACCTGTTCAAGTGGCCGCACAAATTGTCGAAGAGAAGTCGGAGAAGAGGGAGGAGTGGAGAAGTTTGCGTTGGGCCAGATTGGCTTTGCAGGAGGCGATGAGATCGAGCGGAGTAGGGTGTGGGGCGGGATTGGCCGGAGCGATTGGCTGGCCGGGGCCTGGGGAAAAGTGGGAGGGACAAGATTCATTAGAAAATTTGGCTAGAGAAGTGGGTCTGGAGGGAGAGAGGGTGGAAAGTTTGGCGGCGTGTGCGGCGTCGACTCAAGCGATTGCGGAAGCGTTTTGGATGATTCGTGATGGTGAGGTGGATGAGATGGCGGCGGGGGGAGCAGATGGAAGAGCGCATCCTGGAGGATTGTTGGGGTACGACAGGTTGGGGGCGTTGGCTCGGGGATTTCGGGAAAAGCCGGAGGAGGCTTGTCAGCCTTTTGGTTTGGGTAGATCAGGATTTGTGGTGGGGGAGGGAGCGGGCTTTCTTGTCTTAGAAGAGAGAGAAAAAGCAATGGCTCGCGGAGCCAACATTTTGGCTGAGGTGCGCGGGGCGGCGGTGGGTTGTGATGCTTGGAGGGTGACGGATCCGAGGGAGGATGCGGCCGAAGCGGTGGCGTGTGTCACGGGGTGTTTGCGGGCTGCGGGGCTGGCGGCGGGGGAAGTAGATGCGGTAGTGGCGCATGGAACGGGGACGGTGGCGAACGATCGGGCGGAGGCGAAGATGTTGATGGAGGTGTTTGGGGAGAGGAGCCCATGGGTGATCGCTCCGAAAAGCAAGATTGGGCATTTATCGATGGCGTCTGGGGCGGTGGAGTCGGTTTTGGCGGCGCAGTCGATTGCGGAAAATTTTTTACCTTCGACCTTGGGAAAGGATTGGCGGACGGATCCGGAGTGTCCGGTGCGGATGGTGGAGGTTGGAGGAAAAAAGGGGGTGCAGGCTATCTTGAAGCCGTCTTTTGGGTTTGGGGGGCAGAACGCGTGTTTGCTGTTTATTCGGACGTAAGCTTTGAGGCTGGGAAAAGCAGAAAAAAAGGATAGGGTGATCGCTTATGCCGACTTACGAGTACGTTTGTAAAAAGTGCAAAGCGCACTTAGATATTTTTCATTCAATGAAGGATGCCGATTTAAAAATCTGCCCGAAGGAGAAATGTCCGAAGAAAGTCTGGGGCAAGGGTGTGATTGTGAAGCAGATGGGGACGGGGGCGGGCTTTATTTTTAAAGGGAGTGGATTTTATATCACTGACTATCGCAGTGCGGGGTACAAGAAAGCGGCGAAGGAGGCTTCGGGGGGTGGAGAGAAAAGTGGGGAGAAGAGCGGCGAGAAAAAGAAGGCCCCGGATAGTGGGGCTGGAAGTGGGACGACGGCGGGTGGAGCGACGAAGTCTGGGGAGGGGAAGTCTGGGAAAAGCAAGTGATCCTGAGAGGGCTGGTTTTCCTGCTGGGATTCCTTTTGGTGGGGAGGGTGGAGGGTGCGGTGGGCAAGGCAGAGGGAAAAAGTGTGCGACTGCAGGTTGAGGCGAAAGACAGGGTGGAGGCGGTGCGAGTGGCGAGTGCATCGGCAGGGGCTTCTGATCTTTTTGATGAACTCACAAAAACTCGGTTGCTTTCCCCTTTGGAGATTCGGGGTCAATTGGAAGCGGGGGGTCCGGTGCCGCCTGTTTTGGAATGGGACGGGCGGATAAAGTGTCGGATCAAGGCGGATCCGCAGGGAGAAGATTTCGCGGCGGCTTGGGTTTCGACGGTAATTGAGGCGCGGATTTTGGCGGCGGCGCAGAAGCGGGAGGGGTCGGCTTCGATTCGTTGGCTGGCGGAGGGGTGCACGGGGCGAGCGATCGGGGGGGATGAGGCGATGGAGGGGCGGGTGGCGGCGGCGGTGGCGCGATTGGATGAGGCAAGTTTAAGTCGGATACAGTTGTGGCCTGAGCAGGGAGAGTTGGCGGCGGATGGATTGACGCGCGATGTGCGGCGACTTTTGGCTTCGCGGTTGGTGGTGCGGGCGGTTTCGAGTGCCCATCGGTTGCGGTTGGAAGAGTGGGTGGCGGTGGGATGTCCGGGAAAATTCTGGTCGGACACGAAAGAGGAAGATGGGGCTTGGCGAAGGAGTTTGGCGGAGCCTGAACGCAGAAGCAGTACGGAACCGCAGAGTCCCGAGGAGACGGTAAAAAAACTTCGAGAACTTGCGGCCCAGGTGGCGAAGGCCACGGTACGAGGAAATCAGCCGATAGAGGGGTTGGAGATGGAGTTACTAAAATTGGAGGCGACGGCGGATCCTTTTCTCCGCCCTGCGATTTTCCGCTATCGTCAAGCGGTGAAGGCAGGGGATCAAGAGAAGGATCGGCAAGAGAGGGAAGCGGCGATGAAGGACGCGGATGTGGCGGTGGGGCGATGGCGGGAGATGCGTGGGCGGGCGGAGGAGCTTTTGGACTGGTATGAGATTAATGTGCCAGATGCGCGGATGGGGCCAGGGTTACGAGATTGGGACGAGAGGCTGAAGCCTCCGGTTAAAAAAGAGGGGCGACCGACGGGATTCGAACCCGCGACAGCCAGAATCACAATCTGGAGTTCTACCAGCTGAACTACGGCCGCCATTTATGAGACCCCTGAAGGTAAACGGAGAATCGGACCGAGCCAAGCTTCGCCAAGGGCGGGTGGTGGGGGTGACGGGGATGATGGCGGCGGGTAAGTCCACCTTGGGGAAGATGCTAGAGGAGGAGGGTTGGTGGGTGATTGAGAGTGATGGGTTGGTTCATCGCCTTTATGAGCGTGGAGCGGAAGGGTATAGAAAACTGGTTGACGCGCTGGGGGATTCGATCTTATCTTCCTCAAAAGATTTGGACCGCGGGTTGTTGGCCGCGTCGATGATTCGGGACTCTTCCGTTTACGCCACTGTCAACCTCCTGATCCATCCAATGGTTCGTGCTACTTGGAAGTCGGAAGTCGGCGAAAGCCTTCGCCTCTATCCCCGCCGTAATGTGGCGGTGATCATCCCCCTGCTTTTTGAAGTTGGGGTGGAGGAATCCTTCGATGAAAAAGTGCTAGTGGGTTGTCGGGCTACGGTGTCCCGTCGACGATTGCACGAGCGGGGTCTGGCGCCTGAGGCGATAGACTTCTGGATGGGGAAGCAGTGGGCGGTAGAAAAGAAAGCCCAAGCCTGCGATCACATCTTGTGGAATGAAGGAAGTTTGGCACTGCTGCGCGACCAAGCGAAGCGCCTGGCCAACCCCGTGCGGGGTTGACGGCGCCCTCCGCGGGGAGTGGAGCGAGAGAGGGACACTTATGAATGGTGAAGGACAAGATCAAGGCAATCAGGGAAACCAAGATTCCGGCCGACAAGGCGAAGGAAATTATGGTCCGCGCAACGATTACGGACCGAGGCGTTATGCACAAAACCGCAGAATGGGAGGAGGAAGGGATCGTCGTGGGGGTTATGGGGGCGGGGGTGGGTATGTGCGGAATGATTATAACAATTATCGGCGTGGCCCGGACGGGGGGAACCAGGATGGGGGTGGTGGAGGACCTGAGGCTGTGACGGAGGAGCCGCGGCCGACGGGGCCACTGTTACGTTTAGATGATTTACAGAAAATGGCTTTCCCTGCCTTGATTGAAAAAGCGACTGAGGTGGGAGTGGAAAATCCAGGGGGATTGCTGAAGTATGAACTGATTTTCGAAATACTGCATCGGCACGCGCAGGCCAATGGACGGGTTTCGGGCGAAGGCATTCTGGAAATATTTCCTGACCAGTACGGTTTTTTACGGTTGCAGGCGAATAATTATCTGGCGACTCGGGAAGATATTTATGTGAATCCAGCTTTGATCCGGCGTTACGGATTGAGGCGTGGGGACCGAGTGGGCGGGGAGATTCGTTCTCCTCGACAGAAAGAGCACTACTTCTCTTTGGCGATGGTTGAGACGATCAGTGGGGAAGATGCTTCCAAGCGGGTGCCACCGATTCATTTTGATAATTTAACTCCGCTCTTTCCCAACCGCCGAGTGATTTTAGAGAATGAAAAGCTGAAGGACATCGCGATGCGGGCGTTTGATTTGGTGAGCCCGATTGGCTTTGGCCAGCGGGGCTTGATTGTGGCGCCGCCGCGTACCGGTAAGACGGTGTTGATGCAGAAGATGGCTAACGCGATCACCGCGAATAATCCCAAGGCCCATTTGATTGTGCTCTTGATCGACGAAAGGCCTGAGGAGGTTACGGATATGGCCCGCTCGGTAGAGGGGGAGGTGATTAGTTCGACTTTTGATGAACCACCTGATCGGCACGTGCACATTGCGGAGATGGTGATTGAGCGAGCCAAGCGATTGGCAGAGCAGGGCACGGATGTGGTGATTTTGTTGGATAGCATTACCCGTTTGGCGCGGGCCTATAACACGGTGCAACCGCACAGTGGAAAGATTCTTTCGGGTGGGGTGGATGCGAATGCGTTGCACAAGCCGAAGCGGTTCTTTGGGGCGGCGCGCAATTTAGAGGAGCGGGGCAGTTTAACGATTATCGCCACGGCCTTGGTGGATACGGGAAGCAAGATGGATGAGGTGATCTTTGAAGAGTTTAAGGGCACGGGAAATATGGAGATTCATCTCGATCGTGCATTGGTGGATAAGCGGATTTATCCGTCGATCAACATTTCGAAATCAGGCACGCGCAAAGAGGAGCTTCTTTATCACGCGGAAGAGATGCCGCGAATTCATATTCTGCGGCGTGCCTTGTCCTCTTTGCCTCCGGTGGAAGCGATGGAGCTTTTGCTGGGACGCCTGAAGAAAACCAAGAGCAATGTCGAGTTTCTCTTGGCAATGAATCTGAAGGAGTAGTTCCTTTTTTTCTCGGAATGAAAGTTCTCGTCACCGGCGGAGCAGGCTACATCGGCTCAGTTTGCGGAGAGGAGTTGATCCGTAAGGGGCATGAAGTGGTGGTTTGGGATAACTTGAGCGAAGGGCATCGTTCGGCGGTTCCTCCGCAAGCGGTTTTTTTGCAGGGGGATTTGGCGGATCGAGATCTTCTGCAACGCGCGGTGCTGGAGCACCGACCTGAGGCGGTGATTCATTTTGCGGGGAAGGCGCTGGTTCCTGAAAGCATGCGAGATCCGTCCTCGTACTATCGGGTGAACGTGATGGGAGGGATTCATCTGTTGGACGCGATGGTTGCGGCGGGGTGCCGAAAGATTATTTTTTCGTCGACCTGCGCTACCTATGGATTGCCCGAAAAGATGCCGATGGATGAGCAGACACCACAGAAGCCGATTAATCCTTATGGCCACTCCAAGCTAGTTTTCGAGCAGGTGCTGGCGTGGTATGCCCAGATTCACGGGATTGTGCCAACATGTTTGCGTTATTTTAATGCCTCGGGAGCTTCGGCGGAGAGAGGGGAACATCATCGGGTGGAGACCCATTTGATTCCCAATGTTTTGCTGACGGCGCTTGGGCAGAGGAAGGAAGTGGAAGTTTTTGGGGAAAATCATGCGACCCCAGATGGAACCTGCATTCGTGATTACATTCACGTGAAGGATTTGGCATCAGCCCATATTTTAGCGTTAGCCAGAGAGAAACCTGGGCATTTTAATGTGGGAACGGGCAATGGGTACTCGGTGAAGCAGGTGATTGAGGTGGCCCGCAAGGTTACGAAAAAGGAGATTCCGATGCGGGGACAACCCGCTCGCGCGGGGGATCCGCCTGCTTTGGTGGCGTCGTCGCATAAACTTCAGAGGGAATTAGGATGGAAACCGAGTCATTCGGGCTTGGAGGAGATACTAACGAATGCTTGGGACTGGCATCGGGCCCATCCGAACGGCTATGCCGATTAGGAAGATGAGTGCCATGCGCAAGCCCCTGACGGTTTCAGTCGATCATTTCTACACAGAGCATGCGGCGCGGTTGCAGTTAAAATTAGTCGCAGGGCAGGAGGGGATGGGGCGTCTGATACGCGAAGGGGCGGTTAATCGGTTGGGGATGGCCTTAACTGGCTTTACGAAATATTTTGCCTTTCGGCGGGTCCAGCTGATTGGAAAGAGTGAAGTGAGTTATTTCACTTCACTGGATGCGCCGATGAAGCTGGAGAGGATCCGAGCGATTCTGAAACGAAAGATTCCGTGCATTGTTTTCAGTCGTGATAATCGGCCCCCTACAGTGATCCTGAAGGAGGCGCAGGCTCTGAAGATCCCCGTCTTTATTTCGCCGATACCGACTCCACGTTTGGTCAATTTGATCACTCTCTGCTTGGAGGAAGACTTTGCCCCGCTGACGAGTGAGCACGGAAGTATGGTAGATATCATGGGAGTTGGGGTATTGATTCGGGGGGATAGCGGGATTGGCAAGAGTGAGTGTGCTTTGGGGTTGATTGAACGTGGGTACTCATTGGTGGCGGATGACATCACACGTCTGCGGTTAATTGAGGGCCGAGAACTCATGGCGACTTCCGCGGAGGTTACACGAACTTTTATGGAGGTGAGGGGGATTGGGATTATTAATGTGGCGGCGATCTTTGGGGGGAGGGCAGTACGGACAGAGAAGAGGCTCGATCTGGTGGTGAGTTTGGTGGAGTGGGACAAGATTGAGGAAATCGAGCGAACGGGTTTGGATCAGCAATTCTATGAAATCCTGGGTTTAAAAGTTCCGCACATCAGGATTCCGATTCGGCCCGGTCGAGATTTGGCAGGTTTGGTTCAAGTCGCGGCCTTGGATCAGAAGATGAAGACGATGGGGCAATTCTCGGCGTTGCAATTTAATGAGAAGCTGATGTCGCGGCTCAAGTTGAAGGACGGCTAAGCATGGCCACGCCTGCCAGCGCTGGGGAGGGATCGACCCAAGAGGCGGTCATTCAAAATCGCCTAGGCCTGCATGCGCGCCCTGCGGCGATGTTTGTTCGGGAAGCGAATCGGCATCGCTGTGATATTCATGTGGAAAAGGATGGGGAGACGATCAATGGGAAAAGTATTATGGGTCTGATGATGCTGGCGGCGGGGATGGGTTCGAAAATTCGGATTCGGGCGCAGGGTGCGGGGTCCTCTGAGGCGATAAAATCTCTTTTAGAATTAGTGGAAAGAAAGTTCGACGAGGAGTAGTCGGAAAGGAGATAGTCCTTTCTCGTGAAGGATCCTGGTAATTCGCCTGACCCGATGACGGAGCTTCGTCTCCCAGGGATTGCGGCTTCCCCTGGGGTGGTAACGGGGCAATTGGTTATTTTCAGTCATGAAGAGGTGCGCGTACCTGCGACGCCGATCGGGGAGGAACAGTTGGACGGGGAGATGCGGAGGCTGGAGGTAGCCTTGCTGAAGACGCGGGAGCAGATTCAGAAAATCAAGGAGCAGCTCTCGCAGTCGTTGGGGGAGGGGCAGACGGAGATATTTGAGGCGCATCTTTTGGTGGCGGCGGACAGTACGATCGCGGCAGCGGTGCGCCGCCAACTCCAACTCCGTAAAGTGTGCGTTGAGCATGTCTACCAGCATGTGATTCACGCTTACGCCCAAAGCATGAAGGAGATGGAGGATCCTTATTTGCGGGAACGAGCGGCGGATATTCTGGATGTGGGGCGGCGGGTGGTGCACAACCTGCTGGGGCGAAAGTTGGCGGATCTCTACGCTCTGGACACGCCGAGCATTATTTTGGCCCACGATCTGGCTCCTTCGGATACGGCGATGCTGAATCGGCAAATGGCTTTGGGTTTCGCGACGGAGGTGGGCAGCACGACTTCGCATACGGCAATCATGGCGCGATCTCTCAACATTCCGGCAGTGGTTGGGTTGCACCAGGTGCTGGATCGTTGCGAATCGGGCGCTCCAGTGATTCTGGACGGGTACGCGGGCATCCTAATTATTCATCCCACGCCCCAGACACGATATGAGTACGGCCAGATTGGGAAACGGCGACACGCGGTGGAGCAGAGTTTGGATGCGCTGCGGGAAACTCCAGCGACAACCAAGGATGGGCGTCGGTTGGTGCTTTCGGCGAATGTGGAATTACCGGAAGATCTTCCGCTGATTGCGGCAAGCGGGGCGGAGGGGATTGGGCTGTACCGTACTGAGTTTCTTTTTCTGAATCGGGTGCAGTATCCTGGAGAAGAAGAGCAGACGAATATTTATACCCAAGTGATGGAAGCGGCGCGACCGCATGCGGCGATTATTCGGACCTTGGATATCGGTGGAGATAAGTTACCGACGCACCAAGGTTTTGATGCTGAGGCGAATCCTTTTCTGGGATGGCGGGCGATTCGGTACTGTTTGGAGCGGCCTGATGTTTTTAAAGTGCAGCTGCGGGCGATCTGTCGTTCGAATCCTGGGGGCAAGGTGCGGGTGATGTTTCCGATGATTGCCACGCGGGAGGAGTTGGCGGCGGCGTTGGCCTTGCTGGGCGAGGCGAGAGAGGAGTTGAAGGCCGCGGATATTCCTGCGGCGGCGGAGGTGGAGGCGGGGGCGATGATTGAGGTGCCTTCGGCGGCACTGATTGTGGATCGTTTGGCGCCGATGGTGCAGTTCCTGAGTATTGGGACTAATGATTTGACGCAATACACCTTAGCGGCGGACCGGACGAACGAGCGGGTGGCGGCGTTGTATCAACCGACGCATCCCGCGGTCTTAATTTTGATTCAGCGGGTGGTGGAAGCGGCCCATCGGAACGGGATTTGGGTAGGAGTGTGTGGGGAGATGGCGGGGGATGTAGTGATGACGCCGATTTTATTAGGGTTGGGGGTCGATGAGATGAGTATGGGTTCGGTGGCGGTCTCACGGGTTAAGAAAGCGGTGCAGAGTTTAAATTATGAGGAGTGCAAGGTTTTGGCGGATCGATTGTTGCAAATGGACTCTGGGGAGCAGACGCGAGCGATTTTGCAAGAGGTGGCGCAGAAGGCCTATCCTGAGCTGGTGATCTGAGGATTTCCCTTCGCCAGAAGGGCCCATGCAAAGAATTGCTGGGCAATTAGTTTTACGGCTGACCGGTTCATGGAAGTCTTTCAAGGGGGGGCGAAATCGGCTAGAACAGAGAATCGATGAGTGAAGATGTAAGTAGCTTAATGGCGGTTCGCCGGCAGAAGTTGGCGCAATTGCGTGAGCTCGGGGTGGATCCTTTTGGGGGTCCTTTCCCAGGAACAGAGAGTACAGCGGAGATTCGGGCGCGTTGGGAGGAGGGTCGGAGGGTACGATTGGCGGGGAGGATGGTGTCTCATCGCGATATGGGCAAGAGCCAGTTTCTCCATTTACAAGATCGGGCGGGGCGGCTGCAAATTTATGTACAGAAACCTGCCTTACCAGAAAAAGAGTTGGCGATTTTTAATCTTCTCGATTTGGGGGATATCCTGGGAGTGGAGGGAACACTCTTTCTGACCAAAACGGGGGAACCTTCGGTGCGCGTGGAGAGCCTGACTTTATTAACGAAAGCGCTGGCTCCGCTTCCTGATAAGTGGCACGGATTAGTCGATACGGAAACGCGGCATCGGCATCGGCATCTGGATCTGATTTCGAACGAAAATTCGCGAAAGGCACTGGATTTACGAATTCGACTGGTTCGCTACATGCGGGAATTTCTACAAGGCAAGGATTTTACGGAGGTGGAGACGCCGATGATGCAGACAGTGGCGGGCGGGGCGGCAGCAGAGCCTTTTTCCACGCGGCATCACGCGATGGGAATGGATTTATTTTTACGGATTGCTCCTGAGCTTTACCTGAAGCGTCTGCTAGTGGGCGGGATGGAGAAAGTATTTGAAATCAACCGAAACTTCCGCAATGAAGGAATTTCGAGAAAGCATAATCCTGAGTTCACCATGCTGGAGGCGTACTGGGCTTATTCGGATTATCTGGGAATGGCCACGTTGGTGGAGGAGATGATTCGGGGAGCGGCGCAGGAGCTAACGGGCGGGCTGAAAATTATGCAGAGCGACGGGAGTGAACTGGATCTTTCTCCGCCGTGGCCACGAAAGAAGTATCGGGATGCGGTGGCGGAAGTGGCGGGAGCGGACTGGTTCGCTCTGACTCGGGAGGGGATGGAAAAAAGGGCGGTGGAGTTGGGTTTGGAGATGGAGCCTGGGTTGGCTGCGCTAGAAATCACCCAGAAGGTTTATGAGAAAAAAGTGGAGGCCCAAGCGGTGAATCCTATTTTCATCACCCACTTACCCGCAGAGCTTGTTCCGTTGGCACGATTGAATCGGGAAGATCCCACGGTAGTGGATGTGTATGAACTAATCATGGGAAGGCAGGAGATCTCACCAGGCTACTCTGAGATGAATGATCCCTTAGTGCAGGCGGAACGGTTTCGGCATCAGGTGGGGGAGCACACCCAAAAAGTTGACACGGAATTTTTGGAAGCATTGGAACATGGGATGCCGCCAGCGGGTGGGCTTGGGTTGGGGGTGGATCGGTTGGCGATGCTGTTGTCCGGAGCGGATTCCATTCGCGAGGTAATCTTTTTCCCGCTGCTCCGCCCGCGGGAGACTTCCGCTTGAAGGATGGGAGTGTCGGACTGGCGCGTGGGCCGTTGCTAAACGCTTTTCTCTTTCAAGTTTTCAACACGAGTTCGTTTTATCTGATCATGGGTTTGCCCATGATGCTTTATTTCAAAAAACTGGGTGCGTCGGCCACGGTGCTGGGAGTAGTGGCCTCTTTGGGAGCGTTAATGAACATCTTTCAAATACCCGCGGCTCGTTTTGTCGAGCAGGTGGGCTACCGAACCTTTGTGCTCCGGGGTTGGACTAGTCGCAGTGTGATGATCGGTGGAGTCGCTTTGGTGGTGGGGCTCCCTCTGGCCTTGGATGAAGGCACCCTACAAGTACTGGTGCTTTTTCTTCTGTTCCTTTTCAACATCGCTAGGGGGATTTCTTTGAGTGGATATCTTCCGTGGATCAGTGCGATTGTTCCTGAGTCGGTCCGAGGACGATTTCTGACTTTTGATCAGGCGGCATCGCAGGCCGCCCTATTGGTTACGGTGGGACTGACCGCTTGGTTTTTGCACTATACGGATCGTCCGCAGTCCTTTGGGATTCTTTTTGGGGTGAGTTTAGTTCTGGCAGGGCTTTCGCTCTTTTATTTGAAAAAGATTCCCGATGCACCAACTGCGCCGCGTAAGGAGGGGGGCGAGCCGGTACCTTGGCGTGCGATGATGAGCCATGGTCCTTTTCTGCGATTGATAACATTCCACGGAATCATGATGCTGGCACTGGCGGGAGGGGGCTTGATCTTTATTCCTTTTGCGAGGGACCAGCTCGGCTGCACCGATTCGAAGTTTATGATTTTACATCTCATCTGGGGGTCAGTTTTTGTTTTGGCGTCCTTGCGAGCGGGGAGGATGTTGGATCGGGTGGGGAGCCGACCGGTCCTAGTCTTGGCGGCGATGACTTTGGGAGTTCACTGGTTGGGCTGGGGCGCAGTGGCGGCGCATCTTTTGCCTTTTAGTTGGGGGGTAATCTTTTTTCAGCAAGCGACGGCTGGGGTGGGATTAGCTTTTTACAATAGTGCACACATGCGCTTGCTGATGGCGACGGTGCCGGCGATGGGTCGGAGTCATTTTTTCGCGCTCTTTAGTGTGGTGGCCAGTTTGGTTGCGGGATTGGCTCCGTTGGGCTGGGGGCTACTGACGGATACGATGTCCCGCTGGCACTTGGGGACGGAAATTCAGGTTAATGGGTTTGTCCTGCTCTATGGATCCTTCACCTTGATTCTTTTTCCCGCGATGGTGGCTCTGCGCCGAGTGGAGGAGCCACGAGCCTCGACGACGGAGGAGCTCTTGCGGGAGTTGATTCTGGAAACGCCTTGGCGTTCGATTACCCGCTGGTGGAATCGGAGGCCGTTCGCATGAAGAGGTTCTTAGCTGAGAATAGTCCAGGGTTGGTGGCCCTTTTGATTCGGGCTTTGGCGTCTACCTTGAGGTTTCGGCTAGAGGATCCGCAGGGTCTTTTGCTGGAAGAACCAAGTAAGCCGCGGATTTTTGTTTTTTGGCATAATCGGATTCTGATGATGTCCTACATTTACGAGAGATTTTGTGTGGGGCGAAGATGTCTGGTTTTGATTAGTCGGAGTCGGGATGGGGAATTTATTTCAAGGGTGGGGAGTCGGTTTGGGTTGGAGACGGCGAGAGGATCGAGTTCCAAGGGTGGGGCGGCGGCGGTGAGGGAAATGGTGCGTGAGTTGAGCTTAAAAAACGGGCGCGACATTGTGATTACTCCCGATGGGCCGAGGGGGCCAAGGGGTCAGGTGCAGGATGGGGTTTTGGCGGTGGCGGCGGCGAGCGGGATTTCGATTATTCCGGCGACGACCCATATGAGTCGGAAGTGGGAGTTGCGGTCTTGGGATCGGTTTCAGATTCCGCAACCTGGGGCGATTTGCCGGTTGGTGGTGGGGCCGCTAGTTTCGGCGCCGAGGGGGACGAGTGCGGCGATGTTGCAGGAGACGCGCCAGGAGTTGGAGAGGGCGCTGGGGGAGTAGGGGAGGCTACGACTTTGGGGTGAGTGGGGCGGTGGTAGGGGGTGGGGCGGAGGGAAAGTTTTTATGGACGACGGTGGCAACGGTTCCTGCGGTAGCGAGGGCGGCAAGCCATGCGAGGAGTGCGAGGAAGCCGGGCACGCGAAAGGTCAGGCGAGTGAGGGGGACGACGACAAACAAAAGGCTGAGGATGAATCCTAGGCTGAGGAGAGTGGTTCGGGCGGGCCAAGGGTTTTGGGCGATGCGGCTGGCGGTCCATTGGGAGACGGTATCGACAGCGGCCAGGGCACTGGGGGAGGTGTTGGGCAAAGCATAAATCTCGATGGCGGAAGGACCTGCCGCGAGGAGGCCGATGCCAAGAATTCCGCTAAGAAGAAGAAGGCCGGGGCGGGCGTTTTCCGAACCAAAAAAGCGCAGGAGTAAGCCGAGCACGACGAGGAGAGAGAGGGTGGCGGCTCCGTTTTCGAGCCAGAAACGAGCGACATCAGGGTTTCCTGGAACAAACTCGCGGAAAAGGTTGAGGGCAGCGGAGGCGAGGGATTGGATGCCATTCATCTAGAGTTAAAAATCCATCGGATCGGCGGAGTGTCAATCCTCCGCAGTGAGCCAGAGGGAGGCGGGCATACGGTCGGGGGGTGTATCGGAGGGTTGGAACCCGGGTTGGATCTGGAGGGGGGTATTTTGTTCGGCGAAGAGATGGCGAACTTGGGAAGCCAAGGAAAGGGGAGTGGTGTGGGCGTGGTTGATGGAGAGGAGGAGGGAGCCTTGAGGAGCGAGGAGTTGGCGACAGGAGAGGAGGAGAGGTTCGAGTTCTCGATCAATGCGGAAGGCGTTGCCGCGATCTCCGTGGGCGAAGGTGGGAGGATCGAGAATGATGGCATCGAACTTTTCCTTGCGGCGTATAAGGCGAGGAAGGACGCGGCGAACGTCTTCTGCCCAAAAGCGGTGCTGGGGCCCGCGAAAATTGTTCCGAGAATAATTTTCTTTGCCGCGGACGAGACTGCGGGGCGAGGCGTCGATGTTGAGGGTTTCGCCACCGACGGAGGCGGCAACGAGGCCGAAAGCGCAAGTGTGGGAGAAAAGATTGAGAAGTTTGCTAGGGCGGAGAGTACGGAGGTGGGCGCGATTTTCTCGTTGATCGGGGAAAAGGCCTGGGGAGATGCCTGGGGTGAGGTCGATGTTGTAGGTCAGACCGAGTTCGTGCGCTTCCCCAGTATAGCTGGAGCCTAAGAGGAAGGTGGCGGTCTTGCTGGATTCGATTTGGAAAAGGATCCGTGCGGGTTTCCATGAGGGGAGGGAGGGGGGATGAAAAAGGGTTTGCCGGAGGGGTTCGGCGGGGGGAGTGGGGCAGAGGACGCGGAGGGCATCACCCCAGCGCTCGATGCGGAGGTCGGCGGCATGGGCTGCGAGGAAGGCATCGGTTCCGCTGTTGGCGAGGTCGGCCCAGGTTGCTGGGGGGAGCCAGGTAGGTTCGGCGGGCGAGAGATTGCGTAAAGGCGTAGGCACGGTTAAATATCAGTTATGGAGTGCACCTACTGTCCAGGCAATCAGGCGACGTGTCATTTGAGTAAATTAGTAAACTCGAAATCGATTGATGTCCACGTATGTGAGAAGTGCATTCCGCAGCTTTCGGAAAAGGATCTGGTTGATTTTGATGTGTGGGGGGCGGTGTCGAAGTTGGCCGTGAGCAAGGGGAAGGAAGATCCGGCGGCGGCGGTGGAAAATGAGATTAAGGAGATCTCCGCCAAGTCTCTGCTGATTCCTTCGCCGACTCCGTTAGCTTCGAATCGGTGTTCGGCTTGTGGATTTACTTCCGAGGACGTACGGAAAACGGGGCGGTTGGGTTGTGGGGAATGTTACGTTATTTTTTCAGGGTTACTGCAAGATGTGCTTAACGATTGCCAAAAAGGGACGCGCCATGCGGGGAAAGTTCCAAAGTCATTTCGCAAGCCGAGCCGGAAGCGATTGCAGGAGGATTTGAGTTCGGCGGTGGGCAAGGAGCAATTTGAAGAGGCGGCGCGGTTGCGTGACGAATTAGGAAAGATTGGGGAGGACGGCTAAAGCGAAGTTTTTCGGTAGGGCTCAAGCTTCCGTGACGGAGCCGATGGAGCGGTAGCGTTCGTGGCGGGTTTCGAGCAGGCGGGTGGGGGAGAGTTGGGAGAGTTCGGTGAGGTGTTGGGTTATTTTCTTCAGAGTGTTGGCCACAGTGGTTTCCCAATCGCGGTGGGCGCCTCCCTCGGGTTCGGGCACGATGTCATCAACCAGGCCGAGTTCCTTGAGATCGATGGAGGATATGCGGAGGGCCTCGGCGGCTTGGGGGGCAAAGGCGCGATCTTTCCAGAGAATGCTAGCGCATCCTTCGGGCGAGATGACTGAGTAGTAGCCGTTTTCCAAGATGAGAACACGATTGGCCACGCCGATGCCTAGGGCGCCGCCGCTGCCGCCCTCGCCGATTACGACGGCGATGATGGGAACGCGGAAGGTAAACATTTCCCGGATATTAACGGCGATGGCTTCGGCGATGTGTCGTTCTTCGCTAGGGACGCCGGGAAAAGCGCCTGGGGTATCGATGAAGCTGAGAATGGGAAGTTGGAAGCGATCGGCGAGGCGCATGAGGCGGAGGGCTTTGCGGTAACCTTCGGGGTGGGCGCAGCCGAAATTGCGTAGGAGGTTTTCTTTGGTGTCGCGGCCTTTTTGGTGGCCAAGAAAAACGACGCGGTGTGGACCGAAGGTAGCGAGTCCGCCGATGAGGGCGCGATCATCGCCGTAGGCGCGGTCTCCGCCGAGTTCGACGACGTCGGTCGCGGCGAGGCGGAGGTAGTCGAGGAGGTAGGGGCGCTGGGGGTGGCGAACGATCTGGACGCGTTGCCAGGGGGTGAGGTTGCCGTAGACCTCGCGTCGGGCGGCGGCAAGTTTCTCGGATAAAGCGGAGACTTCCTCTTCCACGCTAATTTTTTGTTTCCCAGAAATTTTGCGCAGTTCCTCAAGCCGATGTTCCAGATCAGCGAGGGGCTTTTCGAATTCGAGGGTAGCGATGGGTCGGGCTTCGGCCATAGATCGAAGAATGGATTCTAAGCGAAGAGGGGGGTGCGGGGCAACGCCGAGGGCAGGGGAAAAAGGGTGGCGGTTGGGCAAGGACGGGGCGCAAGATATGGGGATGAAGCGAGGAATCATAGGTGTAGTTGGTTTTGCTGGGTTGTGGGTTCTGTTGACGGCGGCTTTAGCGCCGGCGGTGAGGTGTGGGGTGGAGGCGGTGGCACCGGGGGTTTTTCCTTTTGCGAGGATTTTCGGGCGGGTGCAGTTGGGGGTGGCTTTGGCTTTGGTTCCTGGGCTGCTGTTTTTTTGGAGGCAGGATCCGAGGAGGTTTCTGGAAGGGGGGCGGTGGAAGAGGCAGGGGTTGCGGATGGGGTTGTGGGCGGGATTAGGGATGGGGATGTTGGGGTTGGTGGCGATGGGGCAGAGTGGGCTTGGGGTACGGAGGTGGGGAGGGGTGCCGGGGTTGGGGGTGTGGTTGGGGGCGGGAGGGGCGGGGATTTTGGTGGCGGTTTTAGAGGAGTTTTTCTTTCGGGGGGTATTGGGGTTGGCTTGGTGGAGGGCGATGGGGGGGCAGAGGGTGGGGTGGCTGGTGGGGGTGGGGGCGGTGGTCTTTGCGGGGGCGCATTTTCTGCGGCCGGTGCCGGGGGCGGAACTGGGCTGGGGGGCCGGCTTTTTGGCATGGACCCGATTGGAGCTGTGGGCTGGTGTGGTGGATCCCTGGAAGTTAGGCGGGCTTTTTGTGGCAGGATTAATTTTGGGAAGAATGGCCTGGGCGCAGGGAACACTCGCGGGGCCGATCGGTTTACATGCGGGATGGGTCGCAGGATGGAAGGTTGCGGAGGTCGCCTGGCCAGAAGTACCGCAAGCGACCGCGGGCTGGTGGGGCCCATCTTTAGAAGCGGGACCTTTGCCGTTTTTAGTTCTGCTGGTTTTTGCTCTGGCGCTTTGGGGGCGTCCGATCCTTGCGCGTCTGGATTGAAGCGGTTCGGGGTTTGATTTTTCCGATCGGCCGACCCCCTCGGCCTTGGGCGCGGTTGGTACGGCCCTTTTGCGAGCGGTGCGCGGAACCTTTTTCGCGAAGCGCCCCTGGAGAATTTCTCTGTGCGAATTGTCTCGATCGCCACTGGTCTTTGGATCGATTGCGAGCGTCTTATCGAGCGGTGGGGGTGGTGCGGGAAACAATTTTACGTTTTAAATATGGGCGGGAGTACGCATTGCGTCCGTGGCTGGGTCGATGGATGCGGGACGGGTTTCGTCAGCACTACGCGGGGGAATCGTGGGATGCGTTGATACCCGTTCCTTTACATGCGGAGCGGAGAAAAATTCGCGGATTTAATCAGAGTGCGGAGATCGCCCGTTGGCTCGGGGCGCAGGTCAAAATTCCCGTGGAGGAGGGCTTGGTGCGGGTTCGACCTACCCTTTCTCAAGCACGGTTAAAGCGGGCGGAACGGCTACGCAATTTACGGGGTGCCTTAGACTTGGCACCTGGGTTTGACCCTCGGGGACAGCGATTGCTACTGTGTGATGATGTCTTTACGACTGGAGCAACCGCGGATGCATGCGCCAAGGTTCTGCAAAAAGCGGGAGCCGCGGAAGTGGCTGCCCTGGCAGTCGCCCGCGGATAGAGAAACGATTTATGGCTGTATTTGAACGACGAAAATATGAACCGCGGAAGGAGACGAAGGCCCGAGCTAAGGGGATTCCGGGAGGTTTGTGGACAAAATGCCCTGGGTGCGCGGAGGTGGTTTATCAGCAGGAGCTTAAAAAGAATCTGCAGCTTTGCCCGAAGTGTGGGCATCACTTTCCGATTGGGGCACGGGAGAGATTGGTCTCCGTTTGTGATGGTGGGCGATTTATTGAGTTGGACGCGAAGATGGAGGCGGTCGATGTTTTGCAGTTTAAGGGAGTGGCCAGCTACACGAGTAAGCTGAAGACGAACCGAAAAAAAACGGGGCTTAAGGATGCAATTATTTCAGGCACGGGAACGATTGGGGGGCGGGCAGTCTCTTTGGCGGCCTTAGAGTTCGCTTTCTTGGGCGGGAGCATGGGGGCGGTGGTGGGAGAGAAGGTGACGCGAACGATTGAGCGAGGATTGGAAAAGAAGATGCCGGTGATTGTTTTTTCGGCTTCGGGGGGAGCGCGGATGTATGAGGGAATGTTTAGTTTGATGCAAATGGCTAAAACAAGCGGGGCCTTGGCCCGACTTAGCGCGGCGGGATTGCCCTTTTTTTCTGTTCTGACGAATCCAACGATGGCTGGTGTCATGGCTAGCTTTGCTTCTTTGGGGGATTTTATTTTAGCAGAACCGAAAGCGATGATCGGATTTGCGGGAGCTCGAGTCATCCGGGAGACGACCCAACAGGAGTTGCCTAAGGGGTTTCAGACCTCCGAATTTCTGCACGAGCGTGGCTTGATTGATATGATTGTCCCCCGACCCCAAATGAAGGAGATGCTGGCACGTCTCCTCGGCTACCTCTGAAACATCCTCATCCTGTCGCACAGCTGGAGAGGGAGTGTGCTGCGGGGATTCAGCCAGGCCTGCGGCGGATGCAAACTCTGCTGGAAGCTCTGGGCCATCCTGAGCGGGGACTGAATTTCATTCATCTGGCGGGAACGAATGGGAAGGGCTCGACCGCGGCGGCCTTGGAGGCAATTTTGTGTGAGGCTGGTTTTTTCCCTGGGCTCTACACGTCGCCTCATTTGCTGGAGTACGCGGAGCGGTTCCAGGTGGGGGGTCGGCCCGTTTCTCAGAAGATTCTGCACCGGAATCTGAAGCCCATCCTAAGGTTAACTCGGCGAATGCCGCGGGCGGATCGGCCGACTTTCTTTGAAGCGACGACGGCATTAGCGCTAAAAATCTTTCGCGACTGTCAGGTGGATTTCGTGGTTTGGGAAACGGGGTTGGGCGGAAGGCTGGATGCGACGAATCTGGTGCGACCTGAACTTTGTCTTTTGACTTCGTTGGGCAAGGATCACGAGGAGATATTGGGTGAGGGGTGGGCACGAATTGGGGCGGAGAAAGCGGGTATTCTAAAGAGGGGAGTGCCGGTTTTTTCCGCACCTTGGCCACCCCAAGCGGAAAAAGTTCTTGCGGCAAAAGTAAAGCAGTTGAGATGTTTTTGGCGGGTGGTGGCCCCTTTGGCGAGAACGGCCGATCGGTTGCCTTTACTGGGTGCGCACCAGAGGCAGAACTTGGCCTTGGCGGTAGCGGCGGCACGGTACCTGGGCTTTCCTGATCGGATCATCGGCAGAGGATTGGCGCGGACTCGATGGCCTGGACGGTTTTTCCTTTGGCAAAAAAATCCGAGGATCGTGGTAGATGGAGCTCACAATGAGGAAGGGGTGCGGGCCGCATGCCAGACGTGGAAAGAGGTTTATGGGGGCGCGCCTGGGCGGGTAATCTTTGGTTGTCTTCGAGATAAGCCGGCGGATCGGATGTTGGCGCGAATTCGGAGTGCGCGGACGGAGCTTTGGGGGGTAGCCCTGCAGGATGCGCGAGGTTCGGATCCCCTTGGTTGGGGGGTGCGGCCGTCCCGCTATTTTTCGAATGTGAAAGAAGCGCTGGAGGCGAATTCGGCCAACCCAGTGCCGGGGGGAACTCTGATTTTGGGTTCCTTGGTCTTGGTGGGAGCCGTGCTGGCGGTGGAGCCCCCTAGTTAGGGACTCTGGGCGGCATTAGAGCGTCTTGGTTTTGAGACACTTTTTTCTTATAGGAGCGGAGGGATTTTGACAGTCGAGGCGCTTGAGAGCATTTTATTCCTAGTGCTTTCACTGTAATCCCATGGCTTCCTCATGAATAAAGAAATACTAAGAATGACCCAATCCTCGATTGGACGAAAGTGGATCGTGGCGGTGACGGGGATACTGATGATCGGTTTTGTCGTGGTGCACATGACAGGGAACTTGCAGATGTTCGCTGGCACGCCTGACAAGATTAATGGCTACGCCCATTTTCTGAAATCGTATCCATTAGTGCTGTGGTCCTTTCGATTGGGCTTATTGGCGACGGCGGCTCTGCATATCTGGGGGACAATTTCTTTGGCTAGGGAAAATCGGATGGCCAAGCCTGCGGGGTATGCGGTGGCGGGAAGAAAATCCCGTTTACATGTGACTCTGACCAGCGTGACGATGGTGATTAGTGGAAGTATTTTATTGGGGTTTATCATTTTTCATCTTTCACATTTTACCGCCCAGTTGGTTGATCGTTCTTATGCCAGCATGGAAACGGTGGTAGGTGGGGTGACAATGCCCGATGTTTATCGGATGGTAGTAACAGGCTTTTCTAGGCCGTGGATCAGTCTCTTTTATGTAGTGGCTATGGCGCTACTTTTTTCCCATTTGCGGCATGGGGCGGCCAGTGTCTGGCAAACCTTCGGATTGCGAGATCGGAATTCGGCACAGTTAATCGAGATGGGCTCTTGGATATTAGCGGTGGTGCTTTTTTTCGGATTTAGTTCTATCCCACTGGCAGTTCTCTTCGGAGTTCTTAAATTGTGAAACTCGACGCCCGAATTCCGGCGGGGCCATTGGCGGAGAAGTGGACGCGCTTTAAAGCGAATGTTCGACTGGTGAGTCCTGCGAATAAGAGGAAGTATGAGGTGATTGTGGTAGGGACGGGGTTGGCGGGGGCCTCGGCAGCGGCTAGTTTGGCGGAGCTGGGATATCGGGTGAAATCCTTCTGTTTCCAAGATAGTCCGCGGCGGGCTCATTCGATTGCGGCGCAGGGTGGGATCAATGCGGCCAAGAACTATCAAAATGATGGGGATTCGGTGCGCAGGCTGTTTCAAGACACAATCAAGGGCGGGGATTTCCGTTCGCGGGAAGCGAACGTGCATCGGCTAGCTGAGGTGAGTGTAAATATTATTGATCAGTGCGTCGCTCAGGGGGTGCCATTCGCTCGAGAGTATGGGGGGATGCTGGCCAATCGGTCGTTCGGCGGGGCGCAGGTATCGCGGACTTTTTATGCGCGGGGGGCAACAGGCCAGCAGCTTCTTTTGGGAGCTTATCAGGCGCTGAGTCGCCAGATCGGATTAGGCAAGGTCACAATGATGCCGCGCCATGAGATGTTGGATCTGGTGGTGGAGGAGGGGCAGGCCAAAGGAATTGTTACGCGTCATATGGTCACAGGAGAGTTGAAGACCCATTCGGCTGATGCGGTCCTGCTTTGCACAGGGGGATATGGCAATGCTTATTACCTCTCGACCTATGCACGGGGCTCGAATGTGACGGCGACGTGGCGGGCGCATCGGCGTGGGGCGCTTTTTTCTAATCCTTGTTTCACTCAGATCCATCCGACCTGCATTCCAGTGACGGGGGAATATCAGTCCAAGCTGACTTTGATGTCGGAATCATTGCGCAACGATGGGCGTTGCTGGGTGCCGAAGGCTAAGGGGGAGCAGAGGGCAGCGGTGGCGATTCCGGAGGGGGAGCGGGACTACTTTTTGGAGAGGCTGTACCCCAGTTACGGGAATCTCGCGCCGCGGGATATTGCTTCGCGAGCGGCGAAGCGGGTTTGTGACGAAGGGCGCGGGGTGGGTCCCACGGGATTAGGAGTTTACCTGGATTTCTCTGAAGCGATTGGGCGATTGGGCGAGTCCACGGTGCGGGAGCGGTATGCGAATCTTTTTTCGATGTACCATGAGATCACGGGGGAGAGTGCGTATGAATCGCCGATGCGGATTTTTCCTGCGGTGCACTACACGATGGGCGGGTTGTGGGTGGACTACCATTTGATGAGCAATGTCCCTGGGCTATTTGTTTTGGGCGAAGCGAACTTTTCCGATCACGGTGCCAATCGGTTAGGAGCGAGTGCCTTGATGCAGGGATTGTCGGACGGGTACTTTGTTTTGCCCTATACGATTGGAGATTATCTTTCCCAGCAGAGGCCGCGGGGCGAGAAGACCGATGGACCAGCTTTCCAAGAAGCGATGGGCACGACTCAGGCGCGGACGAAGAAATTATTGGACGTGAATGGGCGTAAACCGGTGAGTGAGTTTCATCGAAAATTAGGCAAAACGCTTTGGGATACGTGTGGGATGAGTCGGACAAAGAAGGGATTGGAGGAGGGTTTGGCTATCTTGGGTGGGTTGCGAGAGGAGTTCTGGAAAGATGTGAAGGTGCCGGGCTCGGGGACCGATCTAAATCAGTCGTTAGAAAAAGCGGGGCGAGTGGCCGATTTTCTTGAGTTGGGCGAGTTGATGTGCCGCGATGCGCTGGAGCGGGAGGAATCGTGTGGCTGTCATTTTCGGGAAGAGCATCAGACGTCGGACGGGGAGTGTGCGCGCAAGGATGCGGAGCACTCTTACGTTTCCGCTTGGGAATTTAAAGGGGAGGGGAAGCCGGAAGTTCGGCATACGGAACCGTTGAGCTTTGAGGAGCTGGCGTTGGCGACAAGGAGTTACAAATGAAGCTCCATCTTCGCGTCTGGCGCCAAGCGAGTCGGCAAAGCGAGGGGAATTTTGTTACTTACGAAGCAGACGGATTAACACCGAACATGTCATTCTTAGAGATGCTGGATGTGGTCAATGATCGATTGACGAGAGAGGGGCAAGAACCGATCGCCTTTGAGCATGATTGCCGAGAGGGAATCTGCGGTTCGTGTGCCATGGCGATTAATGGAGAGCCCCATGGGCCGAATGCGGGGGCGACGACTTGCCAAGTTTATTTGCGTTCGTTTCGGGATGGGCAAACTTTGACGGTGGAGCCTTGGCGAGCGAAGGCTTTTCCTGTGATCAAGGATTTGGTGGCCGATCGGTCAGCTTTTGATCGGATCATTCAATCGGGCGGTTTTGTTTCGGTGGGCACAGGACAAGCGCCCGATGCTAATGCCATTCCTATTGGCAAGGGGATAGCGGAGAAAGCATTTGATGCAGCGCACTGCATCGGTTGTGGGGCTTGTGTGGCGGCTTGTCGGAATAGTTCGGCGATGCTTTTTGTAGCGGCTAAGGTCTCGCATCTAGGGATGTTGCCGCAGGGGCAGACGGAGAGAAGGCAGCGCGTACAAAAAATGGTTGCGGCGATGGATGCGGAAGGTTTCGGGAGCTGCTCGAATCAGTATGCCTGCGAGGCGGTCTGCCCGAAGCAGATCTCGGTTGAGATGATCGCGAGAATGAATCGGGATTATGCGAGTGCGGTAGTCGATCATATCTAGATCGAGAGGGAGGAGTGCCCTGAGGTGGTGCGAGAAGGAGTTATTTTCCGCCGCCGCCAGGAATGCCTGAGCCCCCTTCCCAAGAGGCGGGCTTGTTCCAAGGAAGGGAATTCACGCTTTGCTCGTCCTTGGGGGTGCCGTCCGCGTTTTTACCACTACTACTAGAGGCACAGGCGGAAAGCAGCAGGAGGAAGGCTAAGGAAAAAAGGGCGAGCAGACTGTGTTTCATAGTCCCCTTAGTAGACGACTTGGTCTCCGACTTCGAGGGCGCTGGCTGGAGTGCCAGGGAGGACATCGGCAACAGAAGTCTGGGCGTCGACGGTGACTGTTTTAATTTTTCCAATCATCTTTTCGCCACGATAGATGACCATGGTGAGTCCCTCGACGAGTTGGTCATTTTTACCGAGGTCGAGGATGACGAAATTCCAGGTGGGGTTCACTGCGACGATCTTCCCTGAAAGGGAGATAGATTTTGCGCTCCCAGGCTTGGTCATTTCTACTTCGGTGCGGAGTTTCTTTAGTTCGAGATCGAGTTTCTCTTTAGCGGAATTGAGGATTTTGTTTTCCGATTCCGAGACCTTCATTTTTTCCGAGAGATCATTCAGTTCGGTGAAGAGCTCGGCAGGTTTTTTGCCTTTAAGCTCGTCGGTATAGGTTTGCAGTTGCCCAGCGGTGAGGGTGAGTTTGGAGTTGGTCGATTCGAGGTCCGTCTTGGTGGTGGTGAGATCTTTGGTTAGTTTATCGGCAGTGAGGCTGAGTTCCTGATTTTTGGCTTGGGCTTCGGTCAACTCCCCCTTGGTTTTTTCTTCGGAGGCCTTGGTTAGTTTGAGGTCTTCGCTGGTCAGCCCCCATTTTTCGCCAGCAGATGAGATGGTGGCGGCGGGCTCCGCCTCGTTTTCCATGAAGTTTCCAGTGTAGGGCAGTCCGAGGGCGGTGAATTTCCCGCTGGTCAGGCTGCTTTCTACCGCGCGGAGCTGGTTGGCAAATTGAGTTTTTTTGGTCATGACCATAAAAGCCAAGGCAGCAGTGGCGATGGAAAGGCCAACTGATCCCCCTAAGCTGAGTTTTCCTGCAATAGTCATATAGGTCGCTAGGGCTGACACTCGTCCCTCTGAACGATTTCCCAAGGCGATTTGTCTGCTTTGTTATTGAGTTATTGGCGAGACTGCGAATTCATGTGAATTTCTTTTTTCGGTACTGGGCGATGGATTCGGATAGTTCTTGGCTGGCGGCGCGTAATTCGTCGCGGAGCCAGTCGGGCGAGAAGCCAAAAGCGCCGAGGGATTCTACGGCGGTCATTTCTGCGTGGTCGGCGGTGACTACGCCAATTTCCCCTTGGGTGGCGTAGGCTTGGGCGATTCGTTCGATAATGCTGTCGGCGGTTTGGCCCGCGGAGGCGTAAAGGATGGCGAGGGATCCGCGTCGGGTTTCTTCTTTACCACCAGCTTGGCCGTCAAAAACAAGGGTTACGCGCCAGCGTCCTGAATCGTGAAGGGTGGAGAGGAGGCGGATAAGTTCTTGGCGTGCGGAGGTGGGGCGGGAGGCGTGCTGGCTACGGAGCTCGGGCCAAGCGTGGAGGACGCTGTGCCCGTCGACGAGAAGGTAGCGGGCTGCGGGGTCCGGAGAGGGCCGCGCAACGGGGTTCATCCCGCAGCAGGCTTGGGAGTCTTGGCGGCCGCCTTGGCTTTAATCTTTTTGCGTTTTAGATAACGCAAACGGCGGCGCTTCTTTAAAATGGCGTTATAAGGTTTTCCCATAAGAGGAAATGGTGGAGAGGGAGCGGGTCCGGGTCAAGGGTGGACCCACGGGTTTGCCAAAATTCTTTGGTGGGGCCATAGTAGGGGATGGTTTGGGCCATTATTCTTTTGGTGGGAGCGACGCTTTTTCGGTGCCTTCGGCCGTGGGTTGGTGGTCCAGAGAATTTTGCGCCGTTGGCGGCGTTAGCTCTTTGTGGATCGCTTTATCTTCCTCGTCCGTGGAGTTGGGCGGGTCCGCTTTTGGCGCTGCTGATTTCCGATATTTTTTTAAATCTGCATTACGGGGTAGAAGGAGTGACAGGGACTACCTTAGCGGCGGGCGGTGCCTATCTGCTAATCAGTGCGATGGGGGTGCAGTTGGCTCGGCGTCCTTCGGTTTGGTTGTGGTTGGGGGGATCGTTGGGGGCTTCCTTGCTTTTCTATTTTGTGACGAACACGGCGGCGTGGTGGGGCTTACTGGCCTACGACAAAAGTTTGGCGGGGTGGATTCAGGCTTTGACCACAGGTTTGCCGGGATATCCGCCGACCTGGACTTTCTTACAAGCTTCGGTGATTTCGGATCTGCTTTTTACAGTGCTCTTTGTCAGTGGGGTAGAGTGGTCGGCTCGAAAATTCCCAGGGAAGGTTTCGTCGATTCTCTGGGCGCAGCGGGCTGGTTGAGGTGAGTTTAACTTTGCGGATCGCGGTGATCGCGGATACGCATGGTCGGTTACCTACTTTTTTAATGGAGGGGATTGCGGGGGCGGATGAAATTTGGCATTTGGGTGATGTTTGTGAAGAGGAGACATGGCAAGCGGTGGAACAGGTGGGACCTCCTGCGTTGGTGGTGCGAGGGAATCAGGATGCGAATTCTGCGTGGCCGATGAGTTTAGATTTGGAGCGATTGGGGCATCGGTTTCATCTGTGCCATATTCCTCCAAGGTCAGCGCCTCTTGGGGTGAAGTTTTTTTTGCATGGGCACACCCATGTGCCGAGGGATCGGATGGTGGAGGGGGTGCGGTTTTTGAATCCTGGCTCTGCAGGGTTAGCGAATAAAGGAGCTCCTAGATCGTTTGCTTGGCTGGAGTTGAGGAAGGGGGTGGAGCCGGTCTTTCGGTTGGTGGGGGGAGGGGTCGAAGGCTCCGCGATTAGTAAATTTTGATTTCGTATTGAAGAAGGGAAATTCGCGGGGGGATGTTGGGGGGGTTGTAGAGGTCAGGCGCTAGCGCTGAGGAGGGAATCGAAGTCGCTGAGGGAATCTACATCGGGGTGAGTGGGGGAGTAGTGGCGTTCGAACTGTTGGACAACGCCGTCGACGCCGCAGGCGAGCAGGCCGAAGCGGCGGCGGATACAGCGGACGAGGAAGGGGTTAAAACTGTAAAATCCGGAGAAGATTTTCTTGTTGAATTCTGTTGATTGATTGGACTGTTTACAGAAGAGGATGGCGTGAATGTCTGGGCTATCGAAAAGCACGACCCAGTAGCGGGCAATGGTTGGATGGAAGATGGGCACGAAGTCGATTTGGCGGGAGTGGGTGGGGGGGTTGCCTTCGGCCCAGACTCGGACGGTGTCGAGGCTCGAGGCCAGAGCGCTGTAGCGTTCGCGTTGAGGGGTAAAATTACTGAAGTTTTGGAAGGTGGAGATGAGTTCGCCTTCGGCGGTATCGAGAGCAACGTCTTCGATGGCGTGGCTAACGGCGAGCATGGCTTCGTGATTGAAGAGGTGGGTGACATCGGCCGTGGGGAGGACGACAGCGTCGGAGAGTTTGGTGGAGCGGCACTTCGGAGAGGAAGGCATCGATTGGTGTTTTTTAGTTTTAAGGTAAGGATTAAGGAAGTTTTGAAATTGCCTGCCCGAGTGTTTCTCATGTGAAGTTCGACAAATCATATATGAATTATTCAAACTGCCATGAATGAGCGGGTATGCAAGTGGCTGGATTGCAGAATGGGTACATCTTATTTCTGGAGAGCGGGAGTGGGGATGACTCGGTCGAGAAGCTTGGCGGAGGAGAGAACGCCGGGGACCCCTGCGCCAGGATGGGTGCCTGCGCCGCAAAGGTAGAGTCCGCTGACATCTTCGGAGACGTTATGGGGGCGGAACCAGGCGCTTTGGGTGAGGATGGGTTCGAGTTGGAAGGCGGAGCCGTGGTAGGCATCGAGCCGGGATTCGAAATCGCGAGGGGTGAAGATAAGTTTACTGACGAGGTGTTTACGCAGGTCCGGGACGATGGTTTTTTCTAAGGCGGTAAGAATACGATCGGCGTAGCCCTCTTTTTCCTTTTCCCAATCGATTTTGTCGCCGGGGGAGCCGAGATGAGGGACGGGGGAGAGGACGTAGAAGCACTCGTGGCCTGGGGGGGCGAGGGAAGGATCGGTGCGAGTGGGAGCGTGAAGATAAAGAGAGAAGTCCTCCGCCAAAATTTGGTTTTTGAAAATATCGTCGAGCAGGCCTTTATAGCGGGGTCCCAGCCAGATGGTGTGGTGGGCGAGATCGGGGTAGGTGCGGTTAGTGCCGAAATAGATTAGAAAGAGTGACATGCTGTAGCGCATTTTTTCTAATTTTCGATCGGTCCATTTGCGGCGAGCGGTGGGGGAAACTTTTTTACGATAGAAATTAGCCACATCCGCGTTGGAGACGACGACCTTGGCGTGAAGAGTTTCGCCAGAGCGGAGGCGGACACCGACTGCAGCGCCGTTTTCGACGAGGAGTTCGTCGACGGGGGAGTTGAGGCGGAGTTTTCCACCCAGATCTTCCAAGAGTTTGACGAGGGCTTGGACGAGGGCGCCGGTGCCCCCCATGGCAAAGTGGACCCCCCATTCACGCTCGAGGTAGTGGATCATGGCGTAGATGGAGGAGGATTGGAACGGATTACCTCCGACGAGGAGGGGATGGAAGGAGAGGACTTCGCGGAGGCGTTGCGATTGAACGTGGCGAGAGGCCATCTGCCAAACGGAGCGATCGGAGCGGAGGCGGATGAGGTCGGGAGCGACGCGGAGCATATCGGTAAAACTTGAGAAAGGCTGGTCGGCAAGTTCGACAAAGGCTTTTTGAAAAATGGCGTGGGTTTCCCCGACGAAGTTGCGGTAGCCTTCGAGATCGCTGGGGAAATGGTGGCGGACTTGGGCTTCCATTTCCGCTTGGTTGCCGGTGTATTCGAAGGATTGGCCGTCGTGCCAAGCGATTCGATAGAAGGGTTTGCAAGGGACGATTTGAACGTAGTCGGAGGTTTTTTTTCCTGCGAGAGCAAAGAGTTCGTCGAGTAGAAAGGGAGCGGTGAGGATGGTGGGACCGGCATCGTAAGTGAATCCTTTGTCGCGGAAGACGGAGGCGCGACCACCGGGTTGTTCGAGGGCTTCGAGGAGGGTGACATCGTAGCCACGGGCTTGGAGGCGAATAGCGGAGGCAAGTCCACCGAAGCCTGAGCCAATGACGATGGATGGGGGGCGAGCGGGTGCAATCATGGAGGGCTAGATCTTAGGCAGGACCGCCGAAAGAGGAAAAGTCGTCGAGATCGAGGACATCGAACCAGGTGGAGATGTCTTCCCGTTGTGAGTTAGAGGCCTTTTGGTAGCTATTCATCCGTTCACGTTGTTCGATGGAGGCGGGTGTGCGTTGGTTCATAAAGTTGGACCAAGCTTCGATTTCCTGACCGCTACGCGGATGTTTCTGATTTTTCTCGATCCAGCGGAGGATTTCTCCATCGCCTGAGCCACGAGCGACCTGTTTTTTGAGGGCGATGGGATTTAAGCCTGCAAATTTTACAAAGTACTGGTCGAGCGGGCAGTTGTAGTTGTACTCGCCGTTTTTTTTGAGAAGAGCAGCACGACACTTGTCTAGAACTCGGGGAAGGAGAACATATCCGCCGAGTCGGACGCGAGGGCTACGGGGAGGTTGGCGGGTTAGGTCGGGGGCAGATATTTTGGGCATCGCAAGACAATGCCTTGATTAGAGGTGGGGGCAAGTGGTGGAGAGATAAATACTTAGAGGGAAAGGAGTGGCTTTTTAGGCTCGAGGCAGATAGGAGGGGCAAAGATCTATGTAAGTAACTGATGATCAAAATATAGATTATTTGAACAGAGGGTTGAATTCTTGGTCTAAGCTATTAGTTATGATGAGAAAATACAAATCTTCGGTATTTTTGATGGACCCCTTGATAAGTGGGCGAATGGTGCTTAGGTTAATTCTAGTGAACCGTGCATTTAGATTTTCACTAAGTTGCCTTATTTTCTTGGGTTCATGGACCGTGGAGGGGGCCCCTGATCTTAAGATTCGTTATAACCAGAAATTTCCTTGTTTAGAGATAATGGATAGTAAGGCGGTGAAGATTACTGATGTGACCGAGGGAGCAAGGGGCGAGACGGTGACCTCGGGAAAAGCGAGTTTGAATATTTCCTTTATTAAAAATGCGGATGGTCTGCCTGAAGTGACCTTGCGGGAGGCCAAGTCTCCGCTTTCGGAAATGGAGATTGAGGCGTTTGGGCTTTCGGTGGGGTTGAAGCCTGAGGGAACTGTGTTGGTACGGTTTGGGGCGGACAATAAGCCGAAGTTTGAAATGGATCGGACGGGGGGTTCTCGTTTTCTGATGGCGGATTTAGGTAATCTGGACACGGCCGCAGGCAAGGAACTTGCGACGGATGCGACTGCGCCTGCTGGGCCCTCGAAAGGTCTCTTACGATTCCGAGAAAGGTTGGCGGCTTGGAAGGCGGGTGTAGGTAAGGGAGGGTGGAGTAATCGTCCAGGAAAGATATTGGATTGTGGCTCGGATGCTCTGGTGACCTACACGGCTTTGCCTGAGAGAAAACTTTTGGACGGAGAGGCGATCCAGATTGGGGCATTAGTTAAAGTTGGGCCGAAGGACGCGGTTTCGTTTCAAAGTGGGCCTGGAATTTATCACACCGCGATGCCGGGCACTCAGTTTACGGTCGCCCCGCTGGAAGTGGGGCAGAAGGATGTGAAGGTGACCTTGGTGCAGGGAACTTTGCTGACCGATGTACTCGCCCCATTAACGGCCCCAAGGATGGCGGTGCTGGGAGTGGGCAATGGGATGGTGGTGCAAGCTTCGGAAGGCCTATTTCAAATTTCGAAATCAGCGCCTGCGGAGGTGGATCTGATTGTGGCGAAAGGTGGGATCCGCTTGGTTGAGGAGGCGGGGGCGGCAATGGTGGGAGAGGTGAAAGCGGGAATCATGATGCAGTGGCCGGCGGAGAGAGTAGGAAAGAAGACTCCTCAAGGGTCGCCCGAGTTGGCCACTTTAGCGAAGGTGGATGAGAATGCTCGAATCTCCCTCTTGATTGATATGGTTGAGGACGCGATGGCCGCATCGGCGGCAGATGTGGAAGAAATTATTCAGACGGCCTGTGATGCTGAGAGAAAGCTGGCGAGAAAAGTGGCGATGGAAGCGGTGGAACTTCGCCCCGATTTACATGGATTGATTGCCAAGGCCTCGGGGATTGCTGATCTACCTGTGCCCCTTGACTTGGAGGCGGATGTGGAAAAATTTGTAAAAAAGGCTGCTCCTTGGGTGAAAGGTGAGCCGAGCCCAATGAGTTCCACGGGAAAAGTTCTTAAGGTGGAAGGAAAGGTGACCTATGCGAATGGATTAGCGGTGACGCGCAGTATGATTTTGAAGGTGGGGGAGGTTGTGAAAACGGCAGGAGATGGGCGGGTACTGTTTGTGGCAGCGCCAGGGGTGATTGCGGAGATTCAGCCTGGGAGCGAAGTGCGTTTGGTGGAGATGAAAGGAAAATTTTCGGAGGGCACGCTTTTGGAATCTAAAGCGGTTTTGGATGCTTCCCAAGGACGGGCTTTTCTCTCGATTGCCCAAGGTTTGGGCGATAAAGTCCAAGCAGAAGTTCGCAATCCACAAGGCGTCGCTCAGGCAAATAGCACATCGAAAACAACAGGAGTACCCAAACTATGAAAAACAAATTAAACTTAATTCCGCTTGGGATCCTTGTGGCCGTGGCCACCGCACAGACTTGTCTGGCAGCAAAAGAGCTTAAATCAGGTTCGTTTGCTGTGGTCAAAAGCAAGGTGGAGCACACTCAGGGGACCACTAAATCGATGGCCAAGGAGAAGGAAACTGTGGATGAGAAGAGCGTGGTAGATACGGGTCCAGCTTCCTTTACCCAGTTGGATTTTTCTGATGCTTCGGTCCTCCGATTGGGTGCGAATACCCAGTTTAGTTTCCAATCGAAAGAGCGGATCATCAAGCTTGAGAGTGGATCGATGATTATGAATGTCCCTCCAGGCAATGGCGGAGTCATGATCGATGGCGGTGGGGTGACGGGAGCGGTTTCTGGAACCACGATTATGGCGAATAAGGATGCGCAGGGGAACTTCTTCTTTATGGTGCTGGAAGGTAGTCCAGGAAAAGTAACCGCACGGGATGGCTCGATTACTGAAATCCGACCTGGCCAGATGGCCACCTTAGATGTGGCTGGTGGGGCGCCCAAAGTTATTCCGGTGAATATGGATTCTATGAGGGACATTTCCCCACTTTTTTCGGAATTCGAATCTACTATGCCTGGGAATGAGAAAATCCAGGCGGTGGCAGATTTGCAGGCGGAAGATATTCAGACCGATCTAGGTTCTTTGCAAGGGCCTGCTGGGGTCGGATTGACTGGAACGAGTCCAGCCCTTTTGGCGCTATCTGCGTTGACCGGTTTATCGGTAAACGCGATTCTCGGATCCAATAATATGTTTGTTGGGGATGCTTCCACTGCGGCGGGTACGGAGTCGGGCAGTGGGCAGAATTCCACGCCGTTGTATGTCAGTGAAAATTCGGCGCCTAGCGACTCGCGACAGGCCCGTGCAAAAACTATGGTAGCGTCTTCGTTGCCTTCATCTTCGGTGGATGATACGAATACGGCAGCGGGAGGTGAAGCGGATCCAGCGGGTACCAATACCGCCGCGGGCGGGAACACTACCCCTGACACTCAGCAACCGAGGACATTGCAGCAACCCCAAACACCGGTAACCCCAGGGTTGGCCACGCCGCTTTAATTCCATCATAGATACTTGTCTTTTAGGCGCGGTTGAGCGGAACAAACGAGCGAAAGTTTTGTCTGAGGGTCAGACGGGCTAGAGAGAGACAGACTTGGAATGGGCTAAGCTTGTCGCTTGGAGGTGAGGCAGATTTCTTCTAGAACATCTGGATGGATTATAGTGCGACCGTTCTCTTGCCTAAGACCGACTTCCCGATGCGGGCCGATTTGGCTAAAAGGGAACCTGGGTGGGTAGAGAGTTGGGCGAGAGATAAGGCTTACGAATCGATTTTAAAGGCACGCCAAGGGGCTCCTGACTTTTTTCTGCACGACGGGCCTCCCTTTGCCAATGGGGATGCCCATGTGGGCCACGCTCTGAACATGGTTCTGAAGGATCTTGTTCTGAAGAGTCGATCGATGATGGGATTTCATGTTCCGTTTGTGCCTGGGTGGGACTGTCACGGGCTGCCGATTGAACACAAGGTGGTGACGGAGCAGAAGTTGGTTGGGGCGGAACCCGCGGTCATCCGAACTAAGTGTGAGGAGGTGGCTCGTCACTTTATCCAAAGGCAAAAAGAGCAGTTTCAAAGGCTCGGGGTTTTTGGGGATTGGGATCATCCCTACCTGACGATGACTCCCGCCTACGAGGCGGCGGAGTTGAGGGTTTTGGCTGAGTTGGTGGAAAAGGGAATGGTGTATGAGGGATTGAGGCCAGTGCACTGGAGCACGGGATGTCGGACTGCCCTGGCCGAGGCGGAGGTAGAGTATGCGGAGCGGGAGGATGAGTCGGTCTATGTGCGACTGGAGTTGAAGGAGACCAAAGATGAGGATTTGCTGGTGTGGACGACGACTCCCTGGACTTTGCCGGCGAATCTTGCGGTGGCGGTACATCCAGGAATGGTTTATGTGCTGGCCGAATCGGGAGATGGGCGAAAGGTCTGGCTGGCAAAGAGTCGAATCGAGGCGGTTGGGAAGGCGGCGGGGAAGGAGTTGAAAATTCTAAAGGAATGCAAAGGAACCGATTTGGAGAACAAATTTTACAGGCATCCGTTGGTCGAAAAGGAGGGGATGGTACGGTGTGCGGATTTTGTGACGGCGGACTCGGGTACGGGGCTGGTACACATCGCGCCTGGGCATGGTCATGAAGATTATGTTTTGGGGCGTAAATGCGGGTTGGAACCGTTTTCTCCGGTGAATGAGGCGGGAAAACTAACGGAGGAGTGTGGGGTCCCGGAATTGGTGGGGAAGAATGTTTTCGCGGCAAATCCCGAGGTGGCGGATTTATTGGAGAAGAGTGGAAGACTTTGGGCGCGAGAAAAGATTCGGCACAGCTATCCACACTGTCCGCGCTCAAAAACGCCGATTGTTTTCCGATCGGTGCGGCAGTGGTTTATTCGGATGGATACCTTGAGGGACAAGGCGCTCGAGGCGGTGGGCCAAGTGAAGTGGGTGCCGAGTTGGGGGGAGAGCCGGATACGGGGAGCCTTAGGAACTAGGCCTGACTGGTGTATTTCGCGCCAGCGTTCGTGGGGATTACCGATTCCTGCCTTTTACAAGCCGGACGGGAGTTCGGTATTGGATGCACAGGTGATTTGCAAAGTGGCGGATCGGGCGGAGAAGGAGGGGACGGGGTTTTGGTTTGGGGGGAATGATGGAGAGGTGGCGAAGATCTGTGGGGTGCCGGAAGATTGGAAGAGGGGGAAGGAGACGTTGGATGTGTGGCTGGATTCGGGATCGAGTTGGGCCTCGGTGGGCTTGGATGGAAGAGTAAAGTTTCCAGCGGATTTGTATTTGGAGGGGAGCGACCAGCATCGGGGCTGGTTTCAGTCGAGCCTGCTGCTTTCGGTGGCCTTGACGGGCAAGGCGCCGTTCAAGGCGGTCTTGACCAATGGATTTGTGGTGGATGTGGATGGAAAAAAGATGTCGAAATCGCGGGGAAAACCACCTGCGCTGATGGAGTTAGTGGAGAAGTACGGGGCGGATGTGGTGCGGTTGTGGGTGGCGAGTGAAGACGCGAGAGAGGATGTTCCGTTCTCGACCGAAATCTTTGGAAGGGTGGGGGATAGTTATCGGTTGGTAAGGAATTCGATAAGGATCCTGCTGGGGAATCTGGCTGGTTTCGACCCTAAGCGTGATGCGGTGGGTTTAGGAGATAGGGAGCCTTTGGACCGATATATTTTGGCGAAGCTGGCGGGGTTGGTTAAAACAGTGAAGGAAGCGTACGAGAGCTACAACTTTCCAGCGGTCTATCATGCTTTGAATCGGTTTTGTTCTGTGGAGCTGAGCGCGTTTTATGTGGATGCGTGTAAGGACAGAATTTATTGCGATGGGGAGAATGATCGGAAGCGGCGGTCGGCCCAGACTACGATGGCGGAGGTGTTGGAGACCTTAGTGAAGTTGGTGGCACCGGTTCTCGTATTTACAGCTGAGGAAGCGTGGCAGAGTCGGCCCGGTTCGAGTGGGAGTTCGGTCCATCTGGAAAAGTTTCCTGAAGTGATTTGGCCTCCGGACTGGACGCAGGAGGAGGAGGGAAAGTGGGAGAAGCTTCTGCTGGTGAGGGGAAAGATCAATGAGGCATTGGAGGAGCAGAGAAAATTAAAGAAGATGGGAAAGAGTTTGGAGGCGAGGGTGCAGGTTCGGGGTGGAGGATTGGGGGTGCAAGAGGCGGGTTTACTGGCGGAGGCGTGTTTGGTAAGTGGGGTGGAGATCGTGGCGGGGGGGAGTGAGGTAGAGGTGGCGGTATTTCCTGCTGAGGGAAAGAAGTGTGAGCGGTGCTGGAAATACGAGGAATCGGTTGGGCAAAAGGAGGCGCATAGTACGCTCTGCGGTCGCTGTGCGGAGGTGGTGGCGGGGATTGGAAGTTGAGGGATGGGAAGTGGGGTGGGGGTTGGTTTCTTCCCGTGGCAGGCGGGTTGCTAGGATTCGATCAGGTCACGAAGCTGTGGGTTGAGGGAGCGATGAAGTTGGGGTTGGAGATTCCGGTTTCACCGGGGCTATTTTCGCTGACACGGGTTCATAATACGGGAGTAGCATTTGGGGTGGGGCAGGGGAACAACGCCGTGGCGGGTCTGGTCGCGTGCGGAATTCTAGTATTGGCCGCTTGGATTGCCCGAAGTTGGGATTGGCAGAAGCGATGGATTCAGGCGGTGGCAGGGTTGATTGCAGGTGGGGCGATCGGAAATCTAATCGACCGGGCTCGGTTGGGATATGTTTTAGACTTTTTAGATTTTCATTACGGGAGGTGGAGTTGGCCAGCGTTCAATGTGGCGGACGCAGCGATAAGTGTGGGGGTGGGGTTGGTGGTAATGGCGTGGATTACAGGAAAGCCGATAGAAAAGTAAAATGGGGGTCAGAGGTCGTTTTTCAAATTTTTGGGGTCAGAGGTCAAAATCTGAGATTTAGCAGTTTTTGATGCGGGGATCGCCTTGGGGATGGTCGCGGTGGAAGTTCTGTAGTCGGCGGACGTGGTTCATAGCGAGGGCGCCGAAGATGCCGAAGGCGGACATGATGACGAACCAGAAGGTGTAGCCGTATTGGGCTTTGGTGATCTCGAGGACTCGACCGGTAAGTGCGAGGGAGAGGGCGGCGCCGTAGTATTGGAAAGAGTCGATGACTCCGGCGGCGAAGCCGGCCATTTTTTTTCCGCCGATGTCCATGGGGGCGGCGGAACCGACGATGGAGTGGGTGGAATTGGCGGTGAGAGAGATGAGGATCAGAATCGTGCAACCGAGAATAATACCATAGGCGGTGGGGCCGACTTGGCCGTAGAAGAGAATGACTGCGGCCACGGCGATGACGATAGCCTCGACGAGGTAGAGGGCCATGGCGACGGGGGAGCGGTGCCCTTTGAAAACCTTGTCGGAAATCCAGCCTGAGAGGAAAGACCCTACGACAGCGGCGAGGGGCATGAGTTCCAGGGTGCGGCGAGCGGCGGCGGGAATATTGGTTTTCATATCAAAACCCATCTGATCCTGAAAATAGAGGATGGCGATTTGATCGGAACTGGAGCGAACGGCTCCGGTGCAGGCGTAGGCGGCGGCATAGAACCAGACGAGGGGGTGGGTAAAGATGGTGCGGAACGATTCGAGAAGAGAAACGGTGACACCATCAGAGTTATCGAGTTCGTCCTTGATGGCGCCTGGATAGCCGGCTTCTTCAGGGGTTTCGCGAGCGGCGAAGAACATGAAAAGAGCGGCGGCGGCGGTGAAGAGGGGGGGGATACGGAAGAGCCAGCGCCATTCTCCTGCGGGAACGGTCAGGGCAAAGAAACTGAATCCAGCGAGAATGAGGGGAGCGAGAAAGCTGATGGCGACTTGGCCAAGCTGAATCATCAGGCCAAAGATTCCAGAAAAAGTTCCGCGTTCTTGGCGGGCGAGCCAAGCGGCGTTGATTTTGACCATGCCGGGGCAACCGAAGGATTGGAGGTAGCCGTTGAGCAGCCAGATCATAGAAAAGGTGGTGAAGGTTCCAGCGAGGGAACCGAAGCCAAAGAGAAGATTGATGGCAATGGTGCCGACGGCACCGATCAGTAGGGATTTGCGGCCGCCGATGCGATCGGTGAGGAGTCCATTGATCAGTTGGCCCGTGCCATAGGCTAGGGACCAGATGGCGAGCATGTCGGTGATCTGAGAGGTAGTGAAGTGAAACTCGGCGATCATTCCTGGAGCGGCGAAACGGAAATTGTAGCGGCACATGTAGTAAGCGGCGTAGAGGCAACCGATGGAGATCCAGTTAAGATTTCGTCTTCCGCGGAAGCCGGGGGGGTAGGCGGGGCGGGCGAGTAAAGCGTCTAGAGCCATCAGATCTACCTTAACGATTGGAGAAGGTGTAGTGAAACTAGAAAGAGGGTGGAGCAGGGGGTAAGTTGGGTTTATCCTGCTAGGATGAATTTGAAGAAATATCGCCATGTGATCTGGGATTGGAATGGGACTTTGTTGGATGATGCCTGGCTATGTCGGGAAATCATGAATGACCAGCTCGAGCAGAGGGGACTTGCGACGATGAGTGGGGAGCGTTACGAAGCGGTCTTTGATTTTCCCGTGGAAAGTTACTATCGGAGGGTGGGTTTCTCGTGGGAGAAGGAGACCTTTGAAGAAGCGGGGACTGAATTTATTGTGGAATACGAAAAAAGGAAAAAAGAGTGTCGTCTACAAATTGGGGCATCGGACATTCTACGCCAAGTTGCGGCAACGGGGGTTTCCCAGGCGGTGCTCTCGGCGTATTCCCACCAGGCATTGGAGGGATTTCTAGTCCACTTTGGGGTGCGGGAACATTTTCTGAGTGTGGCGGGAAGTGAGGATCACTATGCGGAAGGCAAGGTGGGCCAAGGATTACGTATGTTGGGGCAGTTGCACGTTGCGCCTGAGGACACGGTGTTGATTGGGGACACGACCCATGATGCGGAAGTGGCCAAGGCTATGGGGGTAGCCTGTGTTTTGATTCCCTGCGGGCATAATAGTTGGGATCGGCTGATGCGATGTGGGGTGGAGGTGATTGCTGGGTTAGGGGAATTACGATTTGGTTAAGGGAGTGGGGCTGGTTGCAGTTAAAAAAAACCTCACAGGGTGGGGGCGGGCTCGGTAGGATGAGATCTGGATGAAAGTCGCGATGATCGATTATGGCCGGGGGAATATGCGAAGCGTAGAGCGGGCTTTGGAGGAGGCTGGGGCTGAGGTGAAGCGGGTGGAGAGCGGTGAGGGGTTGCAGGGGGTGGAGACGGTGGTTTTGCCAGGGGTGGGGTCTTTCGGGGATGCGGTAGAGGGATTGAAGCAGAGAAAATTATGGGATCCACTGCGGGAGTGGGTCAAAGCGGATCAGCCGTTTCTGGGGATCTGTCTGGGGTTTCAGCTATTGTGGGAAGAGGGAGAGGAGGCCCCTGGGGTGAAGGGGCTAGGTATTCTACCAGGGCGGGTGGTGAAGTTTTCTGGAAAGGGAATCAAGATCCCGCTGATCGGATGGAGTGAGGTAAAGCCGAAGAGTGGGTCGGAGGATCTGTTTAAAGGTGGAGATAGGTTTTTTTATCATGTGCACTCGTATCGTCCTGAATCTGCCTCGGCTGATTGGCTGATCTGTGAAACCGAATATGGGGGTTGGTTTCCGAGCGGAGTGCGAAAAGGTCGTGTGGCGGGCTTTCAGTTCCATCCCGAGAAGAGTCAAGACACAGGGATCTCTTTGTTAGGTAGCGTCTTAAAAAAGATAAACGCGAGCTGACTTGCGTTCATGACGAATGCTTCCTAAGTTTGACCCATGATTAAATCAATGATTCGTCTTGCTGTGTTGGGGTTGGTAGTTGGTTTGGCGTCCGCGACTATGGCCGGTGAAGGCTGTGGTAGCTGTGGAGACAGCGATAGTGGTGCAAAAAAGAAAAGCACCAACAACGTCACTCCCTCCGATAAGAAGTAACTTTTCGAAAAACAAAAACCCAGCCTCGATAAATGCGGGGCTGGGTTTTTTGTTGTCCGAAAGGGTTAGTTTTTCGGGCGACCGAGTTTGGCCTGGATGGTGACGGGAGCTTTGGGGTTGTCTCTTGGGTCCCGAGGTTTGGCGACGATCTTATCGGCTACGTCCATCCCTTCGATGACCTCACCAAAGGCGGAGTACTGACCGTCGAGGAAGGCGGTTTCGGTGACGCAGATAAAGAACTGACTGCCGCTGGAATCACGTTTGGGGTTGCCCTCATCTCCGAGTCGGGCGGCGGAGACGGTGCCCCGCTTGTGCTTATTGCCGATTTCCGCGGGGATGGTGTAACCAGGACCGCCAGTGCCGTGGGAGCCACGATCGTCGGCGTTTTTACTTTTGGGATCGCCACCTTGGATCATGAATCCTGGGATGACGCGGTGAAAGGTGGTGCCGTCGTAAAATCCGTCTTTGACGAGTTTTTTAAAGTTTTCGCTGTGTTTGGGGCATTTGATGACATCGAGTTTGATCACGATGATGCCATCGGGGGTGGTGATGGTGACGATATCTTCTTCAACGAGGGTGGGTTTCATGTCGGTGGGTTCCTTTGGGGTGGGGGTGTTGGTTTCCGCCGCGCGCGCGGCAAAAGCGAAAAGAAGGGCGAAGGCGAAGGGAACGATAATCTTTGTTGAAACGATAGATTTAAGCATGTCGAAGGATGGTCCAAGTTGCTCCGCCGGCCAATACCGAATTTCCTGCCTTAGCGTGATCTCGCTTGATCATGGAGAGAGCTAGAATAGCGGAGGAGTCTGGCAGAGAGGTGGCGCTGGTCATTTTTCCAAGGGCGGTTCCGTCTGGGGTAGTGGACTCCATTGGCAGTGACGGGATGGAAGTGGAGGGGGAAGCGAGGACACAGAGGTGGCGGTTGACGTGGCCGACGCTTCGGAGGCGGGAGATGACTTCTTGGCCGATGTAGCAGCCTTTGGTGGAGCTGATGGCGTCGGACTCGAAGCCAGCTTCGGGGGGGAGAGTGTCGGGTCCGACGTCGGTGCCCCAAAGGGGAAGTCCGCGGGCGATGCGGAGCGGTTCCCAATCGGGTAGGGCAGAGGAGGCGGGTTGGTAAGGGGAGGTGGAAGGAATCCACAGGTCGAGGCCGGGTTCACGAAAGCGGGAAGATTGGAAGGGAAGGGAATCTTTTGGCGCATCGGTGGATGGAGAGTAGAGGGATAGAAAATGAGCCAAGTTGTAGGATAGGGAGATGTCCTCGATGGTGACGTCGTCGGCGACGATAAACTTTTCAAGTCGGGTGCGAAGGGATTCGCGGAGAATGAAATCGGTTTCGATGAGGAGGGAGTCGGATGTGGCGGAGATGTGGAGATCGGCTTCGAGTCGTCCTTTGGAGGTAATGATGGCGGAGCGGACGGCATGGCCTGGGAGAAGTTTCTTTACGTCTTGGGTAACTTGGCCGTTGAGGAAGCGGAGGCGATCGGGGCCGGTGAGGCGCAGAAGGGTGCGGGGGCCTGGGAGCCAAGCTAGGGTGGGTGATTTGATCTTTTGCAGGAGGTCGGGATTCATCAGAGTGGTGGGGTGAGTGATGAACATTTCATGGAAGAGGCCTTACGCCAAGCTCGTAAGGCGGTAGCCAAAGGGGAGGTGCCGGTGGGGGCGGTGCTGGTGGTGGAGGGAAAGATTGTCACGAGGGCCCATAATCAGGTGGAGGAGTTGAAGGATGCGACGGCTCATGCGGAGATGTTGGCGGTGACGGCGGCGGCGGGCGAGTTGGACGGTTGGCGATTAACTGAGGCAACGGTTTATGTGACAAAGGAGCCGTGTCCGATGTGTGCGGGGGCACTGGTATTGTCGAGGGTAAAGCGGGTGGTTTATGGGGCGGCGGATCCGCGGATGGGTGCGGCAGGTGGGGCGATGAACTTATTGCAGTTCGCGGGGATGAATCATCATTGTGAAGTGACGGGCGGGGTGAGGGCGGAGGAGTGTCGGGATTTGCTAAAAGAATTTTTTCAGGCCAAAAGATTGGAGAATGAAACGCGTGGCGATTGATTTAAAAAAGGATTGGCCTTTAGGGCCTGGGGTGACGGTGGTGGGGGTGGGGCCGGCGGGGCTTTACGCCTTGGCAAAGCCGGAGGGGGTGCGTTCGCAACCGAAGGAGGGGAGTCGGGATGCGAAGGCTTTGTTGACCTGCAGTTATTCTTTAAAGGAGGAGGCGTATCATTTGCCGCCGGACAAGGGTGGTGGAAAGGTCTGGTTGTTGCATCGGTTGGATGCGGGGACGTCGGGGGTGATTTTGGTGGCGGATGAGGAGCAGACGGCGGCGGAGGTGCAGTACTCTTTTGCCCAGCATCAAATTAAAAAACGGTATGTGGCCTTGGTTTTTGGTTGGGCGCCTCGGGCGAGTGAGGTGTGGAAGGATCGGATGGAGGTGATGAAAGATCGAGGTCGGGCCCGGGCGAGGATGGGTCAGGGGGTTTTGGCGGAAGCGGTGATGAAGGAAAGGGCGAGGGGGAAGGGGCCTTGTGGCCCGATGAGTTTGTTGGAGTTGGAGCCAAAGACTGGGCGGACGCATCAACTGCGGATTCAGTGTTCACAGAGGAATCTACCGATTGTGGGGGATCGGACGTATGGAGATTTTGAAAAGAACAGGATCTTTACGAAAAGCACGGGGCAACAGGGCATGTTTCTGCATGCAGAACGTGTGAAGGTGCCCTTTCGTGGAAATGATTGGGAAGCGAGTGTGCCTATTCCGCCTCATTTTTCGGTTGGGGCCTAGCTTCGGCAAGGCTTGCCATGGGTTGGATGGGAGAGTGATAATTTGCCGATGAAGCTTTTCTTCGCGTTTGTACTTATGTGGGTCTGGACGGTGCCGATGGGCTCGGATCTGTCTGCTCGAACCGAGAAATCAATGGTAGGTCTCCCATGTCGCTGAATGAATCGCAGATTGAAGAGTTGCTGAAGTAGTTGAAGATTCTTTCTTCTTTTATCCCTCGATGATTCTCTCGGCTGTTCTATCCCTTGCCATTTTGGTTTTAGCGGGGGTATTGGGGGCGAAGGGGGCGATTTCCACGAATGGGGTAGTGGGGTTGGCGGCGGTGGCCATCGGGGGTTTTCTGCTCTTTGCTTTGCGCAATAGAATCAGACGACTGCGAGTAGGCAAAGTGGTGGTGGAGCTTAAAGGGCAGAAGAGCCCGCTGGAAAATTCTCAAGGCCACACCAATCCGATTCGCAGAATGTACGCTTGGACGTTGCACTGGGCGGTGACTCCTTATGCGCTTCCCGCTCTTGTGGTTATTTCTTTTTTGGAATCTTCGATTTTTCCTATTCCTCCCGATGTTTTACTGATTCCGATGGTGCTGGCTAATCCCTCGAGAGCGTGGACTTACGCATTGGCTTGTACGGGGGCCTCGGTGCTTGGGGGTTGGGCAGGATATGGCATTGGGCATTTTCTCTACGATTCGGTGGGAGCACCGATTATCGCCTTCTACCATCTACAAACCCAGTTTGAGGCTTTTCGGAATATCTTTAATACTTACGGAGGGTGGATCGTCTTGATTAAGGGAATGACTCCGGTCCCTTACAAGCTGATCACGATCACCGCTGGGGCAACTGGGATGAACTTGGTGACCTTTTCGATCGCCTCGGTCATTTCCCGAGCGATGAGATTTTTCTTGGAGGCTGAACTTTTGCGCCGGTATGGACCTGCCATTCGCCCTAAAATCGACCGTTATCTCGAAGTCATCTTGGGCATCCTTTTGCTGTTCCTTATCGGGGGTTTTCTTCTGCTCAAATTCCTTCGGTAGATTAGGCGGCGGACCCAGGGGCGTAAAGATTGCTGAAAATAGTTTGAACGTTTTGCCCCTTTGCCTGTCTATTATATCAGATTCGTTTACATCTCCTAGTGTTTGGCAAGAAGCGTGGGTTTGATCACCCACGCTTTTTGTTTGTACTGGAAAGCCCTCCAAACCAAATACTTGTGAAGTACTTTACTACTGTAGGTCAATAATATTAATTATTGACTTTACCGTAAGAACGGATGATTGTTTCCCTCCTGCTCATGATTTCGCGTATTCATCATCATCCACCTGGAGTCCATGCCACTCGCCTTGCGGAGGATCTACAGCGTGAGATTTGGGGTTTTGCCCAAGCGGTCATTGATGAGGAGCATCAGGTGTGTGCGGATAACCGGATGAATTACTGGAAAAGCCGGTTGCTTCTATCGGTTGAGCACGCGAAGTCTAAGGGGATGGATGCGGGAGAAATCGCTCATCAGTGTGAGCTATCTCTTTGTACCTCTCGAGCCTCCAAGCCTCTGCCCACTCGTTCTCTAACTCAAATTGAAGGTTATCTTCAAGAACAAGGGGTCCCGGTTCGTCTGCAAGCCCCTATCGGGAATGGGGCGCCCTACTCGCGGGCGTCCTAAGTTACTTCCATTTTTCTTGGTCAAGCCATGGGAGACGGCTTGACCCAATAGAATTTTCTCCCCAATTTCTAACTTCATGGCTGACTCATCCTTATGCGCGGTTCAGGCGGACGGGGTGGGGTACTCCTATGGGCGCAAGCGCGTTTTAGAAAATATCGATCTTCGTTTGGAAGAGGGGGGAATGTTCTGCGTTCTCGGGCCTAACGGCAGCGGTAAGACGACTCTTTTTAAACTCATCTCAACCATCTTTGCTCTGCAGGACGGGGAAATCTCTGTCGCGGGTCGTAGCCTGCGCCAATTTCCCACTCCCGTGCGGCGCAAGATCGGGGTTCTTTTCCAAAATCCAGCGGTGGACATGAAACTGACCGTTCGCGAAAATCTTCGTTACCACGGTAACCTCTATGGTCTCGAGACCTACGATCTGGAAAAGCGGATCAACAAGAATCTGGAAGCGCTTGGCGTTGAAAATCGAGGAGGGGAGATGGTGGAAAGTCTTTCGGGCGGACTCCGTCGGCGGGTGGAGATTGCCAAAGTACTCCTGACCCGTCCCAGCATTCTCCTGATGGATGAGCCGACTACAGGATTGGATCCCGCAATTCGCTCAGAGCTTTGGAGTATTATTTCGGGTATCCGTAACTCTCGGAAATTGAGCGTACTTTTCACCACCCATCTTTTGGAAGAAGCGGAGCCCGCCGATGAAATTCTGCTCTTGGATCAAGGTCACTCCGTGGCTTCGGGGAAAGTTTCTGAACTGCGCTCCTCCTTAGGCAAGGAGTATGTTCGTATTGGGACCTACCAACCTAAAAAACTGGCCGCCCGGATTCGCAAGGAAGGGGAGATTGAAGTCACGGTGGAACCTGCCGCGGTCAAAGTAGTTCCTCTTCGTGGGCTGGCCGCTCCCTTAGCCGTCCGACTTTGGCGGGAGTACAGCAAGGAAGCCACTTCGGTGACTCTTTGTCGGCCCACCCTTGAGGATCTATTCCTACAAAAAACGGGGCGACTCTGGTCGTCCACCCCAGGGGAAATTTAACCTATGATTATGCAAGCCTCCTTCAGCCTCGCTGTACGCGAGATCGTGCGGTTTCTGCGTCAAAAAAACCGAGTCATCGGAGCTTTGGCGACCCCAGTCATCTTCTGGTTTCTTCTGGGTTCTGGGGTCGGTCGGTCGTTGGCCTCATCGGGGATTCGGGAACGAGCGGACTACCTGACCTACTTTTTCCCAGGGATTGTTTTGCTGATCATTCTTTTTACGGCGATTTTTTCAACGGTCTCCGTAATTGAGGATCGGCGAGAGGGATTTTTGCAGGGGGTACTGGTGGCGCCCGATGGGCGGTCGGCGATTCTTTTTGGCAAATTGATCGGAGGAACTCTCCTAGCTGTCTTCCAAGCCCTGATCGTTGTCTTAATTGCGCCCTATACTGATTACCATCCCGACGCGCGGGTTCTAATGTACCTGGTGGCGATGATTGCCCTGCTTGCGGTCGGCCTAACTGCGCTGGGATTTCTCTTCGCATGGCCGATGGACTCCACCCAAGGCTTTCACGCTTTGATTAATCTATTCTTTGTTCCTCTCTGGTTCCTCAGCGGGGCGCTTTTCCCTGCCAGTGGTGCGGCCGAGTGGATTCGGATGTTGATGCGGTTTAATCCTCTAAGCTACGGGCATGATGCCTTGGCAGGTCTTCTGGCTACTCGGCCAGGGATGCCTTTGCCTCTGGATCTATCTCACGATTTCTCGATCGTGATTGCGTCGACCCTTCTGCTGGTTATGGCCTGTGCCCTGCAGGTCAGTCGGCGTTCGTGACCTTGCCGGTGCCGGCGTCGCCGAGACCTCAGCCTGCCAATCGACAACTTACAGCGTTTGTCTGGGCTCTTCTGGTGGTTGGGTTGATAGCGGTGATCGCCGCTGGGGTAAGGGAAATCTGGATCTCCTCCGAACTGCAGGAAGTGCGGTCTTTGCCCATCTACGGGCAGATTCCTGATTTCCGATTGATCGAACGAGATGGCCAACCGCGTACCTTAGCCGATTGCCAAGGCGAGATCTGGTTTGCTGCCTTCTTTTTCTCCTCTTGTCCCGGACCGTGCCCTGTCTTGAGTAGTCGGTTGGCAGAGCTGGCTCAAGCCGTAGGCCGAACCAAAGGAAAAGTCCGAGTGGTTTCGATTACGGTGGATCCTGCGGTCGATACCCCAGAACGCTTGCGGGCCTACGCCCAGAAGTATGGGGCAGGAAAAAACTGGTGGTTTCTTACGGGGCCTTTGCCGGAGATTTATCGAATCGCCCGTGAGGGATTTAAATTGGCGGTGGAGGAAAACCCACCTGAGACTGTTGCGCAAAGCGGGAAAATGCTTCACAGCACGAAGATCGCCATGGTGGATGGGCAAGGTCGAGTTCGCGGGTACTACAATGGAACCGATGCGGATCTGCTCGCGCGGGTACTGCCCGATCTCGGGGACCTGATGCGGGAGAGCCGAGAGGTGCCCTCCCAATGACTTTGCATGACCTGCCCTTGCTGAATGCGGTCCTCAATTCGTTGACGGCGGTGCTCCTGCTGGCGGGTTGGATCCAGATCAAACGGGGAAATAAGGAGGCCCATAAGAAAATTATGGTGACCGCCTTTTGCGTCTCTTCGGTTTTCCTAGCCTCTTATCTTTTGCACAAATTCACGGTAGGGCCGAAGTTGTTTCCGATGCAGGGATGGGTCAGGGTGCTCTACTTCTTTATCCTCATCCCTCACACCATTTTGGCGGTAGTTAATTTGCCGTTTATCTTGGCGGTGGTTTGGTTTGCGGCCACGGGTCAGTTTGAGAAGCACAAGAAGCTGACCCCTTGGGTCTGGCCCGTCTGGATGTATGTGTCGGTCACAGGGGTGCTGGTTTACTTAATGCTTTATCGTTGGTGTGTCTGATCGCAGAGCGGATCACGACTTTGTGCGTACTTGCAAGTCTGTCGCAACAAGGCAAAGTTTCTCTGTGGAAACGTCACAAAACCATCTGGGCGCGGCATCCCTTGACTTGACTCAAGTGAGTTCAGGGGACGAAGTTCGGGTGCGTCATCTCGCTTGTTCTCCAACCACTTGCCAGCGGTTGCGCGAGATGGGTTTTTGTGAAAATGCTTTGGTCACCAAAATTCGCGGCGGGGCTGATCTGGTTTGCTGGGTTTGTGGTACCCGGGTGGCCTTGAGTGCCCGCTTGGCCAAGCAGATCTTGGTCGAACACGTGGACGGAAAGTCCTGAGCCACCCAATGCGCGGGGAAGTTTCCCCGTCTTTCCGATGAGCCAAGATTCGCCGAAACGTTGGATCGCAGTTGTTGGAAATCCGAATGCGGGAAAAAGCACCCTCTTTAATGCTTTGACGGGGCTACGTCAACGAGTGGGCAACTACCCAGGGGTCACGGTAGAAAAGCACACCGGCACCGCCTTTACCCTACATGGGGAGGCGGTCGAACTGATTGATCTTCCTGGAGTGTATAGCATGGCGGCTCGTTCTCCTGACGAGGAGATCGCAGTGAAAGTTTTACGGGGGGAATCTGTTGGTCTACCGAAACCAGACGCGGTGCTTTGCGTGGTTGATGCCAGCAATCTCGAAAGAAATCTTTTTCTAGTAACGCAGGTGATGGAGCTGGGCTTACCTGTTTTAGTGGCACTGAACATGGTGGATGTGGCCGAGGCGCGGGGGATTCGCCTACATCCTGACCAGCTGAGTGAGAAGCTCGGGGTTTCCTTTGTTCCGACCCAAGCTCATCGGGGCAAAGGGCTGGTGGAACTCCGGGCCGCGCTTGGCCAAGGGCTTCTCAAGCCTGGCCCGCGACAGTGGACGATGCCTCCACCGTTAGCGGTGGCGGTAGGGCAGATTGCCTCGGCTTGGCGTCAAAGTGAACCGAGCGAACTGCGAGCGGAAGGGAAAGCGCTGGAACTTTTAGCTGGGTCAGACGTAGGCCCCGATGGGGCGAGAAAGTTGGCGACGGCCTGGCGCGAAAGATTTCGTAAGGAGGCATACGACTGGTCGGCTTCGGTGGTGCATGCGCGCTATGAGTATGTGCGAAAAATGCTCGGGGAGGCGGGGGTCGGAAGTGGAAAATTAGGTGGGACTTGGACCGATTGGATTGATGCAGTGGTCTTGCATCCAGTAGCGGGTTGGGCCGTCTTAGTCGGAATGATGCTGACCTTATTTGTCTCTATTTTTTCTATTGCGGCTTATCCGATGGGTTGGATTGACGGCGCCTTCACTTGGCTTGGAGGAGCGATCCAGAACGCACTTCCCGCAGGGATGCTCCGCGACCTATTGATCGATGGAATTTTAGCTGGGGTGGGCGGAGTGGTTATTTTTCTTCCGCAGATTCTGATTCTTTTTTTCTTTCTTGGGCTTCTGGAGGATTCGGGATATCTCGCACGGGCCGCCTTTCTTCTGGATCGGGTGATGCATCGGGTGGGGTTGAGCGGAAAATCGTTTATTCCCCTCTTGAGCTCTTACGCCTGCGCCATCCCAGGAATCATGGCAACCCGCACGGTGGAAGATCCGAAAGATCGGCTGACCACGATTCTGGTGGCCCCCTTGATGAGCTGTTCGGCTCGCATCCCTGTCTACACCACCCTGCTGGCGGCGGCGGTGCCAGTGGCCTTATTCCCTGCATGGGGAAAAGCGGCGGCGATGCTTGGTCTATATGTCCTAGGGACAGGAACCGCTTTCGTTTTGGCATGGCTCTTTCGCAAAAAACTTCTCGGGGGTGGATCCCCTCCACTTATTTTAGAATTACCGCCGTACCGAATGCCCTCGTTCCAAACGGTCAGCCTACGGATGTGGGAACGGGCCATCATTTTCCTTCGTCGGGCGGGCACAGTAATTCTGGCTCTTTCGATTGTTCTCTGGTTTCTCTCGAGTTTTCCAAACACTTCCGACGATCCCACAGAAAAGTTGGCAGGAAGTTTCGCGGGGCAAATGGGGCATGGGCTTGAGCCAATCTTGCGACCGTTGGGATTTGATTGGCGGATTGGCATTGGGTTGGTGGCCTCTTTAGCGGCGCGGGAGGTTTTTGTAAGTACGATGTCGATTGTTTATCATGTGGGGGGAGAGGAGGAGGGACTGGTCACGGCGATGCGCTCGGCGGCATGGCCTGATGGAGCGTTGATTTACACTCCATTGACCTGCCTGGCTCTTCTGGTTTTCTATGTTTACGCCCTGCAGTGTTTGAGCACAGTAGCTGTAGCCAAACGAGAGACGGGGGGATGGAAATGGCCCATCTTCATGCTCCTTTATATGACAGGCTTGGCTTATCTGGCGGCATGGTTGGTGCAGGGAGTGGGAAGAGCGTTAGGATTTTCTTAAATGGGCGAGAAGGCACAGATCCTGGCAGTGGGATTGACCGTCCTAGGGGCGGTGATTTATTTGGTATGGAAATTTTTTGGGAAAGGAGGGGGAAAAGGTTCAGGGTGCGGAAAATGTTCATCAGGGGATTAGGCTCCTGTTTTTCCAAGGGAAAGATTAAAGTCGAGAGATGAACTCTGTCCCTCCAAACAGCGAGGGGACGCCATGGTACGGCATTCTCTATGTTCAAGTTCTACTGGCGATGGGGCTGGGTATTCTCGTTGGCTATTTTTTCCCGCAACTCGGCGTATCGCTGAAGCCGTTGGGGGATGGCTTCATTAAATTAGTGAAGATGATGATCGCCCCGATCATCTTCTGTACCGTAGTCCATGGGCTCGCTTCGATGGGAGATCTGAAGCGACTGGGACGAACGGGATGGAAAACACTCCTCTACTTCGAAGTGGTGTCTTCACTGGCTCTGCTCATCGGGTTGGTCGTGGTCAATATGCTGAAGCCAGGGGCTGGCTTTAACTTGGATGTCACGACCCTTGATCCGCAAGTGGCTCAATCTTATCTGAGCAAAGCACACGCCACTGGTCCTACGGATTTTGTGATGAACATTATTCCTGCGAGTTTTCTTGGTGCCTTTACTTCGGGTGATCTGCTGCAAGTTCTCTTCATCGCCGTTCTTACCTCTTTTTCAATCACCTTGCTGCCTTGTAAGGGACAAGCGGTGCTTCGTGTGGTGGAGGAGGCGTCTAAACTATTTTTTGGGGTGATGGGGGTTGTAATTAAATTCGCCCCGCTTGGCGCTTTTGGGGCGATGGGATATACCGTGGGCAATTACGGACTGGCCTCGTTGAATAAACTCTTCGCCTTGATGGTTGGATTTTATCTGACCGCTGGATTCTTTGTCGTGGTGGTGCTGGGGCTGATTTTGCGTTTTGCAGGAGTATCGATCTTTCGCTACCTCCGCTACATTCAAGAAGAGCTTCTCCTCGTGCTTGGGACGAGTTCTTCGGAGACGGCCTTACCGAGGATTATGAAGAAAATGGAAAAACTGGGTTGTGCTAAGTCCACCGTCGGTTTGGTCATACCCGCGGGCTATAGCTTTAATTTGGATGGGACAAACATTTACATGACGATGGCGGCGGTTTTTCTTGCGCAAGCCACGAACACCCCAATGGATCTGAAACATCAACTGGCTCTGCTGGCTGTGGCGATGATCACCTCCAAGGGAGCGAGTGGAGTCACGGGTGCAGGTTTTGTCACTTTGGCCGCAACTCTTGAGGCGGTGCCTGGAATTCCCCTGGCTTCGCTAGCGCTCTTGGTGGGAATTGATCGTTTCATGAGCGAGTGTCGTGCTTTAACTAACTTTATTGGGAATGGGGTTGCCGCGATTGTGATTAGTCGGTGGGAGGGAGAGGTCAGTGCGGAGACTCTTCAGAAAAACCTATGGGAACCTGTAGAACCTATTTCCTAGCGATGAAAAAACTAATCGTTTTCGGTCTGGCGGTTTTTCTAGTCCTTCGACTAGAAGCTGGCACACCGATGGGCATACCCGAAGGCAAAGGGGAGCTGACGGTCGGGGTAGGGGAGCGGGCGATCCAGGTGTACACCTACAAAGCGAAGGGCTTTTCCAACGGACCGATCTTTTTTGTTTTCCATGGCGCCAAACGTAATGCGGAGGATTATCGGAACTGGACTATTTCTTTGGCTGAAAAATACCACGCGGTTGTGGCGGCTCCCTTGTTTGATCAAGATCGGTTTTTGGCTCACCTTTATTCTTGGGGTGGAATCCTGAGCAAGGATGGAAAAGTGCGGGATTCGAGCAAATGGTCGTTCCCGTTGGCCACAGAGGTGATCCAATCGATTCTCAAAGGCGAGGGGGATATAAAGCGGGATCATTATCTTCTAGGCCATTCTGGTGGCGGCCAATTTCTCACTCGTTATGTGGCGATGGAACCGGTCACGGCCAAACGAGTGATTGCCGCGAATGCGGGAACATACCCATTTCCCCGTCTGGACTGGGATTGGGGGTACGGATTTGGGAAATTGCCCAAGGAATTCCAAAATGAAGATCGATTGAAAAAAATGTTGGGCACTCCAATGACAATCTATTTGGGGCTGGCCGACACCAGCGATAGTACCGAATCGGGAAACTTCGATGCTTCCAAAGACGCGAATCGGCAGGGAAAAGTCCGATTGGAGAGGGGCAGGAACTTTTTTAAGTACGGGGAGAAGTTAGCCAAGGAGAAGGGTTGGAAATTTAATTGGACCGAGGTAGAGGTGCCTGACGTTGGCCATGATGCGAATCTGATGTTCAACGACTTGCGCTTCGAAAAAGCCATTAGGATTAAGCGATAGTTTAATTCATGTCCTAAGATAGTTCCTCTGATACCTGCTGGCCGTCGTTTGCTAAAATTGCGCTAGTGGAGAAGATTGGGCGTGTCGATTCTTCCTACATCACCAACCGATCGACTGGGGAGGGCGCTACCGGCGAACGAATTTGCGGTTGCCTGGGTGAAGGAAACCACGGCGCTGACCCAGCCAGATCACGTCTTTTGGTGCGATGGTTCGGAAGCGGAAAAAAGCTATCTGACTGAGGAGGCGGTTAAGCAGGGGGTACTGATCCCGCTCAATCAGAAAAAATGGCCTGGTTGTCACTATCACCACTCCAATCCGAACGATGTGGCGAGAGTGGAGCAGTGCACCTACATCTGTACCCGGAGGCAGAAAGAGGCGGGGGCGACGAACAACTGGATGGAGCCCAAGGCGATGCGGCAGAAGATGCGTGGGTTGCTGTCAGGTGCGATGAAAGGCCGAACGATGTTTGTCATTCCCTACCTGATGGGACCTCCTGGTTCGCCTTTGTCCAAAGTAGGCATCGAGTTGACCGATTCGATCTATGTCGTCCTGAACATGCGGATCATGACGCGTATGGGCAAGGTGGCGTGGGATCATTTGGGGGCGGGGGAGGAGTTCAACCGTGGAACCCACTCGGTCCTCGATTGCGATCCAGAGCGGCGTTACATTTCCCACTTTCCGGAAGAGAACGAGATAATTTCTGTAGGGTCGGGCTACGGCGGCAACGCTTTGCTAGGAAAAAAGTGCTTGGCGTTGCGTATCGCCTCGTTCTTGGGTCGGGATGAGGGGTGGTTGGCGGAGCACATGTTGATCCTTTCTGTGGAGGATCCGACGGGTCGTAAAACTTACGTGGCGGCCGCTTTTCCCTCGGCGTGCGGCAAGACGAACTTTGCCATGATGATTCCGCCTGCTTCGTACCAAGGGTGGAAATTAACCACGATTGGAGATGATATTGCTTGGATGAAACCCGCCCCCGATGGGCGTCTGCACGCGATCAATCCCGAGAACGGATATTTTGGGGTGGTCCCTGGGACGAACGAGAAATCGAATCCTAATGCGATGAAAGCCATGGCCCGCGATACGATCTTTACCAACGTCGCCCGCACAGCGGATGGGGATGTTTGGTGGGAAGGGAAAGATAATCCTCCCCCAGCGAACCTGATCGATTGGCAGGGAAACCCGTGGGATCCGAAAGGGGGGAAACCGGCGGCTCATCCCAACAGCAGGTTCACTTCGCCCAGCTCGAATAATCCCGCCTTGGCCAAGGAGGTGAATGATCCCGCTGGGGTGCCGATCAGTGCGATTATTTTTGGTGGGCGCCGTGCCACGACCATTCCTCTGGTTTTTCAAGCGTTCAGCTGGTTTCACGGGGTCTTTGTCGGAGCGTCGATGGGTTCGGAGATGACAGCGGCGGCCGCGGGGGTACTGGGCCAGGTGCGGGGGGACCCGATGGCCATGCTACCGTTCTGTGGATATAATATGGGTGACTACTTCGACCATTGGATGGAGATGCGAAAGCGGATCAAGATTCTTCCACGTATTTTTCACGTGAACTGGTTCCGTAAAGATGCCCAAGGAAAGTTCTACTGGCCTGGTTTTGGGGACAACATGCGGGTGCTGGAGTGGATCATTGGTCGTTGCCACGGCCAGAGGGATGCGCGGGAGGCTTCGATTGGCTGGATTCCACGTTATGAGGATATTAACTTGAAGGGAATTGAGGGAATGACGCCCGAACGATTTGCCGAGATGATGGAGATCAATGCTGACGCTTGGCGCCGTGAACTTGTTTTCCAGAATGAGCTTTACCTCAAAATATACCACGAACTGCCAAAGGAGATGATCTACCAAAGAGAACTGCTCATCGCCCGGCTCTAAAAAACCCAGAAAGAAAAATAAATATGAAATCGATCCTCACCCTTATTTTCACCGGACTTCTTCTGCTGACTTCGACCGCTTCTTCGCAAGAAGCCCCCGTGAAAAAGAGAAAGATGGCACCGATGAACGCCGCGTCCGATGTGGTTACGGGTAAGATTTACGTCGTCACTCCTGCCAAGAACCGATTCACGGTGCGGCTGGACAATCCATTGGTGACCGCAACTGCGACGAACAAAGTGGTGGCCTTTCTTTTGGCGGATGGGGCCAAGATCACCATCGCTGGAGCGGAGGGCAAACTAGATGGATTGCAAAAGGGGATGAAGGTGCGGGTCATGCCCAGCGCGGGCGATGTGAGTAAGGCCTCGGAAATTGAAGCGACCGCAGCAGATCCAGCGACCAAGCCAGAAGCGACGGGGGAGTAAGTAGATTTTTTGCTTGGGTCGGAATACTCCCTCGAGGATTGCCTTGAGGGGAGGTGGCGGTGTTACCTGCGAAAAGGCTTAAGTGGATTTTGCGTCGGCTTGAGGAGGATTGCTGGGAAACTCGCCCTCCCAGCGGGTCATGACCGCGGTTGCGAGACAGTTGCCCATGAGATTGACGGAGGTGCGGGCCATGTCCATCAAAGCGTCCACGCCTAGAATGACCGCGACCGCTTGCAGGGGTAGGCCGAACATGGTGAGGGCTCCTGCGAGAATAACGAGGGAGGCGCGAGGCACGGCGGCCACTCCTTTGGAGGTCAGCATGAGGGTAAGCATCATGAGAATTTGTTGGCTGATGGGCATCTGAATCCCAGCCGCCTGTGCAGCGAAAACACTGGCTACGGCTAGATAAAGGGTGGATCCGTCCAGATTAAACGAGTATCCCGTGGGGAGAACGAAGGCGATGATCCGTTTGGGTAAGCCGAACTTTTCCAGCTGTTTCATGGCGAGGGGCAGGGCGGCTTCGCTCGAGGCGGTGGTAAAGGCGATGAGCCATGGCTCTTTGATGTAACTCCAAAAGAGGCGAACGGGAATTCGCGTGAGCAGGGCGATAGG
>JBBAWB010000009.1:0-46487 GCA_040397385.1 Methylacidiphilales bacterium
GCGGAATTTTTGGAAGACAGACGAGGGCACCGAGTTCCATGAGAGCTTGATTATGAATTCCTGGACTTCTTTTGGGAACGATGGCGGAGGCAAACTCTTGAAGTTTTTTTAAGTTGGGGGAGCGGCGGCGGTGGGCGAGGAGTCGGCCGAGTACGCGGGCGACGTTGCCATCGAAAGCGGGAGAGGGAATGGCGAAGGCGATACTGGAGATAGCGCCTGCGGTGTAGTGACCGATTCCTGGAAGGAGACGGAGTTTGTGGGGATCGGAAGGGAGTTGGCGTTGGGGAAGGCGTTGGACAGCTTTTGCTAAGGCGTGGAGGAATCGGGCTCGACGATAGTAGCCGAGGCCTTCCCAATGGCGGAGTACAGCGGCTTGGGGGGCACGAGCGAGAGCGGACCAAGAGGGGAATCGGCGCAGCCAGCGATGGTAGTAGGGGATGACGGTGGCAATGCGGGTTTGCTGGCACATGAACTCGGAAACAGCGATGCGGTAGGGAGAGGGGTGAAGGCGCCAAGGGAGAGGGCGTTGGTGGTGGCTGAACCAACGATAGAGGAGAGGCAAAGCACGATGGATTTTAGAATCGATGAATGGATGGGGGGACCTAGGGTGCAGAGACATGGCTGAGACGATGTTTACCCACAAGTTAAGCGAGGCCCAAGTTCTTCAGTTGCGTGAGGTGATTTTAGGAAAGGGGTTTGTGCTGGGAACGTTGGAGTATGGTCATTTTTCTGCACGGAAGGGGAAGTGTGTTTTGCAGATGTATCTGAGTGGGAAGCTGGTGGTGGCGGGAAAAGAGGCACGGGAGTTTGTGGAGTTTACCTTAGAGCCAGAGATTTTAGGAGAAGCGCGGTTGGGTTATGAGAAGGTTCGCAATCCCGAAATGTACGCACCTCATTTCGGAATTGATGAAAGTGGCAAAGGGGATCTGTTTGGGCCCTTGGTGGTGGCTGGAGTGTACGTGGATGAGGACACAGCGGAGCGTTTGCTGGAGATTGGGGTAAGGGACAGCAAGACGATTACGACGGACAAGAGGATCGGGGAGTTAGCGGAAGAGATTGGTAAGACGGTGCGGGGTGGGAGTGAGTTGATCACGATTGGACCGGAGCGGTACAGCGAACTCTACCGAAAATTTGGAAACTTAAATCGGATGTTGGCCTGGGCGCATGGGAAGGTGATCGCGAATCTGCACGCCAAGGTGCCGAGTTGTCCTCGGGCATTGTCGGATCAGTTTGGTAACCCGCGGTTAGTGGAGGGGGAGTTACGGAAGCAGGGGGTGGAGATTCTGTTGGAGCAGAGAACGAAAGCGGAGAGTGATATTGCGGTGGCGGCGGCGAGTATTTTGGCTCGAGCGGAGTTTGTTAGGTCGTTATCCAAGCTATCGATGGAGGCGGGTAGGGAATTAGCCAAGGGATGTGGAGCGGGAGTAAAAAAGCAGGCGGAGGAAATTTTCAAAGTTAATGGGAGGGAGGGATTGGCCAAGCTGTGCAAAACACATTTTCGCACCTTTGCAGAGGCGGTGGGAGATCCGGTGGCGCCGAAAGTGGAGTGGCGGAAAAGGTTGTGATTTTAGTGTGGGGAATTGGTTAATTACTGGGGTCAAAAATTAAGCTTGGCGAGCTTATGGAAAGTGCCTAAAGATAGAGAGATATGGAAAACCTGACCAAAAGAGACCTCGTAGTGCGGATCAGTAATGAGACGAACCTTGTGCAGCAGGACGTTTTAAAGGTGATTCAGTTCACGCTGAATCATATTAAAGAGTCGCTACTGAAAGGGGACGCGGTACAACTCCGAAACTTTGGAGTTTTCGAAATTAAGATCCGCAAAGCAAGAGTCGGTCGGAACCCGAACAAGCCGGAAACGGATGTGCCGATTCCAGCACGGGCGGTGGTGAAGTTCAAGGCGGGCAAGGAGATGAAAGCGGAGCTGATTCGCAGTTCGGCGAAGCTCGCGGCAGTCATCGCGGCCGCGGGAACGACGCCTCCTCTGGCGGAGTCCTGAAAGTCCGCTCCGGGATTGGAGCGGTGAGATGACGGGTCAACCTCTCCCGGGGTTTCGTGATTTCTTTCCGCCTGAGCATTCGGCTCTGCGGGTGATCTTTCAAGCTTGGCGAGAGGCTTCGCGGCGAAGTGGTTTTATGGAGTATGAGGGACCTGAGTTGGAGTCGTTGGAGTTGTATACGGAGAAATCGGGGGAGGAGATTGTTGGGCAGCTATATCACTTCAAAGATAAAGGAGATCGCGAGGTGGCGTTGCGCCCTGAGATGACGCCGACTTTTGCGCGAATGGTGGCGAGTCAGCATCGGAATTATCGCAAGCCGATCAAGTGGTTTAGCATTCCGAGGCTTTTTCGTTATGAGAGGCCTCAGCGGGGTCGGCATCGGGAGCATTATCAGTGGAATTGCGACATGGTGGGGGAGAAATCGGCGGCGGCGGAAGCGGAGTTGATCGGCACTCTTTGTCAGGCCTTTGGGTTGTTGGGGTTAGGTCCGAAGGATGTGGTGGTAAAGATTAGTGATCGGAGTTGGTGGGATACTTTTTTGGCGAAGCATGGGGTGGAGGAACAGGAGAAGCCTGGGGTACTGCGGACGTTGGATCGGTTGGAGGGTGCGACGGTTGAGCAGCGGAAAGAAAAGCTGGGTCGATTGGCAGGGCCAGTGGAGGAGGCGTGGCAGGGGCAAGGAGCGGACTCGGAAGGCTTGATGGCGGTGCGACGTGGAGTTGAGCAGTTGGGTTACGGAGAGTGGTGTGAGAATGATCTGCGAGTGGTGCGGGGGTTGGCCTACTATACGGGTGTGGTTTTTGAAGTTCATGATCGTGCGGGAAAGTTGCGAGCGGTGGCGGGTGGAGGGCGTTATGATGGTCTATTAAAAAAACTGGGAGGTGAGGATCTGCCGGCGACAGGGTTTGGCATGGGGGATGCGGTCCTGGCGGAACTTTTGCGGGAGAAAAATATTGCGGGAGAGAAGCTGAGTGGGGCGGATATTTTTGTGGTAGCGGAAGTCGGAGAAAGGGAGTTGGCACTGGGGTTGGTGGGGCAACTGCGGCGCGGAGGTTTCTCCGCGGATTATGATCCTGGAACGGGCAAGTGGGGGAAACAGTTGGAGTTGGCCGAGGCCAAAGGGGCGCGCTGGGCTTTGCTGGTGGGTCGAGAAGTTGGAGAAGGGCGACTGGGTTTGAAGGAGTTGGCCTCTCGGAAGCAGACGGAATTGAAGTGGCGAAAGGAAGCAGGCGGGAATATTATTCTTGAGCCCGCCCCAGGGGAGTGGGCGAAGGTAGTGTAATGATGAAGAGAACCCATTCTTGCGGGGCCCTGCGGTCGGGGGAAGTGGGCCAAGAGGTGATCTTGGCGGGGTGGGTCGCGGGGAGACGGGATCACGGGGGAGTGATCTTCATTGATTTACGGGATCGGGATGGGTTGACGCAGATTGTATTTAATCCCTCCCTCTCTACCGAGATTGCGGCATTGGCCCACACCCTGCGGGCAGAGTTCGTCGTAAAAATAGTTGGGCAAGTAGGAGCGCGGCCTGAAGGTACGAAAAATACTACTTTAGCTACAGGAGAGGTGGAGGTCTTGGCCTCGCGGCTTGAGATTCTCAACCCAAGTGAAACCCCGCCTTTCCCTTTGGATGAGGAGGGAGTGAATGAGGACCTGCGATTGCGCTATCGTTACCTGGATTTACGGCGACCGCTGATGGCGCAAGCGCTGAAGGCAAGACATCAAGCCACTTCGGCTATCCGGCGGTATTTGGATACGCAGGGATTTTTTGAGGTGGAGACGCCAATTCTTTTTAAGAGCACCCCTGAGGGGGCGCGGGAGTATTTGGTGCCTTCACGGCTGAATCCTGGAAAATTTTATGCCCTCCCTCAGTCGCCCCAGCAGTTTAAGCAGCTGCTGATGGTGGGCGGAGTGGAGAAGTATTTTCAGATTGCTCGTTGTTTTCGGGATGAGGATTTGCGGTCGGATCGGCAACCTGAGTTTACTCAGGTCGATTTGGAGATGTCCTTCATTGATCGTGAGGACATCTATCGGTTGATTGAGGGATTGGTTGGCGCGGTATGGCAGGAGGTGAAGAAAATAAAGCTACCGACTCCTTTTCCGAGGATGACGTTCCAGGAGGCGATGAATAGCTATGGCACGGACAAGCCTGATCGTCGATATGGACTCCGCCTGGTGGATTTCACGGAGACTTTTCGGGCTTCTACCTTCAAGGTTTTCGCCTCGGCGGTGGCGACTGGTGGGGTGGTCAAAGCGTTTAACGCAAAAGGATTGGCGATGATTACCACGGGTCAGATTGAGGAGCTAACTAATCTGGCTAAGTCTCACGGGGCGAAGGGACTGGCTTGGATTAAAGTGGAGAAGGGGGAGTGGAAATCACCGATCGTGAAGTTTTTTAGTGAGGCGGAGAAGAAAGCGTTGACGGAAAAGCTGGAAGTTGAGGAAGGTGACTTGCTTCTTTTTGGGGCGGATCAGTGGGTGGCGGCATGCGAAGTGCTTGGCTTTGTCAGGATCCAGTGTGCGGAATATTTAGCGAAGGCGGGGAAGTGCGTGAGAGATGCCCAAAAACTGGATTTTCTCTGGGTGGTGGACTTTCCATTGCTACGCAAAGATCCTGAGCATCCTAATTTGGTAGCGACGCATCATCCTTTTACGGCGCCGGTGGAGGAAGACCGGGGTTTACTGGAATCGGACCCAACGAAGGTTCGTGGGCAGCACTATGACTTAGTATTAAATGGAGTGGAGTTGGGAGGGGGAAGTATTCGAATTCACCAAGGGGAGGTGCAAGACATGGTATTCCGTAAAATATTAAAGATTCCGCCTGAAATTGTGACGAGTCGATTTGGCTACATGATTGAGGCGCTAAAGTTCGGGGCACCTCCGCATGGGGGAATTGCTTTGGGGTTGGATCGGTTGATGGCGCTTCTTCTGGGGCAGGAGAGTATTCGCGATGTGATCGCATTCCCAAAGAACGCTCGCGGACAGGATGTTATGAGCGGTTCTCCAGCGGAGGTGACTTCAAGGCAGTTGAAGGAGATTTATATTCAGGTCGAGGGTGCGGGATCCCTCCCTACAAGCTGAACCTTGCGAAAATAATTTGTTTAAGTAAGATGTCTCTATGACCACATCCTCCTCCTCACCTAAAATCATTGCCTATTTGAAACCCCATTGTGGCTGGAGTGGTGGGGTTCGTGCGGTCATGGCAAAATACAACTTAGCCTTTGAGGATCGGGATATTTGGAATGATATGAATCAGCGGGTGGAAATGATTCAAAAGAGCGGTCAGGAGCTTTCTCCCTGTGTGGAAGTGAATGGGCACATGCTGGCGGATGTCAGCGGGGACGAAGTGGAGGCCTGGCTTTTGAAGAACGGTATGGCGAAACCCAGTCAGGCGAAGGTGGGAGTGCCGACTGATCGCGGTTGCTCGGATGAGGAGCATGCGGCTCAACGTGGGGAGATTCCGGTAAATTTCCGGGGGTAAGACGCTGATGAATGCCCCCCGCAGTGATTTGCAGGTGAGGGCGCTACGGAAGATTCTCGGGGGGGATGATGCGGATATGGCGGATTTAACGATGCGCGAGTTGCGTGCTCAAAAAAATATTTACGAGAATCTGATCGTGGAGCTGTCGCAGGTGGAAGATCCTAAAGTCCAAACAAGGGCACGCCTGATTTTGAGATTCTGGGAAAATATGAAGCGGCGGAATCGCGCATCCGAAATTGAGCCTTTGGAGTTTTCTTCGTGGGAGGATTTGGAGAGTTTTTGTTGGCAGTTAGCGGAGATTGAAAGTCCTGGCATCGATCTTCAGCCCGTGATGACTTATTTGGATAAGTTGGGGGCTTTGGTGGAAAAGAATTTACCGCAAAGGAGCATATCCCCATCTGATTCGATTGGGGCGTTGCGGCAAGTTCTAGCGAGGAGAGAGGGGTTCCGTGGAAACTTGGAGAACTATTTTGCTCCTGCAAACAGTTACCTTCATCGGGTTTTAGAAACGAAGCTGGGGATCCCGCTGGCATTGGGGTTGGTTTATATTTTTGCGGGGCAGAGGGCGGGTTTAGAGGTGTACGGCTTGAATACCCCTGGGCACTACTTGGTGGGGATAGGGGGGGTGACGTTTGATCCCTTTCACGGGGCGGCGGTGATGTCGGCGGACGACCTTTCGGCAAAATTTGGGACTGAACGGGGTTGCTGGGCAAGTCCAATGTACATGCGGGCGACGCCTCGCGAAACGGCGGAGAGGATGCTGGTGAATCTGGTGAATAGTTATAGTCGGGCGGGAGACGAGGCACGTCACGCTCGGGTGGTGTCCTATCTTCAAATGGTCGAAGAAAGTTTTGGTTAAGACGTGAAAATCGTATGGCGTGGCTTGAATTGGAGCGTGGATTGAGAGCATCTTCTTGTATGAAAAGAATCATCTTAATCGCTCTGACTCCTTTGTGGTTGGCATCCTCGGTTGTCTTGGCGGAGGATCCGCCGATTGTGCCGTCAATAACGCCCGCGGAAGCGGCAGCGCAGGAGGGAAAAGAGGTGAAGGTAAAGGGGCGGGTTGAGGGGCAAAAAACATCAGCGAAAGGGGTTACTTATTTAAATTTTGGAGGGAAGTATCCGAACCATGTCTTTAGCTGCGTTCTTCGAGCGAAGGATTTTCCTTCGGCGCCACCCGCTTACGAGGGGAAAGAGGTGGAGGTTACAGGGGTGATCAAAATGTATGAGGGCAAGCCCTCGATGGATATAAGTTCGTTGGAACAGATTCGTGTGATCGAGGAGGCTGCGACCCCAGCGCCCGAGGGCAAGCCAAGCGAGCCTGCCACTTGATGAGGAGAGAACGGAGGATTCTGATTGCTTACCCCATAGCTCTTTGGGTATGTTCAAGGCGATGCCCGCTGAGACGATCCTTGAAAAAGAAACCGTAATGGAAGAAACCTCGGATCTCGACCCCAAACTACAGGCTAAACTTGATTGCTTGTTGCCTGGGGCGTATTGCCGTCACCGCAGTTGGGGCGTAGGAAAGATTGCGTCGAAGGATGATGCTTTAGCCTCGTTAACGATTGATTTCCGCTCGAAAAAAGGTCACTCGATGGAATTTGTCTATGCGGCGGAGTCGCTTCGTCCTTTGGGCAAGGATCATTTCGAAGCGCGGATTTTGCGGGAAGTGGAGGTGATGAGGGAGTTGTGTGCGAAGGATCCTGGTGCGTTTATGGTTTTGGCTGTAACCAGCTTAGAAAAAGAAGCCACGGGAGCACGTATTGAAGAGGCTGTGGTGCCGCATCTTTTCAAGGCGGATGGATGGAAAAAGTTTTGGGAGGCGGCTAAGAGGGCGATGCGTAAAGATCTGCGTTTTGTCATCCCAGGAAAGCGCTCAGATGCGATCCAGTATTTGGAGACGGCGCCTGATGCCAAAGCGGGTGGGTTGACCGATCTGCAAGAAGCGGTCGGGGCGAAGCGAGTGATTGAAGCCTTGGAGAAACTGCAAAAGGCAAGGAACAGTGCTGAGTTGAAAGCCATTTGTGATGAGGCTTTCAAGCTAGTGGAAGCTTCGGCATTAAAAATTCCGAAGAGCCAGATGAGTCAAGTGGCAGAGTTGGCGCTGGCCCGTTCTGAGTTTGCGGGGTCGGCGGGTCTTCCGGCGGAGATGGGTACAATTTTGAGGGGGATCCTTCCAGCGGAGCCCAACCGGCTTGCGCTGGTGGTTGAGGCTTTACCTGCTGGGAAACAGCCACGGTTTGCGGAGTTGGTGGCGAATCAAATGGGGGAAAGGTGGACGGAGCTCTATCTGGCTCTTTTGCCAAGAGCTTCGGGTCGGTTGATGGATGCGATCACGGCGCGTTTTAAAAAGCTCAATCGAATGGGAGAATTGGAAGGGGCTTTGGATCGCCTTTTGCGGGAGCGTTTGACTCACCCTGATCTTATTGTTTGGCTTTGCCGTAATCGCACAGGCGACTTGGCTAAAATGACTGGTCCTGCACTTTTCATGACGGCATTGAATGTGCTAGAGAACGAGACGCTTTCCGATTCGAGTCGTGGATCGCGTCTGCGCGATCTGCTGTTGGAGGATAAGGATCTGGTGCGTGATTTGTTGGCTCCCTCTTCTCCGGAAGAGGTCAGAGATGTGACCCGCTCGGCCCTGGCCTCGACCGCATTTGAGGAGCTGGATAAGCGCTCGTTGATTGGGGCGTTGGTTAAGCTTTATCCGCAAGTGGGTGTGATGGTGGCGGGTGAAAACCGAGCGACGACGGTAGATGCCCCGATCGTGAGCTGGGAAAGTTTGGAAAAGCGTAAAGCGGAACTGGAAGAGATCACCCTGAAGAAGATTCCTGCGAATAGTAAGGAGATTGGGGTGGCGCGTTCTTACGGGGATTTGAAAGAGAACCACGAATTTAAAGCGGCGAAAGAGATGCAGGCAGTTTTAATGCGCCGCAAGCAGGATTTGGAGTCGATGATCCTCTCGGCTCAGGGCACCGATTTTAGTGGGGTGACGAGTGACGAGGTGGGGATTGGCACGGTGGTGACGTATGAAGCCAAGGAAAGTGGGGAGAAGAAGACGATTACAATTTTGGGAGCATGGGATAGTGATCCTGATCAGGGGATTCTTTCGTATCAGACGGCGGTGGCACAGGCTTTGATCCAGCACAAGGTGGGAGATGGCGCCGAATTACCAGGCGAAGGTGGGACTCGGATCAAAGTGGTGATCAAATCCATTCGGCCGTACCGGACTTAAGCTGGGCTGGTCCCAGGTTGTAGGATATGAAGACGTCCATCCGTAAAATCACGGCGCGGGAAGTGATTGATTCGCGAGGGAATCCCACATTAGAGGCAGATGTCATTCTAGAGGCCGGGGTGATGGGTTCGGCGATGGTGCCGAGTGGTGCGAGCACGGGAATCCACGAAGCACTTGAGTTGCGGGATGGGGACGCCAAGCGGTATGGTGGTAAAGGGGTGCTCAAGGCGGTGGCGAATGTGAAGGATAAAATTGGGCCACTTCTTTTGGGCAAGGACGCAGCGGACACCAAAGGAATTGACCGGTTGATGATCGATTTAGATGGAACTCCAAACAAGAAGACACTCGGGGCGAATGCTATTTTGGGGGTTTCCTTGGCAGCGGCGCGGGCGGCAGCAACAGCCCATGGTGAGCCTTTGTACCGATGGTTAGGTGGGGAGAAGGCCAATGTTTTACCTGTACCGATGGCCAATATCATCAATGGGGGAGCCCACTCGGATGCCCCGATCGATTTTCAAGAATTCATGATTGTGCCTCGTGGTTTGCCAAGCTTTCGAGAGGCGCTTCGCTGCGGTGCGGAGATTTTTGCCACCCTAAAGAAGATTTTGCATGATCGAAAGCTGGGGACGGCAGTGGGGGATGAGGGCGGGTTCGCTCCTCGACTCGAATCGACGGAAGCGGCGCTGGGAGTGATTGCGGAGGCGGTGGAGAAGGCGGGCTACCGACTGGGAGAGCAGGTTTTTCTGGCATTGGACGTAGCGAGCAGCGAGTTCTTTGATGGAAAGACCAAGGAGTATGTTTTTAAGAAGTCTGATCAACGGCGGTTGTCGGCCAGCGCTCTGGTCGACTTTTACGCAGACCTACAAAAGAAGTACCCGATTATTTCGATTGAAGACGGCACGGCGGAGGAGGATTGGGATGGTTGGAAGGTGTTGACGCAGAAATTGGGTGCGAAGACGCAATTAGTCGGCGACGATCTATTTGTGACAAACGTGGAGTTTTTAAAGCGGGGGATCCATGAAAAAGTCGCGAACTCGATTTTGGTGAAAGTGAATCAGATCGGAAGTTTGAGTGAGACGCTGGCGGCGATTGAGTTGGCTCGCTCAGCGAAGTATTCGGCGGTGATGAGTCATCGCAGTGGGGAGACGGAGGATTCAACGATTGCAGATTTGGCGGTGGCCACGAATGCGGGCCAGATCAAAACGGGTTCGTTTTCTCGATCGGATCGACTAGCTAAGTACAACCGACTTCTGCGAATTGAAGAAGAGCTAGGTACTAAGGCGATATATGGCGGGCAACTCGCGGCTGTTTGATCCTAGTGGGCTGGGTCAGCCACCGGCAAAGGGGCACTATTGGCGTATTTTGCAACCTTGGGTCTACTCACTGGTCGGTCTGCTTTTCGTGGCGGTGGTTCTGGCACTTTTCTATCCTGAATGGAAAAAAGGGCAGAATATGAAAGGTCGGTTGCAAGCACTGCAGACCGATATTCAAAATCAGAAGCAGGAGTTGGGGGAGTTGCAGGAGCTTTCCGGACGATTGCAGGACGATCCTTTCACGGTGGAGAGAATGGCACGCGATACCTTGAGTGTGGCTCGACCCGGTGAAGTGATCTTTAAGTTTCAACCCTATGCGACAAACGTGAACACTCCTGGAGGAGCAAAAGGGGTGATGCGGCAACGGACGGCGAGGCAGTCCCCGTGAGTGGTACTTATCGAGTGGCGGTGACAGGGGCTGCGGGCCAGATAGGTTATGCCTTGGCGTTCCGCATCGCTTCGGGTGGTCTTTTTGGGCCTGAACAGAGAGTTCGTCTACAGTTGCTGGAAGTACCTCAAGCAGAGAATGCGCTGAAGGGGGTGGTGATGGAGTTGCTCGATGGGGCGTGTCCTTTAGTGGAAGAAGTTGTGGCGACGAGTGATCCGAAGAGGGCTTTTGAAGGTGCGGATTGGACCCTTTGTGTGGGAAGTATTCCGAGGAAGCCTGGAATGGAGAGGTCGGAGTTGCTGGGTTTGAACGGGAAAATATTTGTGGAACAAGGTCGGGTTTTGGCGGAGGTAGCGGGGAAAGATGCGCGGGTACTGGTAGTGGGGAATCCTTGTAATACGAATGCCTGGATCGCGATGCAGGCGGGGCAAGGGTTGGCCAAGGAGAACTGGTTTGCGATGACACGTTTGGATGAGAACCGAGCGAAGGCTAGGTTGGCGGAAAAAGCGGGGGTGGCGGTAGGGCAGGTGGATCGACTGGCAATCTGGGGCAATCATTCCAGCACGATGTATCCCGATTTCACTAATGCGCGGATTGGGGGGAAGGCAGCGACTGAAGTTATAGCGGATCGAAAATGGTTGGAGGGAGAGTTTTTACAGTCGGTCCAGCAGCGCGGGGCGGAGATCATGAAGGCGAGGGGGCTTTCAAGTGCGGCGAGTGCGGCGCATGCGGCGGTAGATACGGTGCGCACCTTGCATGATGGGACGAAGGCAGGGGATTGGACGAGTGTGGCGGTTTGTTCGGACGGAAGTTATGGTGTGCCGAAGGGATTGATGTGCTCTTTTCCGATTCGAGCGTTGGGAAAAGGGAAGTGGGAGATTGTCGCTGGGCTGAAGTTAGATGATTTTGGGCAAAAAAAGTTGGCGGCAACGGTGGCGGAGTTGGAGGATGAGAAGAAATCGGCCGCTGAGGCGGTAGGAATTTAGGCATAGGGCAGGTTTCGGGCTGGGTTGGGAATGGTCGGTGGGCTGGGAATTTTGGAGCAAGTAGTAGAGCGGAGAGAGCTGAAGGCACTCCTTGGAACATTGGGCTTGGGCTCACTGTTTTCTGGGCGGGTGAAGGAAGGGGTGTGCTCGGTTGCTGGATGGCCAGGTGGGGCGCAGGCTCTGGCAGCGGTGGTTCTGGCTGAAGATAAGAAGATGCGAGGTTGGGTGGTGGTGACAGGTAGTGTGCGGGAGCAGGAGGAGATGGCCTCGCAGATTGAGGCTTGGGGTGGGGATGTTTTGGTGGTTCCGGAAGCGCATCGCGGAAAAGAGGGAGTGCGACCCGATGCAGACTTGGAGGCAGAGTGGTTGGGATCTCTAGCTAGGTTGACCTTGGAAGAACAACCCCGGATTGTGGTGGTGACGGAGCAGGTGCTTGGGGAGAAGCATCCTTCGCCTGCGGAAATTTCGAGGGGAATGTTTCGCGTAAAAAAAGGAGATGCGTTGGATCCTTTGCAGTTCGTCGAGGATTTAGTCACGGCGGGATATATAAAAGTGGGGACGGTGGCGGAACGAGGGGAGGTTGCGAGGCGGGGTGGGATTGTTGATTTGTTTGCGAACCAAGCGGAGGCACCGTTGCGGATTGAGTGGGGTGGAGACCGTGTGGAATCGATCCGCGAGATCGATCTACACGAGCAAACGGGAGTTGGGGAAAGAGCGGAGGCGTGGATCTTTCGGGGAAAGGCGAGGGAGATGGAAGGAGCGTCCTCGTTTTCCGAATATTTAGGAAGTGGTTGGGGTACTTTAGTTTGTGCGGAGGGGGCTGAGGGTGGGGATTGGGAGGGTGCTTTTACAGGTCATGGATTTACGGGGGAGCCGATTCGAGAGGCGGGTTTGGCTGAGGCGCGGAGACAGCGAGTGGGAGCCGAGATACGGGCGTGGCTGGCGCGGGATTGGCGGGTGATTATTTCGGGAATCAACGAGGGGGAGGCGAGACGGTTGCAGGAGTGGCTGGCGGAATGTGATCTATCGCAGAAAGATAGGGAGAGGCTGGAGTTTGTGATTTCTGGATTGAGTCGAGGATTTGCGTGGCCTGAGGGCAAGTGGGTGATTGTGACCGGAGCGGAACTTTTGGGTCGGACGGAGACAAGGCGTGGGCCACGGCGCGCGGTTTCATTGGCGGCGGAACGTTGGCGCCGTCCAGTGTTTGACCCAGGAGAAATTCATTTAGGGGACTACGCGGTGCACTTGCAGCACGGAGTGGCGATTTATGAGGGCTTAGGGGATAAGCCTGATGGGAAAGGCCAGTGTCTGATGTTGAAGTATGCGGACGGAGGAAGGTTATACGTGCCCGTCGAGGAGTCGTATTTAGTTTCCCGTTACGTTGGGGTCGGGAAGAAGCGACCCAAGTTGGACATGCTGGGTGGTGGGCGATGGGAGAGGGCGAGGGTGAAGGCAGAAAAAGCGGTAGAAGACTTTGCGGCTACCTTATTAAGAACAGCAGCGGAGAGAGAGGCCTTGCCTGGAAAGGCGTTCCCACCCGATCACGAGTGGCAGGGGAAGTTTGAAGCGGAGTTTCTCTATGTGCCGACAGCAGATCAGGTGAGGGCGATTACTGAAACTAAGGCGGATATGGAGCGGGCACGACCGATGGATCGATTGATTTGTGGTGATGTGGGATATGGAAAGACGGAGGTGGCGATTCGGGCGGCATTTAAAGCTGTGATGGGAGGTAAGCAGGTGGTGGTGTTGGCGCCGACGACGGTTTTGGCTCAACAGCATACGCGGAACTTACGGGAACGTTTTGCAGACTGGCCGATCGTGGTAGATGAATTGAGTCGTTTTCGGACGGGGTTGGAGCAGCGGGAGGTTATCCAAGGGGTGGCGGAAGGGAGAATCGATGTAGTGGTGGGGACTCACCGACTCTTATCGGCAGATGTGGCTTTTCATGATTTGGGTTTGGTGGTGATCGATGAAGAGCAGCGCTTTGGAGTAAAGCAAAAGGAGAAGCTAAAGGAGAGGTTTCGCCGAGTGGACTTACTTACCTTGTCGGCTACTCCCATTCCAAGAACGCTTTATTTATCGATGTTGGGTGCGAGGGATTTAAGTCAGATCGAGACGCCACCTTTGGGCCGTCACCCAATTGAAACAGTGGTGGCGGAGTATGACGAACGATTGATCCGAGACTGGATTCGGCGAGAAGTGGAACGTGGGGGTCAGGTGTATTACCTGCACAATCGAGTGGCGGCTTTGCCGATTCTAGCGACAAAGATGCGACTGTTATTACCGGGGATCAAGGTGGTGATAGCGCACGGTCAGATGGCGGAGGGAGAGTTGGAGACTGCCATGGGGCAATTCGTGAAGGGGAAAGCGGATATTCTGCTTTGCACAACGATCATTGAAAGTGGTTTAGATATTCCTAATGCAAATACGATTATCTTAGACCGAGCCGATCGGTTTGGTTTAGCGGATCTGTATCAGTTACGGGGAAGGGTGGGGAGAGCGCTGCATCGGGCCTATGCACTATTGCTGGTGCCTCGAGAAAGGCGGAAGGGGGAGGCTGGGGAGAGGGTGGATGCCTTAAAGGAGCATGGCGGTCTGGGCGCGGGGTATCGGATCGCAATGCGAGATATGGAAATACGGGGAGCGGGTAATCTTTTAGGGACGGAACAGAGTGGGCACGTAGCGGTGATCGGATTTGAGCTGTACTGCCGTCTATTGCGTTCAGCGGTGGCGAGGATGAAAAAGGGGGAGTGGCGCCCGCCCCCCGTGGTCTTGATGCGTTTGGATTTTGTCACCTTACGAAGTTCAGAGGTGGGGGATGGAAGAGCAGGGGCATATGTTCCAGCTGATTATATTCCTGAGGTACGAGAAAGAATTGAGGCTTATCGGTTGGTATCGGAGGCGGGAAGCATTAAGGAAATGGGAAGAATTGGAGTGAATTGGCGGGATCGGTATGGGCCGTGGCCGATGGAGATAGGACTTTTATTAGGTCACCATCGAGTTCGAGTTCTGGCGGGATTAGCCGGAGTGACGAGATTGGAAGTGGAGGGAGAGAAGATTCGGGCTTGGAAGGGGATGGAGTTGGAAATGGTCGGGACGAAACTGCCCCGTTTGACCGAGAAGACCGCCCACGATAAGCTGAGTCAACTGGAAGCATGGCTAAGATGATCCCACCCACCCCGCTGGCCCTCGTCTTCGTCATCTGGTGCATGTTGTCATGCAGTTGGGCGCAAAACTCGATCAACAACGGAGTGGCGGCGGTAATTAATAGCGAGGCGATTACTTTTCGAGATGTGCTGGCGCAGACCCAGATGGAGGAGGACGACCTAAAGAACCAGATGCAAGCGGGTAAGATTACCGATGACGAAAGAAAGGCGAGAATCCGTGAGCGACGGAAAACGGTTTTAGACTCCTTGATCGAGACGCGACTAATTATTCAGGACTATAAGAAAAAGGGTTATAATTTCCCAGCCTACTATTTCGATCGAGAGGAAAGGCAAAGAGTGCGGGATCAGTTTGGGGGAGATCGGCAGGCTTTGGTGAAAACGCTAGAGGAACGAGGGATCACGATGGCGGACTGGAAAAAAAACATTCAGGAAACATTTATTGTGCAGCAGATGAGGCAGATTAATGCAAAACGGTTTATCACGATTTCGCCGCACATGATCGAGGAGTATTATCAGAATCATATTCGAGACTTCTTACAGCCCGATCGAGTGAAGTTACGGATGATCTATTTGGCTCCGGAGAGTAGTGCGGAGGTCGAAGCTCAGGCCAAAGAGGTTTTGGCGCAGGTAGAGTCGGGGGTGGACTTCGCGGTTTTAGCTAGGAAGTACTCGGATTATAATCGGGCTGGTGGCGGGCTTTTTATGGATCAGGGCGGTTGGGCCGAGCGGGAAGGCTTGAAGGGAGAGCTTGCGGACGTGGCTTTTCGTTTACGTCCTGGCCAAGCGAGCGGAATCCTGAGTTTGCCCTCGGCAAAGGGTCCGCCTGCGTACTATTTATTGCAGGTGGAGGAGGTAAAAAAAGCTACGGTGACTCCTCTTTCTAGTATACGTGATGCTATCGAAAGCACTTTGGTCGCGGCGGAAAGTGAGAAGGTGCAAAAAGAGTGGATCGAACGGTTAAAGCGGGATGCCTATATCGAAAGATTCCTGTGAGATTATCTTCACGGGGAGCACAGAAAAATGCTGTTTTGGGCATTACTCTGGGTGATCCTGCGGGAGTTGGTCCTGAGTTAGTGCGAGAGGCGATACGGAGGTTGGGTCGTTCGTATCAGCTGAGAATGATTGGCGAATCGGTGGGGGTTCGTGCTGGACGACCTACTTTAAAGGGGGCTCAGATGGCGATGAAGGCTTTAGAGGAGAGCGTTCGTTTATTGCGTTCTGGGGAGATCGCGGGCGTGGTGAATGGCCCTGTTTCGAAGGAGCGGTTGCGACGGGTCGGTTTTCAGTTTCCTGGGCAGACCGAGTTTTATGCAAAAGCTTTTGGTCTGAAGGGTAGTGAGGTGACGATGATGATGATTGGGCCGAGGTTGCGGGTGGCGTTGGTGAGCACCCATCTTTCCTTGAGGAAGGCGGTAAATAATATTTTGAAGGGTGAGATTGTGCGGGCGGGGGTGCATTTGGCTGAGACTTTGCGGAGGCTGGGGTTTCGGAAGCCGCGGATTGCAGTTTGTGGTTTAAATCCACATGCGGGCGAAGCTGGGTTGTTTGGCAACGAGGAGAAGAAGGTGGTGGAGCCTGCGGTGAGGGAGTTGAGCAAAAAGGTAGGGTACAAAGTATGGGGTCCGGAATCGCCAGATACGGTTTTCTGGAGGGCAGGAAGAGGGGAGTTTGATGGGGTGGTGGCATTGTATCACGATCAAGGACTGATTCCTGCTAAGCTGTTGGATTTTGAGAGTACGGTGAATGTGACGGTGGGCCTGCCGGTGGTGCGGTGTTCGCCTGATCACGGAACTGCTTTTGATCTGGCAGGAAAGGGTAAAGCGAAGGTGGATAGTTTGATGGCGGCGATTCGGCTTGCTGGCCAACTGGCAGGGTGTGGTCCCCGATGATGGGTGCTGGACGGGAAGCGATTGAAGAGCTGAAGAGAGCGCTTCCTAGTGATGGTCTTTTTCAGGGGAAGAGTTGGAGGTGGTCGGATCGGCCGTTGAGTTTGGATGTGAAGGATATTTTATTTTTGGAGGGATTAGGAAAGAAGTTGTCTGCTTTTCAACGGGCTGCAGACAAACTGTATCGGGCCAGCGTGGCTGGGGAGGCGCCGAAGTGGGTTTCGGAGTGGTTGGATTTAGGAAAACCTGAGGAAGTCGTTCGAGTTGGAAGAGAGGGAAGGGGATCTTTGCCAAGGGTATTGCGACCTGATTTGATTCGGACAGAGGGAGGTTGGGCTTTGACGGAGATCGATGCGGTGCCTGGGGGGGTTGGGCTGACCGCGTGGCTACAAGGAGAGTACGGGAAGTTGGACCCGACACTTCTTGGTGGGAGCAGTGGGATGCGATCCTTGGTGGAGGAGATATTAGGGGATTCGGGCGAGGTGGTGATTTCCAAGGAGGCGGAAGATTATCGGCCTGAGTGGGAATGGTTGATTGGAAAGGAGAGAGTGAAATCTGCCGAGGAGTATCGATTTAGATCGGCAGGGCTGTACCGTTTTTTTGAAATGTTTGACTGGATGGGGTTGGAGGGGATCCGGGCTACTTGGAATGAAAAAATCAAGATGGAGGCCCCACCGAAAGCTTATCTGGAGGAGAAGTTGTGGTGGGCGCTTTTCTGGATGAAGCCATTGGAGGATTGGTGGAGGAGGGAGTTGGGGGAGGGATATTTTAAAGAGTTGCGTGGGCTGGTTCCGAGGGCATGGCCGATGAGGCCGATGGAGTTACCGCCTGAGGGAGTGTTGCCCGAGTTAGGGATTCAGTCGTGGGATGAGTTGGAGGGTTTTAGTCAAAAGGGAAGGGAGTTAGTGATTAAGGTGAGTGGCTTTTCTCCGAGGGCGTGGGGATCAAGGGGGGTACTGGTAGGTAGTGATCATCCAAAGGAGCGTTGGGTGAAGGAGGTTCGACGGGCGTTGGGGGAGTGGAATCAGCAGCCGCATCTTTTGCAAAAATTCGCTCATCCTGCCGTCGTAACCCATCCGGTATGGAGTGAGGAACGGGGTGAGATGCAAGAGGAGCGATGGAAAGTAAGGTTATGTCCTTATTATTTGGTGACAGGTGAGAAGGTGGCGTTAAAGGGTGCTTTGGCGACTTTATGTCCGATGGATAAAAAGCTGATCCATGGAATGGAAGATGCGGTGTTGGTGCCAGTGGGGGGAGGGGAAGGGGTTAAGGGGTTAAGAGGGGAAGGGGTTAAGGGATTCAGGGATTAAGGGGGGGAGGAGGGGGGGGATTTTTAATTTTGGATTCTTAATGTTTGATTGTCGGAGAGTGCGAATGTGGAAAAGTGTCAAATTCGTTTTGAAGTTGGAGGCTTAGGTAGGGGCGGCATCTCCGAGGCCGCCTAGCTGGGCGAACAAAGTTGGATATTCAACGCAGGCGTTTTCGGAGAGACCGCCCTACCTAAGTTTTCAGATATGAAGTTTGAATCGGCGGGCGGTGGAGAGGGAGGAAAGTTGGTGATTGATCCCGGGTTCGCGGGACATGCTCACGCGCGCTTGCGCGTGGGTTAGGAGCCTGGGGGGAGCCAATTGAGGGTGATGTCGCGTTTTCCCTCGGGGCCACGGAAATTGAGGGTGAGGCGGCCATTGGGTGGTTGGTAAAGGGCGCGAATTTCTCCACTGTCGAAGCCGTAGTCGCGGATGACGCTAAGGGCGGCACGAGCGGATCCTTGTTTGAGCCAGCTCCAGTCTTGGGGGATGCGCTGAGCCACTTTGTCGGCGCTAGGAATTTGGAGTCGGCCTCCATGATAGAAGGACATGGTGCCGTAGCCTCCACGGATCTCTTTTCCTTGAGCGGAGATATTGAGTAGTGCGTCGACTCGCGAGCTTAGGCGGAAGGACGAGGGGGTGAGGGCATCGGTGACCACTTGGCTTTCCATTCCTGTAATGGAGGACCAAGCGGACCAAGGGAGGTCGGGTTTGAAAAGAAGGGAAAGACCGCCATCGAGAGATCCACCCCCGACTCCTGCGCTGGCTCGGGCAAAGATACCTTCGGCGCTGACGGTAACGGAGACGGAGAGTTTTTCGGCGGTGAGTCCGTGGCAGGTGAGGCGATCGGCAAAAAGAGTAGGTACGATATTATCGGAGCGTTTACCTTCGGCATCTTGGCCGAGACTGAAGTAGAGATTTCCGCGAAGGTTAATTACGGAGAGGTCGTAGGCGGGGTAGTCGAGATTGGAGGGGGGAACGGTAAAGGTGGTGGCGAGCTGGATTTCGGTGAAGTCGCGGAGTTGGAGATTCTTTTGTTCGGCGGTGAATCGGACGGGAAGCTGCAGGACGGGTTGACCATAGATGGAGACGCTGAGACGCCCGTCGTTGACGCGAAAGTCCTCGATAGAAAATGGCCCGTCGGATTGGTTACTAGGCAAGGAGCTGCTTTGGATACGATCGACGAAGGCAAAGAGGTCGTCCCCTAGGTAGACGGTGGGGGTAGTGAGGCAGAGAGATTGAAGCTTTTTGTGAGTGAGGCCCTCCCAAGTGAAGGCAATGTCGATCCTAGAGAAGGAGAGGACAGGGGCGAGGGCGTCGTTGGGAGAGTAGAAAGTGAGGTTTTCGATGGTAGCACTTTGAAGTTCGGAGTTGGATTCACCAGAGGGCTGGGGGCCGAGGCGAACATCGGTAAAAAGGAGTGGGGTGGTATCACCGAGGCGGAGCGGGGTGGGGGGGATGCCGGGTCCGAGATTATCGAGCTGGAGAGTGGAGTTTTCGATGAGAAGACGCGCGATACGCAGGGGAAGGCTGTATTTGGAGGGGGCGGAGTGGGTTTCGAATCGGCTGAGCCAACCTTCGGCACCGTAGAGGCGGACCTCGGAAATACGTCCAAGAAAAAGGGATGGGTCGATTTTAAAGGCGAGGGCTTGAACTTGAATCGCTTCTCCGTACTGAATACCACGAATTTCGAGGTAGCCGTACCCGCGCCAAAGGGCGGAGGAGAAGCTTGCGGGGGTGTTGGTAAGAAACAGAGCGATGTGCAAGGGTACGGTGGGAAGAGCGATGAAAGTGAGAAGAACGGCAAGGAGGACAAAAAAGGAGTGGCGGCGCATTGGTTCGACTTTAGGCAAAAGTTAGAAGATGGGGAGGATGGAAGTGGTGGTAGGAAAGATGGGGGGGTAGTGGACGGGTGATCGACCCGAGTGGTTCATTGGTGGTACCTTGGTGAGGTGAATTCTGTTTTAAGAGGTATCCTCGTGGTGGGAGGAGTTGGGCTATTGGTGGGGTGTGCCACGGTGCGACTGGATACGCCTGAGCCGTTGAAGGTGGATATTAATATGAAGGTGGATGTGGAGCAGAAGGGTGGGACGGCAGGAAAAGTGGAGATGACAACGTTAAGTGCGGGCGAGGAGAGGCGGATGCTTTCGCATCAGGTGCAGGAGTTAAAAAATGATCATAAGGTGGGAGAGGGGAGGGATGGTCTGCTGGTCTTAAAGGAGATGCCAAAGGATCAGGCTTACATTGATTATGCTAAGACAGTGGTGGCGAAGGAGAATGGGGCACGGGAAAAGTTATTTGCAGAGAAGGCGCTGATTGAGAAAAAGAGTGAGGCGCAGTATGCGAAGGAGTTTGCCCAGAGAGTGCGGCAGGCAAGTTATCCTGGGGAGTGGATCCAGGAAGATGATGGGAAATGGAAAAAGAGGTAGTGGAAAGAGATTGGGGTGTAGGGAGCGAGCGAGTGACGAGATGAAGCTAGAGGAGAAGGATTTGGTGGAGGAGTTTTCGCGATCGGGTGGGCGTGGTGGGCAAAATGTGCAAAAGGTGGAGACGAAGGTGGTGCTAAGGCATATTCCGACCGGGCTCACGGTAGTTGCGCAAGAGGAGCGGTTTCGGGAGGCTAACCGAATCCGTGCAAGGAAAAGAATGGTGGTGGCTTTGGTCGAGCGGGAGAGGAGAATTCGGTTGGCGAAGGCAGCGGAGAGGTCGAAGGAGAGAAGTCGAAAAGCCAAAAGGAGTTGGGGTGCGACACGGGATTTGGTGGAGGGAAAGCGGCAACGGGCAAAGATTAAGGCGGGAAGGGGAAAGTGGCGGGGGGAGGGGTGAGTGCGTGGCTGTATGTTTTAGAGTGCGGGGATGGTTCGTTGTACACGGGGTGGACGAATCGGCTAGAGAAACGGTTATTAGCGCATGAGAAGGGTGTAGGCGGAAAATATACGCGGAGCAGGTTGCCTGTCCGGTTGGTGGCAGCGTGGAGAAAGCGAAGTGAGAAAGAGGCGAGGAGTGCGGAGGTTTATTTCAAGCAATTAAGCCGCAAGGAGAAGTTGGAAAGGGTGGGGCGTTCCCCAAAGAAAAGTCTCCCCACCCGTGTCCGGGCACGAGTGGGGAAACGATCGGCTAATTAAGCTCCCGTTTTCTTAGCGGGAGTGCCTTTGGGATTGGCTTTCTTGGCCGAAGTGGCTGTAGCGCGTTCTTCGCGACTGAGGCGTCCGTCTCCGTCTTTATCAAACTTGGTGAGTTTCTCTTTTTGCATGGCTTGGAGATCCAAGCGACGGTTGGCTTTTTCCGACTCACTGAGCTGGCCGTTGCCATCGGCATCATATTTACCGTGGAGGCGACGGAACAGCTCTTGGCGGGCTTGATCGGCGGTGGCCTGCTCTTCGGGGTCGATCTTGCCATTTTGGTTGGCATCGAACCTTTTGAGTAGGTGGGCGGTTTTATCGGCATCCTGGCAGACCTCTGCCAAGAGGCGATGGGTGGGATGGATCAGGGTGAAGGCGAGAAGGCCTAAGGCCAACGCGCCACGATGAGTTTTGAGTGATGTTGTCATGGAGGATATAACTGGGGATACGGGCAAAAGTTGCGGTACTATTTTTAAAATTTTAAAATATTTGTAAAAATCAGGGGCAGAGAGAGATAGGTGGGTGAACGCTGACGCGAAGGGGGTGATTTTTAATTTTGGATTCTTAATTTTTTCCCGCATTCCCGGGATGCGGTCACGCGCGGTTACGTGCAGATTACTCACGCTAAGGTCGCAAAGGGCGGAAGGGGAATACAGGGGGGGAGGGATGAGTGGGTACGAGGTGTAGTTATTTTGAATACATGAGTATTGCCTAAAGCTGTAATTACTGCTAAACGGAAGGAGTAAAGACGACAATTGATGTGCCTGACGAGATGTTGCATAGGGCGAAGGTGGTGGCGGCACAGAGAAGGACGACTTTGCGGGAGTTGGTCTTAACGGGTTTGGATCAGGTGCTGGTGGGAAAAGGGGACCCGGTGAACACGGTGGGTGCGTTGGCGCGATTGGAGAGGGGGATGCGATTGGGAGGTAAGTTTATCGCCCGAGAAGAGATTCATGCCCGCAGGTAGTCCGAGGCGGTTTGTGGATACGAACATTCTGCTTTACGCCTATGACCTGGAAAGTCCCAAAAAGCGATTACGGGCGAAGCGAATTATTGAGGAGGGCTGGCAGATGTTGGGTCAGACGGCAATCAGCGTGCAGGTTTTGCAGGAGTTGGAGGTAAATCTGGAGAGAAAGAAAGTTTCTCGGGGGGAGATTCACCAGTTGATTTATGATCTCTCGGTTTGGCCCGTGGTGGACAATACCCTGATGATCTTGAAGATGGCTTTAAGTGAGCAGGTGCGATGGCAGTTATCTCTTTGGGATGCGATGATTTTGGCGGCGGCGAGAAGTGTGGGGGCAAGCGAACTGGTGACGGAGGACTCTAGCCACGGGCAGAATTATGATGGGGTGCGAGCGGTGAATCCGTTTCGGTAGGGGGGGGGCGGCTAGGTTTTAACGAGCCAAGACACCGAGTTGGTCGCGGGCGTCGAGGGAGTGGGCGAGATGGGAGGGATCGGAGTGGCCGAGGAGGGCCTTGCGGTAGGACGCTAGGAGGAGGACCGCTCCTTCAGGCGACTCTTCTAAAAGTTCGAGGCGAAAGTGGCGTAGGCCACTGGCGAGAAGTTGGGGGATATGGGAGGCGCCAGATTGGGGGCGGGCATGAAAGACGGTGTTGCGACAACCGACATCGGCACGAATGGGATGGGATTCGCCGACTCGATCACGAGCGGAAATTCGATGGTGATCACAAGGACGGCCGCAGGTGAGGTGGTCTTTGCCTTCGGATAGAAAAGCGGCGAAGACGCAGTGTTCCATATGAAACATAGGGATGTGCTGGTGGAGGGTGAGTTCAAACCAAGAGGGCGGGGAGGTGTGGAGGAGTTCGAGTAGTTGCGAAATATTGAGATCATAGCTGGGAGTGACGCGTTCGAGACCTTCGGAGATAAAGAGATCGGCGGAGAGGGGGTTGGAGATATTGAGGGAGAAGTCCCCGACGATAGGGATATTCAAGTAGCGGAAGTGGTCAAGACCGCCAAGGTTTCGAATAAGGACACCGTCGGGTTGGGCATTTTCGATGAGGCGGAAAAATCCAGTTTCGCCCGCCTTTTGAATTCTGGGGGTAGCGAGAAAGATGGGAACTTGGGAGGATTTTCTGAGAGTTTCGATGGTGGGGGCAAAACGGCGAAGATCCTCAAAGTCGAGATAGAGGAGGTCGGGGGATTCGGTTACGAGGGCTTGGGCCTGTTCGGAAGTGCGGCAGAGAACGGAGATAACGGGTTGAGAGGGAGCGGGGAGAGTCGATTTCTTGGTATGAATGGATTGGAGGAGGGTGGGAAGGATGGGAACGGACGTGAGAGGCAACGTTCCTACATTCTTGGGAATGTGAGAATGCTGCTCCTCGGATAGGCGGGAGACGATCTCACGGCGGAGGCGGTTGAGTTCGGATGCGGGAAGGATAACGGGCTCGGGGAAGGTGACGGAAAGAGTGCCGAGATGAAAAGGAGTACCGCCTAATCGACTCAACTGATCGCGGAGGGAGTCAGGGGTCAGAGGTCGATTTCGAGCTGCAGTAAGAAGGATGGCAGACGATAACTTGACCTCTTGGATCCCGCTCACGGCATGGATATGAAGAGGTTGCCCAGCCAGGCCGGATATTTTTAGATGCAGTGGAGTCGTTTCGGTTGGAGCTTCCTTGGAACGTTCGGCCTTTAACTGCTTTTCCAGCTGTGGATCTTTGGTTTTCCAAACACGATCGCCAGGTCGAGTGGAGTGAGGTGGGAGGGATCCGTGACGAAAGCTGATCCGGTTACCCTGAACGCCGAAGAGAAATCCGCCGGGTTCGTTGTCGGTATCCGAGCCGCGATCGATGACGACGCCGTCTCCAGGATGGAGAGGGGTGAGGATTTCATCCAACTCGAGCCAGTCAGGACCAGTGCGGGCGATCTTACCCGCAAGAGGACCACGTTTTTTTCCGAAGCGAGCGTGGACGAGTTGCTGATGATCGACCCCGTGGAACCATCCTGAAAAAAGGCCGCGACTGAAGGTCATCTCTAAGCGGTACTTTTCGTCAGGAGATGCGGGCGCGGGTTGCTGGGCCAGGGCGCGATCGATGGCTTGGCGATAAACGCTAGTGACGGCGGTAATGTAGTCAGGAGATTTGAGGCGACCTTCAATTTTGAAAGAGTGGAGGCCGAGTTTGATGAGTTCAGGGATCTCATCGACAGCGGCGAGATCTTGGGGGGAGAGAAGGTAGGCACGATCCCCTAGGTCGCGGGGTTGGCCGTCGACTTCGAGGGTGTAGGGCATACGGCAGGCTTGAGCGCACTCGCCACGGTTGGCGCTGCGGCGACCGAGGACTTCGCTGGTGAGGCACTGGCCTGAGTAGGCAACGCAGAGGGCCCCGTGAACAAAAACTTCTAAGGGAAGGCCTGAGGGGTCGGTTGCCGATGGGAATTTGGCGAGTTCGCGGAGGGAGAGTTCGCGGGCAAGAACGGCGAGGGAGATGCCTTGGCGACGGGCGAAGGCGACCCCTTCGGGTGAGGTGAGAGTCATTTGGGTAGAGGCGTGGAGGGCAAGCTGGGGGCAGACTTTTTGGGCGAGTCGAACTAAGCCAAGGTCTTGGACTATGATTGCGTCGACATTGCAATGGGCAACGAGGCGGAGGAGTCGCTCTGCTTCGGCTAATTCGGATGGAAAAATGAGAACGTTTAGGGTGAGGTAGCCGCGACGGCCGCGGGTGTGGAGGTAGTCGATGACTTTTGGGAGGTCGGCCTCGGTAAAGTTTTCGGCGCGGAGACGAGCATTGAAGGCGGGCAGGCCGAAGTAGACGGCGTCGGCACCTGCGGTGACCGCGGCTTTGAGGCACTCCCAGTCACCAGCGGGGGCGAGGAGCTCGGGTCTGTGTGGGGAGGCCATCCCAAAAGATAGCCTCATTCAGAGGGGAAAACGAGCGGAGAGGCCTTAGTCGAGGAAACGGACCTTGCCAGTTTCCACGTCGTAGACTGCGCCCATGATCTGGAGCTTTCCTTCGGCATGGGCTTTTTGAAGGAGGGCGCTGTTTTTGAGGAGTTCTAGCATTTGATAGCGGGTGAGAGCTTCGACTGCGTGGTTGAGTTGATCTTCCTTGGAAAGGTCCTTGTGTTCTTGGCGAACCTTTACGATCCCGGGTTCGAGAGCCTTGGTTAAAAGGGAAATATTTCCGGGGACGGGTGTGCCTGCAAGGGTAGCGGTGACGGCGCCGCATTTGGTGTGGCCGAGAACAAGGATGGTGTGGACGCCGAGAGCGGCGACACCGTATTCGAAGGTGGCGTTGACTTCTGGAGTATCGAAGCCGCCGGCATTTCGACAAACAAAGAGATCGCCTACGCCCATATCGAAAATCAGCTCGGCGGGGGTGCGGGAATCGGCGCAGGTGAGAACCGCAACGGAGGGGGTTTGGCCGAGGGCGCCGGTTTTATTGACGATGCCTTGCTGCCATCCGTGGGCGATGGCTTTACCTTCCGCAAAACGCTGGTTGCCTTTTTCGAGAGTGCCCTTGGCACCCTCCATTTTGATTTCGGACCAGCCAAAAGAAGCTGTTCCCAGGGCTGCGATTAAAGGGATTAGTAGTTTTTGCATAGCCAACTGATAGTGAATTTCTTTTTTGCTGACAAGTCATACTGGCTAGTGGTTTTTGTTTTGCTAAGGTGTGGAGATGGATCGAAAACCACCGTGGTTAAGGGCGAAGATTCCTGGCGGACCCGAGTACGCTAAAGTCCGGGATTTAGTGAAGGGGAATAAGTTGCACACGGTGTGTGAGAGTGCGCACTGTCCGAATCTGGGGGAGTGCTGGAGTCGAGGGACGGCCACGATCATGATTTTGGGGGAGACCTGCACGAGGAGTTGCCGCTTTTGTGCCATTGCCACGGGCAAGCCTGGGGAGGTAGACTTTGGGGAGCCTGCAAGGGTGGCGGATGCGGTGAGGATCATGGGGTTGAAACATGCGGTGATTACGTCGGTAGCACGGGATGATTTGCCCGATGGGGGGGCAGAAATATGGGCGAGAACGGTGAGGGCGGTTAAAAATGTGAATCCCGAGACACATATTGAGGTTCTTATTCCTGATTTTAAGGGGGAAGAGAAGTCATTGAATACGGTGCTGGATGCGGATCCTGATATTTTAAATCATAATATGGAGACGGTTCGACGCTTGCAGAAGCCAGTTCGGGTGCAGGCGAGGTATGATCGGAGCCGGGAAGTTCTCCAGCGGGCGAAGGAGCGTGGTTTTGTGACGAAGACTGGTTTGATGCTGGGGATTGGGGAGAGGGAGGAGGAGATTGAGGAGACGTTGGCGGATTTGGCGGAGGTGAAGGTGGATATCCTGACTTTGGGGCAGTATTTACGGCCGACGGAGAAGCATTTGCCGATCGATCGTTGGGTGACACCAGAGGAGTTTTCTCGGTGGAAAGAGAGAGCGTTGGTGCTGGGTTTTGGAGTTTGTGAAAGTGGGCCTTTAGTGCGGAGTTCATATCACGCGGAGGAGCAGTCGGCAAAGTATACGGGGTGGACCCCAACGCAGATCGGGGTAGGTGCGGGGTAGAGACGCGCAGGGGGTGATTTTTAATTTTGCCCCGCATTCGCGGGACGCGCTTACGCGCGGATTTTGGATTTTGAATTGTGAATTTGGAATTTTAATTATTTGAAGTTGGAGGCTTAGGTAGGGCCGATGGTATCCATCGGCCGATAGAGCGTTTCAGGTTTGAGTCGTTGAATCGGCGGATCAGTGATGATCCGCCCTACCGGTGGACGGGTCTAAGTGTTGAGCTCTTGTTTACGTTCTTTTCCGTTTAGAAAAGAACTAGGACGACCGAGCCTACTACGTTCCGCCGACGTTACTTCGAAGGCTAAGGGATGGTCGTCCCTACCGGTGTTGTGCTTTGGAGGTGAGAAGCCCCGACGCACCCTAGTGTGCGGTGTTTAGGGTTTGTTGGGGTGATAGTCTTGCAAGGCTTGGACGTGGAGTCCGTGGGTGCGGAGGGCTTGAATGCCTTCGAGGCTAGCTTCAGCGGCGGCGACTGTGGTCATAACTGGAATTCGATGTTTCAGTGCACTGGTACGAATTTGAATTTCGTCGGCACGTGCGACATTGCCGGCTGGGGTATTGATGACGAGGGTGATCTCTTTGTTTTTGATGAGGTCGACCACGTTTGGGCGCCCTTCGGAAAGCTTGAGAAGAGCGGTGCAGGGAATACCAGCATCGGTCAGTTTGCGGGCTGTTCCAGAGCTGGAAACAATTTTGAAGCCAAGTTTATGGAGTCCTTGGCCGATCTTGGTGGCTGCCTCTTTATCGCTATCGCGGACGCTAAGAAAAACAGAGCCTGATGTGGGTAAAGGTGGTTGAGCGGCCATCTGGGCTTTGGCGTAAGCTAAACCGAAGGATCGATCGATGCCCATGACCTCGCCCGTGGATTTCATTTCAGGGCCTAGGAGTATGTCGGTCCCAGGGAAGCGAGCGAAGGGGAAGACGGCTTCTTTGACGGAAAAGAAATCGGGAATGATCTCTTTGGTAAAGCCAAGTTCTTTGAGGGTTTTTCCTGCCATAACTCGGGAGGCAATTTTGGCGAGGGGCCTGCCGATCGCTTTACTGACAAAGGGGACGGTGCGGGAGGCGCGAGGATTCACTTCGAGGACATAGATGGTGTCTTTCTGAACGGCGAACTGGATGTTCATCAGGCCTCGAACACCTAGCTCACGTGCGAGGGAAAGGGTTGCGTTGCGAATCTCCTGCAGAACCCTTTTGGATAAGGAGCGGCTCGGAATAACGCAGGCGCTATCGCCAGAATGAATGCCTGCTTGCTCAATGTGTTCCATGACTGCCCCAATGACCGCGTCCTTCCCATCGGAGACGCAATCAACATCCACCTCGGTGGCGTCCTCGAGAAATCGATCAAGGAGGATGGGTCGGCCAGGGGCGACTTCGGTGCACTCTTTCATATAGGTGCGAATTTCCTCGACGGAGTAGACGATACGCATGGCCCTGCCGCCCAAGACAAACGAAGGGCGAAGTAGGAGGGGAAAACCGATTTTCGTGGCTGCGGCGACCGCTTCGTCGGCGGTGGTGGCGGTGGCATTGGGTGGTTGGCGAAGTCCGAGCTTTTCGACCATGGCGGAAAATAGTTTACGGTCCTCGGCCCGTTCGATTGATTCGACGGAGGTGCCGAGGATACGAACTCCAGCGGCTTTAAGTTCGGCCGCGAGGTTGAGGGGGGTTTGACCACCAAATTGGACAATGACGCCGAGAACACGATCGTCTTTGTTCTCCGCGCGATAGATGTGAATGACGTCTTCCGCAGTGAGGGGTTCGAAGTAGAGCTTATCGGAGGTGTCGTAGTCGGTGGAGACGGTTTCGGGGTTAGAGTTGACCATGATAGTTTCAAAACCATCTTCGCGGAGGGCGAAACTGGCGTGGACGCAGCAGTAATCAAATTCGATGCCTTGTCCGATGCGGTTCGGGCCACCGCCGAGAATAATGATTTTAGGTTTTTGCGTGAGGCGTGATTCGTCGTGGTTGGGGTCGTAGGTTGAATAATAGTAGGGGGTGTAGGCTTCGAATTCGGCGGCGCAAGTATCGACGAGGCGAAAGGTGGGATGGATTTGGTGTTTTTCCCGCCAAGCGCGGGCGGTACGGGCGCGGGTGACAAGTTCTTCGGGTGGTCCTGGGAGAATGCGGGCAAGGTCGGCATCGGAAAGGCCAGCCTGGCGGGCTTCTTGGAGGAGCGGTAATCCGGGGGGATGGCCCAACCAGGACTCTTTTTCTAGGCGGCGACCGAGGCCGGTGATTTCCTTAAGATTCTCGAGAAACCAAGGATCGATTCGGGTGATTTCATGGATTCGCTCTACCGACCAACCTCGGTTGAAAGCGTGGCTGACATACCAGATACGGGCTGGGTGTGGGGTGCGGAGATGAATGGTGAGTTGATCTTCAGGCACGGGTGCAGTGCGGGTTCCAAGGTCGAGCCGACCCTCCAGACCTTTTATGTCCAAGGAGCGAAGCGCTTTCATAAAGGACTCTTGAAAAGTTCGGCCGATTCCCATGGCCTCCCCAACGCTTTTCATAGAAGTAGTGAGGACGACTTCTGCCCCTGGGAATTTTTCGAAGGTAAAGCGGGGGATTTTGGTAACGACGTAGTCGAGGGTGGGTTCGAAAGAGGCTGGGGTGACTCGAGTGATATCGTTCTTGAGTTCGTCGAGGGTGTAGCCGACGGCCAGTTTGGCAGCGATCTTGGCGATAGGGTAGCCGGTGGCCTTGGAGGCGAGGGCGGAGGAGCGGGAGACGCGAGGATTCATTTCGATAACGATCATTCGTCCTGTGCGGGGGCAGACCGCAAACTGAATATTGGAGCCACCTGTCTCGACGCCGATTTCGCGGATAACGGCAAAAGAAGCGTCGCGCATGCGTTGAAATTCGCGATCGGTCAGAGTTTGGGCTGGGGCGACGGTGATACTGTCGCCCGTGTGAACTCCCATGGGATCGAAGTTTTCGATGGAGCAGATGATGACGCAGTTGTCGGCGTGATCGCGCATGACTTCCATTTCGTACTCTTTCCAGCCGAGCAGGGATTCTTCGACCAAGATTTCGGAAGTGGGGGAGGCGTCGAGACCTGAGGCGGCAAATTTTTCAAACTCTTCTCGGTTGTAGGCGATGCCTCCGCCGGTGCCACCAAGGGTGAAGGCAGGACGAATGATAAGGGGGAAAGTGCCAATCTTGTCCATGGCGAGATGGGCTTCCGGCATGGTGTGGGCGGTGACGGAGCGGGCGCACTCGAGCCCGATTTTTGCCATACACTCTTTGAAGAGTTGGCGATCCTCGCCTTTGCGAATGGCATCAACTTGGGCACCGATGAGTTTGACATTGTGGCGGGTGAGAGCGCCCGATTCATGGAGGGCCATAGCAGTGTTGAGTGCAGTCTGGCCTCCGAGAGTGGGAAGGAGTGCATCCGGCTTTTCCTTAGCGATAATTTTTTCGACTACTTCGGGCGTAATGGGTTCGATGTAGGTGCGGTCGGCGAATTCGGGGTCGGTCATGATGGTGGCGGGGTTACTATTGACGAGGATGACCTTATAACCTTCTTCGCGCAGGGCTTTGCAGGCTTGGACACCTGAGTAGTCGAATTCGCAGGCTTGGCCGATGATGATGGGGCCTGAGCCGATGATGAGGATCGATTTGAGGTCGGTACGGCGAGGCATACCTAGATAAGGTAGAGAAAGTGTGGGGAGAGAGAAGTCAGAACTGGCGAGAAGGATGGAATTTGTGGAAAAAGATTAGGAAAGTGGGAAAAAATGGTGGAGGGCTTCAGCGATACCATCGCCCGCTTCTTTTTTGGCAATATATCCACCCTCTTTTTTGAGCTGTTGGATGACCTCGAGCACGGAGTTGGAGGGGCACGCGAGGTAACGGCCGAATTCAGATTGGAGCATAGGTAAATCATTGAGGTTATCGCCAGCAATGAAGGTCGAGGAGGAATCTAGATCGAGGAGTTTTTGAATATGGGCGAGGCAGGAGCCTTTATGGTAGTCGACGTGAGAGAATCGGAAATAAGGACCGTTGCGGACGGTAGCGATCTCGGGGTGGTTCTGCAGAATATCGCTGACGAGGGAGTGGGTGCGGGCGATGCTTTCTTTGGAGCCAGCGATAAGGCCGATAGTGCCCGCATCTGGAATAACGGTGACATCGTCATGGGATCCGACTTCACGTTCGATCTGTTCGAAGAGGGCTCCGTGGCGACCAAAGAGGGCTTGGTGGGCATCGGTGCATGGCTGATTCCATTCTTGGAGGGAGTGGGCTTGCTGATCTTTGACCTGATGGATTTCGCGTTCGACGGCGACAACCCAGTCTGGGAGGAGGGGAGCTTGATGAAAGACAAGAGCCTCCTTGAGGCTTTCCCAAGAACGTCCCGTGGCAACGACCCAGGAGATGGAGGTAGTTTTGCGAGCTTTGATGAGCCAAGCAAAAAAGTCTGGAGCGAGAGGGGCTGAGGGGTCTTCGCCTGCGAGGGTGCCGTCGAAATCGGTGCAAATGAGGAGTGGCTTCAATGGGGGAGATTGAATTCGTAGTGTAGGACGGATGCAAGAAAGAGAGATGCGGTTTCGGAGCGGAGGACGAGAGGGCCAAGAGAGGCGGGGCGAAAGCCTGTCGCTCGGGCTCGTCCAACTTCGGCAGGAGTGAAATCGCCTTCCGGGCCAATCAGTAGGTCGAGGGATGGCACCTTTCCGGTGCCACGGATTTCGCTGAGGAGAAGGGGAAGAGGTTGGGCGTCGGGTTGGAGGGAACCGATGATCCGCGAAGAGGCGGGGGCGGGATCGGGGGCGGAGAGAAAGGTGTCGAGGGGGGCGGATGGATGAATTGTGGGAAGCCAGTTCTGACCTGACTGCTTACAGGCCGCCAGGGCAATAGAGTCCCAGCGAGAGGACGATTTCTTTTCGCCGGTGGGTTTCGAAACGGATCGTTCGGAGGTAATGGGCCAGATTTCGGATACGCCCAGCTCGGTGAGTTTCTGAATTAAAAGTTCCATCGAAGCGGGCTTAATCAGGGCTTGGCCGAAGCGGATGCGGGAGGCAGGGCGCGAAGTGCGGGCGGTGGAGAGAATTTCGTAGGAGACTTTCTCGGAGGAAGTGTTGGTGATGCGAATGCGGGCTTCGGTTCCTTGGCCATTAAAAACTGCAGCGGAGTCTCCGACTCGCAACCGAAGAACATCGACGGCGTGATGGGACTCTTCTGGGGTGAGGTGGGCGACGGATAGGTCGGGCTGATAGAAGCGATGTCCAGGCATAGGGTTTAGGATTGGAAAAGTTTTCGGGCTTTTTCGAGGAAGGAGCGGCCTTCGGGGTGAGTGGATTCGTCGCAAGTCTTGGCGAACTGCTCGAGAGCTTCGCGTTGGGCGTGGGTAAGGTGCTTAGGTACTTCCACGGTGATACGAATATGGAGGTCGCCCCGTCCGCGTCCTGAGACCGAGGGGACCCCTTGATCGCGGAGGCGGAAAACTTTATTGGAGGCGGTGCCTGCGGGTACTTTTAGTTTCAGTTCTCCCGCGAGGCTAGGAACGCTGATTTCTGCGCCCAGAGCGAGATGGGAAAAGGAGACAGGCACCTCGCAGTGGAGGTCATCCTCGTCGCGTTGAAAGACAGGGTGAGGCAGAACGGAGAGGACGACATAGAGGTCTCCTGCGGGTCCGCCGCGGGCGCCAGCTTCGCCTTGTCCTGAGGAGCGGAGGCGGGAACCGGTATCGACCCCTGCAGGGATTTTAAGTTTGATGCGGGCGTTTTCTTCAGCGCGTCCTTGTCCATGGCAGGTCTTGCATGGATTTTGGATGGATTGGCCTGAGCCCTGACACTTCGGGCACGTTTGGGCAACGGAGAAGAAGCCACGACTGACGGCGACTTGGCCTTGGCCTCGACAGGTGGGGCAGGTGACGGCTTTTGAGCCAGCGGAGGCTCCGGTGCCATCGCATTTAACGCAGGGCATGGGACGTCGGATGGTAATCTCTTTCTCGCATCCGCGGACTGCTTCAAGAAAATCGATTTCGAGATCGTAGCGTAGATCGGATCCTTGATTGGAGCGGGAGGTGCGACGACCGCCGCCTCCTCCGAAAGCGCCTTCGAGAATATCCCCAAAAATACTGGCTCCGCCTCCGCCTGAGTTAAAGACTTCACGAAAAACATCAAAGGGATCATGGAATCCTGCTCCGCCCCCTCCGCCTCCAGATCCTGGGGCGAAGGCCCGATGGCCGTAGCGGTCGTAGGCTGGGCGTTTCTCGGGATCGGAGAGAACCTCATAGGCTTCGCCGATTTCCTTGAATTTTTCCTCGGCTTTTTTATCGCCCTTATGTTTGTCGGGATGATGTTGGACGGCAAGTTTTCGGTAGGCCTTTTTAATTTCCTCGGGGGTGACAGTGCGGCTAACGCCGAGCACTTCGTAGTAATCTTTTTTGGCGGACACGGCTTAGGAGGCGGCGGTAGAAGAAGGTCCCACCGTGACGACGCTGCTGGGTCGGAGAAGGCGATCGCCGATTTTGTAGCCGCGACGGCGTTGGTGCAGGACAAGACCTTCGGGTTTACCGGGAGAGGGTTCTTGGCTGAGGGCTTCGTGCCAATGGGGGTCGAAGGGTTTGCCGAGGGCTTCAATGGGGGTGACACCGTGATCGGTGAGGAAGCGATCGAACTGACTCTGGATTAGTTTCACTCCTGCGACAACGGATGCGGGGTCGGTGGTGGTGGCGGCGGCTTGGAGGCCTAGCTCAAGGTGATCGAGGAGGGGGAGGAGGTTGCTGAGGATGGCTTGGTTGGCGTAGCGGAGGGACTCCTCTTTCTCGCGGGTGAGGCGTTTGCGGATATTATCGAATTCCGCCCGGGTACGTAGGAGTTGGTCCTTGAGGGAGGCGATCTCGTTTGCGGCAAGTTCCTCTGGGGAGAGGGTGGGAGAAGGAGGGAGGGGCTCAGCCGGAACGGAGGAGCGCGCGGGATCGAGAGGAGTAGTTTCGGTTGAGGAGGGTGTATGGGGCTGCTTGGCTTTAACTTTCGACGAAGACATGTACTCGATCCTACAGCAAAAAGGGGAAATGTTTGAGGAAAAAGTGAAAAGAAGTGAAGTCCGGCCTCTGAGTTTTTATTGAATGAGTCTAGGGCCTAGGACTGGCCCTTTGAGGTGTAGGGTTATTTTTTAAGGAACTTGCTGAAGAGGTTGCCTGGTTTGGCAGGTGCAGGGGCAGGGGCGGCCCCGAGGGAGGGGAGCGGTAGTGGGGATTTGACCGCGTTGGCGGGTACCGCCATGGGCGAGAGAGTGGTGGCACTGGTGGGGCGGGCTAAGGCGGGGAGGGTGGTAGAGATTCCTGAGGGAAGAGGGGTGGCGCGGGGAATGGCGGAAGGGGCGGATCCAGGGTGAGGAACGGGAGACTGCTGGGCGATGCCTGTTTTTGTGCTTGGATTTAAACTGAGTTTCTCGGCGTGCAGAGCGGCGGTGGCGGGAACGGGAACCAGTGCTACTGGTTGGCGGGCGATGCCACTTTTTTCCACGGCCAGGATTATTTTTTCATTAGTGGAAATAAGCTGATCGAGTTTTTGTAAAAGTTGAGTGGCCCAGGCGGGTTGGCTTTCTGAAGCGGGAGCAGGGGCGGATGTGGGCTGAGGTGTAGGTTGGGTGGCTGGCTGGAGGAGTGGGACGGCTTGGGTAGGTTGGGGAAGAGTGGAGAAGGGAACCCAATCTTGGCTGCCTTCGAGAGCGACGAGGGTGGTGTTAGGGATAGTTCCGTTGGATTGGAGATTTTGGAGGTCGGCTAGAGTAACAGGGCCAGCAGCCTGATTCTGGGCGTCGACGTAGTAGTAGCGGGAGGTCGTGCTCATGAGGAACAAGATTGGCTGGGAGGAGTGGATTTGACCAGCTTGGAGGAGGACACAGAAGTAAGGTAGTCGTGCGCCTTTCGATAGCTTTTGGATTCGAGAAAGTGGTGGAGTCGTGGATCGAGGTGCGGAGCGAGTTGTAAAGCGAGTAGCTCTAACTGTTGGCAGTGGGGGATGAGGTCGGGGCGGGTGGGCAATTTCTGGGCAGCGACGGCAGAGAGGTAGTCTTGGAGGGCATGGAGAAGAATGTTTTGCGCCTCGGAAGAGTTCACGGTTTTAGGGTAGGGAGAAGGCGATAGGGTTGTCGAATGCTTGAGTCGGGGAGAGGAGTGATTTAGGAATAAAGGATGGCTGAGCCGAAGAAAATCATCGTTGTTTTGGCAGGGGATGGAATTGGGCCTGAGGTGATGAGGGCGGCTCGAGAGGTGGCGGATGCGGCGGAGAAAGCTTTTGGATTTCAACTGGAGTGGCGTGAGGCGGTGGTAGGTGGGGCGGCGATCGATGCGCGAGGGAGTGCCTTGCCTGAGGAGACGATAGAGGTTTGTCGTTCGGCCAAAGCGGTGCTCTTTGGGAGTGTGGGAGGACCGAAGTGGGAAAGTTTGCCACCCCAAGAGCAACCAGAACGTGCCGCGTTGCTGCCTTTGAGAAAAATCTTTGGGCTGTACGCGAATTTACGGCCTGCGGTTCTTTATCCTGAGCTGGTGGGTTGTTCTCCTTTACGAGTGGAGCGGGTGGTGGGGGGATTTGATCTGCTGGTGGTGCGAGAGCTGACGGGGGGGCTTTATTTTGGGAAACCGAAGGAGACGACCAAGACCCCCAAAGGGGAGCGGGCGGTGGATACGATGGTCTATGAAACCTATGAGATTGAGCGGGTGGCAGAGGTAGCTTTTCGGGCAGCGGCGTTTCGCAAGAAGAGGGTGACCTTGGCGGATAAGGCGAATGTTTTAGAGACGAGCTTACTGTGGCGAAAAGTGGTGAAGCAGGTGGCGCTGAAGCACCCCCAAATCGCTCTGGATTTTATCTATGCGGATAACGCGGCGATGCAACTGGTGAGGGAGCCAAGTCGATTTGATGTACTTCTTTGTGAAAATCTTTTTGGAGACATGTTGAGTGATGAAGCGGCGGCGGTGGCTGGTTCCTTGGGAATGCTGCCCAGCGCATCTTTGGGTGAAGGGAGCTTTGGCCTGTACGAGCCTGCGGGCGGATCGGCTCCTGATATTGCGGGCAAAGGAGTGGCGAACCCTATTGCACAAATTTTGTCTTTGGCGCTGATGTTTGAGATGAGTTTAGGGCAACCTGAGGTGGCGCGGGCGATTCGGTCTGCCGTGGCGGGTGCGATCACGGATGGGTGGAGGACAGGAGATATTGCAGCGAAAGGGGAAAAGAGTGTTGGGACGGGGGAGATGGGGAAAGAAATTGCTAGGAGAGTCGCTTCCCAAGGGAAAAAGGTTTAGAAAGAGGTTATGCCATCCACCTTACTTGAGTTAATGAGATTGGGAGGCCCGATTATGTGGGTCATCTTGGCGGCAAGTGTTGTGGCGGTGGCAGTTTTTGCGGAAAGAATTTTGGAATATCGGCGTATGGGGGCTCCGCTGGATCCATTTTTAGAGGGAATCGCTTCTTTGGTAAAAGAGGGTCGTTATCAGGAGGCGTTGGAGAGGTGTGACGAGGCTCATGGGCCGGCGGTTCGGGTGATTCAGGCAGGACTGCTCAAGAGGGAGATGCCTCTGGCGGATTTGCGGGAATCGTTGCAAGAAGTGGCCCAGTTGCAGGTGCCGAGGTTGGAAAAGAATATCCCGATTCTAGCGACGGTGGGTTACGTTTCCCCTCTGCTGGGTTTGCTGGGAACGGTGACGGGGATGATTCACGTTTTTCAAACGGTGGGTGGAGCGAGAGGGACGGTGCCAGTGGGTGAGTTGGCGGGAGGAATTTGGGAGGCTTTGCTGACGACAGCGGCGGGGTTGGTGGTGGCGATACCGGTTTATGTGGCTTACAACTATCTGGTTTCGCGAATGGGTTCAGAGGTGAACGACATGGAGCGAGCAGCAATTGAGATGATTCAAATTTTGAAAGAGGGTGGACGCAATAGGCCCACGAGCGTGAAGACGCCAGTGACGACCGAGTTACGCTCGGAGAAGCCTAAGGCATGAAGGTCCGGACCTCGGTCCGGATTTTGCGGGGTCCGCTGGATATGGCCCCCTTGGTCGACGTGATCTTACTTTTGCTTATCTTTTTTCTTTTGACGTCCAGTTTTGTTTTTCAACCCGGGATCGTGGTAGATCCACCGACTCCAGGGCAATCAAAGGGTGGGGTCAACGATACGCGATATGTGATTACGGCGACGGCAGGATTAACTCCGCAAATCTTTTTTAATGATCGGGCCACGGATCTAGTGAAACTACGTGTGGAGTTGGCGAGGATTGCCCGCTCCGAGCCGCGGGGAGTCGTCGTGATACGGGCGGATCGTGAATTGCGGCATGGGGTGGTGGCCCAGATTTTAGATGCGGTAGTTCAGAACGGACTTTCGGCAGTGCTCACATCCCGCTCCGCCTCTTCGACACCATGAGTTGGAGGTTTCCCTCTCGGATGAGTCGGCGTCTGGCGGGCTTTCTGGTTCTCTCCTTGGGGGCACATGCCTTGGCGTTTTCGTTATTTCGCGATCCCGGAGAGTTTTCTCCCATTCCCGTTCCAGGTGCGGGAAAGGTTTCCCTTTTTCTAAAGGAGGAGAATGAGATGGGTTTAGCTAATTTATATGAACCCTCAGCGATTGTGCTCCCAAAGGAAGGACCGACTCGCATGGCGGGAGCGGTAATCTTGCCTTGGGAGGAGTTGGCTTGGCCCTCGCAGCAGAGTTTTACAGTTGGGGGTTACCGCCCGAGCCAATTGGGGCGGGATGCACCCTTGGCGGTGCGAGCGACTACCTCGTTGGGTTTTTATCGGAACGGTAGGCGGGAAAAGTCCGCGGTGGCAGTGGGGCGGGCGGTGCCAGAATCTTGGTTTGAGTTGGTAGGCGATTTAAAGAATCGGAAGCCGACGAAACCAATTCAACTCCCTGCGATGAAAAGTGCGACTGCGCTGGAACCGACAACCGCGAGGATTGGGGTAGATGAGGATGGTGCGGTTCGTTTTGTTTGTCTGGAGGGAACAACTGGGGATCCAGTGGTGGACCGAGAGGCGTCGAATTTATTGCGTTCTTGGAGGTTTGAACCGACCCCAGGAAAATGGGTGGAGTGGGGGAGGGTGAGAATTCTTTGGGCGGTGGATAATCGCGCGGAGGAGAACCCATGATGAGTTTGAGTGGTTCACAACTTCTTCTTCTTTACCTGTGTCTTTTTCTTGGCTTCGTTTTCTTTTTGTGGATGTTTGGTGGATGGAACACATCGCGTCGGCAGCGTCGGCACAAAGAAAAGGTGGTTTGCCCGGTTTGTGGCAATCGCAACGCAAGGGAGCATGCGTGGCACTCTCTGCGATGTCGGAAATGTGGTGCGCGACGTCCCTTGGATGCGGTATCGGCTGAAAGGAAATAAGCTATGGGACTCTGGATTGGTAAAAACAGGCAAGCGCGGGTGACTTATGGATTTGACGAGATCGCGCTGGTCCCTGGGGATGTGACGATCAACCCGAATGAGGTGAACTGTAATTTCTCGATTGGGAAGCATACGTTCAAGGTGCCGATTTTAGCTTCGGCGATGGATGGGGTGGTAGATGTGAAGTTTGCGGTGGCCATGGGAAAGATGGGGGGCTTGGCGGTACTGAATTTGGAGGGGGTGCAGACTCGCTATGAAGATCCCAGTGGCATTTTAGAGCAGATTGCCAAGGGAGATAAGGAGACGAGCACCCATTTGATCCAAAAAATGTATTTGCCGCCGATTCGGGAGGAGTTGATTGCGAAGCGGATTAAAGAGATGAAGAAGGCGGGAATTGTGGCGGCCGTGTCTGCCATCCCGCAGAAGGCGGAGCGGTATGGGGCTATCGCCCAAAAAGCGGGAGCGGATATTTTCGTGATTCAGTCGACCGTGTCGACGGTCCGGCATATTTCCTCGGAATATAAGACCTTCGATTTGGCTAAGTTTTGCAAGACGATGAAGATTCCTGTTTTGGTGGGGAACACTGTTACCTATGGGGTGAGTCTTGAGTTGATGGAGGCAGGGATCTCGGGGTTGCTGGTGGGGGTGGGCCCTGGGGCGGCTTGTACCACTCGCGGGGTTCTGGGGTTGGGAGTGCCACAGGTCACGGCGACGGTCGATTGTGCAGCGGCGAGGGATGCCTATTTCAAAAAACGGGGACGATATGTACCGATTATTACCGATGGGGGGATGAATAAGGGTGGGGATATCTGCAAAGCTTTCGCCTGCGGGGCGGATGCGGTGATGATTGGTAGTGCATTTGCTAGGTCGGAAGAGGCGCCAGGCCGTGGAAACCACTGGGGCATGGCCACGCCGCATGCGAATTTGCCTAGGGGGACGAGGATCAAGGTAGGGGTAACGGGAAGTTTACGGCAAATATTGTTTGGTCCAGCGACGCTGGACGACGGGTCCCAGAATCTGGTCGGGGCGATCGTCACCTGTATGGGGAATGTTGGGGCGCGGACGCTAAAAGAGTTTCAAGAGACCGAGATTATTATTGCCCCGTCGATCAAGACCGAAGGCAAAGTGTTTCAGACGGTTCAGGGTGTCGGGATGGGAACTCGTTAAGAAATTCAGCCCTTGTGCGAACCGTCGCAGAAGGGTGAGTTTTTTGTTTTGCCGCAGCCGCAGGCTCAGATGGGACCGTCTTTCTCAATGGTAATCACTTTGGGGGATTTGCCTGAACCTTTGTGGGAGCCATCGCAGAAGGGTGGGTTCTTGGTTTGGCCACAGCTGCAGAAGGCCAGGGTTTGGCCAGCGACGGCATCGATCTTATAAGGAGAGGATTGCCATCTCATGGAATGATCATCCAACGTTGCTTGAAAAAAGGAAGCGTAAGTTAGGGTAGGTAAAAGGCGGTAGGGTCGGCCCTAACGATTCTTCTTATACCAATCGAGAAGAATGCGGGTGGGGGTGTTGAGATTAAGTTGGTAGCACTCTTTCAGAGTGCACCAGCGGTACTCGTCAGCTTCGGCATTCAGGGTCACCTGGGTGTTTGGGGTATGGGCGACGTAGTTCAAAAGAACAAAATGAGCCGGTTTGTAGAACTCCTTGGATCGGATACAGTCTTGGGCTAGGGCAAAGCGGATATGCGTGAGGGGAAGGCCTGTTTCTTCTAAAATCTCGCGTCGGAGAGCATCCTCTGAGGATTCGCCTCCTTTAATTTTGCCTCCCGGAATACCCCAGAGACCTGACCATTTGACGGTGTGGACCATCAGGAGCTTTTTATCGGGTCCCACAATGAGGGCGCCAACCGTAGGGATGGGAGGAATCTTCTCGGGAGCGGAGTGGCGACGGAGAATTTCGATGACGCCGAAGAGATCGTCAGAGACGTGGTCGGGCAGAGCGCGTTGAAGTTTTTTAAGAGAATCGTAACCCGTAAGGACGGCGCAGGAGCGGATGTTGCCGTGGTGGGCGGTTTCGATGTCATGTTCCATATCACCGACGAAGAGAGTCTCGTCGGGTCGGAGGTGGTGTTCCTCGAGGATGGCGTGGATGGCCTCGCGTTTATCGATGATGCTGGTGTAAGTTTTGCGAAAGAGGTGCTCCACTTGAAGGCGCTTAGCTTGATGGGCAAAATCGTCGGTATGGACGGTGCTGAGGAGAAAGGTGGGGAGTTGACGGGCTTGGCAGTACTCAAGAATCTCTTTGGCGCCAAGGAGGAGGGAGACGGAGTGGTGGTCTTGGCGAAACTTCTGTAGGAAAACTTTTTCCAGATCTCCGATGGGAACCTCAGGAAAATGTTCTCGATAGAAGCTTTGGTAGGGTAGGTAGAACTTTTCGCGAAAGGTTTCTCGGGTGAAGAGAGGCTTGCCGTGGAGACCAAAGACGTGATTGGTGGCGGCGAGAACCGGGGTGAGGTCGTCCGCAAGGGTGCCGGACCAGTCGAAAATGAGGTTACGGATCATGAGGTGTAGGCAGTTAGGCTACAGCCTGTTAGGGATAGAAAAGAAGGGATTCATCAGGTCAAAGGGGGGGCAGGGGTGGGGAGAGGCAAGGTGTTTGAATGTACTTGGAATAAGGGGCTTGCCAAGGGAAGGGTGTTTTGATATGTTGCCTGGCTATTCATTTTATGAAAGTTCGAGCCTCAATCAAACGTAGAACCAGCGACTGCCAAGTTGTGCGGCGTCGTGGACGTATCTACATCATCAACAAAAAGAATCCTCGTTTGAAGCAGAGGCAGGGCTGATTTAAATCTATGCCACGCGTACTTGGAGTTGATATTCCTGGGGAAAAAAGAGCTGAGTACAGCTTGCGCTACGTTTACGGAATTGGTGCGACTCGTGCTCGGCAAGTTGTAGAAGAGGCGGAGATCCCTGCGGATTTACGTGCCAAAGACCTGACCGATCAGCAGATCAACCGGATCATTGGGGTGATTCAGCGCAATCGTTTCCTGATCGAGGGAGATTTGAGGCGGGACACTCAGCAAAATCTTAAGCGTCTGCAAACGATCAACTGCTACCGTGGGATTCGGCATCGCAAGAGCTTGCCGGTTCGTGGTCAACGGACCTCGACGAATGCGCGTACCCGGAAGGGTCCAAGGAAGACCGTTGGGGTCATCCGAAGCAAGGAAACCAAGGCGGCCAAGACCTAATTTTGTATGAGCGAAAACGAAAAGAAACCTGAAGTGAAGTCGGCCGCAACCAAAGCGGAGGAGGGCAAGGCCAAGGCGGCACATCCGGATGCGGCCAAAGCGAAAAAAGGTAAGGGTGCCAAAGGGGGCAAGTCTTCGGGCGGAAAGGACTCAGCTAAAGCGGAGGTGATTCTCTCTCCAGAAAGTCTGACTTTGGATGGATTGGAAGACGCTTCGAAGGTCAAGATTCCCAAGATTAAAGGGGCGAAGCAGATTCATAATGCGGTGGCTCATGTTTTAGCGACTTTCAATAACACGGTGGTTTCGATCACCGATCTCAAGGGAAATGTGATTTCTTGGTCGAGCGCTGGGAAGATGGGTTTTCGTGGATCGAAAAAGTCTACTGCCTATGTGGCTCAAGTGGTGGCGCAGGATGCTAGTCGTCAGGCGATGGCCCACGGAGTTAAAGAGGTAGAGGTTCGTGTGAAAGGTCCAGGAATGGGTCGCGAATCAGCCGTCCGTGCCTTGCAGGCAGTCGGTTTAGAGGTGAGCACGATTCGGGACGTAACCCCCGTGCCCCATAATGGTTGCCGGATGCGCAAAGCGCGTCGGGTATAAGGAGAGAATTTTATGGCCCGCTACACAGGATCCCGCGACAAGATTAACCGCCGTTTTGGCCAGCCGATTTTTGGTCCTTCCAAAGCTCTCGAGCGTCGCAATTTCCCACCAGGAGTTCACGGGGCAAAAGGCCGTCGCAAGCAGTCTGATTATGCTATCGCCATGGGTGAGAAGCAGAAGATGAAGTACAGCTACGGTATTTTAGAAAAGCAGTTCCGTTTATACTACCAGAAAGCGGTGCAGAGTCGCGGAGTGACAGGCGAGAAGATGTTGCAACTTTTGGAAACACGCTTGGATTCAATCGTCGATCATCTGGGATTCAGTGCCACGCGGCGCTCCTCCCGGCAGATGGTTTCTCATGGTCATATCTCGGTCAACGGCAAGAAGGTAACTATTCCCAGTTACGGATGTCGCACAGGAGACGTGATTGAAGTGCGGGACAATCCGAAATCCCGTCAACTGGGGACGCGTGGACTGGAAACAACCCAAATTCGCCCCGTGCCCGATTGGCTGACGCTGAATAAAGAAAGTTTTAAAGGAACCTTAACTCGGATTCCGACCCGCGAGGAGATAAGTCCCGTGGCCAACGAGCAGTTGGTCGTGGAATTATTCTCGAGGTCGTAATCGCCATCCCTTTCACCGCCCGCTACCGGCGGTGAGAAAAAAACACAACAACCACGGTTGTCGGTCCCTTTCCCAGGTAGCGGGGAAGGGGTAACCCAACCGGAAAGAGAAAAAGACTATGCCACTACGATTAGGAAGATTCGAACTGCCCAACCGCCTGCAAAAGGATGAAGAGGGCGCAACCGAAACCTACGCGAAATTTACTGCTGAACCCTTCGAGGCTGGCTATGGCCATACTCTGGGTAATTCCATTCGCCGAGTGCTGCTTAGCTCCTTGGAAGGTGCGGCCATCACCAGTGTGAAGATTCACGGCGTACAGCATGAATTTAGCACGATTGAACACGTGGTGGAGGATCTGACCGAGATCGTCCTCAACCTGAAGAAGTTAAAATTTAAACTACCGAATCGTGAGCCTCGCTTGCTGACGCTCAAGGTGAATAAAGAAGGGCCGGTCACCGCAGCGGATATCGAGCTGGATGCTGGGGTGGAAGTGCTCAATCCGAAGGAAGTGATTTGTACCCTTGATAAAAAGACCAAGTTCGAAGCCGAACTGGAAGTACGGGTGGGACGCGGATACGCCACCTGGGACGAGAACAAAAGGGAAGATTCTCCGATCGGGTTAATCCCGGTGGATTCGCTTTTCTCCCCTGTGAAAAAAGTGAAGTACGAGGTGAAGAATACCCGAGTCGGTCAACGGACCGATTACGATAAACTTGTCTTGGAAGTTTGGACGGATGGTCGTCTGACTCCCGATGAGGCTTTGCTTCACTCAGCAGGCATCCTACGGCATCATTTGGATATCTTTGCTAACTTTGACAAAGAGCCGATTGAATTCGAAGAGGTGAAATTCGAAGCTCCCGTAGAAAATACCGCGCTGAAGAAGCTGCTGGCGATGAGCGTGAACGAGATCGAACTCTCGGTGCGTGCGGCCAACTGCTTGAACAACGCAAATATTATTACGGTAGGAGCCTTGGCCCTGAAGTCGGAAGCGGAGATGCTGAAGTACCGCAACTTCGGTAAAAAATCGCTGAACGAGATCAAAGATAAGTTGACCTCGCTCGGGCTTTCGCTGGGAATGAAGTTTGATGCTTCACTCTTAACGATTCCTGTGGCGTCGATCGAAGCGGCGGGGGCGAATGGTCAAGCATGAGACATCGTCGGAACACCCTTAAGCTAGGGCGGACATCGCAGCATCGGGACAGCATGCTGGCCAATCTGGTCGGCTCGCTGATTCGACATGAGCGGGTGCGCACAACCGTTTCTCGGGCGAAGGCAGCACGACCTGTAGCGGAGAAGCTGGTTACCCTTGGAAAAAAGGGGACTCTGCATCATCGTCGCATGGCGATTGCCGCCCTGCACGAAACCGATTTGGTGCATAAGCTATTTGCGGAAATTGCTCCTCGTTTCATGGATCGTACGGGTGGCTACACGCGGATATTGAAGTTGGGCCATCGTCTTGGGGATGCGGCACCGCTTGCTCTTTTGGAGTGGGTGGTTCGTCCTTTGCCTGAGGCGGATGATGTGGTCGACGAGACCAAGTCCAAGGAAAAGACCAAAGCGGTTAAAGACGCGAAGCCTGCTAAGCCCGCCGAAGCGGCCAAGCCTGATAAGAAAAAATAGGTTTGGGCTAGGCGGACCAACCCGCCACGAGCCGGAAGAGGATCCAAGCTAAGATCAGCGCTGCGGTGGCTGCGAAGACGACCTTACGTCTTGCTAACCTGCTTTCGACAAGGAGAACAGGGCTGTGGCGTGTGATGGAAGTCGGCGATACGGATGAAATTGGTCGATTCCGATTGGAAGGAATGACGGAGGCCTCTTCGACAAGGCGACGGGTGGTGTGACCGAGTCGAGAAGACTCCCTGGTAACACGCCGCAGCTCTTCTTTAATGGGATCACGCCTAAAGCTTGGAAGATTCACGTGTTGACCCTAAAAAGCCTATGGAGAGGAGCAAGAACCACCATTTGGCTATTCACGATTCTGTGGGGATAACTATTAAGATTGAGGGATTTGTGAAGCTACTGGCTACGATGAAGCCACCTGTCTTTATCTATTTCAGAATATTGTAGAGAATTAAAGCGGCGAGAAGGGAAAGAATTAAGGGAAGATTGAAGGCGAGACCGCGAGCGAAGTTAGCGACAAAGGAGTCAGAGGCTTGGGCGTTGGATGAGCTCGAGGGGGAGGAGCCATCTTCGGTGGAGGGCTCAAGGTCACGCCCGCGAAGAGCGTCGAGTTTGGCACGGGATTGAGTGTAAATCGCTTGGGCTTGGTCGACCTTAGCTAGAGCCTTGGAGAGTTCCCCTTCGATATCGGAGGCTGACCATTCGGAAGGAGCGATGTTATTAATTTCGGAGAGCTGTTCACTGAAAACTTGGCGAGTCTCGTGCATCTGTTCGACTTCTTTACGGCTTTGGGATTCTGCGCGTTCGAGGATGACGACGGCACGGAGAAGGCTATCGCGGATTTCGCGTTGGCCTTGAACCAGTTCCATTCTGCGGGTGTTGAGTTCTTCGAGTTGGCGTTTTCGCTGTTCCAGCTCTTGTTGTTGGCGTTGTAGACTGATGAGTTCGTGTTGGCGCTGTTGCAGTTCAGCGCCAATCCCTTCGATGGGACCGCCTGAGGGAAGGGCAAGATCTTGCTGATCTTCTGGAAATTTGGAGGAGCGGTTCACGGTATGTTGATGACGGTGCCGATTTTCAGGTTGCGATCATTGAGGCCAGGGTTGGCTGCTTTAATTTTGGCGATCTCTTCATTGAGGTCGAGAGAGGCGGGGTAGTATTTCTTGGCTAGTTTCCAGAGTGTATCTCCTGATCCAATGGTGTGTTGCTTAGCATCGGCGGAGAGAGCGGCGACATCTGCAGGAGCGGCCGGAGGAGTTGCCGCAGGAACGGAGGGAATATCGGTCTTGGCTGGCGAGTCGGAGGTCTTTGCGGTGGTGTTGCGTGCCGCGGAGGATTTGGCAGGAGCTTTCTTCTCTGCGGACTCGTTGGTGGTGGCGGTGGGCGAAGCAGGCACGACAGCGGTGGCCTTAGGTGGGGTGGCGGCACCGGCGACTTGGGAAACTTGGGCTTCCTTGGCTGCGAGGGTTCCCTGGAGTTGAGTGATCTGCTGTTTTAGGTCGACATTTTCTTTACTCATTCGTGCGATCTCGGCGGCGTTTTGAATTCCGCTATTGGTTAGGCTGAGAGCGAAATCGATCTTGGCTTTTTCCATGGCGGCGACGACCTCTTCACGCTCGGCCGCGTTAGGCCTAGCTTCGAGATACTTTTGGAAAAAGTAGATCGCGCTGATGGGATCGCCCAGTTTATCGCCATAGAGTAGACCGATTTGCAAATAGGCTTTAACCACAGTGGGGTTGGTCGCGATGGCTTTTTCGAACTGTTTGATGGCGGCGGGGTAGTTGAGATCGGCGACATCTTTGCTCGCTTGGCGGAAGAAAGGATTGCGTTCGTCTTCGGCATCGGATCCTGGAGGGGCTTGCTGGCAAGAGGAGAGGACGAGGGCGGCCAGGAGGGCGGCGAGGAGTGATTTGTACATGGCGCAATCATGATCACGCGACGAAGATTTCGCAAGCCAAGGCTTTGGCTTTTGTCCGAGGTTAGGAAGTTGAGAAGACAAGATCAGGCGGCGCATCGGGTGAGTCGAATTTCCGTTTCTCGCTCGACGAAACTCCATTCGGGTTGGGCGCGAAGTTCGGCGAGCAAGCGATCAAAGGCGTCGGATTCGCTGGGGGCAAATTCGAACCAAGTAAGGAAGTCGTAGGGTTGGGGCTGGGCCAGATCCCGGCAGTGGTAGAGTTTGCGAGCGACGGCGGGAAGGTATTTCATTCCGATAGCAGTGTGATGGGATTTCTTGGCGAAGATTTGATGGCGTTCGTCTTGGGTCATAGCCCACCACTCGGCATTCTTTCGGATCGGAATCAGGGCGGCACAGGTGGATTCGGGTCGACCAAGTTCGGGTTGGATGGCGACGAGCTGATCTTTTTCTTGGCGAGTGGTATAGCGCTCGTTGCTGGTGACACCCTCGAGAGTCCAGATGGCGGGAAGGGATGGAGCGGGCGAACCTGCGGGGTGGATGGATAACTTCGTGGCCGAAGCGAGGCTCTCACCGCGCAGGCTTCGGATCTCTTGGATTTGCCAAGGGCCTTCGGTTCCAGCGAGAAAAGTGCAAAGTCTGGGACTAGTCGGGTTCATCGTGGTGGAACGATGAAGAAGATGGGACGGCTAATAAAACTATTTCTTTAGCGAGTGGGTTATGGCATTATGTTGATTCCGCAATTTGTTTCGGTTTGGGTAAGGGGTCATAGCTCAGTTGGTAGAGCGCCTCAATGGCATTGAGGAGGTCTGGGGTTCGA
>JBBAWB010000009.1:46587-74955 GCA_040397385.1 Methylacidiphilales bacterium
ATCCCCATGGCTCCATAAGCCATAAGTCCAATCTCGCCAGAGGCGAAAGAAGGATGGGTCTGGGGGAGGTTTTCAAGGGGGCCAATCCCCATGGCTCCATAAGCCATAAGTCCAATCTCGCCAGAGGCGAAAGAAGGATCGGTCTGGGGCGGGTTTTAAAGGGGGCCAATCCGCATACCTCCAAGGTATAAAAATATTCTAGCCGGAGGCGATGAAAGGATCGGTTAGGGGGGGCTAAAGGGAACCAATCCCCATGGCTCCATAAGCCATAAATTCAATCTCGCCATGGGCGAAAGAGGATTCTGTATTTAGTTGGACCACTATTGGTCTTCGGCAGGATTCCATCTATAAAGAGTTTATGGCTGACTCAGCGTTAAGTATGAAAGGGAAAGTGGTCCTGATTACGGGGGCGTCGCGTGGCATTGGGCGTGCTGGTGCTCTGCAGTTAGCGGATTTAGGTGCGGAGCTTATTTTGGTTGGGCGGCACCTAGGTCGATTGGAGGAGGTAGCACGGCTAGCGAGGTTGGCAGGCTCTCCGCAAGTGCGGGTTTATGTTACGGATCTGAGTTTGCGGGAACAGGTGGCGGAGTTAGGTAGAAAGTTAAAACTGGCGGAACCAAAACTGGATGTGCTTTGGAATAATGCGGGGGGCTACTTCACGGAAAGGAAAGTGACGGAGGAGGGGTTGGAGCGAACCTGGGCGATGAATCATCTGGCGTATATGGATCTGACTCAAGCCCTCTTGCCGTTATTAGAAAAAGCGGAAGATCCAAGGGTGATCTGCACTGCCTCTGAGGCGCATCGGATGGGGGTGCTGCAGTGGGATAATCTTCAGGGGGAAAAGAAGTGGGGTGGATGGAAATCATATTGCCTGACAAAATTGGCTAATATTCTCTACGTGGCGGGCCAAGGCAGGCGATTGGGTGAATCAAAGATTCGTATCTGCTCGATGAAGCCCGGGCTAGTGAACTCAGCTTTTGGTGATGAAAACAAGGGGCTGGCTGGATTGACTTTTCGTATCTTCAAAAAACTCTTTGGGAAAACAAACGAGGAGGGAGCGGATACAGCGGTGTGGCTCGCTTCCCGAGAGGCCAGACCGATTCAAGGTGCCTATTACGGGGATCGTAAAGAGATGCTTTCTTCTTTAGCTGGGCGGAGCCTGGAGGATGCCCAGCGATTGTGGGAAATAAGCGAGGGGAAGACGTGAAACTAAAAATTGGAGATTTGGAGTTGGCCGCTCCGCTTTTTCTATCGCCTCTGGCGGGATACACCAATTTACCTTTCCGGCGGACCGTACGGGAGATTGGCGGGTGTGGAATGGCGACGACGGATCTGGTCAACGCCCGGTCTTTACTGGAAAACAATCGCAGGGCTTTGGAGTTGGTGGCGACCTCGCCTGACGATCGACCATGGGCGGTACAACTTTTTGGGGCGGTAGCCTCGGAAATGCGGGATGCGGCGAAGAAGTGTGAGGATCTGGGGGCGAACTCGGTGGATATTAATATGGGCTGTCCCGTCAGGAAGGTGTGCAAGGTGGGGGGAGGGTCGGCGATGATGACGGAGTTGGGCAAGACGGCGGAGCTGGTCAGGGGGATGGTGGCAGGGGTAAAGATTCCGATCACGGCGAAGATGAGGTTGGGTTGGGATGAGAAGAATCTGACGGCACCCGATCTGGCCAAGGCTTTGGAGGAGGCGGGGGTAGCAGCGATTTTTGTCCACGGACGAACAAGAGAGCAGGGTTTTGCGGGTTTGGTTAATCTACAGGGTATCGCTTCGGTTGTAGCCATGGTGAAAAGTATTCCTGTGATTGGGAATGGGGATGTGACGACTCCCGAAGGGGCGAAGCGGATGATGATCGAAACGGGTTGCGCGGGGGTGAGTGTGGGACGGGGGGCGTTTTACAATCCATGGATCTTTCGAGCCACGGCTCACTATTTAGAGAGTGGGGAGTTGATGGCAGAACCTGATTTTGAAGAGCGGGTAAAGGTGATGAGTCGCCATTTGGATCGGAACATTGATTTCTTTGGGGAAGAGAGGGGATGTGTGCTTTTTCGCAAGGTGATTCCTTGGTATGCGAAAAGGTTCGGTCCTGCGAGTGAGTTCAAGAAGGTGGCGGTGAGAATCAGCTCAAAAGCAGATTACGACAAGGCGCTGAATGATTATCGCGAGTGGCGCAAGCAGTTTTTGGATGATAAGGGAAATTTGCAGGGTAAGTTTGCTCCATCGAAATTGGAAGCTGTTTTCGCTGGTGATGGGCCAGTGGAGAGGTCGGAGCTTCCTGTGCCGAAAGGGCCAGTGGAGAATTGGTGAATATAAAGCATTCATTATTAGTAGGCTATGCACTAATAAATCTTAATAAATCTCCGCTTGAAAAAATAGAAAAAATGCTTAGATATTAATATATATTAAACAACTTGTATTAATTGGCTTAGGCAGCTTGCGATTTTAGCAGTTCTAATTTTATCGCCGAGTTCTCACGCACAGGTCTTGGTGAATGATTATAGCGGTGGAGTGACTGGCTTTTACTTTACTGAAACTATCAATGATTATTATGCCTCCTCACTTCCAACGGCTAACCCTACTGCCACCGGCAATGCGGGACAAATTGATGTGGGTTATTATACGGTAAATTATTCAGACAAGTCTTTCTTCCAGACCTCTGATTATAGCATTGTTAACGCATACAGCGGAGACATGGGAGGTTGGAGTGGAACTGGCGGATTTTACACTGGGGGTTCTTACTTCGATTTGGCCGGGGTCACGGGTTTTCTGGTCTCCCTAAGAAAAGAGGCATTAAATACGGCTCCGACGATTAACTTTTACATTTTGACCAATCAAGATGCAGAAGTTTACATCCCCATTTCTACCGCCGGACTTTCCTCAACGAGCTTCACGGATGTGGTGATCAACCTTAATAGTTCCTCTGCTTACAGTTATGTTTCGGGCCTCCAAGCCAGTCAAATTGGCATCAAAGGCGACCCATATTCCTCGGTCCAAGGGGAGACTTACAATTTTTCAATCGATAGTCTGCGATCTGTCCCTGAGCCTTCAGCCGCTTGTTTCCTAAGTTTAGGGTTGGGTGCACTCGCTCTTATTCGTCGCAGTTCTCGCGCTTAATCGATTCCTTCGCTTCCGAGTGTGAGAAAATGGGGCTAGGTCCCCGTCCTCAGTGTTGATTTATTTGTCCACAGCATCGTGAGGCTGGCTGAGACTTGCAGAAGGGTGGCTGCTTTTTCTAGAGGCGTTGACATAAGGGGGCGATAGCGGGAGTCTTAAAACATGAGCCGATCGACGTATTTCTCCACGTGGAGTGACCGCCCCCAAGCGATGTCGAGGAAACGGGTTTCGCTTATGAACACGCGACTGCAGGCGGAGAGATAGGGGACGATTTGTGGGAATGACAGTTTTCCATCAGGCGCCTTTGGCGCTCTTTGCACTTTCCTTGCCAATGATCTTTGGGTTGGGGGTTTTAATGTATTTCTTCTTGGAGTTTGGCTCTTGGATGGGGAGGAAACACCTGCGTTCAGGACGAAGTTCAATTCAAGAAACTCTTGGGGTGATTGATGGGCCGATCTTTGCTTTGTTCGGGTTGCTCATTGCCTTTACCTTTTCCTCGGCGCTGAACCGGTTTGATGATCGGCGAAAGTTGATCGTGGAGGAGGCCAACGATATTGGGACGGCGTATTTGCGACTCGATCTGTTGCCCGTGGCGGATCGAGAAGCGGTCAAGGGGCTTTTTCGGAGTTATCTGGATTCGCGAATCAAAACCTATGAACTGGTCCCCGACATGACGGCCGCGGTTGCGGAATACAACCACTCGCAGGATTTACAGGCACAGATATGGAAAGATTGCGTCAGTGGGGTTGGTAAAACGCCGAATACGCTTGCGGGAATGCAGTTACTGCCTGCGATTAATGCGATGATCGATATTACAAGTACGCGGACAGCGGCGATGCAGTTTCATCCCCCATTGATTATTTTCGGCATGTTAGTGGTGATGTCGTTGGTTACGGCCCTACTGGTGGGTTATCAGATGGCGGGACTCGAGAAACGCAGTTGGCTGCATGTGGTTCTTTTCATCATTACGATCTCTCTGACTTGCTATGTGATTTTAGATATCGAGTACCCAAGAATTGGACTCATCCGAATGGATGCGACCGATGTGATTTTGAAAGATCTACGTGAGGGAATGGGTTCGAAGTGAGTGACGGGTACTTGGCACCTGTCTGGCCTTAGGAGAGTTTACCAACCGCGGTTGGCGATGGAGGTGACGAGAGCCTGAGCAGCGCTGACGGCAGCCAAAGGGAAGGCTTGGCGCTGGGATTCGGTTTGATCGCCACCGACGAAGAATATGGTGGTGCCAGTGGCCTTGGTTTTTCCGATGGCATCCTTCTTCTCCTTCATATTATAAAGGCGGTAGTCCAGCACGAGAACAAGTTGGTACTGGAGGGTAGTGAGGAACTGCTGGGTGGATTGACGAATCGGCACGCGCTCGATCTTCTTGACTGTAACCTCGAGAATCGCGTCGCTCTCGTCCTTACGCCCATGCCTGAAGGTGCCATCTCGATCGATTTCTTGAAGGATTGCATTACTGACAATCCCAGGAATGCCAGTTTCATCGGTTTCGTTTTGCACGGTCGGCAAATAAATGACTTTAATATCAGTCATGCCAGGAGCTTTAGGAGTGCTGCCCATCTGGTAGTTGGCACAAGAGCAGAAAGCTAGGCCAAGCAGGGCAGGGAAGAGATGTTTCATTGAGTAGGTAGACTACGGGGTTGAGGTTGGGCATTCGATCTTAAACTTATTTTGCTTTTATCGGGCGGGCTGGCCAGCTGTTTGGCTTCGGAGATCAAGTCTTCAAGGATCCGTTTCCGTTGTCGGGCCTCTTGGCCTTGGGTGGAATCGGGAGATTGGGTCAGAACCTCATTATAGTAAACCAGAGCTGCGGGATAGTTACCCGTTTTATCGTAAAAGCGGGCCACGGAAAGGGAACCCCCGCTAAGACGTTGGGAGAGCATCGCGATGTTTTCTGTGGCTTGCTCTGTTTTGTCGCTCCGTTTGTAGCGGGCTAGATAATCCTGGAAAGCCTCGATACCTTTTTGGGCGGCGGTCTGATCGTACTCGGGTTGACGGGCAGCTCTCATCCAGACGAAACCGATCTGATACTGGGCATCGTCGATCAGATCATTCTTAGGATATTTATCTAAAATATCCTCGTAGAATCGGACGGCGTCAGGCCACTTCTTTTGCTTCTCCCTAGCTAGACCACAAGAAAAGGTGGCAAGGGGAGCGTAGGTTCCGAAGGGGGCGGATTTAATGATCGTCTGGTATATTTCGACCACTTTGTTCATGTCGGCGGGCATAGGGATTTTCCACATCATTTGGTGCTGTCCTGCTAGGTAGACGTTGCCGATGGCGAACATTCTTTCGATGGCAAGGTCCCAGTACTGGTTGGCAGCTGATTCTTCGATCAACTTTTTGTAGGCTTTATAGGCATCCCAGTACTTGGCCAAGTGCTCATACATTTCACCGACTTTATAGAGTGCTTCGGTTTTACGGAGATCGTCAGGATTCTCTTTGGCAAAAACTTGGTAAATCTTTAAGGCCTGTTCGAAATACTTAATCGAGTTGGCATTGGCCTCACCGCCGCGCTTATCGGTCTCGTCCCGGAGTTGACGGGCTTCCTGCTGTTTCTCCTTGGCCAGCTTGCGGGCGGCTTGGGCCACTTCCTTATCTCCTAGTTCGTCGGCTCGGTCAGCGGCGGCCATCTGTTCATCGGCATCTCGTTCGAGCTGTTCGACCTGTTCATAGGCTTTGCCGATGGTCTCGGCGTTTTTGGCGGTTTGCAGTATGTCGGCCGAGGTGCCGCGATTGCCGATGATGTCCGATTCAAAGGCAAAACCTTCCCCTGGGGTATGGTTGGTGAAGTTGAGGGGAATAGTGGTGCTCCCCTCGGCCAGCCAATCTCCTTTACTATCGATGTAGCCCCACGAAGGGCCTTGGGAATCTCCATTGAGGAGGCGGGAGCCGATCCGAACATGGGCTTTGGATCCACGAAAACCATTTTCGACCGCTTCGATAGTGGCGGTGGTATCTTGGCGTCCATCGGTTCCGACACGAGAGGGGGCTCCTTTCTCAACCATGGCGGAGGAGATATGGGCTTCGGCAATCTTTACTGTCCCTTGCGGATCAATGAAGAACCATTTCCCGCCTGTGAATTCGTTGCCATCCAGAGTTCCGCCTTCGTTGACTGCGGCCAGACCCTCGGAAAAGAGAAGGACTTCCTGATATTTGGGGATGACGACAAAAACTCCTGCACGATCGATATAACCCCATTTCCCGCCGGCCATAGCGCCGCAACGGTCTTCAGAAAAGCAGTAGACCTGTTCGTACTTGGGGGGGATAACCATTTCACCGCTTTTATTGGCAAAGCCCCACTTTCCTTCCCAGCGGACGGCGGCCAGTCCCTGGCGAAAAATTCCCGCGCTTTCGTATTTTGGCTCGATGAGGTATTTGCCGGTTCGAGTTATAAAGCCCCACTTGTCATCCTGTTTAACGGCAGCGGCTTGATCGCTAAAAAGAAAAGCTTCCTCGTATCTTGGCTCGATGACGAACTTACCTTCGCCATTAATAAAGCCCCACTTGCCATCTTTTTTGACGGCAGCGAGAAAATCGGAGAACTGCAGGGCTTCTTCGTACTGAGGCTCGATAACGAACTTACCCGCCCCGTTGACGTAGCCGTAGCGGCCCCAGAAAGCTTTTTTAGGACGGAGATCCACCCCCGTGTCCGATTGGGTGAAGCCAGATTCAGTGAAAAAAAGAAAAAGAGAAAGAAAAGCCATCCAGATAGTTGGGAGCCAACAAATTGCTTTTCCCTTAAAAGTCACAAGTTTGTCATTTTATCGGTAGGGTTCCTGCCGTCAAGAATGGTGCAGATTGAGAGTGAGCGTGGATTGGAATTAGGATACGATCCGCGGATGAGTTCCAAATGGGTAGTGCGGCTCGGCGTGGCGGTAAGTTGGTCTTTCTTGGGATTGGGCGTGGCGGAGGAGAAGGTTTTGGGGGTGGCTGAGCAGGATTTTACGGTGATGGCGTACAATGTGGAGAATCTAGCCGATGTGGATCGAGTGGCGCCGTACGACGACTATTTGGAGTCGCCCGACGATCCGAATAGCTACAGTCCAGGTAAATTGGCCCGCAAACTTAAGGCGATCGCAACGGTGCTGAAAAGCGTTTCGGATGGGAAGGGGCCCGATGTGGTGATTTTGAATGAGCTGGAGGCTGATCATACCCCTGATTCAAAAGTGGGGGACTGGAAGGAGTTTTTGGAGAAATACGCAGGAACGACTTATGAGAAAATGCTTTTGGCAGATTTAACCGACGAGTTGCGAGGTCTTCCGAGCGAGGCTTGGCTGCTTAAGGCGCTCGAGGATGAGGGCTTGAAGGGGTACAGCATTTTGGTGGGGGCGTTGCCGCAAGGGGCCACCCAGCATCAGGATGCAGTTACGACAGGCTTACTGACTCGCTTCCCGGTGATTTCTACCCAGACCCTCGACACCCCATCGGCCCGAGGAATTCTGGAAACTAAGCTTGAGGTGGGGGAAGCAACTTTTACGGTGATGGGAAACCACTGGAAAAGCGGTGCGGGAAATCCGGCGATGGAGAATACGCGTTTAGGGAATGCTAAGACGGTGCGGGATCGACTGGATCAGATTTTACAGGAGGATCCCAATGCAGATGTGATTCTCGGGGGTGATTTTAATTCCCAGTACAATCAAGGCCAACGGTTTAGTTTTATGACGAAAACGGCTTTGCAAGATGTTTTGGGATCGCAAGGGGATCGAAAAGTGCTGGGAGGAACGGGCAAACCTGATCTCTACAATCTTTGGTTCGACGTGGCCCCAGATAAAAGATATTCAGACGCGTTTGCTGGCGAATGGGGCACTTTAATGCAACTGCTAGTGACGCGGGGAATGGGGGATGGCACGGGGGTAGAGTATGTTGAGGGAAGTTTCCATCAGGTTATGGTTCCTGGGGTAAATTGTCGGGAACCGCTGGGATTACCTTGGCGTTGGACAAATTACGGACCGGGATGGGGTGCAAGTGATCATTTCCCAGTGATGGCTACCTTTCGAGTGGGAGGAACCCCGCTAAAGGGAGGAGTATCTGCAACCCAGAGTTCTGTGCCCCAAGCCCAAGCGTTGAAAGTTGGCTATGACAAGATCGATCGTTCCAAACTGCGCAACGCTTCGGTCCTGAAGGATGCAACTGCGGAGGATATTGCCAAAGCGATGGGGGAGATCTTCTTAGTGCAGGGAACCATTTCTAAGGTGCGACCTCTAGAAATTGAGTTGGATGGTAAGCCCTACGCGTTGCACTCGTTTGACAAGAATTTAAAAACTTCGATCCGTCTTTTTGCCAAGGGGAGTCAGGTGACAATGCTGGGGGAGCTAGGACTTTTTAAGGGCAAGTTGCAGTTTATCGTGCAAGACCCGAGTTGGATTAAGTAGCAAACGAACGGTCGGTCGATGAGAGGATGGGCAGCTCTAGGCCCGATGGGATTCTTGGGTGAGTCGGTTGACGTGTTGTTCCACTTCGGGAGTCAACTGAGCCCAATCGAAGCGCCAAGCCCAATTTCCCTGTTCGCGACCAGGCACATTCATGCGGGCTTCTGATCCGAGGCCAAGAATATCCTGCAGGGGGTAGATGGCGGTTTGGGCGGGAGAGCGCAGGGCAAGGTTGATCATATCCCACTGGATTTGCGATCCGTCGGAGCGGAGATAGGTACGGACGTTGTGCTGTTCTCGCGCAATTTGATCGAGAGAGCGTGTAGAATCTTGGCCCGCCTCGCTCCGATACCAACCTACGGTGGTGTCATTGTCATGGGTTCCCGTATAGACGACGCAGTTGGCAGGGTAGCTCTCGGGGCGGAAGGTGGCGGCTTTGGCGTCGTCGCCGAAGGCAAACTGAAGGATTCGCATTCCTGGATAGCCAAGGGCGTCCCGCAGGGCATCGACGTCAGGTGTAATCACTCCGAGATCCTCCGCAATGATGGGAAGGGTACCGAGGGCTTTCTCTGCTGCATGAAAAAGTTTTTGACCTGGTCCAGGAGACCAGTGTCCATGGACAGCGGTGGCTTCTTCCGCGGGAATTTCCCAGTTGGCGGCAAAGCCGCGGAAGTGGTCGATTCGCACGATATCGTAGAGTTTAAACGTGCTGCGGAGTCGTTCGATCCACCAAGAGAAGCCACTCTTCTCATGAACATTCCAACGATAAAGAGGATTGCCCCAGCGTTGGCCTGTGGTGCTGAAGTAGTCGGGGGGAACACCGGCGATTGCGGTGGGATGGCCGTCTTCTTTCAAGAAGAAAAGCTCGGGATGGCACCAGACATCTGCGCTGTCGTGAGCGACAAAAATGGGGATATCGCCGATGATGGAGATGCCCCGTTGTTTGGCGGCACGGCGCAGGGAACTCCATTGATGATAAAAAAGAAATTGGAGGATCTTGGTGTGGCGGATTTCGGTGGCGTGGGTTTTTCGAGCTTCGGCCAAAGCGACTGGATCGCGATGGACGAGGGGAGAGGGCCAATTCACCCAAGGGCCATGTCCGTGTGCTTTTTTTAAAGCAGAAAAAAGGGAAAAGTCCTCTAGCCAAGCGGCTTGATCTTCTTCGAACTGGATTAGGCTGGCTTTGAGGCTGGGGGAGGCTCTGCGGGCGAAGGATTGGGCGGTTTTCTTGAGAACGGCGCTACGAGCCAAGAGAACCGGTCCGTACTCAACTTCTGATTTGGAGAACAAAGGAAAGTCTTCGACATCTTCTGGGCGAAGGAGGCCCTCCTCTCGTAAGGCTTCGAAGGAAATAAGCATGGTATTTCCAGCAAAGGTGGAGAGGGCTTGGTAAGGGGAGTCGGCGTATCCGGTAGGCCCGAGTGGGAGGACCTGCCACAGTTTTTGTGACATGGTGTTGAGGTGGGCAAGCCAGCGATGGGCTTCCGGTCCGATTTCTCCTATGCCGTAGTGGCCAGGTAAAGAAGTGGGGTGGAGAAGGACTCCTGCAGAGCGTGGAAACGACATAAGCAGGAGGAGTTATCGAAGAAAAACCCAGCCAACGAAAGCCAAAATGGGGATGAGGATTGGCAAGGTGAATCGCAGGATATAGCCAAAAAATGATGGCATATGAATTTTGGAGGATTCGGCAATCGATTTTATCATGAGGTTAGGGCCATTGCCGATGTAGGTGGCGGCCCCGAAAAAGACGGCACCTAATGAGATGGCGGCGAGAGTAGCGGGATCTTGCAAGGCAAAGCGGGCGACCTCGGTTTGGTCAAAAAGGTGAAGGACGGGCTCATGCAGGTTTAAGGCCAAAGTAAGGAAAGTGAGGTAGGTAGGGGCATTATCGAGGAAGGCGGAGAGGGAACCTGTCATCCAGTAGTACTGAAGATTGGAGGGGTGGCCAAGATTGTGGGCCGAGGCGGTCAGTAGGTGGATGAGTGGCATCAAGGTGGCAAAAATTCCGAGAAACAGCCAAGCGACTTCTTTCAGGGGCTCGAAGGTGAACTCATTCCCTTGTCGGATGGATGGGGAGGTGAAGTGGTAGGAGGCCCAAGCGCTGGCCACCATGATGCTATCGGAAATGAACCAAGGGGCACCCCACCCACGGATGAGTACTGCGATGAGGATGGCTCCCAGGAAAAGAGAGTTTCTCCATCCTTCGATTTGAAAGGATTCGTGTTCTGTCTCTTTTTTCTGAATCTCTTTTGGAGCGCGATTGAAGTTGGCACGGTCGAGTAGATAGAAAACTGTCAGGATTAGGCCGATGACGGCTAACCACTCCAACCAGAGGTGTTGTAGGGTCCAGAAAAAGGGAACTCCGCGCAGGTAACCGAGAAAGAGGGGAGGATCGCCGATGGGGGTGAGGCAACCGCCGATATTAGCGACGATAAAGATAAAGAAAACAATGTGATAGCCAGTGATCCGATAGCGATTCATCCGAATCCAAGGCCGAATGAGGAGCATGGCGGCTCCGGTGGTTCCGAGGAAGTTGGCCAGAACTGCCCCAAGAAGAAGGAAAACCACATTACGAAAGGGGGTGGATTCGCCAGCAACGCCGATACGAATCCCCCCAGAAACTACGAAAAGGGAGCCGATAAGGGCGATGAAGCTAATGTATTCTTCGAGGGCTGAGATAACCGGACCGCTGTTTCGCCTAATCAAGAGGTAGTAAGCGATAACGATGGCGGCCAAGGAGGTGCTGATGAGGGGGTACCTGCGATGCCAGAGGGGGGCGATGAGCAGGGGGCCCATGGCGATGGCGAGGATGAGGATGGCAAAGGGGGCGAGGAGCCAAAAGGGGGGTGGGGCACCCATGTCCATGAGAGCGAGGATCATCCTTCTTGGATGCAGAGAGTTAATAGACGGGTCAAGCTTGGCTGATGGTTGCGAGAGAGCCTTGCTCTAGTCCAAACGTTCTCTAGGATTTTCCCATGTCAAAGAGCACTAGTGATTTGGCTTACAATTCGAAGGTGGAGGGGAATGTGGTCCTGACCACGCTGGATGCGGCGGTGAATTGGATGCGCAAAAACTCCCTTTGGCCGATGCCGATGGGTCTGGCCTGCTGTGCAATCGAGCTGATGGCGGCGGCTTCGGCTCGTTTTGATATTGCGCGGTTTGGCGCGGAGGTGATGCGTTTTTCTCCTCGTCAATCGGATCTGATGATTGTGGCGGGGACGGTGACCTACAAGATGGCTTTGGCCACGAAACGGATCTGGGACCAGATGGCTGAGCCGAAGTGGTGTATTGCGATGGGCGCATGTGCAAGTACAGGCGGGATGTACCGAAGTTACGCGGTTCTGCAGGGGATCGATCAGTTGATTCCAGTGGATGTCTACATTTCTGGGTGTCCTCCGCGGCCTGAAGCAGTTCTGGAGGGTTTGATGAAGCTACAAGAAAAGATCGCCCAAAGCCGCGGGGTTGTGCTGGGGCAGAAACAGCTCTCGTGAGTGATTCGGTCATGGAGGGGATTACGATGCTTTCTGAGTTTCGAGGCGAGGCTTCTGGGGTAGTGGCTTTGGATAAAATCCCCGAAGTGATGGCTACCTTAAAGAGTGAGGGATTTACTTACTTGGTGGATATCACAGGAGTCGACAATCAGGGAGAGGATCCCCGATTTGAAGTGGTCTACGAACTTTGCGACCTGTCGAAGAAGAAACACCTTCGGATTAAGACTACGGTTGCAGAAGGTGAGCCAGTTCCGAGTGTCTCAGCGATTTGGCGGACGGCCGATTGGCATGAGCGGGAAATCTGGGACATGCTTGGCATTCGCTTCTCGGGCCACCCGGATCTGCGTCGTATCCTTATGTGGGAGGGGTATCCGCACCATCCTTTGCGCAAAGATTTTCCCTTGGCTGGTTTGCCTACAGAGATGCCTGACATCGCCTTCACCGCCAAAGCTCCACTGGAAGGTGGGCCCTTCGTGACGAGTTCGGCCACTCTGACCCAAGATCGTGAGCCTAGGGCTCACCCTGCGGAAGAGAGGAACCTGTGAGTTCGACCGTCCTGCCTATATCTTTTGGAGACGCGGTGGCGCGGACAGCGGAGGCCTCCACAAATCTTTCCGCAGATGATGTGGGTGAGAAGCTGGTGCTAAACATCGGACCCTCCCACCCAAGTACCCACGGAGTGTTGCGCTTAGTGCTTGAGTTAGATGGTGAAGTGATTACGAAGACGGACACAGAAATTGGCTATCTTCATCGTGGCGACGAAAAAATTGCCGAGAATATGACCTGGAATCAGTTCGTCCCCTATACGGACCGCCTGGATTACATGGCTCCGCTGGCGAATAACGTGGCCTACGCCTGTGCAGTGGAAAAGCTGATGGGCTTTGAGTTACCGCCTCGGGCCAAGGTCACTCGAGTGATCGGTTGCGAACTAGCGAGGATCTCGGCTCACTTGCTCGGGCTAGGTGCGTTTGCCATGGATGTGGGTGCGATGACGATGTTTCTCTATACGTTCACCGAGCGGGAAAAAATCTATAACTTAATTGAGTTCCTTACGGGAGCACGCTTCACCACAAGTTTCACTCGGGTGGGGGGTCAGATTCGCGATATCCCCCCTGGATTCCTCGAGGGAGTCTCTGAGTTTTGCGCCCAATTTCCAGCTCAGCTGGATGATTTTGGGTCAATGTTGAATCGCAATCGAATCTTCGTTGATCGAACCAAGGATATTGGAATTATTCCTGCGGACGTCGCTCTCGACTATGGGTTGACTGGCCCAAATCTCCGCGGATCGGGCAACGACTATGATGTGCGCAAAGCTTTTCCTTATCTTGATTATCAGTCTTACGATTTCGAAGTGCCTGTGGGTCAGACGGGGGATTGTTATGATCGTTTTGCTGTACGGATGGAGGAGATGAGGCAGAGCGTGGGCATTTTGCGGCAAGCGGTGGCCAAAATGCCAGGTGGGGCTTGGCAGGTGAATGACCCGAAGAACGTGCTTCCAGCAAAGGATAAGGTGTTGACGAAGATGGAGGAGCTGATTCACCAGTTTATTGTCGTAACCCAGGGGCCTGATGCGCCTGTCGGTGAGATTTATTTCGGAGCAGAAAATCCCAAAGGAGAGCTAGGTTTTTATATTCATAGTCACGGGGGTGGGGTGCCTCATCGGCTTAAAATCCGAGCTCCTTCTTTCTGTAACCTAAGCATCCTCAGTAATCTCTTGCCTGGCCACACGGTGAGTGATGTTCCGGCGATTTTGGGAAGCTTTGATTTTGTTATGGGGGAGTGTGACCGATGAGCACGGCTTTAGAGGTGGGCACAGAGAATTGCGCGGGTCCTGAGACAGGGGAGATTACTTCCGCACTAGAGAAACAGGCGACGGAGTTGATTGCGCGTTACCCGGTTTCCGCACGCAGTGCGGTTATGCCTTTGCTCCATCTTTGGCAGGAAACCTTTGGGTATATTGGCCCACGCGGGGTGGAGTGGATCGCAAAAAAGCTTTCCCTTCAGGAGATTCAAGTTCTTGAGTTAGTTACCTTCTATCCCTGGTTTCGGCAAAAGCCTTATGGGAAATTTCATTTCCGGGTTTGCCGGACATTGCCTTGTGCTTTGGGAGGATCGGGAAAGACATTTGCCAAACTGCAAAAGTTAATGAACCTTAAGTCAGATGGACACGAAGGTGCAATGGTGAGCGAAGATGGAAGATTCTCCTTGGAGTATTCGGAGTGTTTGGCGTCCTGTGGCACGGCTCCAGTGATTCTGCGTAACGACGAGTTTCATCAAGGGGTAGACGAAAAACGGGCCACCGAGCTGGTGGCAGGATGCAAATAAGGGGATCTATGGCATTTTCTGAACAGCGCCTCATTTTTAAAAATATCGATGTCCCGGGCTATACCCGCGACATCGCCTGCTACCAAAAAAATGGTGGGTACGAGGTTCTCAAAAAAGGATTGGCCATGGGGGGTGGAGCGATTCGAGATGAGGTGAAAAAGAGTCAACTGCGCGGGCGGGGTGGGGCCGGTTTTCCGACAGGAACGAAGTGGAGTTTTATCGATCCAACCAAAACAACCAAGCCGATCTATCTGATCTGCAATGCGGATGAGTCAGAGCCAGGTACGTTTAAGGATCGTCAAATCATTCACAAAGATCCGCATCAGCTTTTGGAGGGGATGATCCTGAGTTGTTTCGCCAATGGGGTGAAGCTGGCCTATCTCTACATTCGCTGTGAGTTTACCGAGGGCTGGAAGATTATGGAGAAGGCCTTGAACGAAGCGAGGGCGGCGGGTTTTCTTGGAAAAAATATATTAAAGACTGGATATGATTTAGAGATTTATGTCCACCGTGGGGCGGGAGCTTACATTTGCGGAGAAGAGACCGGATTGATTGAGTCGCTCGAAGGGAAACGGGCCTATCCCAGAATTAAGCCACCTTATTTTCCTGCAGTTCTGGGGCTCTATATGTGTCCGACGATCGTAAACAACGTGGAGACTCTCTGTAATGTAAAACATATCGTGGATATGGGGGGTGAAGCCTACGCCAAAATTGGACGCCCGAATAACACAGGAACCCGCCTACTTTGTGTCAGCGGGGATGTGGTCAAACCAGGCTACTACGAATTTCCTGTGGGGGCCCTGACTTTAGGGCAATTAATCAACGACGTTTGCGGGGGAATCCGTAATGGCAATCGACTGAAGGCGGTTATCCCTGGTGGGTCATCTGCCAAGGTCTTGAAGGCGGGGGAAGTCTATAAGATTAAAGAGAAGGGTTCGGATGGAAATATGCTGGAAAAAGAGGTTGGCCTAGAGGATTTGCGGCTGGATTTTGATACACTGGCGGCGGCGGGAAGTATGGCGGGATCGGGCGGTGTCATCGTGATGGATCACACTCGAGATATGGTGGAATGCTTGGCTAATATCTCCGCCTTTTATGCCCACGAATCGTGTGGGCAGTGTACCCCATGTCGGGAAGGAGTCTTGTGGCTTAAGAAAATCCTTGGGCGGATTGCAGAGGGGCATGGGAGAGAGGACGACCCTGCGCTTCTGAAAGAGGTCGCGGACAAGATTGCGGGCCGAACGATCTGCGCTTTCGGGGAAGCGGCTGCATGGCCCGTGCAGAGTTTTATTGCGAAGTTTAAAGCGGAGTTTTCCGCACGAATTGCTAGAAACGGATCGGCGTCTAGGCACGATACGATTTCTTTGCTCCATTGAGAAAAATATGAGCTGTTGCCAAACCCATTCGATGAATCCCTGGAATCATGATGTGGCCAAGGATGAGCTAGATTTGGTCGACGTCCAGGTCGACGGTGTTTGGTTGAGGATGCCGCGCGGTCTAAACGTGGTCGAGGTAGCTCATCGATCCAAAAAGTTTATTCCGCACTACTGTTACCATCCAAAGTTGTCCGTGGTGGGCAATTGCCGGATGTGTCTCTTTGAAATGGGTACCCCTAAGACGAACGCGGATCGTTCACCGGTTTTGGGTCCCGATGGAAAGCCGGAGATCGCTTGGATGCCAAGACCGCAGATTGGTTGTGCGACTGGGGTTACGCAGGGAATGGGGATTCGGACTGATTCTCCCTTGGTCAAAGATTGTCGGAATGGGGTGATGGAGTTTCTTTTGATCAATCATCCGCTGGATTGTCCAATCTGCGATCAGGCGGGGGAGTGTAAGTTGCAGGAGTACTCGGTGGAGTACGGTACGGGGACGAGTCGGTTCGTGGAGGAAAAGCTAAAGAAGCCTAAGAATGTGGATTTGGGTAAGCGCATCGTGCTGGATGATGAGCGCTGTATTCTTTGTTCCCGATGTGTGCGTTTTTCTAGTGAAGTAATGAAGGATGATGTTCTTGGATTTGTGAATCGAGGAAGCCACAGCACCTTAACCGCCTACCCAGGGAAGCGCTTTGATAACGCTTATTCACTGAACACGGTCGATCTTTGTCCAGTGGGCGCGCTCACCAGTAAGGATTTCCGGTTTCAAATGAGGGTATGGTTCCTCAAAGAAACAAAAAGTATCTGTACGAGTTGTGGAACAGGTTGCAGTACGACTATCGGATCGAGAGAAGGTAAGGTTCATCGAGTTACTCCTCGTGAAAATGAGGCAGTGAACTCTGCCTGGATGTGTGATTACGGAAGGCTGAACATCCACTATCTCGATTCAAAAGACAGGCTCCATCGCCCTCTGCTTAAGGCGGTAGGGGAGCAGTTCCCTGGAACTTGGGCGGATGCGATTCATCGGGCAGCGGAGGGACTAGGAAAAGTTAAGCCCGAGGAGATTGCGGTGGTGGCTTCGGGTCGCCTGACGAACGAGGAGCTTTTTGTCTTAAAAAGGCTGGTGGGTGAGCTCGGGGTAACTCGGGTGGATATGGTTCCACATTCTGGGCAAGCAGATAACTTTCTTCGAAGTGGGGATGGAAATCCCAATGGGCGTGGGGCGGAACTTTTAGGGCTTTCCTCGGGTGGGAGAAAGTTTAGCTCCTGGGGGGCGGAGATTGTTTCAGGTAAAATTCGTGCGCTGCTGGTTTTGGGAGGTGAGGATTTGGTAGCGGCGGGGATCCCTTCAAGTGCGCTCCAAAAACTAGATGTGCTTTTGTTCTCCGGAATTCTTGGGAATGAAACTTCCCGATTGGCCCATGTGGTTCTGCCTTCGGCGGCGACGGCAGAGAAGACCGGCTCGATGGTCAATGTGCACGGAAGACTCCAGCGTATGACCAGGGCGATTGCGGCTCCTGGGGAAGCGAGAGAAGATTGGTTGATTTTGCGGGATCTGCGGGAGGCCTGCACGGGTGGGAACTCACTGCACTCGGTGGAGGATGTCTGGAAAGCGATCGCGGCGGAGGTGCCCCAGTTTGCAGGATTGAGTTGGGCCAAGATTGGGGATTTAGGGGTGCAATTGGAAACAAGGAGTAGTTTGTCTGGAGGGAATCTGGTCAAGGCTTAGTCTGTGCGGGTTCTTTTCTTCATCCTGCTCGGCTTTCTGGAGTTTTCTTGGGCGGACGAGGCCAATCCACCTCAAGTGAAAAGCAACGAATCGCCCAAGCCGCTGCGTGAGTTCTTTGGGGAAGCCGCTGCAAAAGTTGAGAAAGGTCCAACGCGTGAAGTAATTTTGAATGGGGAGGAGTACGAAAAAACTTGGCGGGAGTTAGGATTGACCAAGGAACCTGGAGTTGTCGATTTTGCTAAAGAGGTTGTGGTTGTCTCAACCACTCGAGGCAGTCGAATCACTTTTCGGCTTCGGGAAGAAGCGGAGGGGAGACTGCAGGTGATGTCGATCTCTACCAAAGATATTCGACCTGGGTTGCGCTTTGCATTCTGTGTTCTTTCAAGGTCAGTTTGGAAGCAGATCAATGACAGTAAAATGTAAGAGCCCCACTTGTGCCACGTAAAATTGTTAGTAATGTCAATCCATGTCCTTAGTTCTATCAACACCGCGTAACTTTACTCCTGGCGATACCAAGGAGGAGTTGATCAAAGTAGCCAAAGATGGTCTGGATGTAATCCAAGACCTACCCCGTTATGCGAGAGACGGCGTGCAATCCATTGAAGCGGATGATTTTACACGTTTTAAATGGTACGGAGTTTATCAACAGAAACCTAAAGAAGACGGCTACTTCATGCTCCGAATGAGGATACCTGGGGGTCAGATGAATCCCGCTCAATTGCGAGAAATCGCCGCACTGACCGATCAGTTCGCTCATGGCTTTGGCGATGTAACCACACGCCAGACTGTTCAACTCCACTGGCTGCGAATCGAGCAGTTCCCCGAGATTTTTAGAAGGCTAGAATCGGTAGGAGTTACTTGCAGCGGTGCTTGTGGCGACATCGCGAGAAACGTGGTGGGTTGTCCGGTGGCGGGTTATGACCCTGATGCGATTTCGGACGCTACGGCCGAGCTCCATGCGGTGGATGCCCACCTGACGAACAATAGTGAATTTTCGAATTTGCCACGGAAGTATAAGATCTCTATCTCGGGTTGTCGGATCATGTGCACCCAACCTGACATCAACTGTGTGGGGGTCTTCGGGTTAGAGCGAGGGAAGGAGAAGGGGTATGGGATCAAGGTTGGGGGAGGGCTTTCCTCCGCCCCGCACTTGGCGCAAACCCTGCCAGTATTTTTAAAGCCCGAGGATATTTTTCCTATGGTGCACTACACCTCGGTGATTTATCGGGACCACGGCTTTCGCGATAAGCGAGCGCGGGCTCGACTAAAGTTTCTCATGGCGGATTGGGGCCCAGAGAAGTTTATCACGGAGGTGGAGCGGGTTGCGGGGCGGACTTTTCAACGGCATTCCGAATTTGTCTTCCCGGAGAACCCTGAATCGGACCATATGGGAACCCACGCCCAGATTCAGAAAGGACTATATTGGGTAGGCGTTTGCTTGTCAGGAGGACGACTGACTGGAGCCCAGATGAAGAGTATCGCGGATATTTCGGAAAAATACGGGGAGAAGGGGAAGGTGGGGTTTCGCGGAACGAACAAACAGAATCTAGTCATCGTCAATATTCCCGAGAAAAACGTGGAGGCCCTGAAGAAAGAATTAGAGGCTTCTGGGCTGGTAGTGAACCCAAGCAATTTCCGCAAGGGCTGTGTTTCCTGTACAGGAATCGAATTTTGTAATCTGGCGGTGGGGGAAACGAAGAATCGTATGATTCGGATGGTGGGCGAGCTCGACCAACTTTGTTCGTATTATAAAGATCAGGTTCGGATCCATTTCAGCGGATGTCCCAGCTCATGCGGTCAGCATCAGATTGCCGATATTGGTTTTCGTGGAGCAACGCGCACGATTGATGGAGTGAAGAAGGAGTGCTTTGATATGTTTCTTGGCGGAAAAACGGGGGCGGATGCTCGTTTTAATGTCCTGATTCAACCGAAAGTGCCTTACGAGGAGGTTCACCACTATATCGACAAGGTTCTTAAGGCCTACCAAGCGAAGAAGAGTGGAACCGAGACATTGACGCGTTGGCTGGGACGGAGTTCGAAGGACGATTTGAAGTCGATTTTTGCTGAGGCGAACGGCACGACAACGGTTTGACCAAACCCGCGTTCGGCGGGAATATACTCCTTCCCTTGAAAAAGGGTCTATGAGTTCCTCATTAGTTGTATCCACGAAACTTGATTTACAGGCACACCCTGTCGATGAGGTGGGGATTCGCGAAAGAGTGGCGCGGTTGGCCACGCGTAGCATTAAAAAAGCCTCGAAAGTGGAGGGTCTCAAGCTGGCTCTCTCGATGGTAGATCTAACCACTTTGGAGGGGGCAGATACCCCGGGCAAAGTCCGGCAACTCTGCACAAAGGCGATTCACCTGCACTCAGGTCGCAAGGATTTGCCCATGGTGGCTGCGGTCTGTGTTTATCCGACGATGGTTCGGATTGCGCGGGAGGCTTTGCAGGGCACCCCGATCCAAGTGGCGGCGGTAGCGACCGCCTTTCCCAGTGGAATGAATCCTTTAGCGGTGAAGTTGGAAGATACGCGGTATGCGGTGGCGGAAGGGGCGCACGAGATCGACATGGTCATTTCCCGCGGGGATTTTCTTCGTGGAGATTATGGGCGGGTGGCAAATGAGATTGAGCAGGTGAAAGAGGCGTGCGGCAAAGCCCATTTAAAAGTGATATTGGAGACAGGGGAACTGGGGACGCTGGATCGGGTGCGGTTGGCTAGCGATATTGCGATGCAATCGGGGGCTGACTTTATAAAAACCAGTACGGGAAAAATTCAGCCTGCGGCTACTCCTGAGGTGGTTCTGGTGATGTTGCAGGCGATTAGCGACTTTTATCGCAAGACAGGGAAGAGGATTGGAATGAAGCCTGCGGGAGGTATCGCCAACGCCAAAGCCGCCCTCAACGTGCTCATTATGGTCCGAGAGGTTCTTGGGCCTGCTTGGTTAACTCCATCCTTGTTTCGAATTGGAGCGAGTAAGCTTCCCAACGACATGTTGATGCAACTGGAAAAAGAGCGGACAGGGGTGTATCAAGGATTGGACTATTTCTCCAATGACTGAAACCAACATCTCTACAAAAGGATCCGATTGGGGTTATGCCCCCGCTCCAGAAAGCGCGGACCACTTCAAGTTGAAAGAGAAGTATGGTCTTTTCATCGGCGGGAAATTTGTTCCTGCTGGATCGGGAAAGCAATTTGCCACAACCAATCCAGCGAATGAGAAGACGCTGGCTCAAATCGCGGATGCAGGAGAAAAAGATGTCGATAAGGCGGTCAAGGCGGCGCGAACCGCTTACGAAAAGGTCTGGCGCAAGATGTCGGGTCGGGAGCGGGGGAAGTATCTCTATCGGATTGCGAGGATCATTCAGGAGCGGGCCCGTGAGTTGGCGGTTGTCGAATCGATGGATGGGGGGAAACCGATTCGTGAATCTCGGGACGTAGATATCCCTTTGGCCGCAGCCCACTTTTTTTATCATGCGGGCTGGGCGGATAAGCTGGCTTATGCCTTTCCTGGAAAATCGGCGGGCCCGATCGGGGTGGCAGGTCAGATCATTCCATGGAACTTTCCTCTTTTGATGGTGGCTTGGAAAGTGGCTCCTGCATTGGCTTGTGGAAACACTGTGGTACTGAAGCCGGCAGAGACCACGCCACTGACGGCACTGCTCTTTGCGGAAATCTGCCAAGAGGCAGGTCTTCCCGACGGAGTGTTTAACTGTATTACGGGTGCAGGTTCGACGGGTGCGGCCTTGGTCAAGCATCCTGGATTGGATAAGGTGGCGTTTACGGGATCGACCGAGGTGGGCAAGGCGATTCAGAAATCGCTGGCAGGGCGCTCGACCAAGTTGACTCTCGAGCTTGGTGGGAAGGCGGCCAATATAATTTTCGAGGACGCAGCGATTGATCAGGCGGTTGAGGGCATTATTAACGGGATATTCTTCAATCAAGGACACGTCTGTTGTGCAGGATCGAGGCTACTGGTGCAGGAAAGCGTGGAGCAAGAGGTCGTCGAAAAGCTGAAGGCGCGGATGGAGCATCTGATTGTGGGAGATCCCCTGGATAAGAATACCGACATAGGGGCGATCAACTCGAAAGCGCAGTACGAGCGGATTCGGGATTATCTTAAGGTAGGGCAAGATGAAGGGGCAGAGCTTTTCCAGACAAAATGCCCAGTTCCGGAGAAGGGCTACTGGGTTCGGCCTAGTTTCTTTACCAAAGTGGCTCAGTCCCACCGAATCGTTCAGGAGGAAATTTTTGGGCCTGTGCTCGCGATTCAGAGTTTCCGGACGTTGGATGAAGCCTTGGAGAAGGCGAATAATACTCCCTATGGTCTTTCGGGTGGAGTCTGGACTGATAAAGGTGCGAAGATTTTTAAGGTTACCCGTGGAATTAAGGCAGGGGTGATCTGGGCGAACACATTTAATAAGTTTGATCCGAGTTCACCCTTCGGAGGTTATAAAGAGAGTGGGTATGGACGCGAGGGTGGGCGGCATGGATTGAGACCCTACGTGGAGTTATCATAAGTGGTAGCGGAGAGAATATGAAGAGCGGCAGGCTGGATGTGCGGAAGACGTACAAGATGCTGATTGGTGGTGCTTTTGTTCGATCGGAATCTGGTAGAGCGCTGGATGTGAATGCTCCAGGAGGGAAGTGGCTGGGGCATGTTTGCCGGGCCTCGCGGAAAGATTTTCGAAATGCGGTGGTGGCAGCAAGAAAAGCTGTATCGGGGTGGGCGAACACCACACCCTACCTGAAGGGGCAGATCCTCTATCGCGCGGCGGAGATGCTGGAGGGAAGGGCTACTACTTTTCGGGAGATTCTGCAGTCGATTGGGCTCTCGCCTGCAGCCGCTAAGACAGAAGTGACGCAAGCGATCGATCTGCTGGTGTACTACGCTGGATGGGCGGACAAGTATCTGCAGGTTTTTGGGTCGGTGAATCCGGTCTCATCTCCTTATTTTAACTTCTCCGTAACCGAACCGATGGGTGTAGTTGCTTATGTCGCTGGGGAGAAGAGGCCTCTGCTTGATTTGGTCTCTGGAATCGCTCCGATTGTTGTTGGAGGTAACACCGTGATTGCGCTTTCAACGGGGCGGGCGGCTGTGCCGGCAATAGAATTAGGAGAAGTGTTAGCGACTTCGGATTTTCCGCACGGAGTGATTAATCTGCTTTGCGGGCTGAGGGAGGAATTGGTGGGACAGATGGCGACGCATATGGATGTGAATGCCTTGGTCACCCAAGGAGCGGACGCGAAGGAGAGTGCGGCGAGTCGCGAGGCATGTGCGCTGAACTTAAAACGATTTTTTTCTCGGGAAGCGAATGGCAAAGGGGATGAGGACCCTTATCGAATATTAGATACTGTCGAGATTAAGACCACTTGGCATCCCGTAGGGGGTTGAGGCGGCTAGGCGCCGAGGTTTGTTTTAACCGCGGTTGGAGCGTTTTTTGTAGTCGTTGATTAATTGGTTGGTGGAGGAGTCGTGGGTGGTGATCGGGCCGGGGGAGGAGAGTTCTGGTTCGATCTTTTTCGCGAGCTGTTTTCCAAGTTCGACTCCCATCTGGTCGTAGGAGTTGATGTTCCAGATTGCGCCCTGAACAAAGATTTTATGTTCATAGAGGGCGATCAGGCTTCCAAGCGTTTTAGGGTCAAATCGTTGAACCAGGAGTGAGTTCGTCGGGCGATTGCCCGAAAAAACCTTGTGAGGGATTAACTTTTCTAGGTCATCACCTTTGAGGCCGTCTCGGGTGAGCTCAGCGCGGGCTTCGGACTCAGTCTTCCCCTTCATCAGAGCTTCGGTTTGGGCAAAGAAGTTCGCTAAGAGGATATCGTGATGTGACCCCATTGGGTTGAATGTTTCAACTGAGGCAAGAAAATCGCAGGGTACGAGTTTGGTTCCTTGGTGGATCAGTTGATAGAAAGCGTGCTGACCGTTGGTGCCAGGTTCACCCCAGATGACAGGACCCGTGCTCCAGGTGACAGGTTTACCTTCTCGGTCGACCCCTTTGCCGTTGCTTTCCATATCCCCCTGTTGGAAATAGGCGGGGAAGCGGTGGAGGTACTGGTCGTAGGGAAGGATGGCGTGGGTCTGCGCGTCGTGAAAGTTGTTGTACCAGATACCGAGCAGGGCGAGGGTCATGGGCAGATTTTCTTCGATGGGTGTTTTTGAGAAATGTTCGTCCATTTCGTTAGCTCCAGCGAGGAGTTCGGCGAAGCGTTCGTATCCTGTGGACAGGGCAATACTGAGTCCAATCGCTGACCAGAGAGAATACCTGCCGCCCACCCAGTCCCAGAAAGGGAACATATTTGCGGGGTCGATTCCAAATTTCTTTACCTCGGCTGTATTTGTGGACAGAGCCACAAAATGTTTAGCGATGTGCTTTTCGTCGATGGCTTCCTTGAGAAACCAGGAGCGAGCGGAGTGGGCGTTAGTCAGGGTTTCCTGAGTGGTGAAGGTTTTGGAGGCGACGAGAAAGAGAGTGGACGAGGGGCGACATACCCGAAGGACCTCGACCAGCTGGGTGGAGTCGATGTTCGAAACGAAGTGCATCTTCAGGTCGCGTCGAGCGAAGGGCTTGAGGGCTTCGGTGACCATGACGGGACCGAGGTCGGATCCGCCAATGCCGATATTCACGACGTCGGAGATTGGTTGACCCGTGTAGCCCTTCCAGGCACCCGAACGAATCTGCTCGGAAAAGGTCTTCATATGTTGCCGGGTAGATTCAACCTCTGGCATAACGTCTTGGCCGTCGACTAGAAGGGGTTGATTGACTGGACGACGGAGGGCGATGTGGAGGACAGATCGATTTTCGGTGAGATTGATCTTTTCGCCACGGAACATTCTGTCGCGGAGCTCTTCGACCTTAGCTTCTTTCAGGAGTTGGCGGAGAAGGTTAAGAGTCTCTGAGGTGACTCGATTCTTTGAGTAGTCGAGAAAGAGATCATTCCAGCGATGGGATAGGGTGGTGGCGCGCTTGGGATCTTTGGCGAAAAGATCACGCATCTGGGTATCTCGAGAGTCGAGGGAATGCTTGGCGAGAGCTTTCCAGGCAGGAAGGTTGACCGGGGCGGACATGAGAAAAGAATGAACCAAAGATTTGCTAAGGTGAAGGTGTTTTCGTTGGTTTTTTGGTGTGCGCTTGAACTGAGTAGCGAAAGCAGGGAGGATACTTAAATGGCATGTGATATTGCAGTCCGTTATCTGGGGCACTCCTGTTTTCTGATTACCACGCCCAAAGCAAAAATATTAATGGATCCCTTTTTAACGGGGAACCCGATGGCAGCGGTGAAGGCGGAGGACGTGGAGTGTGATTTTATCTTGGTGAGTCACGCTCATATCGATCATTATGGAGATGCGGTTGCGATTTCGAAACGGACAGGGGCGACGATTATAGCGTCCTATGAAGTGGCCCTCCACGCAGGGGCGCAGGGGGCAAAGGTTCATCCGATGGGATCTGGGGGCGGGAGGGATTTTTCGTTTGGGCGCGTGCAACTTACGATTGCCCACCATACATCCTCGGTGGATGGGCCAAGTGGGGTGGTTTCGGTGGGTGCGTCCGTAGGGTTCCTCATTCATGCAGAGGGGAAGACGATTTATTTTGCGGGGGACACGGCGTTGACCTTGGAGATGGAGCTACTGGGAAGGCGGAACCAGATCGATTTAGCTCTATTGCCGATTGGGGACAATTTTACGATGGGGCCGATCGATGCAGCGGAAGCGGCGAGGATGTTACAGTCGAAGCTTACGGTGCCGATGCACTACAATACCTTTGAGATGATTCAGGTGGATCCGCAGGTGTTTGTCAAAGAGGCGGGGAAGTGTGGCTGTAAGGTGGTAGTGCTAGCGCCTGGGGAGAGAGTGTTAGTGTAGTTGGTTAGGGCAAGAATTCAGCACGGGAGTTTCCCCCGATAAGGAAATGTTCCGTAATTATCATGATATAAATAATTGATAATTTAGAGGTTTTGTTAGTCCTAACCGATTGCTGGCTAGTTTGATGAGCTTTCTTCGTTTTTTTTTGATATGCCTTGATAAATCATCCGAACTGAAGTATTATTTTATTTATGCTTTGTTTAAGAAAAACCTTTCAAATAGCAGCTCTCATTGCGGTTGCACTCTTTAGCTGGACGGATATTAGCTTGGCTGCCACTTATACCTGGGATGGTGCCGGAACGAACTCTCTGTGGAGCAATGGGACCAACTGGGGTGGTGGAAGTCAGAATTGGGGTGGGGCTAACGACACTGCCGTTTTTGCTGGTTCGACTCGGACGACAAACACAAATGATTTAACTGCCAATACGGAAATCGTCTCCATCCTTTTCCAAACCAATGCGTCTACCTTTACCTTGAATGGCAATGCCCTAGCCCTAAATACGGGAATCACGCAAAATTCGGCCAATATTCAGACGATCAACCTCAATATTGCTTTGGCTGCGGCCAATACTTGGGCGGCGAACAGTAATGATATCGTGATGAACGGGGTGGTCAGTGGAGCCAATACATTAACCAAGACCGGAACGAGCGACCTGATTCTGACCGCGACCAACACCTACACGGGTGCCACGACAATATCCGCAGGTGCGTTGAATGTGCAAAACAACACCGGATTGGGTACGACCGCTGGTGGAACGACGGTGAGTGCGACTGGCGCGGCTCTTGAGCTTCAGGGTGGCATCTCGGTAGGAGCAGAAGCTCTAACGCTAAATGGCACGGGCGTTTCCTCGGGTGGTGCATTGCGTAATATTTCAGGGAACAACACGTATGGGGGAGTGGTGACTTTGGGTTCGGCCAGTCGGATTAATTCGGATAGCGGGACACTTTCCTTGACCAATGCAGGTACGATCACGGGCGCTACCTTTGCTCTGACGGTGGGTGGGGCGGGAGATACAGTGCTAAATAGCATCTTGGGAACGACTACGGGAACTTTGACTAAATATGGAGCAGGGAAGTTGACCCTGGGTGGAGCCAACACGTTTACCGGTTTGACCACGGTGAGTGGAGGAACTTTGGCTTATGGGGTCGCTAATGCGCTGAGCAGTGGTGCGGTAACGGTAAATGGATCTGGTGCGATACTCGATATTGGAACTTTTAGTGACTCGGTTGGGGCGGTGACTTTGACGACAGGTTTGATCACGGGAACGACGGGGGTTTTGACGGGAACGAGCTTTGCGATGAGCGGGGACGGCGATGCCTCGGCGAAATTAGGAGGAAGTGTTGTTTTAACAAAGACTGGCGCTGGGACCACCACGACACTTTCTGGCGCGAACACTTACACGGGTGCGACAACGATTACCAGTGGTGCGTTGAACATTCAAAACAGCACAGGATTGGGTACGGTTGCAGGTGGAACCACGGTGGCGAATTTAGCGGCTCTTGAGTTGCAGGGTGGCATCTCGGTAGGATCAGAAGCGCTAACGCTGAATGGCACGGGCGTTTCCTCAGGCGGTGCGTTACGTAATATTTCAGGGAACAACACGTATGGGGGAGTGGTGACTTTGGGTTCGGCCAGTCGGATTAATTCGGATAGCGGGACACTTTCCTTGACCAATGCAGGTACGATCACGGGCGCTACCTTTGGTCTGACGGTAGGTGGATCGGGAGATACAGTGTTAAACAGCATCTTGGGGACGACCACGGGAACCTTAACTAAGGACGGAGGAGGGAAGTTGACCTTAACAGGTGGAAACACCTACACGGGTGTAACGGTAATTTCCAACGGAGTAGTGAACGTGCAAAACAGCACAGGATTGGGCACGACTGCGGGTGGAGTCACGGTGGCGAATCTAGCGGCTCTTGAGCTTCAGAATGGCATCTCGGTGGGAGCAGAAGCTCTAACGCTGAATGGCACGGGCGTCTCCTCAGGTGGTGCGTTGCGCAATATTTCAGGGAACAACACTTACGGGGGATTGGTCACCTTGGGATCGGTGAGTCGGATTAATTCCGATAGCGGGACACTTTCCTTGACCAATGCAGGTACGATCACGGGCGGTACCTTTGGTCTGACGGTAGGTGGGGCAGGAGATACAGTGTTAAACAGCATCTTGGGAACGACCTCGGGATCCTTGACTAAGGATGGAGCGGGGAAGTTGACCCTAGGTGCAGCCAATACCTTCACAGGTGGAACAACCCTGAATGCGGGTACCGTGGCGATTAGTGCCGGCGCTGCTTTCGGCACCGGTTCCGTGGGCTTTGCCTCTAACTCCACTGTCTCAAGTTCGGCGAACCTCAATGTGACCAATGCTTTTACGATCACAAACAGCGTCTCTGGTACCTTCGATGTGGCATCGACTTTCACTCAGACCAACGCGGGTGTGATTTCGGGGTTGGGCGGCTTGGTCAAGGCCGGCGCAGGGACCTTGGTTTTGAGTAGCTCGAATTCTTACGCCGGTGGTACCACGGTGGATAATGGAACTCTCACCTTGAGCGGATCGGGCACCCTGGGTGCAACCACCGGCAATCTTTCGATTGGGGCAGGGACAGTTGATTTAGGAACTCTTACTCGGACCATTGGTGCATTCGCGATGACTAATAGTAGCGGAGCCTTGACCAATGGAACTCTGAATGCCACGACCTATAATTTGGGTGGTGGAACAGTTAGTGCGAATTTAGGAGCGGGCACGGCGACGGTGGCGACGGGCACGACGGCCTTGAATGGAACTTTGGGTGCGACCACGGTGAATGTGAGCGGTGGAGCACTTAACTTAGGATCGGCAAATCGACTAGCAGACGCAGCGGCGGTGACAGTGGCGGGTGGAACCCTGGGTATGTCGACGAATAGTGACACGGTGGGAAGCTTCGCCATATCGAGTGGAACGCTGGGTGGAAGTGGAACATTGACGGCGGCGACCTACGGGTTGAATGGCGGAACAGTCAGTGCGAATTTAGGTGCGGGCACGGCCACGGTGGCGACGGGCACGACGGCCTTGAATGGAACTTTGGGTGCGACCACGGTGA
>JBBAWB010000009.1:75055-81887 GCA_040397385.1 Methylacidiphilales bacterium
ATGTGAACAGTGGAGTGATTAATTTAGGATCAGCTGATCGTTTGGCCAACACGGCGGCGGTGACACTGGCCGGTGGAACACTCGGCATGTCGACCTTCAGTGACACGGTTGGGGCGGTGACGTTGACGAGTGGTTCGATCACAGGAACTACGGGAGTCTTGACCGGAACTAGCTTTGCGATGAATGGAACGGGTAGTGCCTCGGCGATTTTAGGTGGATCTGGCGCAACACTGACAAAGACTGGGGCGGGGACGACGACAACTCTTTCCAAGACTAACTCCTACAGCGGCGCGACAACCGTGACTTCAGGAACCTTGAACGTGGCTTCTGGCGGATCGATCGCGAGCAGTTCTTCGACGGTTGCGGCAGGAGCGGCCATGGTAGTTAATGGAACGGCAGGTGCGGTGACATTGAACGGGTCGTTATCGGGCGCAGGAACTGTTGGGGCCTTGGAATTAAATAATGGGTCGAGCTTGAATCCTGGGAATAGCCCAGGTCTTTTATCTGCGAGCTCCTCGAAATGGAATGCGGGGGCGACATACAATTTCCAAATGACGAGTGCGACAGGGACGGCGGGAACGAACTGGGATCTTCTCGATGTTTCGACCCTGCTGGATTTGTCGGCTCTGTCTAGTTCGGCGAAGTTTAATCTCAATATTGATACAGCTGGTCCTTTGACTGGTTACGACGTGAATACGCCCTTTGCCTGGACCTTCGCCCAGTCGGGCTCGCTGGCCTTACCTTCTGGCTACGCCTTTGTGTCCACCTTGGTTGCTAGTTCAATTGACATTACCTCGGCATTTAACCTGACGTTCACCGATGCAAGTTCCTTTGCGGGTGGGGTGACCTCTGGGTTTAGGATTATTGCCTATACTGACCCAACCGGAGTGGAGAAGATTGCGCTGGTTCCTGAGCCCTCTACTGGATCTCTGTTGCTCTTTGGATTTGGTGGGTTCGCACTGCTACGAATGGTGCGGAGACGTAGCGTTGGCTGAGGAAAGATTGTTCCTTGTATTCTTGCCGTTGGTCGGGGCAGGTACGAGGTAGAGACGCGCAGGGGGTGAGTTTTAATTTTGCCCCGCATTCGCGGGACGCGCTTACGCGCGGATTGAGAAGTGATTGCTCACGCTAAGGACGCAAAGGTCGGAAAGGGGGAGGGTGATTCTTGATTTTTGATTCTTAATGTTTGATTGGTGGAGTTGACCCTACTCCGCTCAGTCTCGGTAAACCTCGCTGAGCTAAATGTTCTCACGCCAAGGCCGCTAAGGACGAAAAGCCCCGACATGAGTACGGGGCGCAGACGCGGGACGCGTGGATTTTGGAAGCTTAGGTAGGGGCGGCATCTCCGAGGCCGCCTAGCTGGGCGAACAAAGTTGGATATGCAACGCTTGTTTACGTTCTTTTCCGTTTAGAAAAGAACTAGGACGACCAAGGATGGTCGTCCCTACCGGTGTTGTGGTTTGTGGTGGATTTTTCGACTCTGAGTGGGGTCAGAGTAGTGCCAGAGCAAAGTGACAAAATATAGCACTTTAGTGATACCGTGCTGCGAGCATGCTGCGAGCATGCTGCGAGCATGCTGCGAGCATGAGGGGTTGTGTCGGGGTTTGAGGAGGGATTAGAGTCGGGGGATGGCGACAATGCTTAAGGTGCATAATCCTTTTAATGGGAGGCAGGTGGGTGAGGTGCCGATGCAGGATCGAAAACAGGTGCAAGAGGCGCTGGATCGAGCGGCGGAGGTCTTTGCGGATCGGTCGAAATGGTTGTCTGTTCCAGAACGGATCGGGATTTTAGAGAAGTTTAAAAAACTGGTGGAAACTAACCAGGACAAGCTAGTCCAACAGTCGATTGCTGAAGGTGGAAAACCATTTATGGATACGAAAGTTGAGGTCGCCCGTGCGATCGATGGGATCAAAGTGGCGATTGAAACAGTTCCCCACCTTTTGGGCCGCGAGATTCCGATGAGGTTGAATCCTGCTTCGATGAACCGGATGGCTTATACCTATCGGGAGCCGGGTGGTCTGGTCTCTGCGATCAGCGCGTTTAATCACCCGGTCAACCTAATCATTCATCAGGTAATCCCTGCCATTGCCGCGGGTTGCCCGGTGGTGATCAAGCCAGCGAGTAGAACTCCGCTTTCCTGCTTAAGCCTAGTTGAGCTTCTCCATCAGTCGGGCCTACCCAAGGAGTGGTGCCAGGCGGTTTTTTGCTCGAACGAAGACGCTGAGCTGCTAGTGACTGATCGGCGACTAAGCTTCCTGACATTTATTGGGTCGGCAAATGTGGGTTGGGCCCTGCGGAGTAAGTTGGCGGCTGGAGCCAACTGTGTCTTGGAGCATGGAGGGGTAGCGCCGGTGATCGTAGAGGCGGATGCGAATTTAGATGAAGCGGTTCCTCTGTTGGTCAAGGCGGGGTTTTATCACGCGGGGCAGGTATGCGTCTCGGTTCAGCGGGTCTATGTTCACGAGTCCTTAGCCTTGAAATTGGCAGAGCAGATGGCGGACAAAGCGGCAAAGCTGGTCGTAGGCGATCCAGCAGACCCGAAGACCGAAGTCGGGCCGTTGATTACCCACGCGGAGCGCCAAAGGGTGGCTGAGTGGGTGGAGGAAGCGGTAAAAAGAGGTGCCAAACTACTTTGCGGGGGAAAGAAGATTTCTGAATGTTGCTATGCTCCTACGCTACTTTGGAATCCGCCCGAGGATGCAAGGGTATCGAAGGAAGAGGTTTTTGGTCCTGTTGTCTGTATTTACACTTACAAGAATCGGGAGGAGGCGGTGAAACGGGCGAATGGGTTACCGTTTTGCTTTCAAGCGGCAGTATTCACTAAAAACATCGATCAAGCTTTTTATTATGTGAGGAATCTGCAAGCGACTGCGGTGATGGTTAATGATCACACTGCGTTTCGGGTGGATTGGATGCCATTCGGAGGAAGGATGCAATCCGGGTTGGGGATGGGTGGAATTCTTAGGAGCATGGAGGATATGACGGTAGAAAAGATGTTCGTCGTAAAGACGAACAGTTAATTAGCGCGATTTGCCGAATGTGGCGGAGACTTTGAGGGCGACACCACCCCGCGCTGCAAATTCTCCCGTGACCACGGCATGGGCCGGGGAGATCGCGCGAACAAGGTCGTCCAAGATTCTATTTGTGACCGCTTCTGCAAAGGATCCTGTGTTTCGGAAGGAGTGGAGGAAAAGCTTAAGAGACTTACTTTCGACGCACTTCTTTTTCGGGGAGTAGCGGATGGTGATCGTGGCGAAGTCAGGTTGACCTGTGACGGGGCAGAGGGAGGTGAATTCTGAGGTGGAGAAAGTGATTTCGTAGGGGCGGTTGGGCTTGGGATTGGGGAAGGTTTCCAGTCGAGCCAAGGAAGGGTTGGCAGGAACGTTCGTTTTGCGGCCGAGGAGGCTGAGTCGCGACATGAGCAAACCATAGACTAAAAGCCCTGGGCGATAAAGGATCGAAGCAGGTAGGGTAAATTGCTAATGTAGCGCTCATGGAACCGTGGATTCTTCCGTTGGGGATTTTGTTGATCGCTTTCCTTTACTCTTCGGTCGGTCATGCGGGGGCTTCCGGATATATCGCGATGATGGCTCTATGTTCGATTCCGACAGGGGAAATTAGGCCCGTTACTCTAACTCTAAATATCGCAGTAGCCATTCTTGGAGGTTGGAATTTCATACGGGCGGGTCATTTCTCTGCGAAGTTGCTTTGGCCCTTGGCGGTTACTTCCATTCCTTTGGCTTTCTTTGGTGGATACCTCAAGTTACCGAACAACTTATTGCATCTGCTAATGGGATTGGTTCTTTGGGGGTCGGCCCTCCGTTTTCTGATTCGCCCTAAAGAAGAGACGGTGTTTCATGAACCAAAACGGTTCTCTCTTTTGGCAACTGGCGGTGTTCTTGGCCTCTTGGCGGGTTTGACAGGTACGGGTGGAGGAATCTTTCTCACCCCATGGATGCTTTGGAGAAAGTGGGCTCCTACGAAGACGGTAGCGGCGGTCTCGGTAATTTTTATTCTAGTGAATTCCATATCCGGTTTAGCTGGTTACGTTTCGTCGGCCCGGTCTTTTCCTCAAGTTGGATGGAATCTTTTGGTGGTCGCAATTGTTGGAGGGTGGGTCGGCTCGCGCTGGGGAAGTCGGCACTACTCCCCATTGTGGATTCAGAGGCTTCTCGCGGTTGTTCTGCTAGTAGCGGGTGGGAAGCTGATTTTTATTCCCTGATATGCTTAAGGCACTCCCGGATTGCGGGAATCAGGGGAGGAAGGCACTCAGCAATCGCCTTGGGATTTCCGGGGAAGTTTATGATGAGCGTCTGGCCTGCTACGCCTGCAACCGCGCGGGAAAGAATTGCGGTTGGGGCTAAAGGAAAACTGGTCATTCGTTGAGCTTCAGATAGGCCCGGGAGCTCTTTTTCGAGAAGTGCCCGAGTGGCCTCGGGTGTGACATCGCGGGGGGTTGGGCCCGTCCCTCCTGTAGTCAGAACCAGAGGAATCCTTTGTTCTATCCAACTTCGCAAAGTGGAAGTGATCACGTCTTTTTCATCGGGGACGGTGAGGGATGTCCAGAGGCAAGGGGAAGCCCACTCCAAAGAAAATACTCGTTCTAGTTCAGGTCCGCCCTTGTCCTGGTAAACGCCCGCGTGGGCACGGTCGCTCACGGTTAGGCGTGCAACGTTGAGCGGACTCAAAACTTTTCCTTGGAGTGAAGGTGAATATTTTGGATGACCATCTTGCGGTCGACGGCTTTCAACATGTCATAGAGGGTGAGGGCAGCAACGGCCACGGCGGTGAGCGCCTCCATCTCCACCCCAGTGCGGGCGTGGACACGAACTTCGGCGCATATCTGGATGCGATCGGATCGTGGGGTAAGCTCAAGATGGATCGAGTCGATGGGTAAGGGGTGACAAAGGGGGATTAAGTCAGCGGTTTGTTTGGCGGCTTGGATTCCTGCAATGCGGGCGACGGCGAGCACGTCGCCTTTGGGGGCCTTGCCTTGGCGGAGGAGCCTGATAGTTGCGGGTGCGCAACGGATTTCGCCCTTGGCTACGGCTCGGCGCGGTTGAGAAAGCTTTGGGCTGACATCCACCATGGTGGCGCGGCCATTTCTATCGAGATGGGAGAGGCGTTTCACCAAGAGATGGTGGGCAGAACTTCGCTCGGCGAGCGAGCCTCGCATCCCGGTTGAACACGGAGCAGTGCGTTGGCGAGAGCGAGGCAGGAAAGATCGGAGGAGTCGCGCCAAGGGAGGGGCTGAGCGGTGAGCAGACCTTGGGAGGAGTGCAGATGGCAGGGCCACCAGGTTTCCCGCGGGTCAGGTTTTATGGGAGCGCCAGCCAGCAGAGTGGCGGAAAGGAAGGGGTTGGGGGCAAGGCCAAGCAGGCGGAGGATGGCACGGCGGACAAAGAGGTGAAAACAGACGAAGTGGGATAGAGGATTTCCAGGAAGACCGAAAGCGAGAGTGCTGCCTTTTTGAGCAAGAATGAGAGGTTTTCCTGGGCGGATAGAAACAGTGCGAAAGAGAATATTAAATCCCAGCTCTTCTAAAACTGAGAAGGCGTGATCATGATCGCCAACACTGGAGGCGCCGCTGAGAAGAAGAATATCAGGAGAGAGGTTGAGGCACTCCTGGACAGAATGAGTGAAGAGCTCTCGGGTATCACCGACGCGTTTTTGCCAAACGAGATCGGCCGAGTAGGAGACAAGAAGAGAGCGGATTAAGATCGAGTTACTGTCGCGGATTTGACCTAAAGCAGGTTCTTTGTCGGGGTCGACCAACTCCGCGCCCGTGGCGAGATGGGCCACGCGGGGAAGTCGGGAAACTTTGGGTTGAGTAATTCCGAGTGAGGCGAGGAGGCTGATAGAGCCAGGTTGAAGAATGTGGGGTGGAGAGAGAAGGGTATCCCCTTTTTTGCTCTGGGATCCTCTTGAGCGGACGAGGTGTGAGGTTGGTGCTTTTAGAAGTTCAATCAAGCCAGGTTCGGTAAGCAGAGTATCCTCCTGCATGATCAGGGCGGCTTGAGCGGGTAGGGAGGAGCCGGTCAAGATACGAACGGCCGAGCCTAAAGGAGGAAGAGGGGGAGTGGGTTGACCTGGCGGATGGGCGGAAAGGAGTCTGACCCTTCCTTTGTTTTGATCTGGGTGAACGAGGTAGCCATCGATACTGGAGCGATCGATGGGAGGTTGGTCTTCGGGGGATGTGGCAGGTTCGCGTAGAACGCGGTGGAGGGCATTTTCGAGTGGAACCGATTCAGCCTCGGGTGGGGTGGGGAGGAGAGAATCGATTTGAGCTAAAGCTTGGTCGACGGTGATCATGGGGAGGGTTTGGTTTTCCAGATGGGGACATCTTGTTTTAGGCGATCGAGAAAGTGAGTGAGGAGGTTGAAGGCTTCGGCGCGGTGCGGAGCGAGTACGCGGATCCAAAGAGACGTTCCCCCGACATTGATATGACCGAGACGGTGGAGGACTTCGACAGAGGAGCAGGGATGTGGGAGAGAGAGCTGGCGAAGAATGTCGCGGATAAGAGTCTCAGCCATGGGATGGTAGGCTTCGTAAAAGAGGGAGGTGATAGGTTGGTTCTGTTCCACATTCCGAACGACCCCAGAAAAAGTTACGACGGCACCCGAAGTGGAATCGGCAATATCGGGCAAGGGTGTAATGGGATCGGGAGAGAGTCGGACGAAGACCTTCATTCAACCTCCAGAGACAGGTGGCAGAAGGGCGACCTCGTCGTCGGGATGAAAGGTTTCTCCAAGTTGAAGGAAGTGGCTATTTTTGCTCAGTCGGCAGGCGGATTGGAGAGGGAGGAGGGCAGGGTGTCGATGGATGAGGAGGT
>JBBAWB010000010.1:0-47757 GCA_040397385.1 Methylacidiphilales bacterium
CGCGCTTTCGCGCGGATTTGGGATTTTGGATGTTTAATTTTTGATTGAGGAAGAGATACTCACGCCCCGCAGTTGCGGGACGCGCTTACGCGCGCAAAGGCCGCTAAGGTCGGAAAGGGGTTGGGGGGGGGTCCCGCGGTTGCGGGACACGCTGACGCGTGGATTAGGTTTTGAAGATTCGTGAATGAATCAGGTATCCCAGAAACAAGAAAATGAATCCTGAAAGAATAATAGGAAAAAAACTCCACTTGAGCCATCGGTTCAGAATAAACGGAACAAAGAATAAAAGAGAAAGTGGAATGCTCGCCACAATGGAGCTGGCAAACTGGTTTATCTTTTCCATATCCCTGTATTGAAAATAAGAAAAAGAAATCGCCAAAATGGATACGATCGGGAAAGCAATCAGGAAGCCAGCCAGTGAAGGATTCTTACCTGCGTACCATGAAATTCCGGCAATGATAAATGCGGATAAAAGAATCTTGAGGACAACAAAACTGAATTCCATGGGCTGAGGTTAATCGGCTTTAGTGATTTTATCGAGCATTCCTAGGCATCGCTCTTCCTTAGTGGTCTGAAAAATCGGGATAAGCCCCTGCTTTCCTAACTTCATTCCAGAGAAGGGCTGGGAGTTAGTCCCCCTCAAACCTGCCCCAGACCTAATTTTTTCGCCTCTGGCTAGTAGGGACTCACTCCGTACTCGAAGACTCGAACGGCGAGGGAGTTGAACCCAGCAGTCCTGCTCCGCCAAGTTGGTGGAGGGTTTAGAAGGTTTTTACTCCTTCGGTTTCGAGGTGAGTGAGGATGGAGTTTCGGCGGCTACGGGCTTCGCGGAGGTTACGAGTCTCGAGGGAGACTCGGACTCGCCGTTTGGTGTAGTCGGACTGGTGGACGGTGTAGTGGATCCACCAGGTGCCGTGGTTATTCCAGAGGTGATGATCTGGGTTTTCTGAATCGATTTTGATGCTGAGTGCGGCCAGTGGGGCCAGCAGTGTGGGTTGGGTGAGTGTGCTCATGTTGATGCGTCTCCTTGGGTTGACGCATCCCGATGCGGGCACAAAAAACCGCCGACACATTCCTGTGCGGGCGGTTGGCCTGCGGAGAACTTTGTTCGAGTCAGGGTCTACCTGTCTCGCACATCGGAAAAGGACCTTGGGTCATTTTCCAGCCACCGTGGGTTTCTCCTACCCCGGTTGGCGGACCCCCATCTTGCGACGGGGATACTCGGAATGCTTTTTAGAGATTAAACCTAGCCGTGGAGGTGGTCAAGGGCTCTGGGGCTTTATGACACACGAGTGAGCTAAGGGCTCAGGCGGAGGGTTTTTTGGCGGCGTCGATTGCTTTGAGATATTTATCGGGATTTTTGTTGAAGGATTTGACGCAACCTTTACAGCAGAAGCGGATGAGTTGACCTTGGTAGAGGGTGTCGATGGTTTCGCCCATAACACCGATTTTGTCGCCAGAAACGGGGCAGGTGGTCAGGGTATAAGTTTTGGCGAGTTCGGTTGCTTTAGCTTTATCTTCTGGAGTTTTGACGATTTGGGCTTGAGGGGCTTTAGGAGCGGTGGTGTCAGAGGCGTTGGAGACAGAAATGAAGCCGAGAGTGAGCAGGGCGCAGGTTAGGATAAGGAATTTATGTTTCATTGAAGAACTCTGGACGAAAATTTTTCTGAAGCAAGGGGCCGATTTGATTCTCGGAAAGGATGGAGTATAATTCAATTATGAAATTGGGTTTACTTGGATTGGCTTTGGCGGGCTTCCTTTTCTCTAATCTACCCGTCCCGATTCAGGCGGGGGTCGTGAAATCTTGCTGTTGCGGGGAAACGGAGCAGCCCTGTCACTCTCCAATGGTTCCCTCTCCCTGCTCGGCGTGTCCTGCCCCTTCGGGCGCGGCTGCAGCACTGCCCTTGGTGGCGGTTGAGTTATCGCTTCCGACTTCGACTTTTAAGGGATCAGACGCGATTCGATTTTCGGCTTCTGCTCGTACTGATCGTCCTCTTTTGACTCCTCCCCGAATTCTCTCCTGATTTGCGACGTGCCCGGCAACGATTCCGGGATTTTCACGTCGGTTCTTTGAAACTTCGATCAGGAGATAAAAATATGAAATATGTTATCTTGGCTGTGGCGGTGCTCTTCACCGCAGGAATGGCCTTCGCGGCCGACTGCTGCGGGTGCAAATGCGCCAAGTGCCAACCGGGTGAATGTCAGACCTGCGCGTGCGGGTGCTGAACCTGAGTTAGCCAATCTGGGGCGTGTATCCCTCTGGGGTGCACGCCCCTTTTTTTGTTTTTTGGGGAAAGTTAGTAGCGGCGGGGTACGCCTTTGCTGGCGTAGGGGGACATTTTTTTGCCCCCGCGCTCGAGAGCGACGCTGAAAGAAGAGGAGGAGGTACATTTTGACTTTTTGCTGGAGCAGCAGGAGTCGTCTGATTTACAGCACTCGTTACATACTTTGGTGCACTTGGGGGTAGGACAGCAGGGCGAACTGGGAGGACAACACTCGTTGCAAGTTTTCATGCAGGGTGCGGAGCAGGTGGGTGAGGCCAAAGGGAGAAGGAGGGCGGCGGTGAGGGCGAGGATATGGATGGATTTCATAAAATTAGAATATCGGACAGGAGGTGACGGTCAACGCTGGCTTGTGGGGATAAGGGCTTGGGCACGAGTGCGAGCGGCGAGGGCATCGGCGGGACGGTTGAGTTGGCCGTAGAGGGCGGTGAGGAGTTTCCAACCTGTGGGATTTTCCGGTTCGATCTGGGTGGCGCGTTCGGCGTAACCGACCGCTTCGGCGTACTGATCGAGTCCGGTGTAAGCGGTGGCAAGGTTAAGCCAGGCTCGGGCGTCATGCGGGGCGAGGCGGGTGGCAGTTTGGGCAACGGAAATGGCGAGGGCGAATTCGTGGCTGGCGTTTAAGCTAGCGGCGAGTTGGACCCAAGCGCGGGGATCTTCTGGATCTTTTTTGGTGGCATTCTCGCCTGCTTGGCGGGCTCCGGCGAAGTTGCCGGTGGCAAGGCGAGCTGCGCAGAGAATGGACCAGGCCCGAGGGGATTCTGGATTGAGGCGGACGGCGTCTTCGGCAAGGGGAAGGGCTTCGGGGTAGCGGGCGGAGGCGAGAAGGAGTTCGCCGAGTCCTTCGGCGGTATCGGCGTCTTGGGGGTCGAGTTGAAAGGCTTTGCTCATTTCTTCGATGGCATCGGGGCGGCGACCTATTGCGAGGTAAAGGCCGCAGAGAAAGCGGTGGGGTTCAGGATTTTTCGGTTCTTTGAGGCAGGCGAGTTGGGCGTCTTGGGTGGCGGCGGGGACATGGTTGAGGGCGATACGGGTCATGGCGCGGCGGAGGAGGAGTCCCGCGTCGTCGGGATGTTTGGCGATGACGGCCGAGATGGCCTCTTCGGATTTGGCGTAGTCTTGGTCGAAAACGGTGTGTTCGGCGGAGGAAACGGCGGGATCGAAGAAGGTATTTTTACTGGTCCATTTGGGCAGGAGGCGGATATCGGAGAAGGCTTGGGGTTGCGCGGCGAAGTCCCAGAGGCGGTGGAGGGCGGAGGTGGAAACGGCTTCAGATCGGGCGGGGGCGCCGCCTCCGAGGAGGGCGAGGGAGCCACGGGAGGCGACACCGACGATTTGTTGGTGGGGATTTAAAACGGGGGAACCAGACTGACCTGGCATGAGGGGAACGGTGGAAAGGAGAACTCCGTCTTTGGCTTTGGCTTTGACGGTGCCGCGGGAGGTGAGTGGGAGGTCGATGGAAAGGGGAAAGCCTGAGACGGTGAGAGGGGTATCGAGGGGGGGTTCTTCTTCGGAAAGAATCAAAAAGTCTGGGCTGATGGCCTCGGTGCGGAGAAGGACGGCGTCGGCGGAGAAATCGCCGGGGCAAACGGCTTGGGCGGAGAAAACTTTTCCGAAGGCGTTGCGGATGGTGAGGCGGCGGCGACCTGCGACAACGTGGGCGGCGGTGAGGATCATGCCGTTGGTGGAGACGAAGCAACCTGTGCCGACGCAGCGTCCTTGATCGTCCTGAATTTGGACGAGGGCGCGGGAAAGATTTGCGGGGAGATCGCCGACGGACATGCGATCGGGGCGGAGCATGGTGGCGAGGGAGCGGGAGGAGGCGTCGCCGAGTCGGCCTGCTTGTTCGAGGGCGGTTTTGGCTTGGTTGAGTTTGCCTTGATGGAGGAGGCTACGGCCGAGGATGCGTTGGACTTCGGGATCTTGGGGTGCGACGGCGAGGGCGTAGCGGGCGGCTTGTTCGGCTTCGGCGTAGCGGCCGGCGAAGTCGAGGGCGCGGGCTTTGAGTTTACGAGCCTCGGGATCATCTTTGTTCCACCAGAGGGCTTGGCTGGCGGCGAGGAGGGGTCGATTATTTCCTCGTGGGGGCCAGAGTTTGGCCTCTTGAGCAAACGTCGTGGCGCTAAGAAGTAGGAGGAGAAAAAGAAGGGGGCAACGAGGGTGCATGAAAAGGCCTTTGGGCCGTGGGGAGTTTAGAGAAGTGAGGGTTGGGAGGCGGGTGGCTTGAGGCCGAGGACTTCGTAGGCGCGAGGGAGGGCGACGCGACCTTGCTGGGTGCGTTGGAGGTACCCTTCGAGGATGAGGTAGGGTTCGTGAACTTCTTCGAGAGTACCTGGTTCTTCGCCGACGGAGGCGGCGAGGGAGTGGAGTCCTGCGGGGCCGCCTTTAAATTTTCCGGTGAGGGCTTGGAGGAGTCGTTTATCCATTTCGTCGAGGCCGTGCTGATCGATCTCGAGCATTTCGAGGGCGGCGATGGCGGTGGCGGCGGAGGCGACGCCTTGGGTGCGAGCGAGAGCGTAGTCGCGAACCCAGCGGAGGAGATTATTGGCGATGCGTGGGGTACCACGGCAGCGGCGGGCGATTTCGGGGGCGGCGGCTTGCTCGAGTTGGACATCGAGCAGGGTGGCAGAGCGGCGGACGATGGTGGTGAGGTCTTCGGCGGTATAGTAGTCGAGTCGGTGGGCGACGCCGAAGCGGGAGCGGAGTGGGGCGCTAAGGAGTCCGGCGCGGGTGGTGGCGCCGATGAGAGTGAAGCGGGGGAGGTTGAGGCGAACGGAGCGGGCAGCGGGGCCTTGATCGATGATGATATCGATGCGGAAATCTTCGACGGCGGGGTAGAGGTATTCTTCGATGACTTTGGAGAGGCGATGGATTTCGTCGATGAAGAGGATATCTCCTTCTTGGAGGCCGGTGAGGAGGCCGGCGAGGTCGCCAGCTTTTTCGATGGCGGGGCCTGAGGTGGTGCGGACGGTGGCATTCATTTCTGCTCCGAGAATGTGGGCGAGGGTGGTTTTGCCGAGACCTGGTGGGCCGCTGAGGAGTAGGTGGTCGAGGGGTTGGGAGCGAGCGCGAGCGGAATCGAGGAGGATGCTGAGGCGGTCTTTGAGTTTGGGTTGGCCCGTGAAATCGGCGAGGCGGGAGGGGCGGAGGGATTGGTCGATGGCGTCGCTGGGTTGGGCGTTTAGTTTTTCGAGGGGTGGGACGGCCATAGAAAGAGAATGGCGAAAGTGGGAAGGTTTGAAAGTGGGAAGGTGGCGGGCTATGCCCGATAGGAGTGAAAGAGAAGTGGACTGCTATTTTTGATTGGGATGGGGTGATCTTGGATAGTTCGCGGCATCACGAGGAGAGTTGGGAGAGATTGGGGCGGGAGGAGGGAAAGGTTTTACCTGAGGGCCATTTTTTAAGGGGATTTGGGCGGAGGAATATAGAGATCATGAGGGATTTGCTGGGTTGGTCGACCGATTTAGCGGAAATCCAGCGGTTGAGTTTGCGGAAAGAGGAGTGGTATCGGGAGGTGGTGAAGGAGTGGGGGATTGAGCCGTTGCCTGGGGTACGGGTTTGGCTGGAGCGGTTGGAGGCGGCGGGGATTGCTTGCGGGATTGGTTCTTCCACGGAGAAAAAGAATGTGGAGTTGGGGTTGGGGATTTTGGGATTAGAAAGATTTTTTGTTACGGCGGTGACGGCGGAGGATGTGCAGAGAGGAAAACCAGCTCCGGACGTATTTTTGGAGGTGGCGCGGAGGTTGGGGGCGGAGGCGGGACGGTGTGTAGTTTTTGAGGATGCGCCGGCGGGGGTGGAGGCGGGGCGGGCGGCGGGGATGAAAGTGGTGGGGGTGACGACCACGCACCCAGGGGGGCATTTAGAAGGGGTGGACCGAGAGGTGGAGAGGTTGGATGAGTTGCGGGTGGAGGAGTTAGCGAACTGGTTTCGGTAGTCGGCTTGATGCGGGGGAAACTGTTCCCTAGGACAAGAGGATGGGCAAGGCAGAATATTTGACAGGAAAACTGGGAGGAATGGTGATGGGTTCCTGCCAGACGGCGGGCGGGGTTTTCCTGCTTTTGGGGGATACCATTCGCAGCATGTTCCGCTACAAAATCCGTTGGGATCAACTCATGGAGCAGATGTATTTTATTGGGATTCGATCTCAGGTGGTGGTGTTGACGACGGGGGCCTTTACGGGAGCGGTCTTTGCGGCACAGGTGTGGTTTCAGTTTAAGCGATTTGGGATGGAATCGGCGATTGGACCGACGGTGTCGATTGCGATGTGCCGGGAGTTGGGGCCGGTTTTGTGTTGTTTGCTTTTGGCGGGTCGGGTGGGGGCGGCGATGGCGGCGGAGTTGAGTTCGATGAAGATTACGGAGCAGGTGGATGCGTTGCGGGCGTTGGGGGTTTATCCGGTGGAGTATTTGATTGTGCCACGATTTCTTGCCTTAGTTTTGTCCGCGCCAATTTTAACGGCGATGGCCTTGGTCACGGGGATTGGCTGTGGGTACTTTGTAGCGGTGAAGATTTTTGGGGTGGATGGGGCGTACTACTGGGACAACACAGTAAAGTTTACCGATCGGAAGGACGTGTTGATTGCCTTGATCAAGGCGCTGATTTTCGGGGTGATCATTGCGACGATTGCTTGTCATAAGGGGATGAACTGTCCGCCGGGGACGGCAGGGGTGGGGAAGACGACAACGGAGGCGGTGGTGAACGCTTCGATCACCTTGTTGGTGGTGAACTTTTTTCTGACGGTGTTATTGAATGCGTTGCTCTATTCGAACTAAGGAAGGTTTATGTTAAGGCTCCAAGGAATTGAAAAGAGGTTGGGAGGGCAGGCGGTGTTGCGTGGGGTGAACTTGCAGGTGGGACAAGGGGAGAGGGTGGTGGTGATTGGGCGAAGTGGTTGTGGAAAGAGTGTGATGCTGAGAATTATTATGGGGTTATTGCCTCCGGATGCGGGGGAGGTGATTTTTGAGGGGACGAAGTTAACGGGATTAAGTGAGGAGGATTGGAATCCTTATCGGCGGAAGATTGGGATGCTTTTTCAAGGGGCGGCTTTATTTGATTCGCTTTCGGTCTTTGAAAATCTGGCTTTCCCGTTGCGGGAAGCCGGAGAAAAAAACGAGAAGGTACTAGGAGAAAAAGTGGCGGAGGCGCTCAAGATTGTTTCGCTGAGTGGAACGGAGCAGAAGATGCCGGCGGAGTTGAGTGGGGGGATGAAGAAAAGGGCGGCGTTGGCCCGGGCGATCATTCGGAAGCCTGAGTTAATGCTTTATGACGAACCGACGACGGGGTTGGATCCGATCGTGGCGGATAGTATTAACCGACTTATTTTACATTTAGGGGAGATGCTGGGGATGGCCTCGATTGTGGTGACGCATGACATGGTGAGTGCGCGGATGGTGGGGGACCGGATTGCGTATTTGCACGAGGGAAAAATTTATTTTGAAGGCACCCCAGAGCAGGTGGATCGGTGTGAGGATCGGCTGGTACGCGACTTTGTTCGCGGGCATGCTGAGGGCACAGGAGTGACGGGTTAAAGGAGGTATAGGATGAAAGAAAAAAGCTTAGAAACCAAAGTTGGATTTTTTGTTTTAGTCGGCCTTTTGGCAACGGCGAGTTTGGTGGTGGCGTTTGGGAAGATTGGAAATTATTTCCGGCAAGGTTATCCGGTGATTGTGGAGTTTGATGATGCCCGAGATATTTTAAAAAATTCCAAGGTGCTCTTGCGGGGGGCTCAGATTGGGATTGTGGGGGACACGCCGATTTATCGGGTGGGACAAAACTTTGTTGAGTTGACCTTGAATATTGATGAGGGGACCCAGTTGCCGAGCGGTTCGAAGTTCAGAATTGATCAGTACGGTATGTTGGGGGATCGCTTTGTGCGGGTGGTCCCGCCGGACACGTTGGATGGGACTTTTCTGGTGTCGGGGGCGAAGGTGAAGGGGGAGCAGGAGGCGGGGTTGTCGGCGATGATGGCTTCGGCGGGGCCGGCGTTGGAGGAGATACGGTCGGCGGCTCGGCGGGTGGATGAGTTTGCCAAATCGGCAACAACCCTATTGCAGGAGGCGGAGCGTGGGAAGGGGCCGATTCATACTTTAATGAAGGACGAGAAGATGTCGCAGGACATGAAGAATCTGATGGCGAATCTGCGTAAGCATGGGGTGCTTTTTTATGAAGATGATTCGGCAAAGAAAGATAAGGATGGGGAGGATGGGAAGCGGTCGGAGAAGAAGTCTGCGGCGATTGATCGATCTAGGCCGTGAGCGGAAGAGTTGGGGCCATTTTGTTGGCGGCGGGGCAGGGGCGGCGCCTGGGTCATGATAAATCGGTGACTTCGATTGCGGGGCAACCTGTCTTGAGTTATGGGTTGCGGGCGTTGCTGGCTTGTGAGGAGGTGGAGAAAGTGGTGGTGACGGTGCGGGCGGATGTGTTGGAGGAGGCGAAGGGGTGGGTGGAGAAGGAGTGTGGGTCGGAGGGGGCCAGGGTGGAGGTGATTGTGGGGGGAGCGGAGAGGCAGGATTCGGTGGGGGAGGGGTTGAAGGCGTTGGGGGTGGGGGTGGAGTGGGTGGTGGTGCATGATGCGGCGCGAGTTTTATTGACCCCGCGGTTGACCGAGCGGGTTTTGGAGGAGGCGAGAAAGAGTGGGGCAGCGGCGGCGGCACGAAAGATGTCGGACACGGTTCGAGAAGCGGATGGGGAGGGGCGGATTGTGAAGCTGATACCTCGGGAGAGTTTATGGCGGATGGAGACTCCGCAGGTGGTGCGAGCGGAGGTATTGCGGGTGGGGTTGGAGAGGGCGAAAAAAGAGAAGCGGGTGGTGACGGATTGTTTAGCGGTGGCGGAGTTGGGTGGGGTGAAGGGGGTTTTGGTGGAAGCGGAGGAGCCGAATTTAAAGATTACGGTTCCGTCGGACTGGGTCTTGGCGGAGGCATGGTTGACAGCACGGGGGAAGTAAGTGGCGCTGACGGGATTCGAACCCGTGTATGGTCCTTGAAAGGGACCTGTCCTAGGCCTCTAGACGACAGCGCCCACGAAGGACAAAACAGTAGCAATTCGCATGCTTTGGCCAAGGCAAAGGTTAGATTCATTTAAGAGATGCATCAATATATCATGATAAGCTGATGCAAGACTGGACAAGTTAAACTGTTTCTCTAGGATAAACGCGATGGAAGCAAGAGAACGGATTACGCTACGGAGGCACCAGCTAGAAAAAGCGCTGGCGGAGCGGATCGTGTTGATGGATGGGGCGATGGGGACAATGATTCAGCAGCACAAATTGGGGGAAAAGGATTTCCGAGGGGAGCGATTTGCGGCTCACCCAAAGGATCTCAAGGGGAATAATGATATTTTGGCGATCACTCGGCCGGATGTGATTGGGGGAATTCATCGGGCGTATTTGGACGCGGGGGCTGGGATCATTGAGACGAATACGTTTAACAGCACTTCTGTTTCGCAGGCGGATTATGGTTTGGAGGGGGTGGTAGAAGAAATTAATTTGGCGGCAGCACGATTAGTAAGAAAGGTGACGGATGAGTATCTGGCAGACAACCCAGGGCGGGTGGCTTGGGTGGCGGGAGCGGTGGGGCCGACGAGTCGGACGGCCTCGATGTCGCCCGATGTGAATCGGCCCGAGTATCGAGCGGTGACTTTCAGGGAGTTAGCCGAATCGTATGCGGAGCAGGTAAGGGCCTTGATTCAAGGGGGAGTGGATGTGTTGTTGCCGGAGACGACGTTTGACACTTTAAATTTGAAGGCGGCTCTCTGGGCGATTGAAGAGGTGTTTGATGAAATTGGATATCGTTTGCCGGTGATGATTTCGGTGACGATCACGGATGCGTCGGGGCGGACACTTTCGGGGCAGACGACGGAAGCTTTTTGGCATTCGATCCGGCATGCGCGGCCTTTCAGTGTGGGGATTAACTGTGCTTTAGGTCCAAAGGAGATGAGGCCGTACATGGCGATTCTGTCGAAAGTGGCCAACTGTTTTGTGAGTTGCTATCCGAATGCTGGATTGCCGAATGCATTTGGGGAGTATGACGAGACGCCCGAGCAGATGGCGGAGGTGCTGGGGGAATTTGCGCGAGCGGGCTTTCTCAACATGGTAGGGGGATGTTGTGGGACGACTCCGGCGCACATTGCGGCGATGGCAAAAGCGGTGGAAGGGGTGAAGCCGAGGGTGCCGCCGGCCCGTTCCTCAGAGACGGTGTTAGCGGGGTTGGAGCCCTACGTGATTGGGACGGGAGGGTCCTTCACTTCGATTGGGGAGCGAACGAATGTGACGGGATCTCCGAAATTTTCGGCTTTGATCAAAGAGGAGAAGTTTGAGGCGGCGGTGGCGGTGGCGCGGCAGCAGGTGGAAGCGGGGGCGAACTTAATTGATTTAAACTTTGACGAGGCGTTGCTGGATGGAGAGGCGAGTATGGCGCGCTTTTTGAATTTGATTGGGAGTGAGCCAGAAATCTCGCGAGTGCCCTTTGTGATTGATAGTTCGAAATGGTCGGTTCTGGAGGCGGGCTTGCAGTGTGTGCAAGGCAAAGTGATCGTGAATTCGATTAGTTTGAAGGAAGGGGAGAAGATATTTTTGGAGCACGCAAGGAAAGCTCAGCGGTACGGAGCGGCGGTGATTGTGATGGCTTTTGATGAGGAGGGGCAGGCAGCGGATGCGAAGAGGAAAGTGGCGATTTGTCGGCGGGCCTACCAACTCTTGACGGAGAAGGCGGGGTTGGATCCCGAGGACATTATTTTCGACGTGAATATTCTGACGGTGGCGACGGGGATTGAGGAGCATAACAACTACGCGGTGGAGTTCATTGAGGCGGTGAAGGAGATTAAGCGGACGCTGCCTGGGTGTAAGACGAGCGGGGGATTGAGTAATATTTCATTTTCGTTTCGAGGAAACAACACGATGCGGGAAGCGATGCACTGCTGTTTTCTTTATCATGCGATTCAGGCGGGGTTGGACATGGCGATCGTCAATGCAGGCCAGTTGGCGGTTTACGACGAGATTCCGGCGGATTTAAAGGAGCGGGTTGAAGATGTTTTATTGAATCGTCGTGCCGACGCGACGGAGCGGTTGCTGGAGTTTGCGGAGACGGTGAAAGCGGGAGGGAAGGCAGTGGTGAAGGATGAGGTCTGGCGTCAGGGGACGGTGGAAGAGCGTTTGATGCATGCGATGTTGAAGGGGATTACGGATCACATTGATGGGGATACGGAGGAAGCGCGGGCGAAGTATGGGCGGCCGTTGGAGGTGATTGAGGGTCCGTTGATGGGTGGGATGCGGCATGTGGGTGATTTATTTGGCGCGGGAAAAATGTTTTTGCCGCAGGTGGTCAAGAGTGCGCGGGTGATGAAAAAGGCGGTAGCATATTTGACGCCTTTCATGGAGAAGGAAAAAGAGAAGTCGGGGGATCAGAGCAAAAACGCGGGAAAGATTCTCATGGCGACGGTGAAGGGGGATGTGCATGACATCGGGAAGAACATCGTGGGAGTGGTGTTGGCCTGTAATAACTATGAGGTGATTGATTTGGGGGTGATGGTGCCTTACGACAAGATTTTAGCGGAGGCGAAGAGTCGCGGGGTGGATTTGATTGGATTGAGTGGTTTGATCACGCCTTCATTGGATGAGATGGTGACAGTGGCGGAGGAAATGAGTCGAGAGAAGTTTACCATTCCGTTGTTGATTGGGGGAGCGACGACGAGTGCGGCGCACACCGCAGTGAAAATTGCTCCTGCTTATACCGGATCGGTGATTCACGTGATCGACGCTTCTCGAGTAGTGGGGGTGGCGCAGCAGTTGCTTTCGGTGGAAAAGAAGCCGGCGTATTTGGCGAAGATTGGGGGGGAGCAAGAGAAGGCGCGGAAGGATTTTGCGGAGAGGCGGGCGGCGCAGAAATTGCTCTCGATTGAGGAGGCGCGGGGGCGGGCGGCGAAAATGGATTGGTCCCAGGATCCAGCGAAGCCTAATTTTCTGGGGACGAAGGTTTTTGACTCCTTTCCGTTGGATGAGTTGGCGGGATATATTGATTGGTCGCCTTTTTTCCATGCTTGGGAACTCCGGGGACGGTTTCCGAAGATTTTTGAGGATCTGGTGGTGGGGGTGGAGTCAAAAAAACTTTATGAGGATGCGCAGGTGCTTTTACAAAGGATTCTGAAAGAGAAGCGGATTCGGGCGCGAGGAGTGATGGCTTTTTTCCCAGCGAATGCCGAAGGGGATGATATTTTGCTGTATGAGGATGATTCCCGAAAAAAGGTACGGGCTCGATTGCATGGGTTGCGTCAGCAGATGGCACGAAGTGATGGGGAGCCGAATCGTTGTTTGACTGATTTCATTGCGCCAGTGAGTAGTGGAAAGAAGGATTATTTAGGAGCGTTTGCGGTGACGACGGGTCACGGGGTAGAGAAGTGGGCGAAGGAGTTGGAGAAAGAGAATGATGATTATCAGGCGATCATGCTGAAGGCGTTGGCGGACCGATGTGCGGAGGCTTTTGCGGAGAAGATGCATGAATTGGCGAGGCAAGCGTGGGGCTTTGGGAAGAAAGAGGGGTTGACCAAAGAGGATTTGATTGAGGAGAAATATCGAGGGATTCGGCCTGCAGCGGGTTATCCGGCTTGTCCCGATCACACAGAGAAGAGGGGTTTGATGGTGTTGCTGGATGCGGAGAAGAGTACGGGGATCGAATTAACTGAGAGTTGCGCGATGAATCCTGCCAGCTCGGTCAGTGGGCTTTATTTCGGGCATCCCGAGGCAAGGTATTTTGCGGTGGGTCCATTGGGGAAGGATCAGGTGGAGGACTATGCTCGGCGGAAGGGGGTGGCTTTGGCGGAGATGGAGAAGTGGTTGCGGCCGAACTTGGCCTACGAGCCGAAAAGTTAGTTGTGGGTTGGGAGGAAGTGGATTCAATTCCATTGACCCGTTGGAGGGTCTATTTAGATTCAAGGCGATGAGACTGTGTTCCTTTGCCTTTGTGGGATGGCTCAGCGTGTCGTTTATCCCTTTGGGTTGGGCGCAAGAGGCGAAGAAAGAGGACAAGGTGAACTTAGTTTTTGGGAAGACGATGGAGTTGGAAATGGAGATGGTATCAGTGCCCGATTCAGTGGGATCGGGGGGTAAGTCTGCTCCTGCGATTGAGGATCAGAAGGCCAGTCAAGAGGGGCGCTGGTTGCGGATCGACGTGCCTTTTTCCACGACGAATAAGTTTACGCCTGAGGTGAAGTTTAAATTTTATTTAGAGGGGTATGAAGGGGTTCCCGCAACGGAGGCGGGAAAGAAGACAGAAAAACTGGTGATCCTGACGGGAGAGGCAACCTATCGAGATGTACCGGCAGGGAAGAAGCATTTTGCAGGGGTTTTCCTCGCTCCGGCATCGGTTCTGCGTTTTGCGGGGCTGAAGACGGGTGGGGAGATGGACTGGTCAAAGGGGGTGATGAATCTGAAAGTGGAGGCGACGGAGGGGGGGGCGCCGGTGGAGAAGGTGTTTGATCTGCAATCGGAGAAAGAAAAGGGTCCAAGTGGTCGTGGAGGAAAGAAAGATCTGGATTGGAATAAGAGCAGTGACGCTGAGGAAGTATCGGGTGTTTTGCTCTCAATTTACGAGACTCCATTCTGGCCTAAAGATTACAAACGGTATTCACAACCGAAGAAGCCATAAGCCTCTTGCGGCTTTCCTATGGCGTCTTTTTTACGGCGATTGATTTTGGATGTTGGGGCGAATGAAATCCGCGTGGCGGAGGTGGTGCCAGACAAAAGTGGGGCGCCAGTTTTTTCTCAATTGCGGTCTTTGGGGCTGGGAGTAGATCCGACAAAGCCAGCGGAGTTCTTTCCTGCCCTGCTTCAAGGGGTGGAGACTTTGGTGAAAGGGGCGGGGTTGAAGCCAGGACCGGCAACGATCTGTTTGGGGGGTCCTTCGGTTTTTACTCGAGTGATCAAGGTGCCGGTATCTGATCCGACCCAGGTGGGGCAGATGGTGGGTTTTGAGGCGCAGCAGGCGATTCCAGCGATTGAGGAGGCTTGCTGGGATTTTCAGATTTTTCCTGCGAGCGAAGGAGCGACGGGCGAATTGGAAGCGTTGATTGTAGCGATGAAGCGGGATTCGGTGGACGAGGTGATGGCGGCGGCTTCGAAGGCGGGGCTACGGACCGAAATGGTAGAGTTGGCACCGACAGCATTGATCAATGCCTTTCGTTATAATTATCCTGAGATGACGACGTGCACACTGCTTTTGGAGATTGGGGCGAGGTCGACCAACATTGTCATCGTGGAAGGAAAGAAAATGTTTTGTCGGGTGGTGCCGTTGGGCGGGGCGACGGTGACGCAGGCGATTGCGGCTGATTTGCAGGAGTCCTTTGCAGGGGCGGAGGTTTTGAAGAAGGCAAAAGGATTTGTGCATCCTGGAGGTTCGTATGAGGACCCGGCGGATGAACAGACAGCACGGATGAGTAAGTTAGCCCGTGGGGTGATGACCCGCCTTCATACAGAAGTGGAGAGGTCAGTGACATTTTACCGAAGTCAGCAAGCGGGTAGTCGGCCAGCGCAGGTTCTATTGGCGGGCGGGGGAGCATGTCTTGGGCTGACTGAGTTGTTCTTTCGAGAGAAGCTAAAGGTACCAGTGGAATTTTTTCAGCCTTTTCGACGTGCGGCGTTGGGGCCGGGAGTGGTTCCGGCTGAGTTAGCTAAGACATTTCCCTCGTGGGCCATCTTGGTGGGGGCGGCGTTGCGTTCTTTGCCCGACAGTCCGTGTCGGATTAACATATTAGGGTCGGTACAAAAAGCGGCGGTGGCAAAGACGAAAGACCGGCCGGCGATAATTGCGGCAGGGGTGGGGGTAGGATTGCTTTTACTCATTCCTGGGTTGCATGGGTTTTGGCAATCGGGACGGATTCAGGGGCTACTTTCTCCGCAGGTGGCGGAGGTGGAGGAGGCGGAAGCAGCTTTGGCCAAGGTGGACGCGGAGCAGAAAAAGGGGGTCGAGATATTGGGGTTGGCGGACAAGGCTTTGGAGTTGGAGGCAGAACGGATGCGGTGGCCGATTTTGTTGGCGGAGTTGCGTGCTAAAAGTTTGCCAGGAATGTGGGTGACGCAAATTGCTCTGGCTGGCAGTGAGGCTGTTTCTGAAGGGGAGGCGGGTGCGGTAGCGAAACCTGGGGCGCCGAAGATTGCAGTGCCAGTTTTAGAGTTGGGCGGGTTTTTCGAAACAAAATCAGAGGAAGCAGACTCCAAGGTGGTGGAAGACTTTCGGGTGGCTTTGGAGCAGGGCGGGGTCTTGCAAAAAGTGGAGACGATCCAGCGCGACACTCCTGAGAGGTCAGCTGATGGCAAGACCGAGCAGGTGGCTTTGAAGTTTAGGATGAGAGCGGAGTGGCCGGTCGGTGGGGTGATCAAGGTGGAGGCGGCAAAGAAGCCGGAGGCGAAATGAAAGGAAAGCTAACGAAACCGCAGATGGTTGCCCTGGGGGCGGGCGTAGGTGTTCTTTTGCTTGGGTTGGTGCTGGGCTTTTTCGGGCTGGGGGCGTTAGGGGAAACGCAGACTCAAGCGCAATCGCTGGCGGATCGGAAACTAAAGCCTGAGGTGGCGGCGGTGCTGGCTAGGCCGGGAGGAGCGGGGGCGGCACGGAAAGAGGCGGTGGAATTGGGTAAAATCGCAGAGGATTTAGCGAAGGAGGAAGAGAAGATGGTGGGAAGCTGGCGAGAGGGGTTGATCAGGGCTTCGGGGCAAGGTCAGGATTGGTCGACCGACCCGAACAAGTGGAAAGACAAGCTGATTGCGGTTCATGACCAACTACGAAAAAAATCTGGGAAGAAGGGGGATAACAGCAAAGTAATTTTAGCGGATGATTTTTATTTAGGGCTGCAGGAGTATAAGCAGAAGAGCCCGACGGCTAATCAGATTCCTAGTTTAGCTTTGCAACTTTCGGTGGCGGAGAAGTTGGTGGAGATTTTGATGGAGGCCAAAGGAGCGGCGAAAGAGGCCTATCCGACTCAGTGTATTTTGCAGGGCTTGGAAGGGCCAGCGGTGAAGGGGGGGGAGGTGGCGAAGCCTGAGGCGGGCAAGGCCAAGGTGGGTGGGGCGGATGGGGGTGGAGTGGTTCGGGAAAGCTACCGGCTACAAATCGAGTGTTCGCCCGAAGTATTGTACAGGTTCATGGGGCGATTATCGCAAGATCCTTGGCTGTTTGTGGTGATGGACCTTAGTTTGGAAAATGAGCAGAAGGAGTTTCTCAAACGAAGTGAAGTGGCGAAAAAGTTTGAAGGAGAGGAACCTGCTACTGCAGTTGAGGGGAGTTCGCCTACGGAAGGGGCGCGGGGGAGTGCGAATCCCCAGTCGGCGAAGCCTCTTTTGCTGGTCTTGGCTGGGAAAGAGCGGTTGAGAGTGGTGATGAAAATTGATTTTATGGGGTGGAAGATTCCTCCTCCGGGGAAAGTATTGGCCCCAGGAAAGCCTTGATGAAGATATCTCCATGGTTGATGGGTGGGGCGGGGGCTCTTTTTCTCGTTGGTTTGGTGGGATTGGCCCTTGGAGTTCTGATGCCAGGGGGGGTCGAACCCGTCGAAGCAACTGGTGGCGGTGGAAAATCGGCGGTGGCAGAGTTTAAGCAAAAAGCGGCTTTGAGTGTGGCTGCTTTGGCGAAAAAGAGTGGGATAAAAGACTTGGCGGTGGAGGAGTGGAAGGGGCACCGAGTGTTTGTTTCACGTAGCATTGTTTTTCTTCCAAAGGAGAATGAGCCTGTCCAACCGTTGAATGAGAAGCAGATTACGGAGGACGGAATTGAGGTAGGTTGGAAACTGAAGTATGGCTTTTCTCCGGAAGATCGTGAGGTGGCGGATCAGGATGAGGATCAAGACGGTTTTACGAATAAAGAGGAGTACGAGAAAAAGACCGATCCGAAAGACCCTGTGAGTAGCCCTTCCAAGTGGATTAAAGTAAAGATTACTTCAGTTGATCCGGCAAAGCTCCTAATTGGTTTTTCCGGGAAAAGCGCAGGGCGTTATACGGTTCGTTTTAAATTAGGAGTAAAGCCAAAGGATGTGGATGTGATGGTGGGGGACAAGATATGGGTTTTGGCAGGGAACAAGACAGTGGAGATTCTGAAAAGTGAAGAGGAAGCGAAAGCAAAAACAGGAGGAACAAATAGTTGTCCGCACGCCATTCCGCTGATGGTGAAGGAGTACAAAGATGACAAGGGAAAAAAAATGGATGAGACAACAAAAACCGAGAATGATTATGATGATTCGATGTTAGTGCTGCAACGGATGGATGAGCTGGCTGGCCCGATAAAAATCTTGTTAGACAAGAATGGTAAATCGCGTGGGGTTGAGTGGAGTGTCGGGGATATACGTCTGATTTCTATGGTGCCAAGGGAGGGGGAGATGGGTCCTTATCGGGTTGGGCAATCATTCCCTTACGCAGGGAAAGTATTTGTTGTGACGGAAGCGACGCCGTTAAAAGTATCCCTGAAGATGATGCCCGAGGGTGAATCGGTCTCTATCTTGCCGAATACGGCTCCAACTTTACTTCCCAAAACTCCCTAGTCATTGGCAAGTTCTTCCCAAGGTAGGGGGAGGCTCGTTGACCTAGCCCACCCCTGACCTCGTAAGGTTCTTATCTTATGAGAGCGCCCTTGGCCTTTGTCTTAATTGCTTGGTGGATTTTTGGGCCAGTGTGCGTCCAAGCAGAAGAGGTGAGAAGTGAAACCGATGAGTCTCCCCTGCCTCCGCGAGAGCCGACGGCAGCGGAAATGACCCAAAGGGAGATTGATCGAAGGAGAGAGGCCACCTTCCGATTGAATGAAAATTTGGACCTAGCGGAGCGCCTTTATCAAGCGGGGGAGTGGGAGCATGCGGAAGCGAAGTTTCGACTGGTTATGCAGCAAACTGATCCGCAGACCGCGACTTCGGGATTTTATCAGCGGGCTCGCACGGGGGTAGCAAAGTCTTTAGCGGCACAGGCTCTGGCGCAGGAGAAGGCGGGTAAAAATGCGGAGGCGGCTGGGCTAATGAAGCAGGCTTCGGATCTCGATCCGACTAACCCGTTGGTGGCGAAACAGTCCGCTTCGATGCAGGAGCAGGCAGCTCGGTTGGCGGATCCTTATGAAGGGAATCTGGCGGTGACCACTGATCTGGTAGAGAAAACAAAAGAGATTAAGAGGTTGTTATCCTTGGCAGATCAGTTGACGGAGACGGGGCAGTATCGAGATGCGAGGAAGAGGTTGGATGATGTATTGCGGATCGATCCTTACAATCAAGCGGTCTGTCAGCGTATCGAAAAATTAGAGGAGAAGAGGATGTTTGCTGCGGGAAAGAAGTACTCGGCCAGCCGAGAAAAAGCCATGGCAAAGGTAACGGAGGCTTGGACTCCTCCTCCCCCTGCGAAGGTGGATCCGAAGCAGGCAAGATCAACAGGAAGTGCAGGTGCCTCGAGTGCGGCAGCGATTTTGAAGTCACTATCCACGATTAAAATTCCTGAATTGGTCTTTAATGAGAAGCCAATTCGGGCTGCGGTGGAGGAATTGCAGCGTTTGAGCGAACAGAATGATCCGAATAAGGTGGGGTTGAACTTTGTTTTACGACTGCCTCCTCCGAGCGAAGGAAAGGATCCTGAGGCAGCAACGGTTAGCCTGGAGTTGCGGGATATCTCTTTACAAACGGCGCTAAAGTATTTGTGTGAGCAGATTCGAGGGGGAGAGAAGTTGCGATATGATGTGGAGAGCAGTGCGGTTTTTCTGCTACCGGTTACGGAAAGTGGCGGGGAGTTGGATATCCGTAGTTATAATCTACCGCCCAGCCTCTTGGCGAATTTAGTGCCTCCAGGGAAAGAGTTAACGCCTAAGGAAGTAGGAAATCTTGTGCTTGAGAATATTGGAGTCGACATCAAGGTGGTTGATTCTTCGGCAACGTGTTTTCGGGACACAGGAAAGCTGGTGGTACGGAACAGGGCGAATGAACTGAATAAGATCGAGCAAAGAATACGAGATGCACAAGGGGAACCGCCGCAGAGGCAGTTTGAGGTGGAAACAAAATTTCTTTCTTTCTCGGAAAACGACGTAAAGAACTTCACCTTTAATTTACAGATGAGTGGCAGTACGGCGATTCCCAATTCTGGGAGTCCAGGGGCAATTTACGATCCAGGATCTGCCAGTGGGGGAACGGATGGGTTGCGAGGAACGGCGGGATTGAGTCCAGGGGGGGGTTCCCTGACCGCCTTGCAGGCTCTGCTTGATCCTAGTTACCCGCAGACTGCATCGAATCAGGTGGGAGTGAATGCCTCAGTTTTCGGGCGCGGATTCGCAGCTGTCTTGCAGCTTTTACAGAATGCCATTGGCCGAGATTTGGTGGCGGCACCGAGGGTGACTTTGGCCGATGGGAAACAGTCGAAAATAGTTATCTCGAGAAGAATGTATTATCCAACAAGTTATACCCAGCCGACCGTGCCGAACAACGATCAGGGGGTAGGTGCAGGCTTCATTTTGCCAAGTAATCCGACGGGCTTCGAGCCTAGGGATATTGGAACCACCTTGGAGGTGAAGGGGGAGTCGACTTCTCTACCTCGGGCAGTTGATTTGGATTTCACAAATCTGATGGTGGAAGATTTTGAAGGCTTCGTGGATTACGGAGTGCTTATTTCGGCTGCGCCCTTGGATCCAACTACAAATTTCAACACAACAGTCGGCTCGGCCCCTTATTTGGTACCGATTTTCTCGAAGAAAGCCCTGCAAAGCAGGGTTCGGTTGCTTGATGGGGAAACGGTGGGTATGGGGGGGTTAATTTCCGACAGCGTCCAACTGGTGGACGATAAAGTCCCTCTGCTTGGGGATATTCCAATCATGGGGCGTCTTTTTCGAAGTGAAGCATCACAAAAGATTAAGAGCAATTTAGTGATTTTCTGCACCCTGCGAATTATTAATCCTGACGGCACTTTGGTATTTCCCGAGGATGAGGATAATCCTGAGTATGCCCAAAATGCTGGGGCTGAGATGATGCCCGCCACGCCATGAAGAAGCTTCCTCTGTTCATCGTTTTGGCATGGGGACTTTCAGGGGGCCAGCCTTGTAGGGCTGGCTCTTTGCAAAATCAGGTGGAGACTGAGACAACTCGGCGTGAGGAGTTATTACAACCTCTGCAAGAGGCCTACGATAAAAGCAGGAAATTGGTGGCGGATGGCAAAGGGAATCAGGCCTGTGAAGATCTGGAAAAAGCCTATCAAGCCGTGCCTGAGGCGTTGAGGGAGACGCCGTTGGCTCATCAAGTGCAAAAGACTTTAAGTAAACTGCAGGCGACCTTGGGGGAGTCGGCCAGCCAGTTAAACCACTGGCCCGAGGCAAGGAAGCGGGCTTTAGCATCGCTGCGGTACGATCCAACCAATGAGAAGGCGTTGGAGCAGTTGCGGCAGAGTGATGAGGTACTGCGACGCGGCACAGTAGGGGGAGAAGCGGTCAATCCTGCTTTGACGACGAGATTCTTTGATCGATTGAACGGGGTTCGAAGTGGGTTGGAGCAAGCGGATGAGCTGCGGGAGACAGGCCAACTGGAGAAGGCGGAGCAAGCTTACGAGGATGTATTAAAAAATGATCCCTTTAACCAGGTCGCCACCGATGGAATCAAGAAGATTTACCAGGAAAGAGCGATGGCGGCGGATCGAGCCAAAGCCCTATCCGCCACGACCATGAAACGGCAAGTCATGGAAGCTTGGAATAATATTTACCCCAAGACCAGTTTGGCTTCGGGCGGGGTGGAGGTGGCTGGGGCGATGACCGCCTCACCGTCTTATAATTTGGAGAAGAAGTTACAAGGGACGGTCATCCCGACCATCGACTTTTCGGGTGCCGATTTGGAGACAATCCGGCGGGCGCTGATTTCGCTAAGCCGGCAATACGATCCCGAGGTAAGCAAGGCGGGGGTCAACTTTGTCGTGAGTTCGGATATTACTGATGTGCAGCCTGTCACGCTGCGTTTAAAGCAGGCCTCTTTGGCGGAGGTGGTCCGATATATTTCTCAGATCGCGGGAGTGAAGGCACGGATTACCGATATTGGGGTTACCTTTGGGCCTTTGGTCGAGAAGAGGCCTGACCTAATTCCGCGTAACTTCACTGTGAGTCCATCCTTCTTCAAGGGTGATGATGCGGTAGTCGACGCCGCTACCAATGTAAGAGGGGGTGGGGGTGGGGCCAGTGTGGGTACGGAGACATCTTCCGGGCTCAATGAGCAAAAGAAGTTAGTCGCTCTAGGAGTGAGTTTCCCTGAGGGGGCCTATGCGGTTTACAATAAGAATACCAGTCAGTTGAAGGTGGTAAATAATGCGGAGATGCTGGACTTAATCGGACAACTGATCAGCGCGGCGGAAGAAGAGACTCTCTTGATTCAGGTGGGAATTCGTTTGGTGGAAATTAACCAGTTGGATTTGGATAGCGTGACGATGAACTCCACCTTGGGGGGTTCGGGCATCAATCTTCTTTCTCCTGTTCCTGCGGGCTTAAACTCATCCAGCGGCGGGCAAACACCAAGTGCCTCCAGCCAGCAGGGGGTGAATGCACAGTTGAATCAGGTACAGGGGGTTGGACTACTCCCCAACAACACTCTCCAATCATTCTTGCAAAGCGGGGTGCTAGCGGGCACGAACCAGACATCCTCCTACGCGTTAAACACGATGGATCTGGGTGGAACGATTCTGAACGGAATGCAGTTCCGCGCGTTGATCACGGCGGTATCTCAAAAGAACAGCGCCAATGTGCTCGCGAATCCCTCGATTGTTTTGAAAAGAGGACAAAAGGGGGTGATTGAAGTAACCCAAGAATTTAAGTATGTGAAGGAGTTCAATACTCCCCAGTCTTCTATTCGCACAATTAATAGTACGAGCACGAACGGGACTGGGAATAATAACAATCTTCAGGGTGTGCCTGGACCTGAAACGGTGATCGGCTCATTTCCGTCCGATATTAGCGATGCCGTCCCAATCGGAGTGAAGATGGGAGTCAAACCCGATGTGACAGGAGATAATAGTCGAGTGTTGCTCGAACTAGAACCGAGCTTTGTGGATTTCGAGGGATTCATTAATTACGGTACGCCGATCAACTCTGCTTACACCCTTACCTATTTCAATACGGCAGTGACTATTCTGACGAACAATATTCAGCAACCTGTCTTTATTCGCCGTGACTTGACGTTGCCTGCGGTAGAGGTCACCGATGGCTACACGCTACTTTTGGGAGGTCTTCTAAGGGAGGACATTCAGAAGATTGATGAAAAGGTGCCGATTATCGGGGATATCCCAATTTTTGGCAGGGCTTTCCAAGGCAAGACGGAGCAGGCGATCAAAAAGAATACGCTTATCTTTGTCACTCCGAGAATTCTGCGAGTCGATGGCCAACCGTTGAATCCGACGGCGGGAGCGCCCACCACGGCGGCTAATTCTGATTCGCCTTAAATCTCTATTTTCTAATTAAACGGTAGGGAAGCTCCACAGGAATATCTCGGGTATTGCCTGCTGACCATCCTGCTAGGTTTGCCAAGGTGTATCCCGCCCCACCAAAAACGAAGTAGAAGACTGAACTCGCCACGTCGGCCGTCTCTGATTTGGCATACCAGAGGCGTGGCTTGAGATCAGCGGGGCCATTCGCTGGGAGATCAATGCCACCGCGTCGCTCATCTGGGCCTATTTTAATTTTCTCAAGCGATTCGTAGCGAACCCAAACAGGCTTGAGGATGGGCTCGGCGTAGCGGGAGGGTTTCTGTCCTGATGTGGGCGGTGGGCCCTGGTGGATGCGAGTTGCCTCCGCTTCTTGGGTTGAGGGAGAGTCGATAGGGAATTGGAGAATTTGGCGGTAAGTACCTGCAGGGAGAAAAAAAGTTTGGCCTGAATCTGGATCGAGAATTTCCACATCTTTAGGGAGGTTGAGATTGGCGTTTTCTGGGATGAGGGGACTTTTCTTTTTATTCTCAGGTAAGAGGTAACTGGCCGAACCTATTTCGGGTTCAGGGATGGTAGAAAGGCTTTTTCTATTTTTTGGGACGGTGAAAGTGGCGGCGGAGTCCTCGCTGCGGGTTGGTCTTACGGCATGAGCGGGTTTGGGAATGATGAAAATGGGTTGTCCTGCCTGCTGGGTGGTAGAGTTGGTTGGCTCAGGGACCGAACGGAGGGCGGGACGAAGGGAAGCAGGGACAGGGGTATTTTCGGCAACTTCTCCTTGGGCTTGAAGGGGCCTGTGTGCGAGAACGATTCCGCAGGCTGAAGTGGAAATCACCTGCCAGAAAAAGGTAGAGGGGTGGATTTTCATCGGACAAGGCCAATGCGGCGTAGCCATAAGGCGGCTATGGGGTGCTGAGCGCTCCAGCCTTGCAGTTCCCAGAGCCAGCCCACTTTTTCAGCAAAAAGGTAGAGTCCGCCCAATCCGAAAAGAATGATGGAGCCTGTCCCAGCAAAAAACGCGGGAATTCGGTTGCCTTGTCCCAAGGCGACGGTCAGGCGAGTGGTGACGAGGAAGCCAAAAAGAACGAAGACGCTGCTGAAAACAGTAGCGGCGACGTTACGGCGTGCATCGGTCATGCCAAAGGCGATGCCGAAAAGGCAGAGCAAGGGGCAGGCAAGTGGGTAGGCCAGCCGATTCCAGTGCTCGGTGGCGTAAGGGGCGCGCAGTCGGTCGTTGAGGCGACCTCGGTCGGCTGCGAGGCGAGCGACATCGGGCCAAGGGAGTTCATCGGGCGGCAGGAGCTTGGCGGCGAGGGTTTCGGGGGGTTCGGAGAGCTCGGGTAAAACCAGTTCGGGGAGGATGGGACCGAGACTTTCCGGACCGCCCGCGGTGGCATACTCGGCCCGACGAACGCCCGAAAGATGCCACACCCCGCTACGGTAGGCGCCAGAGCTAGCAAAGATCTTCGAGAGATCGTGGCCTGCTGGTTCAGTACGGAAGAGGATTTCCACGTTTTGCATAGTTTTCTCTTTTAAATTAATTCGGCCGATGTACCAGATGGTTCCTTGGGCGGTGTTGGGTGAGGAGGGGGAGCGATAGACGATCTGGTTGAAGATATTTTCCTCGATGGCTTCTTGTTTGATCTGTTTTTTCACTTTTTCCCTCCCTGCCTGAGCGGTGGGGGAGAGGGAGAATGAGAGAACGTAAAGCACGACGGAGAGTCCTGCGCTACAGAGGAGAAAGGGACGAGCGAGGACGACAGGACTCATCCCAGCGGCGAGAAGGGCGACCGATTCGCGGTGGCGCGAAAAGTAGGCGAGGACGTAGAGAGTGGCAAAAAGGACGGCCACGGGGAGAATGGATTGAGCCAGATCGGGGAGTTGAATGAGAAAGTATTTGGCCAGAAGGTGAAAGGGAGGATTCTTTTCTACAAGCCGCCCCAATTTGTCAAAGATGTCGAACATCAGCCAAAGGACGAAGAGGGCACTGATGATAAAGCCCAAGGGAACGATGACGGAGCGCCAAAGATATTTTTCGACGATTTTCATGTTTCGTGCGAAACTAGAAATAGCACCTTTATGAACCTGACCCACGATCTTTCCGCACTGGAGGAAACCGTCAAGCGGTGTCATGCGCTTGTTCCTGCGGTGGAAGCGGCGGGGCGGGCTTTGGCGGAAAGGGTGAAGGCGGGGAGTAAGGTTCTGACCTGCGGGAATGGGGGGAGTTCGGCGGATGCGATGCATTTTGCGGAGGAGATGACGGGGAGATACCGCGTAAATCGCAGGGCTTTACCCGCACTGTGCCTTGCGGCCGATGGCTCGGCCTTGACCTGCATCGCGAACGACTGGTCCTTTGCAGAGGTTTTCTCACGGCAAGTGGAGGCCTTTGGGCAGAAAGGGGATGTGCTGATTGTTTTTAGCACGAGCGGAAAATCTCCAAATATTATCAAGGCTCTTGAGACGGCAAAAAGTCGCAACATGCTGTGTTTAGGGGCTTTAGGAAAGGATGGGGGTTCGGCAAAGGCGCTTTGTGATCATGCGATTGTTGTGCCGAGTGAGGACACATCGCGGATTCAGGAGATTCATGTTTGGCTGATCCACTCTTGGTTGGAGTGTGTAGAAGCGTTGGTGATCGGTAAGGGCTAGGGGGCGAGGACTTTGTCCTTGGAAGGGGGGGCGGTTTTCGATAAGGTTATTCTTTCGTCAACGTCTTTCGAATTTGCCCCCAAGATAAGGGCCGAGAGGTAGCTAAGTTGGCGGGAATAAGGAGTTAACTTTATGGCGGTTGTTATTCGCTTGCGCAAAGAGGGCAAAAAGAATCGCCCTTATTTTCGGGTGGTGGTCACGGACAAGCAAAGTCCGCGTGACGGCCGTTTTCTGGAACTGGTCGGAACCTACAATCCCATGGGTAAGGATGCAGGAATGAAGCTGAAATTGGATCGGATCGATCATTGGGTGGGTCAAGGAGCGAAGCCAAGCGAGACGGTCGCTAGTTTCATTCGAAAAGCCCGCAAAGCCCCGAAGGCTTAACCTCTCCGGTTGAAGGCCGGAACCCCATGCGATATTTTCTCGAACTTGTTCTCGGTCGGCTGGTGACTCATCCCGAGGAAGTGGATGTGGAAGAAACGTCCGATGAGCGTGGTTCCCTTTTCCGAATTCGTGTAAATCCTGAGGATCTCGGTCGTATCATTGGTCGCAATGGTCGGACGATTGAGGCAATTCGGTCGTTGCTCAATGCCTCGAGTCGAGATGGTCAACGCATCTTTGTCGAAGTGGAGGATGACGCCCACGAGGGGATGGCGGCGTGACGATTGATCTGCTGACTCTTTTCCCCGCGATGGCGCAAGGGGTTTTGGGTGAAAGTATTTTGGGTCGGGCCCAGCGTGCTGGTTTAGTGCAAATCAGGGTTCATCAGCTGCGGGATTATGCCAAAGACAAACATCGTATTGTAGACGATCGTCCCTTTGGGGGTGGTCCTGGGATGGTGATGAAGGCGGAACCGTTGGTGGATGCGATTGAGCATTTACGCGGGGAGGGAGAAAATCGCGCGCGGGTGATTTTTTTAACGCCTGAGGGAACTCGGCTTGAGCAAGCGAAGGTTCGACAGATGGTGCGGGAGTATCCCCGCCTGCTTTTGGTAAGTGGACACTATGAGGGCATCGATGAGCGGGTGCGCCAAGAGTGGATTGATGAGGAGATATCGGTGGGCGATTATATTTTGAGTAACGGGACGGTACCTGCCTTGACCTTGATTGATGCCATGGTGCGGCTGATTCCTGGGGTCTTGGGGAATGAGGAATCGGCGGGGGACGACTCCTTTGAAGGGGAGGGACTGTTGGAGGGACCTCAGTATACCCGTCCTGAGGTGTTCCAAGGAATGACGGTGCCCGATGTTCTGCTTTCTGGCCACCATGCGGAGATTTCTGCCTGGCGAAAGAGTCAGGCTCTAGCGCGGACGGAGGCACGAAGGGGAGATTTACTTGAAGGAAAAAAGCAGGTAGGCTGTTACGTTCTAAAGGAAAAGAAATTATGAGCATAAAGATCATCGAAACGATTGAACAAGAGCAGTTCAAAGAAGGCCGCACCGGTTTTGGGGTGGGCGATAAGATCAAGGTTTTCACCAAGGTAAAAGAAGGAGACAAGGAACGAACCCAGCTTTTTGCGGGTACGGTGATCGCGCGGAAAGGTCGTGGATTGAACGAGCAGTTTACCGTGCGCCGAATTAGCTATGGCGAAGGGGTGGAACGTATTTTTCCTCTGCACTCTCCACGGATTGAGAAGATTGAAGTCGAGTCGAGGGGTAACCCACGTCGGGCAAAACTTTTTTATCTGCGTGGTCGTTCGGATATGTCGGTTCGGGAGCTGGTTGTTAAAAAGAAGGGCTAAAGAATTCCTCCCGCTTGGAAAGCGGAGAAGAAGTGGGCCAGATCTGCTCCGGTCACGGGGGTGGATGAAGTGGGGAGGGGTTCGCTGGCTGGATCGGTTGTAGCAGCGGCCTATCGTTTCCATCGATCGGGCACACTTGTTCCTGGCTTAGATGACTCGAAGATGCTGTCGTTAAAGAAAAGAGAGGAGCTTTTTACACTCCTCACTCAGCCCGAAATTGGGGTTTGGGCTATAGGGGAGGCCACGATTGAGGAGATTGAGGAGCATAATATTCTCGTCGCGAGCCAAATGGCGATGGGGCGTGCTTTGGATAAGTTAGGGCTTAACGATGGGGTTATCCTCGTAGACGGATTGCCTGCCAAGCATTTAGGGCGGAAACATATCGCGGTGGTGGGGGGTGATGGGATCTGCCCTTCGATTGCGGCGGCATCCATTTTAGGAAAAGTTTCACGGGACCGCAACTTTTTGCACTTTGGGCAGTTATATCCTACCTATGGATTTAATAAAAATCGTGGGTACGGCACGGCAGAGCATTTGCGCGCGTTGGCCATGGATGGCCCTTGTCCGATTCATCGTAGATCGTTTTTACCCTTGGGATCGGCTTCCGTGCCCCGTATGGAAAAATAGTCGTCAAGCGGGTAGCCACGGGGAAAGGGTTGCTGCGCGTTATCTACAGCGGGCGGGGGTCAAAATCCTGGTTCGTAATTATCAGGCTCGGTGCGGGGAGATCGACCTAGTGGGGCGGCACGGACAGGAGCTTGTGGTGGTGGAAGTGAAGACCCGCCACTTTCTGGCGCGGCTCAAGCCCGAGCACGCGGTGACGTATGGCAAGCAACGTCGAATCATCGCCACAGCGAATCGATATCTGCGGGAGCTATCAAGCCGACCTCCGCCTGTACGCTTCGATATCGTGGAGATTCTCTACTCGCCTGGGCGAATTCCTCGATGCCGTTGGTTGCAGCACGCCTTTACCCTTCAAGAAGCAGGATTGGAGTGGAGCCGATGAGACAGATCGCCAGTACTTGGTCGGCTGCGGTTGTCGGGGTATCGGCTCTGCCAGTGGAGGTAGAGGTGGATGCGGGGGGTGGAAAAGAGAACTTTGTCGTGGTCGGATTGGCGGACACAGCGGTGAAAGAGTCGCGACAAAGGGTGAAGGCAGCAATTTGGAATAGTGGGTACTCTTGTCCTGAAGGGTTTATTACGGCCAGCTTGGCGCCAGCAGATTTAAAAAAAGCTGGCCCTTGTTTTGATCTACCAATCGCTCTGGGATTGTTGGCGTGCTCTGGGCAGATCTCGAAAGACAATCTAGCGGAGTGGATGGTCGTGGGGGAGCTAGCCTTGGATGGGGCTGTTCGCACTGTGCGAGGAGTCTTGGCGATCTCTCTTTTAGCCCGAGATCGTCGAGTACGGGGACTGATCGTGCCTGTCTTGAATGCGGCTGAGGCCAGTGCGGTGGAAGGGGTACGAGTGGTTCCTGTCCGGGACCTGCGTGAGGCGGCTGAGGTAATCGATGGTAAAGCGGTAAATATTCCGATCGTGGCAAAGACATTGATGAATGGATCACTCTCAAAGACAGAAAATCCGCTCGGGGTGGATTTCTCCGAGGTCAAAGGGCAGGAGGCGGTTAAGCGCGCCCTGGAAATTGCAGCCGCCGGAAATCATAATGTGTTGATGATCGGACCCCCCGGGTCGGGCAAAAGTATGCTAGCGAAAAGGTTGCCAGGAATACTTCCTCGGATGACTTTGGAAGAATCCTTTGAAACAACCCGCATCCATAGCGTGGCGGGTTTGTTGCGAGCGGAAGATTCGTTGGTAAGGGAGCGTCCTTTTCGTAGTCCCCACCACACCATTTCAGATATTGGGTTGATTGGAGGATCGGCCCATCCCTCTCCGGGCGAGGTTAGCTTGGCCCATCACGGAGTGCTTTTTTTGGATGAACTTCCCGAATTTAAGAGATCGGCGTTGGAGGTTTTGCGCCAACCTCTGGAAGACGGGCAGGTGACGATTTCTCGGGCTTCCGGGACGATGACCTTCCCTGCTCGGTTCATGTTTATCGGAGCCATGAACCCGAGTCCGCGCGGTAATTTCGAAGGCCGACCTAATGGTCAGGCTTCTCGTCGGTATTTGAATAAAATTAGTGGACCGCTCCTAGATCGAATCGATCTGCACCTTGAGGTCCCAGCGATGAAGCACGAGCAGCTGTTATCCGAAGAGCCAGGAGAGTCCTCTGCGGTGATTCAAAGGAGAGTCGAGGGGGCGCGGGAATTACAAAGAAAAAGGTTTGGGCCAAACTCCTCGATCCATGCTAATGCGCAAATGGGCCCTAGAGAATTGCGAAGGCGGGTTCCGATGGATCGGGAGGCGAAGGCACTTCTTTCCAGCGCGATGACTGACTTAGCTTTGAGTGCGCGGGCTTTGGATCGGATTCTGAGAGTAGGGCGGACGATTGCGGATTTAGCGGAAAGTGAAAAGGTTCTTTTGGATCATCTGGCCGAGGCGATTCAGTATCGCACCCTCGACCGTCAGATCTGGGGTTAGAGATGGAGAGCGATGAGTGGCAAATCAGCAAGAGCAAGATTAAGGGCTAGCCACTGGATCAATCCCGCCCAGAGGGAGGATGTGAAGCCCTCGGGATTTGCTCCCACAGATTTAGCCAAGAAAACTGGTGAGAGCTTTCCGATTCGATCAGGACCGTGTTGGAGAAACCGCAGGGTGCGGTGATTCATGTCCATCGTGATCCCCTCGGGTACGAGCTTGAGTTTTTCTCACCTGACGGCAAGACCATGGCGGTGGGCAGTGCGCATCCCCACCAAGTCCGTGCTTTTGCTCATCGAGACATGGCTCACGCCTAAGCCGACCATAAATCAGGTCTTTGGCAGCCCCTTAACCTTAAGCCCGGCTTTTAGTCCGCGGCTGGAGAACCAGTCGCGGGCGACCTCGAGAGCGTAGGACACATTGGAGGATTGGCTCTGGACTCGTTTCTCATCAAAGGGAACAAGGGGAATGATCTCGAGAATCACCCCGTTGGCATCGAGAAAAGCGAGATCGAGTGGGATGGAGGTGTTGTGCATCCAGAAAAAGGCCTGTTTGGGCGCAGGGAAAACAAAGAGCATTCCCCGATCGGAGTCCAAGGCATCGCGATTCATCAGGCCCGTCATCTGTTCCTCAGGGCGCAGGGCGATTTCTACGGTCAATCGTTGATCTCCGATTTCTAATTTCGCTTCGCCTCCAGCCCAAGCTCCAGCAAGGGCGAACCAGCAGGTGAAGCCGAGGAGGCGAGCAAAATTCAATAGCGTGGCTGGGAGGGGTCGATTTCGTCGGACCAAACATCGATGCCGCCCTTGAGATTAAGCATGTTTTGGTAGCCTTGCTGCTGGAGAAAAAGCAGGGCTTTGGCGCTGCGAATGCCCGCCTTGCAATGGATGACGATTTCTTTGTCTTGGGGTATTTCTGACCAACGCTTGGGGAGTTCGCCGAGTGGGAGCAAGGTAGAGCCAGTGATCTTGGAAATCTGGAATTCGTGAGGTTCGCGGACATCGAGAAGGAAGAAGGGTTTCTTTGAGTCAATTTTCTTCTTCAGTTCTGCGCAGGTGATTTCAGGAACGGTGGGACCGGTTTGCTGGGCGGGGCCTTCGCGGGCGGGCATGCCGCAAAACTGCTCGTAGTCGATGAGTCCTGTGATGGTTTTATTTTTTCCGCACATCGGGCAGTTTGGATTTTGGCGTAGGCGCATCTCTTTGAAGCGCATTTTCAGCGCATCAAAAAGAAGGAGGCGACCGATGAGAGGATCCCCGATGCCGAGGATGAGTTTTACCGTCTCGATGGCTTGGAGAACCCCGATGACGCCGGGAAGAATTCCTAGAACGCCCCCTTCGGCGCAACTGGGCACGCTTCCCGGGGGAGGGGGTTCGGGGTAAAGGCAGCGGTAGCATGGGCCGTGGCCTGCCCAAAAGACGGTGCACTGGCCTTCGAAACGGAATATCGATCCGTAGACATTCGGTTTACCCAAAAGGGCGCAGGCATCGTTGACGAGGTAGCGTGTGGGGAAATTATCGGTGCCATCGACCACGATGTCGTAGTCACGGAGAAGATCGAGGGCGTTGTCGGAACGAAGGGCGACTTCGTGGGTGATGACTTCGACGTGAGGATTAAGTTCGGAAATGGTGCGGCGGGCTGATTCTACCTTGGGCTGACCAATAGAGGTTTGGCGGTGAATGATTTGGCGTTGGAGATTGGATTCGTCGACACGATCGAAATCGATGATGCCAAGGCGACCGACTCCAGCCGCGGCGAGATAGGCGAGAAGAGGAGAACCAAGTCCACCTGTGCCGATGGCGAGTACACGGGAGGCCTTGAGCTTGCGCTGACCTTCCACCGTGACTTCGGGCATGATGAGGTGGCGGGCGTAGCGCCGCATTTCGGGTGAGCTGAGCTCTTGGGCGGCAGTGGTTTGGACAATGCGAGGAATCAAAGACATCGTAATATACTAGTCAGAAATGGTTTCTGGGTCGAGTCCGCCCGTGTCATGGGTGGTTTGTTGGGGTGCCACCTCCGCATTTCAGAATAGGGGCTACTGGCCCTTAAAAAACTCGCCTTGCAGTTCTAATTCATCGGTAAACTTGGGGCGTTTTTCGACTTCGTCGAGGTATTTGAAAAAGTCGTCAGAGGTTTCGAAGAGATGGCCTTTTTCAATATAGGAATCGGTGGTGAAAGGGCTGAAGCCACCGCGCGGGAAGATCATGTAGCGGGATTTCATGTAATCTCGGGCATGCCCTAATTCGTCCATCATCCCTGTGGAGAGGGGTGGACGCTCAGGGTAGGGGTGGATGGCGACGACGGCGTGGACTTTGCCTACGTACCAGTGCAAGTCGCGATGGACGGTGTAGGCGTAAATCGATTCACGGTCGCTGGTAGGGACCCCCTCAAAATTTGTGCCAATCTCGATCGACTGGGGATCGACAACGACCGCGTATTTACGAAGGCGATGGATGACCTTATCAATCTCCTTTCGTATTTCAGGGGTGCCGTAGCTCATGGAGTAGCTGGCGTAGACGACCCAAGGGTTGGGGTGGGTGACCAGCTTGTAGAGCGCCTCTGGCGGTTCGCCGACAGCGATGACGTAGTGGGGAACCCCCATGTAGCGAGCCCAATCTTCCGAAAGACTGACTTCCTCATTCATCCAGGAAAGAATGTCGTAAAGGGTATGATTTCGCTCTTTGAGGGCGACGAGGAATGGGTCTGCCTCTTGTAAGGTTTCGAGTTTGAGTTTGATGGCCCACTCCGCGTCGATCAAGGTGACGATCAGGTCAGGTTTAATGAAATCACGGAGGATGCGTTGATCCTTGAATTTACGATTGATGCGATTCCACTCGACTGTGGCGGGGGCGCGGATGATGACATCTTGGTAGTTGTTGCGAGTGATTTCGTATCCGATTTTCTCGTACTCCTTTTCACGGGTGAGCTCGAAAACGTAGTCGGTGGCACCGAGAAGGCGTTCGAGGGGTTTTTTGCCAGCTTTGGTAAAGTCGTCCACCGCGTGATAGACCTTAATGTCGCGGTTATTTTTCTGGCTGAGGGCGACAACGCGCCGGAGGTAATCGGCGTCGTCCATCCCTGCAATCATGCCGGTGACGAGAACTCGCATGGTTATGAGCCTAACTAATTTAAGGGTAAGAAGCGATGAGCTTTACGGTAAGGGGTAGAGCCGCAAAGGAAGATGACGGGTTAAGGAGTTGCGGGTTTGAGGGGGGTGGCTTGGAAGGAGACGATGGATAAACCTTGGGGGGTTTGGATTAAGGTGAAGGAAGCTAGGTAAACCCCTTCCATCTTTTTTCCACGAGCGGTTGCTTTGAGATTAAATTTGGCGGTGAGGATGGCGGTATCTTGGAATGATCTAAATTTCAGGTCTTCAAGTTGGATAGGCTCATATTTTCGGTTGCCGCTGCGGAGAGCATCCAAAAAAGCGGTTTTAGATTCGACTAAGCCTGTGCCGTGGATGTGTTGGTAGGATTCGTGGAGCAGTTTTGCCAAATCGTCGGCATGGCCTTGGGCGAGGAGGGTGGCCCACTGTTGGACGCAAGTGGTAGCGGCTGTCTGACTGATTTCGGCGGAGGCAGAGGTGGCGAGTATGAGGCCTACTCCGAGTGCAGGGAGACTGGGGCAAAGGAGGCGGAGGATCATTAAGAGATAGTTGGCTGAGGCAGGGTGGAAGGGCGAGAGAAAAGGATCCAAAGAAAAGGGCGACCCGAAGTGGGTCGCCTTTTCGAAGTTGTGGGGTAAATCAATTCTTTTTTCTGCCAAGGATAAAAAAGCAAAAAAGAAAGAGGAGAATCAGTAGAGCGCCAAGGGCGGCTTCCTCGAGCAAGGGACCTACGCCTTTGAGGACGAAAGGAAAGAGAAACGGTAGCGGCCGAGGAGCTAGGCGCCTCGCATGCCAACGGGAAAAGGCTAGGATGGGTAATATGAATTTCTGGCGAAAGCAGGGCAAGGCGGTCTTGGTGGGAAGTGGGTTTCTGGGGTTGGTGGTGGTGGGGTTGGCTTTTTTGGCGGCGAGTTTCTTAGCGGATTTGGCAACGAAGATTCCTCCGACGGCTCGACCGGCCTTGAATCCCGCAAGGCTAGGTTTGTTTTCCGAGGATGTGGAGCTGAGGGCGAAAGATGGAAAGAAGATATCGGGGTGGTGGATGCCGCGTGGGCAGAAGGGGAATCCGCCGGTGATAGTTCTGCATGGGTTGGGGGCGGGCAAAGCGCACATGATCGATTATATTCTTTTCGCACAGGCTGCGGGGTATCCGGTTTTGGCGATCGACTTCAGAGGTCACGGGATGAGTGAGACGAGTCTAACGAGTATCGGGTATTACGAGAGTTGGGATGTGGAAGCGGCGATAGAGTTTGTGCGTAAGCGGGGCGCGGGAGATCCAGTATTGTGGGGAACGTCGATGGGGGCGGTGGCGGCGCTTTTGGCGGCGGCGGAGGATGGTTCGGTCGCGGGGGTGATTGCGGATGCTCCGTTTGACACCTACCGCAACACGATTCGGCATCATGCGAAGGTAATGTACGGAATGTCGGAATTTCCCCTGCTGACACTGGCGATGCCAATGATTGAGGAGCGGGCAAAATTTAAACTGGATGCGGTGGATAGTTTGAGAGCGGTGAAGCGGATCGATGTGCCGATTTTGATCCTAGCAGCGGAGGAGGATCGGCGAATGGATCCTGCGATGGTGCGGACGATTTACGAGGTGGCGGCTGGGCCGAAAGAGTTTTGGATTATTCCTGGGGAAGGGCATGAGAGCCGTTCTTTCAGCAAGGAGTATCAAGAAAAGATCCGCAGCTTCTTGGGGAAGTTGCGAGTTAAGCCTAAGAGCTAAACGAGTTGCAGGCCTGGGGTGACTGGGCGATCGGGCTGGACGGCGAGCTCGCGGAGAAGGTCATCCGTGCCGACGTGGCGGGCGTAGTACTGGAGGGCGGTACGATCGGTTAGGCTGGAGAGGAAATCACAAACAGCACGACTGACTCCCTCTTTTTTAATTCGGAGGACGGCGCGTTCGGCGATGAGATGAGGGTGGGCGTGATAAAATTCGAAGAGGCCTTGCAGGACTTGGCAGGCTCGTTGGTTGACTTCGCGAACCCCTGGGTGGTGGTAAAGATTTTCAGAAAGGAAGGTGCGAAGATTTTGAATTTTAACGCGCATAGGGAGAGTGAAGGTCAGGAGACGATGGCCAGCGGCTTGGGCATCAGCGGCGCTGGAGGGAGTAAGTTCGGCCAGGTTGGCGGCGGAGGAGCGGGTGGCGTCCTCCATTAAGTGATCGGCGAGGCAGCGGGCGACAAAACGGCGAGTGCGTTCGGGATCAAGGCGGGCGTAATTTTTACGAACCGTGGACTCGGTTTCTTTCCACAGTTCGATACCGAGAAGGGCGGTGGGTTCGACCAGGCCACTTTCGAGTGCGTCTTCGAGGTCGTGGCAACTGTGGGCGATTTCGTCGGCGAGATCGACGGCCTGAGATTCGAGAGAGGGCTGGGATTCGGTGCGAGGCAGGGGGTTGAGGCCTTGGCGGACTTCGTGGGTGAGGTTGAGGCCGTTGAATTCAGGGTATTTGATCTCGAGCTGTTCGACGACGCGGAGGCTCTGGTGGCGCCGACCAAAGCCACCAGCGTCTTGCATGAGCTGGTCGAGGGTGTGTTCGACGGGATGGCCGAAGGGGGGATGGCCGAGATCTCGGGCGAGGGCGATGGACTCGGCGAGGTCTTCGTTGAGGCCGAGGGAGCGGCAGAGGGAGCGGGCGAGGGAGGCGACCTCGATGGTATGGGTGAGGCGGGTACGGACGTGGTCACCGGTGCCGTTGAGTGGGACTTGGGTTTTGTATTCGAGGCTACGAAAAGCGGAGCTGTGAACGATGCGTTCGCGGTCTCGTTGGAATTCGGGGCGAAAGTCGTGAGATTCTTCGGAGTGTTTGCGGCCGAGGCTTTCGCTGCTTTTGGTGGCGAAGGGGGAGAAAAGAAGGGATTCCTTTTTCTCCCAGTCTTTGCGGGTGCGGATGGGCATATCTCTGGAATGGACGGGAGCGGGGGGGAGTCGAGGTGGGGCGAAAATTCATCCACAAAAGATGTGAACAGCGAGTGGATGAAAGAGAATAAGGTGAGCGGTGAGGGCGGTGCCTCGATGGGGCGGCGGCTAAATTTCTCGGCGATGGAAGAGAGCATGGCCGAGGGTGATGGAATCGACGAATTCGAGGCCTGAGCCTGCGGCGACGCCGGTGGCGAGGCGGGTGATTTTCAAGCCGAGGGCCGAAAGTTCTTTGGCGAGATAGAGTGCGGTGGTTTCTCCGCGGGCGTCGGTACCGAAGCCGAGAATGACCTCGCGGGTTTGATTTTTTTTTACGCGGGCGAGGAGGGCGGGAATTTTGAGTTCATCAGGCCCGATTCCGTCGAGTGGAGAGAGTAGGCCACCGAGGACGTGGTAGCGGCCGCGGAAGGTGGCGGAGCGTTCGAAGCTAAGGACATCGGGTGCGTGTTCGACGACGCAAAGGAGGGATTCGTCGCGGGAGCGGTCGCGACAGATTTCGCAGAGGCCGTCTTCGGAAAAGAAGCTACATTCGGGGCAGGGGATGACTTGGGAGCGGGCTTGGCGAACGGCGTGGGCGAGGTCTTCGGAGGCGCCTGGTGGTGCGGAGAGGAGGTGGAGGGCGAGTCGCTCAGCGGAGCGTGGGCCGAGGCCGGGGAGTTTGCGGAGGGCGGCGACAAGGCGAAGGGCGGCGGGAGGGTAATCAGCCATCCGATTTTACTTGGGAATTAGCTGGACTGATCAATGACTCTGGCGTCGAACTGTTTCAGGGCGGCACGGATGGCTGGGTCGTTGAGGAAGGTTTCTTTGGCGGAGGAGGAGGGGGAGGTTGGTTTTTGGGTGGGGGTTTTTGCGGGGGATGGGGTGGAAGAAGGAGCGGGGGTGGTTTTTGGAAGGGGGGTGGGGGTGGGCCGAGAGGCGGCAGACTCGGCGCGGGTTTCGGAACCGGGGACGGCGAGTTTTTTGAGGATAGTTTCTAGGGAGACGCGCTCGCGCTGTTCGCAAAGGCGGAGGGCGAGGATTTCGAGGGCGACTTCGCGAGCGAGGGAGTTACGCAGGTGGTGTTCGAACTCGAGAAGTTGTTCGAGGAGGGAGAGGAGGTGGGATTGTTCGGGTAGTTTCCCAAGGGAGAGGAGGGTTTGTTTTTCCTCTTTACCGAGTTCGGCCTCGGCTTCAGCTGGGGCGATTTGAAGAAGGAGGAGGTTACGAAAGTGGCGGGCTAGGTCTTGGGCGATACGAAGAGGATCGCGGTGGCGGGTACGAAATTCGTGAAGTTTGGCGAGGGCTGAGGGTCCATCGCCAGCGAGGATGGCGGAGGCGAGGGCACGGGTTTCGATGGGGCCGGCGAGACCGAAGACTTCGAGGACATGTTCGAGGGTGATGGTACGACCGGCAAAACTAACGAGTTGTTCGAGGGCGGATTCGGCATCGCGGAGGCCGCCTTCGGCTTGGCGAGCGAGAAGGAGAAGGGCTTCGTCGGCGATGGTAATTTTCTCGGCTTGGGAGATTTTCCGCAAGTGGGAGACGATGAGGGGATCGGGGATACGGCGGAGATCGAAGCGTTGGCAACGGGAAAGGATAGTGGCGGGTAGTTTTTGGACTTCGGTGGTGGCGAAGATAAATTTCACGTGGGCGGGAGGCTCTTCGAGGGTTTTGAGTAGTGCGTTAAAGGCTTCGGTGGTGAGCATGTGAACTTCGTCGATGATATAGATTTTGAATTTTCCGCGGGCGGGAGCGTAGGGGACGCTATCGCGCAGTTCTTTGATTTCGTTGATGCCGCGATTCGAGGCGCCGTCGATCTCGAGGACGTCGAGGCTACGGCCCTCTTCAATTTCTTTGCAGATATCGTCGTCGGGGTTGAAGTCGGTTTTTGGGCCTTGGGGGCAGTTGAGGGCTTTGGCGAGGATGCGGGCGGTGGAGGTTTTACCGATGCCGCGGGGACCGACGAAAAGAAAGGCGTGGGCGAGGCGACCCTCGGCGATGGAGTTGGAGAGGGTGCGGACAACGTGGTCTTGGCCGACGAGTTCGGTAAAGGTGCGAGGGCGGTATTTGCGCGCGAGGACGAGGTAACCCATAAGTAAACTACTTTAAGGAAGGAAGCGGTCTGGGCAAGGACAGGAGGTCAATGAATTCACAATTGACTGCGTGAGGTTTCTTTTTTATGCTGTTCAGTTCGTATGAGAACCATTTCTGCCAAAGCCAAGGATGTAACCCGCCGATGGTTTCTGATCGACGCCGATAAACAGGTGGTCGGTCGGGTCGCGGTGAAAGCGGCGAACATATTGCGGGGCAAGAATAAGGCTATTTTCACCCCTCATGTGGACACGGGGGATCACGTGGTGGTGATCAATGCGGCCAAGGCAGTTTTCACTGGGAAGAAAGAGACGTTAAAGAGCTATATGTCGTTCTCGGGTTATATTGGGGGGCATCATACGGAGACGGTGCAGGCGCGGAGGGGTCGGAGGCCTGAGCTTTTGATTCAGACGGCGGTGCGGGGGATGGTGATGCACAATCGGTTGGGTCGGGTGATTTTGAAGAAACTTTATGTCTATGGGGGGGCGGAGCATCCCCATGTGGCGCAGCAACCGGAAAAGGTGGAGCTCCGCTAAGTCGGAAAGAAATTTATGGCGAACGAAGACAAGTATGGAGTGGGGCGGCGGAAGACGGCGGTGGCGCTGGCTTATCTGAAGCGGGGAACGGGTTTGATTACGGTGAATGGACGGGCGTTGGAAGAGTATTTCCCAACTCCCTCGACTCGGATCGAGTTGATGAAGCCTTTGGTGACGATTAAGGAAGAAAAACGATTTGATGTACGGATTCGGGCGAGTGGGGGTGGTCTTTCAGGCCAAGCTGGGGCGGCCAGTTTGGCGATTGCCCGGGCTTTGAACCAGACCCTCCCAGAGCAGCGTGGTGCCTTGAAGAAGGCTGGTTTGCTGAGGCGGGATCCGCGGAAGCGTGAGCGGAAGAAGCCTGGACAGCCTGGTGCGCGGAAACGCTTCCAGTTCTCCAAACGCTGATTGGAAGAGTTGTTCACTACCGGCCACTTTTTTTGTGGTTGGGAGTGGAAGAGGTGAGGGTGACGGCTTTATTGTGCCGTTTCTATGAAATCGCTCGTGACCACCGCTATTTTGGGCGCTTCCGGCTATACGGGGGAAGAACTCGTACGAATTTGTGCACGGCATCCTGGGATGAAATTGACGGCGGTGACCTCGAGGCAGTGGAAGGGGAAGACGCTGGAGGAGACTTTAGCGATTGGCGGAGCGGCGGGGGGATTGCGTTGCGAAGATCTTTCGGCGAAAGAAGTTTCGCAAAAGGCGGAGGTATTTTTTCTGGCGCTACCTCATGGGGTTTCGGCTGCGATCGGGGGTGAGTTGCGGGCGTTGGGTAAAAAAGTTTTTGATCTGAGTGCGGATTTCAGGCTGAAGGATGCGGCTTTGTATGAGAAGACGTATGGGATGGTGCATCCCGTACCCGCGCGGTTGAGTGAAGCGGTCTATGGGTTGCCAGAAATCTATCGGGAAAAAATACAGAAAGCGGATTTGTTGGCGTGTCCTGGATGTTATCCGACAACGGCCATCCTGGGATTAGCGCCGGTCTTGAAGGCGGGGTGGGTGGCGGAGGGTGGGATAGTGATTTCGGCGATGAGCGGGGTGTCGGGTGCGGGGAAGAAGGTGGAGGGGGCTTATCTTTTTGGGGAGTGTAATGAGAATTTGCGGGCGTATAGCGTGCCGCAGCATCGGCATCGGCCTGAGATTGAGCAGGAGCTTTCGGCGATTGCGGGGAGTGCGGTGCGGGTGGCTTTTGTGCCTCATTTAGCGCCGTTGCATCGTGGGATGTTGACCTCGATTTCTTTTCCATTGAAGAAGGGCACGTCGGCGGTGGCTTTGGAGAAGGAGTATCGGGAATTTTATCAGGGGGCGGTGGCGGTGCGGGTGTTGACGGGGGAGGCTTTGCCAGAGACAAAGCGGGTGGCGGGACGGCAGGGGGCGGAGATTGCGGTGCGGGTGGATGAGTGGACGGGGCGGGGTTTGGTGATTGTGGCGATTGATAATTTAGGGAAAGGGGCGGCGGGCCAGGCGGTGCACTGTTTTAATTTGCGGCATGGGCTACCCGAAGGGGAGGGATTGGAGTGGTGAAGCCGGCGTGGGTATGGATCAAGGCAGGGAACGTCACTTCGGCGAAGGGGTTTCTATCTTCAGGTATCCATGCGGGATTGAAGCCGGGTCGCGAGAAGGACATGGCGTTACTGGTTTCGACTTGTCCAGCGGATGCCGCTGGGGCGTTTACGACGAATCAGGTGAAAGCAGGCCCGGTGCGGGTGAGTCAGGAGCATCTGAAGAACGGAAAAGTGCGGGCGATCATTATTAACAGTGGCAACGCGAATGCTTGCACGGGGGTCCGTGGGATTGCGGATGCAAAAAGAATGACGGTGGCGACGGCGACGGCTTTGCGATGCAAGCCGCAGGAGGTTTTGGTCTGTTCGACGGGTCGGATTGGGGTGCCTCTACCGATTCGCAAAGTTTTGCGGGGGATTCGGAACTGCGCGCGGATTTTGAAGCCTGGGCGGGGATCGGTGGCGGCGCGGGCGATTATGACTTCGGATACGGTGAGAAAAGAGGGGGCGGTGCGTTTAAGTTTGGGAGGAAGACGGGTGGTGATTGGGGCGATGGCCAAGGGATCGGGAATGATTCATCCGAATATGGCGACGATGCTTTGTGTGGTGACGACAGATGCGGCGGTGGATCGGGCGACTTTGGCGCGGGTGACGAGCGAGGCGGTAGAGCAGAGTTTTAATCGGATCAGTGTGGATGGGGATATGAGCACGAACGACACGGTGTTGGTCTTAGCGAATGGAGCGGCGGGAAATCGGCCCTTAAAGAGTTATGATGCGGATATGGGGAAGTTTGCCGCGGCGCTGAAGATGGTGATGTTGGAGATGGCGAAAAAAATTGTGGGGGACGGTGAAGGGATGACGCGGGTAATTGAGTTGGCGGTGACGGGCGCGGCGACGGAGGCGGATGCGAAAAAGATGGCGGAGGCGGTGGTGCGCTCGGCTTTGGTCAAGACTTCGTGGCATGGTGGGGATCCGAACTGGGGTAGAATTATGGGAGCGATTGGGGCGAGTGGGGCACGGATGCGGGAGGAGTTAGTGGATATTCATTATGATGGGGTGGCGGCGGTGCGGGGTGGGGTAGCGGCGGCGACGCCGATGGGGAGGTTGCGGGCGGCGGCGCGGAGGTCGAGGGTAGCGATTCAGGTGAATTTGAATTTGGGAAAAGGGAATTACGCGATGCTGACGACCGATCTTTCGGAAAAGTACGTGCGGATTAATTTAGGGGAGTAGGAGTATGCGTGGCGCGGTGGTGATTAAGTATGGGGGAAGCGCGATGGATGATCCTGCGAAAGTAGGGGAAATTCTGGCGGAGATCGCGGGATTGGCGCGTGGGGGGGTACCGATTGTTTTGGTCCACGGGGGGGGTAAGGAGATTAGTGCGGAGATGAAGAAGCGGGGATTGAAGCCGGTTTTTGTGGAGGGGTTTCGGGTAACGAACGAAGCGACGATGGTGGCAGTGGAAGAGGTGTTAGATGGAAAGGTGAATCCTGGAATTGTAGCTCAGTTGAATGGACAGGGTGGCAAGGCAAGAGGAGTGAGTGGGCGAAAAGTTTTTCTAGCGCGAAAAGCGGTGGCTGGGATGTTGGAAGGGGGTGTGGTGGATTTGGGGAGGGTGGGGGAGGTGGAGCGTTGTTTGGTGGAGGAGGTGCGGAAGGCATTGGCAGCGGGGGAGACGGCGGTGGTCAGTCCCGTGGGGCAGGGCAACGATGGGGGGGCGATGAATTTAAATGCGGATGTGGCGGCGGCGGCGTTGGCGGGAGCATTGGCGGCGGAGCGACTAATCTTTTTGTCGGATGTGCCGGGAGTGCTGGGGGATCGCCGTGATCCTGCTTCTTTGATTCGAGAGCTTCGAGTGGTGGAGTTAGCGAAGATGGAGGAGGGGGGAGTGATTCGTGCGGGGATGATTCCGAAGTGTCGATCGGCAGCGGTGGCGTTGCGGCAGGGATTGAAGAGGGTTGAGTTTGTCGATGGTCGGGTGGCAGGGACGATGACGAAGGTGGTGAAGGGGGAGGAAAAGGCGGGGACGATATTGACGATGTAAAATTGGAATTTGACCTCTGACCCCAAATTACGGTTTGGGAAGGAAATCTTTGAGGCGGAGTTGGGCGGCGCGGCCGATGGGAATGGGTTGGGGGACGCTCTCGAGAATGAGGTTTGCCTCGTCCCGGGATTTTCGGTCAATGCGGGTAATCTTTTTTAAGTTTATCAGGTGGGAGCGATCGATTTTGGCGAAGGGTGGGAAGGGTAGGATCTTTTCGTAACTACCCAAGGGCTGGCAGATCATCAAGGGGGTTGAGTTGGGGATATGGATCCGGGTGAAATCCCCGTCGGCTTGAAGGAGGGGAATTGACTCAATGGGGACGACGATCGATTGATGAGGAGTGTGGAGGCAGATTCGGTCCTGCAAGGAATAAGCGGTCTTGGAGATTGCGACTTTTTTGGAACAGGCGGTTTGCAGGCGATGAACGGCTTGGGCGAAACGTTGGGGGCTGACTGGCTTGATCAGGTAGTCGACGGCATCGAGATCGAACGCTTGGACTGCGTATTTGGAGTAGGCGGTAACCATGACCGTCTTGGGCGGCGGGTGAAGTGCTTTCAAGAGATCGAAGCCAGTTGCGCCTGGCATTTGGACATCGAGAAAGAGGGCATCTGGTCTTTCTTTGCGGATCAGTTTGAGGGCGGCGGCCTTGGTCTTGGCTTCCCCGATGATTTGAATGTCTGGATGGGGAGAAAGAAGTTGGCGTAGGCGTTGAAGGGCGAGTCGCTCGTCATCGCAGAGGATTACACGGAGCATGGTTCCCCTTCTAAATCGAGAGTGGCGACAACAAATCCTTTTGCCTCCGTCAGAGTAAAGTGGTGGCGGTTAGGGTAGCGAATTTCGAGGCGGCGTCGGACGGCGTCCAGGCCAAGGCCTGAGCCCTTTTGGGAGGAGGAGAGTTTTCCTGAGTTTTTCACCTGAAGGATGAGATGGCCTGCTTTCGCTTGGGCGGTGATAAGGAGAGTGAGGCGGGCAAAACTTTTACCAGGGCCATATTTAAAGGCATTTTCTACGATGGGTTGGAGGATGAAGCTGGGGACGAGAATTTTGCGGGTGGTTGCGGAGGCGGTGATGCGAGTTTGTAGTTTGCTTCCGAAACGGGCTTTTTGAATTTTTAGGTAGGAGGTGGCGGCATCGATTTCAACGGCCAAGGGGGTGATCAGTTCATGGCGATGATCGAGAGAGTATTTTAGGTAGGTGGCCAGCTCATCGACCATGTTGGAGGCGATCTTGGGGTGAATAGGAATTTCTGCGGCGATGCCGTTGAGGGAGTTAAAGAGAAAATGGGGGTCGAGCTGGAATCGGATGAGCTGGAGTTCCATCTGCTGGACTTCAGCTTTGGCCTTTAGCTGCTGAAGTTTTTCCTTCTGAACCAAAAGATCGGCCTTTAGCCAAAGGTAGGCGAACGACCAAGCAAGGTAAATGAACCACCAGAGGATGGAAAATAGGGTCCAGCGCTGCCAGACGGGGACTATTTGGGTGAGGCTCCAGGTGGGGCCGGCAAGATCGAGAAGGGCGATCAGTCCCTGCAGGAGGGCTGAGTGAAAAGCGGCGGTGAAAGCGGTGAGGAGGAGGGCCTGAAGAATAAGGCTGGAGCGGCGAATTTGAAGAAGGTTGAGATTGCGATACATTCGGCGGAGGACGCCAGAAAGTAAAAAACCGAGAAGTTCCGACCCCAGAGTAATTTCGATAACTCGGGTAAAGTTCTCCTGCATGACAGAGCGGATGAGAAAAGCGATGAGACCGAAAGCGAACCAGATAACAAAATTGATCCGCCAAAAGTTGGGGGAGTGAGAAAGATTTTTACGGACTGACTGGAGCACGAGACCAGCGTGGGCGAAAAATGGAAAGGGTCAACGCGGGAGAAGTTGTTCGGAGTTGCATCTCAAGGTGGCTATGCTCGCTCGTGGGGTTGTTCCTGATTAGGCTGGAGCTCAAGATGAAATTTCCATGGGGGAGATTATTGAAAGAAAAGTTCTGCGGAGGTTTTCTTACTCTGTGGATTCTGAGTGGTATTGTGGAAAGAACTCATGCCTCCGATATTTTAAGTGAAGAGCAGAAAAAAATTCCATCGCATAACTTTGTCGAAAGCGTAGATCCGGGAATCAAACTCAGTGGATATGTCGATATGGGGTACAGCTATAACTTTGCCTCCTCGGGGACAGGATCCGATATTCCGGCCCGATTGGGCAGTGACTCGGCACAACGAGGGGATTTCAATCTTTACGCCATGAAAGTGGCCCTGGAAAGGCCCCTGACCTCAGAAAATAGGTTACAAGCGGGGTTTCGGGTCGACGTGATTGTTGGGGAAGATGCGAACTATTTACTCGATCGATCCGATCCTGCCGGTCGGCTGAACAGCGACCAAAACTCCAACGCCTTATTCTTGGAACAGGGTTATCTCAGTTTGCGGATTCCTCTGGGGAACGGCTGGGATTTTAAGGTGGGGCGTTTTGTACCCATCTTTGGGTATGAAGTTATTGAGCGACCCGCCAATATGAATGTTACTTATGGCCTGTTGTCCCAGCAGTTCCCGCTTTCTTATATCGGGGTCTTATCGTCTTACCGCTTTGATGGTTATCTGGACGGAAAAATCGGTGTCGTGAACGGATCCAACTCGGCCAATAATACCACTACGGGAGGAAATGGAGATGGTTGCGCATTGATTGCAGGATTAAATCTGACTGCGCCGACAACTCACGCCAACTGGTGTAATGACATACACTATAGCACCAATCCAGAGAACAATAGCGGGTTTGGTGTGGCGAATAGCTCAATTGTGCCCGCTGCCAATGATGGCGGTTCTACGGGGTACATGCTGATATTCAACTCCTGGGGGAACTGGGCCCCAGAATTTGCTCACGACAAGTTACTTTTCGCTTTTGACTCGGTTTTGGGGAGCTTTTCTTCCCCCCAGGCGGCCACGACGTGGTATGGGGTAGGGGTCTATGCAAAATATCAAATCAACGACTGGTTCTACTTGGCGGGTCGCGGAGAATTTATGGGATCGAATAATTCAGGAAAGTTTGGAGCCAATGGGAATATGACAACCGCAGATCAAGGTGGACATAACACAGGTGAGAATCTCTGGGAGGACACCCTAACGGCAGGTTTTATGGTTAGCAGTAACCTGCTGCTGCGATGTGAATACCGTTTGGACTGGGGAGCTGGGACGGCAGGGGGCAATTCGAATACAAATCTCAATCCATCAACTCCGGGCAACCAAATCGCAGCTTCTGGCGGACCCGCCCATTATGTGGGGGCTGAAGTTGTCTATAGTTTTTAAAACTAACTCTCTGGTGTCGAAATGGCGGCCGTATTGTGCGCTTTAGGTTCGGGTTGGACACTTTGTCTAGGTAGCTCTACGAGTAGGATATGGCGGATCCCAAGCATCAGGCGAAGTATTACACTTACAGTCATATTCGTGCTCATGGGGCGATCGGGAATCTTAATGAGGGGGTGGTCATCCAGACGCATGGGGTTCACACGCGGTTGATCGCCTGGGCGGGGAACGGCTTTCAGACAGAAAGCGTGCATGTTTTGACCCTGAAACTTGGGGAGGAGAGTACTTCGTATAACTATACCATGGCGGAGGAGGTTCTGCTTTGTGCGGCCGGGCGGGGGGAAGTGTTTCTTTTGGGTCGGTGGGTTTCGGTCGAGCCGGGGGATATCGCGTATTTCCCGGAAGGAGTTCCGCATGCGGTTCGAAATACTTCGGGCAATAAGGACAATCTGGTGTTGGTTTCGCAAATCACCCCGCCCCAGTTTGATCTTTATACTGAAGCGGGATTTTATGATGTGGCGATGGGGGTAATGAATCATGAAGCTTGTTTTCATGCGGGCATGAATGCGGACACGGGGACACTCAAAGTTCCGTTGGCTTTGAAATACAGGGAGACAGAATCCGCTGTACGCTCCTGGAACCGTTCATCGGCTGATATTCGGCGGGAAGGGGCCTTGTTTAATATGTTTCGAGGAACGCCGTTCGGAGCCTTGGGGAGTCCGGCGGTTTTTGTGATTTGGCCCGGAGGCGGTTCCCGCATGAGCGGGTTTAACTTCTGTTTCAACCAGAACGAGCCGGATTTTGCTCACACGCATCCCGTCTCGGATGAGTGCCTCATTCTTTGGGGAGGACGGGGCTCGGCCTATCTGGGGGAGCCGGGAGAATGGTTGGATATGGATACGTTGGATTGCCTGCTGGCGCCTTGCGGGGTGTTCCACCCGCCTAAGCAGGGCAAACTGCCTTGTTTCTGGGGTGGGTTTGCTTCACCTCCCCAAATCGATCTCGCGCTCAAGAGTCCGTATTACAAGAACGGCGTGTTTCAGAGCGGGCCGAACGAAAAACTGGTTTATCCCGACACGGCCGAGATCCGCGCTTTGTTTCAAAGCTGATCTGATCACGATATTTTATCTCCACTTGGGCGGATTATTTCAGGTTTTAGTTAACGGGTTAAATATTTTTTCAGCCTGTTTCAAAGAGTTTTCGGGCCTGTTGGTCGATTTTCCGGAAAAACAGAAAAAACGTGGATTAGGTTCCGCGTATGAAAACAAAAGCAAAACTCATCAGAAGTTTCTTTTACACGTTAGTTCTCGGCGCGGTCAGTGCCTTCGGGCACGGTTCGATGGCGGATCCCATCAGCCGTTCGTATGAGGTTTTCCTAGAAAACCCCCAGACCCCCACCAGTGAAGCGGCCAAGGCTGCGATCGCTGTTGGTGGCACGCAGCCATTCTACGACTGGATGGAGGTGAGTCTGAATGTGCCCGACTACAAGTATGCGGCGGCGATCCCAGACGGAAAACTTCCTGGGGCGGGACGGGATAAGTATGCTGGTCTCAATCTTCTCCGGACCGATTGGCCGGCCACTAAGGTTGTCCCCGGAGCCAAGCTTTGCCGCTACTACGCACCGACTCCGCACGAACCAAGTTTCTTCAAAGCCTATATCACTAGGGAGGGATATAACCCCCTTCAGCCTCTTCTCTGGTCGGATCTAGTCGAGGTTGCCGGGGCGGACAATGTGACGCTGACTGGAAACAACTATTACATGACTTTACAACTTCCGAATCGGATCGGCCGGCATGTTCTTTATGTCATCTGGCAGCGGATTGATCCCCGGGCGGAAGTTTTCTTTTCTACTAGCGACGTGGATTTCGGGGGCGTGAATTATGGCGCCACCCCGAATCCTGTTGTGCCTCCCGGTTCTGAAGTGGTGGTGACCCCTCCGACGACTCCTACCACGCCGACAACTCCCACAGTTCCGACCACCCCAGTGGTTGTATCGGGCGAGGGGACGGTCGTTTTTGCCTTTACCAACCAGTGGACAAGCGGCGGGCAGGGTGACTTCCAGATCACGAATACTTCTGCCCAAGCGATCAACGGTTGGAATCTGGAATTTGATTGGGCGGGAGATATTACCAGTATTTGGGAAGGGGTTCTCGTGAGCAAAGTGGGCAACCACTACTTTGTCAAAAACGCGCCATACAACGCGGTTATACCCTCCGGCGGAAGCGTTCTCGTGGGTGCAGTGGCAAACTTCTCTATGCCCAGAACATTGCCGACCGGTTTTTCTCTCAATGGAAGTAGCAGTGTGGTGCCGGCTCTTGCGGTGAGTAGCGGTGTCCTAAAAAGCGCAACCCAAGGGGTGGCTTATTCGGAGACCTTGGTGGCAACAGGAGGAACGGCTCCTTATTCCTGGATGGTGCCGAGTTGCTGTGCTTTGCCTGACGGACTTGCCCTTTCCAATTCCGGGCTGGTCAGCGGTGCGGCTACCTTGGCGGGGAATTACACCTTCAAGGTGATGGTTACGGATTCGACTTCAGCCACAGCCACCCGATACCTCACACTAAACGTGGCGGCGGCCCCAGTGGTCACACCTCCAGTCACTCCTCCGGTAACTCTGCCTACCTTGGCGGTGGGGGATGCGACTCTGACTTTGTCCGCTTCGAGCGGCACTGTGACCACCAACGGGTATCTTTCCGCTTCGGGGAATCAGA
>JBBAWB010000011.1:0-47531 GCA_040397385.1 Methylacidiphilales bacterium
ATGGCTCGGTTCTAGGCTGGCAGAGCTCCTATGGGGTGGGTTAAGCACGAAGCAGTTCTAGGTTTGTTGTAGATGGCTCAGTTCTAGGCTGGCAGAGCACCTCTGGGGTTAGTTAAGGATGAACCAGTTTTAGATTTGTTGAGCGCCTCCGGGGTTTGTTGAGGATGGCTCGGTTATAGGCTGGCAGAGCTCCTATGGGGTTTGTTAAGCACGAACCAGCTTGGAAATTAATCCACCGAACCCACTCCGCTAGGCCCGGAGGGCCGACAGAAATTAGCCGGTGGCGATAGCCACCGGAATCATGAGGCGAATAATATCCGCCCCAGAGGGGCGGTGGACCCCATTCGCCCGCCTCGTTTGTTGGCCTTGGCCTAAGGGTAATCTCTAAACGCGCGGATCCGCCTTGCCGAAGAACCGGATGAGCTCGGTTTTCGCCGTTTCGTGGGAGTCGGATGCGTGCAGAACGTTATGCATCTTATCTTTTCCTAAATCTCCCCGGATGGTGCCTTTGGGGGCCTTGGTGCTGTCAGTCGGCCCGAGTAGTTCCCTCACCCTTTCGATGGCATTGGTTCCCTCAAGAGCAACCGCCACGACGGGACCCGACGACATAAACTTTTCAATCTCTGGGAAGAAGGGTAGGTGCGCCAGATGAACGTAGTGCTCCTTGAGCAGGGCAGCATCGAGGCGAAGCATCCGACAGTTCAGGATTTTTAGTCCCTCCTTCTCTAAGCGGTGCAAAACTTCCCCCGTCAAGCCCTCTGCCACCGCATCGGGTTTGACTAGTATTAAGGTGGTCTCAGGGTTCGACATAATTTTAATCCTCTTGTGGGTTGAACGTCTTACCCTGCCGAATCGCCGGCCCTTTCGCAATCTGCTCTTTCAGTTGCGCCAGCATTTCTCGAGCCTCCGCTCCTGAATCCTTCTCGTCCTCTGGGCGAGTTCCCCCATCCCCCAGAGAAACCGCCTTTTCCAGTTCTACTTTCGCCTCTGCCAAATCCCCTTTCCGCCAAAGATGATTTCCATAGCTCAAATGAAAAAAGGTGGAGTGCGGGCGCTGCTCCAAGCCTTGCCGATAGAGAACCCCCGCTTCCTCGTATTTTCCTTGGAGGTCGAGAATGCTGGCTTGGCGCACGCCAAAGGTATCGTCCTGCGGACTGCGCTGGGCGGCCGCGCGATACCATTGAAGGGCCGACTCCGCGAGCCGTGCCTCCTCTTTGATTCTGAGGGCGCGGGTGGAGGGAGAGGTGGAGGGAGGCGCGAAATAGACCTCCAGCAGTTTCAGTCGATAGGCGTCGCCCAGAATACTGGCGAGGTTGGGAGAGCGCGGATCCGACCGCTCCGCTTGCTGGGCGCAGGCGTCTAATTCCGAATGCGAGAGTTTCGCCGCTTCTACTGGCTTTTCCGGCAGGGATCGCCAGCCCGCCCAGGTTTGCCACCCCTGCCACGCCGTGAGGCCGCCGACGGTCATAGCCAGAACAAGGAGAAGCGGATTCGCCCACCGCGCCCCCGCTTCCCTCCGTTCGGGCCAGGAGATGGTGGTGGCTAGGCCGAGAAGAAAAAAGCAGGAGATGGCGGGGGCGGGAACGTGATAATTAAAATCAACAAAAGCGTGAGCGAGCATGGTGGCCATCAGTGCCCAACCCAATCCTGTGCAGACATCTGCTTTGGACTCCTTCCCTCGCGTCCGAGTCCGACGCCAAAGAAAAACCGCCAGAAAAATCCAAAAGAGGACAACGAGAAATGCCCCGACCGCTCCATAATCGCAAAGCGTATTGACGTAGTCGTTGTGGGTGAAAAAGGTCCGTGAACCGTGGGTCCAGGTACTAACTCGTAGGTGTTGCAGATCAAAGCTGGCGGGACCGTGACCGAACCATGGGGCCTTCTGCCAGATGACAAGGCCATCCTTGGCTAAGGCGAAACGAAAATCCCCTCCCCCGTTGAGAATTCGCTCCCATCCGACCCCTTTGCCAAATACTTCCTGCCATCGTTTGGCGATAGCGGCATCGCCTCGGGCGGCCAAAAATCCACCTCCCACTAAGGCGGCGGCAAAAAGAACGACCAGTCCCCTTCCCAGCCAGTTGAGCGGGCCGCGGCGAAGCCAGCGCAGAAGCCAGACGCCATGCCCCGCAACCCAGGCGATCCAGCTCCCTCGCGAAATGGAGAAAAAGACTCCGCCCGCGCAGGCGGCGGCGGCCCAACCCGCAAAGACGCGCAAGGGCCAAGCTAGATCAGGCCAGATGACAAGGGTTAGTGCGGCGAGGCTGGCTTGAACCAGATAATTGCCGAAATGATTTGGACAACCAAAGGTACCCGACATGCGCTCCGCATAGTTCGGCCGAATCTGCACGGGCCAATCCAGCCATGGGACAGGTCCGATCGGATAGACTCCGATGCGAAAGTGGAGAAATCCGAAGCCAGTGGTGATCACAGCCACGAGGAGAAACCAGCCCAGGAGCCAAGAGATCATCAGCCGGCCAGGAAGTTGATGGCGCGCAGTTAGAAAAACGGCTCCGTAGACGGCGGCCCAGAGCCATTCCACTCGGCCAAAGTATTCGCAGGGGGCCCGGAGGACGGCCCAAGCGGCGTAGCCGAGAAAGAGAAAAATTGGCATATCGATAAGCCCAAAAACCCGTTTCCCCGAGCGCAGTCCTTCGATGGCCCGAACCCCCAAGAGAATCCAGAGGCCTGCTCCAGCAAGAAAGGCCGGGCCTGCGACGACTTGGCGCGCCCCACCGAGATAGAGTCCGCTGGCGGTAAGGAGAAAGAGAAGCAGGACCCAAGACAAACCTGCGCAGGCTCGGTTAAGGAAGGAAAAACGAAGTCTGGGGCTCTGCCCTGGCGAAGGAGAGGTGGAAGGATTCAGGCTTGGGCCGGACGTCGCGGACGAACCCGGATCCGCTTGAGCCGGGCTGGGCCTTCCGGACTAACCGTCTCCACTTGGGGATCATCTCGGAACGCTTGGTGGATGATCCGACGTTCGTAGGCGTTCATCGAAGAGAGTTCGATAGTTTCCCCCGCGGTGCGAACTCGTTCGACCATCTCACGAATCTCGCTGAGAAGTTCCGCTTCCTGCTCTCGTCGATAATTCTCCACATCGACGATGACGCGGGCAGCGGGTTCGTCTCCGCGGGCCAGCATCCGATTCAAAAGAAACTGCAAGTCGTCGATGGTTTCGCCGTCTCGGCCGATGAGGCGGGCGGGATTTTGCATACGGACGTGGAGGACTGCATCGTCTCCACGTTTCTCATCTTCAAGGGTAAAGGCAAATCCGAGGTGCCCGAGCATGTTCTCGAGAAGTTCACGAGCACCGAGAGAGGATGGTGCTGGGCTCATCGTCGTCCCCACATTCCGCCCTTCCAGCGACCGCGTTTAACTAGGTCGGTAGGCTTGACCACTTTTTCTAATTTGGGCATAGGCTGGCGCAAGTTGTACATCAGCTGGCCGATGGAGAGGAAATTTTGCACGGTCCAGTACAGAGATAGCGCAGAACTAAAATTATAGCAAAACACCAACATGATGACGGGCATGAGCTTCATCATCTTCGCACCGGGGTTATCCACCCCTTGGGGTTGAGGGGTGATGTGCATGCTCCAGACCATGGCGGCCGTCATAATCAGGGGCATAGGATTAATTGGAATGCCCAAGCCTGGGAGGTAGCCGATGGTATCGGGTCGGGAAAGATCGTGAATCCAAAGGAAAGCTTGGCCTCGGAGTTCGACCGAGCTGAGGAGCATGTAGTAGAAGCCAAGGAAGACGGGCATCTGGATGAGCATCGGGAGACAGCCGCCGATGGGGTTCACCCCGTAATCGCGGTAGAGCTTCATCATTTCGGTGTTCAGTTTTGCGGGATCATCTTTCAGCCTGGTTTGTAGCTCTTTTAATTTGGGGGCGAGGATCTGCATTTTTTTCATACTGCGATTCGCCTTCGCTTGGGGAATCCAGAGAATGGCCTTAAGAAGAATAGTTAGGATGACGATCGACCAGCCGTAGCTACCGACCCACTTGTGAATAGTGTTCATGACCACGAGGAGGGGGCGACTGACGATACCCATCCAGCCGAACTCCATCACCTGATCCTCTCCCTGGGCCAGACTCCGTAGGCGCCAATCTTCTTTGGGCCCTGCGTAGAGTCCAAATTTTCGAACATTCTTTGCGCCAATTCCGAGGTCAAATCCTGCGAACTTCATCCATGTTTCCACCGCATGCACTTTTCCAGAACCGTCCCGCATACTTTCCCCAGAAAGATCGACTTTGCGCGCCTCAGCCCCTGCGGCGGGCGAATCCTGAGCGGTGAGTACCATCGCAAAAAACTGGCTTTTGGCCGCGACCCATTTGACTTGGCGATCCTCTCGGCTGCTAACCAGATCCTTGCCCGCACTGGGAAAAAGAAAAAGAAACTTTGAGGAGAGAAATTCTGGAAGTTTGTGGGTGGTGTAGGTGGCGTCGGTGGTAAACCAACCCGTGCCGACGTAGGCACTCTCATCCTCCCGAAGATGGATGGGAGCTCCCACCCCAGAGGAGAGAGCGTAGGCGGGTAGAGCCAGCGGGAGGGTGCCGCGATTTTCCACTTCTTGGGTGAGGGCAAGACCGTAGTCACCCGTCAGACGAAAGGTGCGGCGGATGTGAACGTCTCCTCCCGTCTGGGTAGGCGCAGTGAAGACAACTTCTTGGGGGCCTGATTTTTCCAGAGTCCAGATCAGGCCTTCCCCCGCGGGGGTCCAACCACGCAGATCGAAAATTGCGTCGGGGGATCCGCGGTTGAGATGAATTTTTTCTCCTGGATCGCCCGCATGGCCAACTAATTCGATTTCTTGAATCCCACCGCCCCAAGTGGTGAAAGTCACGCGGAGAGTGCTGTTTTCTAAGAAAGCGGTTTGCTCCGTGCCTGAGCGGTGGATGGATCCTGGGGCAAGGGTCTCCTTGGAGGTTAAACTCGGGGCGACAACGGGTGCCGACGGAACTGGAATTGAGGAAGAGGAGGACGACGCTTGGGTCGCGGGGACTTTGGCGGGAGCGGGAGGATAGTAGTGGGCAACGATCTTGGGATAGAGGACGAGAAGGAGAAGGCAGGCTCCTGCGGCGAGCCAAGCGTTACGATCCATTCCTCCCTTTTTCATATCTTTTCCTGTAGGGGATCCCAACCAGCACCACCCCAAGGGTGGCATCGAGAGAGGCGACGGAAGGCGAGGACGAGACCGTGGGCGATGCCGTGGCGGGTGATCGCCTCCTCCGCGTAAACTGAACAAGTGGGGTGATATCGGCAGCAAGGTCCAGGGCTAGCCAAGAGAGTGCGCCAGGCAGGGGCGCAGACTCGTTGAGCCCGAATGAGGAAAAGGAAAAAGGATTTCATAATTTTGCCGAGGCGGGACAAAGACCCGCACGTTGATAAAGGCGGAGCATTTCTTTTTGAATGGCCGCGTAACCCGCTCGGGCGGCGGGAGGACGGGCAATCCAGACGGAATCGAGGCCAGGAGTAAGATCGGCTTGGAGATGGCGCCAAGTTTCACGCACCCAACGCTTAATTCGATTTCTCATGACCGCATTACCACAAGCTTTGGGGACAACCACGGCCATACGCCGAGCGGTGCGAGGAAAACAGCGCCAGTTGAGCTTGAGTGGGATGCCACTTTCGATTCCTCCCTCACGGCGAATGGCTAGGAATTCCGGCCGGCGCCGGAGAATGCGCGCCCGCGGAAGGCGACGGTCACGCCCCGGTGTGGCGGGCGTAGTGGCGCTCCACACCTTTGGGCAGAAGGCGACGACGACCACGCGCACGACGACGCGCAATCAGGGCTCGCCCTCCCTTAGTTTTCATGCGGGCGCGAAAGCCGAATTGGCGTTTACGCGTGCGCTTGGATGGGTTGTAGGTCGGTTTCATTGCGTATGTTTAAGAAGGGCAAAATCGTGCCGAGAAAAGGGGGCGGAGTCAATGCGTTCGATGCAAGGCGGGTGAAGTGGGATTTTCCCACTGCCCCAGAAGAGTCCGATATTACTTCCCCAGCAACCGCAAGAAAGTTTCGATCTCGCTTACCGTATTGCAGATATGCGGGGAAACCCGCAGAAGGGTTTTCCCTGAGTGCTCTTTCCGCCACGAGACCCGAATACCCTCCTGCTCCATGCGCCCGCGGATTTCTCCCCATCCTGCCGCAGGCTCCAGCAGGCTGGTAATCGCCCGATTAGCGTCTTTCCCTCCTCCATAGACCGCGAATCCCTTGTGCTGGGCTCCTTCCCGCACCCGCTGGGCAAGGTCTAGAACGTAGGCCGAAACCTCGGTTTGGCCGTAACTTTCTAAAAGTTCGAGGGAGGCCCTCATCCCCTCAATCCCTGGAAGATTCAGGCTGCCGGGCTCATACCTTCTTCCTTCTTCCTCAAGGACAATCGTAGGTTGTGCGAGAAATTCTGGGCTGACGACGTTCCAAGATCCCAATAAGGGCGGGTGAAGTTTCTCCCAGACACGGCGGCGCACCATAAAAACCCCCGCGCCGGCAGGTCCAAGCATCCATTTATGGGCATCGGCAGAAAGAAAATCGGCTTCCTCCCAGGCGGTCGGAAGCACCCCGAGGGTTTGAATGGCATCGAGGCAAAGGAGGATTCCGCGGGTTTTTAATTCGGGTCCAATCTCTGCCAGATCAGGTTGAAGTCCGCTGAGGTAGTGCGCCGTGGCTAAGGTTACCAGTTTTGTTTTGGCGGTGACTAAAGGCCGGATCGTTTCCCACCGGATCGGTTCTCCTTCTTTCCGTTGCAGAGGGACGGGGCGTACGCCACGCCGCGCCAGATCCATCCACGGATAAACATTCGCGGGATAATCGAGAGGATCGTAGATCACTTCATCGCCACCCTTCCATGCCAGCCCTTGGGCCACCAAATTGAGTCCTAAAGCGGTCGGCCCGAGCAAAGAAACCTCCTCCCAAGCACAACCGAGGAATCGGGCCACGATTTCACGAGTTCGCCGGATCCTCAGCCAAACGGCCTCACTTTCTTGCCGCCCCTGCGCGGCCTCCTCAGACCAGTGGGCCATCGCTTGCAAAGCGGGCCCACTAATAGGCGCTACCGCGGCGTAGGCCAGAAAAATTCCCTGACGGGTGACGGGAAAAAGCCGAGCGCGCTCTTGAGGATCGGCCAGCACGGCGGCAAGGCTCGACCCATTTTCCTTCTTCAGTCGCTCAGCTCCACATTCCAGTAGGCAAGATCGAGAAAGTGGCGCCAAGTGTCTGGCCCATTACGAGAAATCTGCACGTTGAGGAAGGTCCGCAATTTCGGGCGCTTAGGCTTGCGCACTAATTTCATTGAAGCCTCCGGCGGGCGACGGTTGCCTTTGCGGGTATTGCAGGGAATACAGGAGCAGACCACGTTCTCCCAGGTGGTGGTGCCTCCATGATGTCGCGGAACTACATGATCCAAGTTGAGATCCCGCTTGTCTTTCTTCTCCCCGCAATACTGACAGGTGTAAGAATCCCTCTCAAAAATGTTTTGGCGGGTTAATTTCACCTCCTTTTTAGGAATCCGATCAAAAAGCATCAGGACAATAACCCGCGGGATTCGGATGCGAAAGTTGATGGTGTGAAGGGAGTCTTCTCCCTCGTAATCTTGGCTGAGATCCCGCCAGCGATTAAAGTCGAAGGTGCTGAAATCGTCCCCTTGCCCATTTCCTTCCACCACTTGGGCATGCCCCATATAGAGCAGGCTGAAGGCCCGGCGAACGGAACAGATGTGCACTGCCTGCCAGAAGCGGTTTAGCACAAGGACCCCCTGAGGAATGGCCATTTCCATAGGTTCTTGTTTAGACGATAGAAAGTTATCGTCAACGGGGGTGATTTTCTCTTGATCCGCTCCACGTTTCATCGCCTAATTCACCCCCTTGTTCATGAAGATATCCCCATGGATCGTTTTGCTGGTCTGCGCCGCTTGGTCGGTTCCGGTTTCGGGTTACACCGCAGCCTCCCCTCAAGATGATTACCTTCAGATTTACGTAATGATCCAAGATGGGGACAGGTTGGCCACCGCAGGACAAAACTCCCAAGGTCGCGAAAAGTTTGAAACCGCTTTAAGCCGGCTCGAAAAATTGAAGAACGAGAATCCTGAGTGGGAACCGACCATCGTAAAATACCGGATCAAATATTTGAATGAAAAACTGGAAGCAATGAAAGCGAGCAAGGATTCTGCTCCCGCGGTTGCCCCTGGCGCCAAGTCCACACCCGCCACTGCCCCTACGGAAAAACCCGCTGCCGCTCCTCCATCCTCAGAATCTTTGCCTGCAACCGCCCCAAAGGCGGCCGCCGCTCCCCTGGCCAGTGATGATCCATCGGCCCTTCGCCAAAAAATCATCAGCTTATCGGGAGAGCTCGAATCGGCCCGCACCGAGTTGCGCCAAGCCAAAAGCGATCTCGATTTGGCCGTCTCCGATAAAAAACAGCTTCAGGAAAAACTTTCCGCTGTACCGGCCGCGCCTTCGGCAGACGCTAATATGACAAAGCTGCAGGATGAAAACAGCGCTCTCCGCACAAAACTGACCAGCGCAGAGGATAGCCTAAAAAAAGCGGCGGGGGGCGAAATTGCAGGGGAGATGTTTTCCTTGCGAGGACAGGTCGATGCTCTGGAAAAGAAACTCGCCGAGGCCAATGGGAAGTCTGCTGAACTGACCCGTGCGAACGAAGATTACAAGAAACAGATCTCGAGCTTAACCGCCCAACTCCAGCAAACTGGTGCGGCGGGCAAATCGGACGGGGCCTTGGCCAAGGAAAACACCATGCTCCGCGGTATTTTGGATCGGCAACTCAAAGAGCAGGCACGAAGGGAAGCCGCTCGCCGTTTGGTGCTCGACGAGTTTAAGAATCTAGCTGTTTCTACGGAAGCCCTCAAAACGCAAATGGAGGTGTTGAGCTCGCCCTTAGTGGCGTTGACCAACGATGAAGAGAGCATGCTGAAAGTTTCCGCCCCCTCCCTATTGGCAGCCGAACCCGCCGCCCCCGTGGTCGCAGCTACTGCGGGAACCGCCACGCTGGCCAGCCCAGCGGAAAAGCCTGTCAGCCCAGAAAGTTTCTCTGAGAAGCCGAGGATTCCCGAGGAATTTAAAGAGACGGCAGCCAAAGCCACCGCCCTTTACAATGAAAAGAAGTTCGACGAGTCGGCCGCAGCCTATGAGCAGATTTTAGTAAAATATCCGCAGTCGATCTACGCACTCTCTAATTTGGGGGTAGTTCGTTTCCAGCAACAGAAATACCCTGAGGCGGAGAAAGCCTTGCGGGAAGCCATTCGTGTAGCCCCGAACGATGCCTTCTCACACTCGGTTTTGGGCATCTCCCTAGTCCAGCAAGAGAAGTATGACGATGCCATCCAAGTACTAAGCCGGGCAGTGGCCCTCGATCCCAACGATGCAAAAACGCGCAATTATCTGGGAATTTCTTCGTCTCGTAGAGGCCTGCAAGAGGCGGCTGAGCAGGAGTGCACTAAGGCCATTGAACTGGATGAAGGCTATGGGGACGCTCACTTCAATCTCGCGGTGATTTACGCAACCAAGACCCCCCCGACGAAGGAGCTAGCCAAGAGACATTACAATCGAGCCTTGGAACTCGGGGTGCCAAAGGATCCTGAGCTCGAAAAGTTGCTAAACTAAGTTTTCGGATTTACCCAGACGGGTAATCGCAGTTCCACTTTCGTTGCTTGGCCAAGCTTTGATTCTACCCTTACCGACCCACCGTGGGCTTCAACCGTACGACGAACTAAAGCCATCCCCAATCCCGTGCCCCCGGGGCGTCGCGAAAGAAAAGGCTCAAAGAGTCTCGCGGTAACCTCTTTCCCCATACCCCGACCCGTGTCGTGAACGAATAGCGACACCTCCTCCTGCCGCGCAAGAACCTGCAAAGTCAGAGTCCCTCCTGGACTCATCGATTCCAAGGCGTTCAGAACAAGGTTGAGAACTGCTTGTTCAAGTTGCGAGCGATCCCCTCGAATCTCAACTGGCCCCGCGGACGGAAGTTTTAAGAGCAAACGAATCCCACCCAAGGAAAGCTTGCTCCGAGTCAAGAGTGCGACCTCACTCATGATTTCCGCCGCGTTCACCGCCCCAATCAGCGGATCTGCTGAGCGGGCGAAATTAAGGATCCGATCGAGAATGCTATTCATCTGCCCAAGCTTGATTTCAATCAAACTCAAATCCTTCACTTGTTCGGGACTGGGTTGGAGTCCGCGAATCGCGGTATGCCAAAGCATTCGAATCACCGCCAAAGGATTGCGAACCTCATGAGCTACCTCAGCCGCGAGCATCCCTAAGGAGGAAAGCCTCTCACGACCCCGCAGCTCTTCTTCCGTCTGATCGAGACGCGCGGCGAGCTTGGCCCGCTTGAGGGCTGCCGCCGCTAATCCCGCCAGGCCCTCGATAAGACGAATTTCCGCATCGGAAAATCGTCGTGAGGCTTTCGTTCCAACGCAAAGAACTCCAACCGCTTGATTTTTTTCAGCCAGAGGAACGGCCAAAAAGGAGATGATCCCTTCCTGTCTAATTAATTCCATGTGCGGGTCTTGCGGGCTTTCCGCCACAGCGCTGACCGAGAAAGGCCGGCGCCGACGTACAACATATCCTAAAACTGTATCAGAGGTCGAAAGAGCGGGCTGCATCTGATAACGACGCGATCCACCACGAGATAGTTCCAGCCTCAGCTCTTGCGAGTCGGGTTCCAATAAAAAGAGGGAGGCTAAATTTGCTCCGCAGAGACGCGCTGATTCCTGCGTCACCCGCCGGAGAATGGCCGCGGCTGTTTCCTCTGCACCAATGGCGGCGCCAACCTGCGCCAGTGCTGCGGCCCGTTGGCTCTCTTCACGCGTCCCGGCCACCCGCCATGCCAAACTGAGCCAGCCTGCCGCCTCTTGGGCAAATGCCGCCAAGATGCTTTCTTGTCCTATTTGAAAATACTTTTTCTTGCGAGTTCCCACGACCAGCACCCCGAGAAGATTATCTCCTTCACTCATTGGAGCTGCCATCTCACTACCGCCCCGCCCCAGCCCGCCTGGTATTTTCTCCAAGTCAGCCCGGGCAGCGGTCCCGCGACTTGCGACCCATCCAACAACTCCTTCTCCTAGGCGCAGTCGTTTTTTTCTGACGGCCACAGCTACCCCTACCGCGACCTCAATTTCCAAATCGCCGCGAGTCGGATTGAGAATATAAAGAGCCGCTCTCTCAATTTTAAATTCCCTTCTCAGGCAGGCTAAAATTCGATTCGCCAGTTTTGCAGGGTCCTTCAAATCTTTTGGGCAAATCCCCAGTGAGCCAGAGCCTCTAATCATCGACTCACCCCTTCTTTTAATCGTTGCAAGAAACTGGACTGCCGAGCGGGATCAGTAATCGGAAGACCCTCTCCATCCACCAGAATAAATGTGTCCAAGGCGGCTCCTTTCTCTGTAGTGATTCGCGCTCCTGAGATATGCATTCCTTCGTCAGAGATCACGTTGGTCAAAGTGTGAAGCAAGCCAACACGATCTGGAGCCTCAACGTGCATCAGCGTCCGTCCCGGCTCACTTTCTAGATCCCAGCGCAGACTTGTGGGAAACTCCGCTTCTCCTAGTGCTTTCTGCCAAAGAGTAGGACCATGCCCTGCCAGACGCATGGCGAGATCGTCTTCCGTTTTTTGCAAGGATCCTGTCAGGACTCTTTCGAAAGTATCTCGATCCACACGATGACTGACTGGTTCCATGCGATCGCTGCAGACTCGGAAGGTATCGATGACCACATCATCCTGACGCGTAAAGATATTCGCGCTTAGAATATTCAGCCCAGCCACCGCAAAACTACCTGCGATCTTGCTAAAAAGTTTTTCTCGATTCCAAGTCACCACCAAAACCTCGGTATGACCTTCTTCGGGACGATCCGTCCACTCTACCAATGGAACGAGGGCATCTTGCCCTGAGACCCGCTGGGCAAGAAAGTTATGAATCGCTTGGATATGTCGTGCCACCAATTCCGCAGGGCACTGCCGAAGGTAGGACGGTCCCATCTGCTCGAGATGCTTCTGCCCCTCCTCTTGCGAAAACTGATCCGCCAAGATTGTCTTCACCTGCTCCATTCGACCAAGGCGCTTTTGATCCTCGGCCAGAAGAAACTCCTCCTCTCCTCCGAGCATGCGTAGGGTCCGCCGATAAAGATCCCAGACCAAAAGTTCCCGCCAACTCGACCAGTTGTTTCGTCCCGCAACCGCACGCACATCGGCAGCCGAAATCAGCATGAGGAGAGATAGTTTTTCCTCGTCTTGCACAATTCGTGCCAAAGCTCGAATCGTTTCTGGCTCATCTAAGTTTTTCCGCGCAAAGGTGCTCAAGGTCATATGGTGATCGACAAGAAAAGTCATCAGTTTCAATTCACGACCCCAAAAATGAAATCGGCGCGCTACCAGAGCTGCGTTGGCCGCACCTGCCTCTTCATGGTTTCGGCTCAGCTCCGCCTTGCCCGAGTCGTGAAGTAAAACGGCCAGAGCGAGAATCTCGGGGGATTCCACCTTGGCGTAAAGATCTGCGTATTTTCGTAGATCAGGCTCGGTCGAGCCAAGCATGGCATCCAGCTGTTCCAGACAGACTAAGGTATGTTCGTCCGCGGTGTAACGGTGGAAGAATTCGTGCTGCACAAGACAGGTCAAAGGCTCAAATTCTGGAATTATTAGACCAAGAACTCCGTGTTCATGCATCAGCCGAAGAATTCTGGCAACTTTCCCTTTCTGGCGAAGAATATGCAAAAAAGTCTCTTGCACGTCCTTTTCTTCGGTAAGCTCCGCCGTGATCAGGCCAATGTTGGCCCGCAGGAGCGAACTCAGTTCGCTACTCGGGACTGATCCTTGGTCTTGCAGAATACGGAATATTCGAATCAGTCGGGTTGGGTCTTGCACGAAGACTTGCGGGTTTTCCGCGCCTAACTCTGCCCCGACAAGAACAAAGCCATCCACCGCCCGACGAGTCCCCTGCCATCCCGCAAAGAAAGACCAAAGACCTCGGGGTTTGCCCAGCCGCTGTTGACAGAGACGAGTTGAGGCGGAGTTACAAATCAGATGAATCGCTCTCATGTGCCCGTAAACTTCTCGCATGAGCGCCTCGCTTTTTCGGAGAATATTGGGCTGCGGGTAACCCATCGCCTCGGCTAATTCGCCCTGATACCGAAGGGTGAGAATATCTCCAGGTCCGCCTTGAAGCCGGTGCAGCCAATCTCGCAGGGTCATAAGAAATTCAAATGCTTTCTCAGCTTGGACAATTTCCGCCAATCCCAACCAACCTTTCTTTCCAAGCTCTTCAAGCGTCGCCCCTTCTTCGGTCACCCTCCCCACCCAACGAAGATTATGAAAGTCCCTAAGCCCACCCACCCCCGATTTTAAATTGGGTTCTTGCATGAAAAGAGTTCCTCCCTCTTTCTCATGACGCGCACTTTGATTTTGCAACCGCCACGCCAAGTAGCCCTCCACGTTATGTTTTAGGCTACGCCGCAGATACTCCACCTGGCTTTTTTCCCAAAGAGTAACGGACCCCGCTAAATATCGTGCATCGATTAATGCCGTCTTAATCATTGGCTCCGCCTCCGCACGGTCGATTGTTTCGGATATGGTTCGGCAAGCATGCCCAACTTTGCATCCCATATCCCAAAGCCCATAGAGCACTCTCTTGACCACTTCCTCCGCAGCTCGATTGGTTGTTCCTTCGCGTACGAAAACTAGATCAATATCGCTCGCTGGACTCATTTCCTCGCGACCGAAACCGCCCACAGCTCCCAAAACCAGCCCATCGCCACAATCGCCACCCCCCCCGCGTTCCCAAAGACGAACAAGCACCGCCGAGAGCATCGCAGCTCTCTCGTGAGCTAAAACCAATCCGGGCGCCCCCGCACGGGATTTCTCCGCCAATCTCTTCTCTGCTTCCTGCAATTCTTGGCGGACCGGACCCATTTCTCCCTCTCTGGGGAGCCCACCCTCCCCACTCTGCTTATTTTCTGCAGGAGCGGGCAGGGCTGAATCGGAGCTCAACTCTGAGGTCACTCCAGGAGTTGTTCCGTCGCGGAGTTAAAGATTTTGTAGTCTTCGACATTCGCGTTGGGGTCTGCCTTGAAGCTGAACTGACCCGTCGAGCGACGCTGCAACTGAGCCAGAAGCTCATCGTCCTCCGTTCGCAAACGGTTCAGCACATTAGGATTCACTACTACCCGAATTTCCGGCACATCAGGATGCATGCGGAAAATGCGACTAATCTCACGTTGAATTTCAACACTCATCGTCTCGAGCGATTTGACTATTCCTTTTCCACGGCAGCAAGGGCACTCCATCGTGACCGCTTTGCGAATACTTTCCTGAACCCGTTGCCGGGTCATCTCAAGCAAACCTAACTGAGAAATGGGCAAGGTGTTCGTTCGTGCCCGATCCCGTCGTAAGCACTGCTTGAACTTTTCGTAGACAGCAATCTGATCTCGGCGGGCACGCATATCGATGAAGTCGACCACGATAATTCCGCCTAAGTTTCTCAACCTTAGCTGTCGGGCAGCTTCTTCCGCTGCCTCAAGGTTCGTGCGCAATATAGTATCGTCGTGATCCTTGCCCCCGCGCGACTTGCCAGTATTCACGTCGATCGAAACCAAAGCCTCCGTTTCATCCACTACTAAGTAGGCACCAGATTTCAACCAAATCTGTCGACGGAAGGCATTCTCAATTTGCCGATTCACACCATAAGCCTCGAACAATGGCTCCGGAGCCAGATGCCTTTTCACTTTGCGCAGGGAGCGTTTCGAAATAGCGCCGACAATTTCGCGGACACGCTTTTCGGCGTCCTCGTTGTCCACGAGCACTTCGTCGACTTCTTCTGTAAGAAAATCACGCACCGCTCGCTCGACTAAATCAGGCTCTTCCAAAAGAACCGCAGGGGCATTCTTGGTTTTCATCCCCTCCTCCACCTTGCGCCACTGCTCCAAGAGAAGGGCTAGATCGCGAACAAAGTAGCGGGCCTGAAGTCCCTCTCCATTGGTTCGCAGAATCACCCCCATCCCTTCGGGAACGTCCAGCTCTTGCAAGATTTTCCGTAGCCGGGAGCGCTCAGCAGGATCCTCGATCTTCCGCGAGACTCCGCTCATTTCTCCAAAGGGCATCAGGACAAGATAACGTCCGGGCAAACTAAGATTGGTCGTGACGCGTGCTCCCTTCGTGCCAATCGGACCTTTATTCACTTGAACAATGACTTCCGCCCCAGCAGGGTAAAGTCGCGGAATGTCGTTGCTCGTGATTCTCGGTTTCCGCCCACGACTGCCCCGGCGTTCAACCGCTTCAATCTGCTCATCCATCGCCGCTGGCACCGCATCCCAGAAATGGAGGAAGCCGTTCTTTTCCAGGCCAATATCGACGAAGAGAGCTTTGAGTGAAGGCTCCACGTTGTGCACCCGAGCTTTGTAGATGCTCCCCGATATGCTCCGATCCCCGTCGCGTTCTATGGAAAACTCTTCCACCACTCCTCCCTCGAGAAGGGCGACGCGTTTTTCTAATGGTTCAACTGAAAGCAGCAGGCTACGCCGCTCCTCCCGTGCTTTTACACCGAAGATTCGTTTAATGGTTTCCAATATCATAGTTATGTTTCCTTTCCTGGAGGTGCGTTTGGCTTTCAACCCAACTGCCGCTGCCTCCAGATGCTTTGCATCAATCCCATCGCGGCCATACACACAGCCAAGAAGGTTCCCCCGTAACTTACGAAAGGAAGGGGAATGCCGGTGATCGGTACCACCTTAATTGTCATTCCCACGTTAATGAAAAAGTGCGTGAAAAGCATTCCCAAAATACCCCCCGCCAAAAGCCGCCCTGGGAAGTCGGCTGCGTGCCATCCGATCCACGCGATGCAAAGAAGCAATCCGGCCTGCCCCAGAATTAGAGCCGCCCCGCCGAAAAAACCCCACTCCTCGCCCAGTACGGAAAAAATAAAATCATTGTAGGCAATATTTTTAGGGAGGAATCCGTAGAGGTTTTGATCGCCCCGTAAATACCCCTTCCCACTGACTCCTCCCGAGCCAATGGCAATGATCGATTGGCGAATCGTCCAGCCCGCACCCAAGGGATCCAAGTTGGGGTCAAAGAAAGTTCGTATGCGATTATTTTGATAAGTCTTCAGAAAAGGCAGCTCTTTACCCATCTGGCCCACATAAATATAAATCGCCAAGACCGCCGCCAAGCCTGCGCCCGCAGGAATCAGGAGATATCGCAATCGGGTGCCCCCCGCAAAAAGAAGACCGAAACACATAGGCATAAAAACCGCAGCCGAGCCCAAATCAGGTTGTCGCAGAATAAGGATCACTGGAATCAAGGCCAGCCCGACAAGAGCCAGAACAGTACGAAATTGCTCCATCCGCTCCCGGAGAGAAACTAAGAGCGCACAGGCTCCTGCGAGAAAAGCTAATTTCATCACTTCGGCAGGCTGAAAGCCAACTGGGCCCAATCGAATCCAACTCTTCGCCCCATTTACCTCTCGCCCGAGGACTAGAACCAAGAGCAAGAGAAAAAGACCTGCCGCAAACCAAAACCATCCTTGCGCCACCCAACGGTGATAATCAGAAAAAGAGAGGAGAAAAAAACAAACTAGGCCCAGTCCCACCCATGCCGCCTGTTGAATGGCCGCATTGCGCAGATCTACCGACTCACTGGTGTGTGTCGCGCTGTAGATGACCATCACCCCAAAAGCGCACAACCCCGTCATCAGAAATAAACTGGGCCAGTGCAAGCCTCTCCATCTTCGATTCTGAGCCATCATCGCCTCCTTAATCCACGACCCGCTCCGCCCCCGAAGCCTTCGTCCAGCCAGTTAAATAAGCCTCCTAATCCTCCGCTATTATCGTCGTCGGTACTGCCAGGAGGCGCGTAGGACCCATCCGAGGCCGTGACCCCGTGAAAATGCCCCATGACCGGCGCTTGGTAGACCATCTGTGGGAGCACTCCTTTTTCCATGTCGAAAAGTTTAGCTAAGATTTCCGATGCCAATGGAGCACAGGTCGATCCTCCAGAAACCCCACCCTCGACCATCACGATGACCACGTACTGGGGTGCCTTCAGCGGAGCAAAGCCAGTGAACCAAGTTCGTGTGTCTTTGACGGTACTCCCTCCGATCTGGGTGACAAATTGGGCTGAACCCGTTTTACCTGCAACATCCACATCTTTCACCGCAGCATTTTTTCCCGTGCCTTCCGTGACGACCGCTCGTAATCCCTCACGAATGGCCGCGAGGTTTTCTGGTTTCACTCCTAAATCACCTCGCTTGCTCGCAACTGCAAATTCCTTGGTGGCTTGTGTTCCTTGATCCGTCGTTTTGCCAATTCCTTGAACCAGCCGAGGCCGATATACCGTGCCGCCATTCGCCACAGCAGAAACCATTCCCGCCATTTGCAAAGGGGTGACTCGGACAAACCCTTGCCCGATGGAAGTATTCGCCGTGTGTCCATCACTCCACTTCTCCACCGCGGGAGGCGTGGGGCGGGGTGCAGGTCTTCCTGCAGCCACCCACGCTTCAATCTTTGTTTTATAACTTTTCTTTCGCTCGGCCATCCGATTCTCCATCCACTCCCGACCCGGCATTGTTCCAGGGTCTTCTCCCGCCAAAATGGGTTTTTCCTCCGCATCCACCAACATCCGCTGCCCGAACCCAATCCGACGCCCCATTTCACTCATCGATTCGATACCCGTGCGGACACCGAGTTGGTAAAAGAAAGTGTTACAAGACATTGCCAGTCCGCGCTTCAAAGAAATATCCCCTTGGCCGTCTGGATTCCAGTCGTGCCAAGTTCTCCCTGCCATTTCAATGGCACCTGGGCTGTGAATAATCGTCTGAGGGGTGAAATTAGCTTTCGGATTCTCCAATGCCGCCAAAGAGGTAAGGGTCTTGAACGTCGATCCAGGGGCATAGGCCCCTAAAGCACGATTGAGCATCGGCTTGGTCTCGTCGCTCATTAGCCGCTTCCAATCGGTCGACTTCCCTGCCCCTCCTGGCACAAAACTATTGGGATCGAAATTCGGGACCGAGGACATCGCCAAAATATCCCCCGAATTCGGATCCATCACCACGCAAGCCCCACGACCCACGCGGCGCATGACTCCCTCGACGATTGTCTGCACCCGAGCGTCAATCGTTAGATATACATTTTGCCCAGGAACAGGCGCTTGAAATCCCTGCTCCTCCAGAATAAAGCCCAGATTATTTTTTTTCAGAATCTTTCCCCCTGGCTTCCCCTCAAGATCCAGATCGAAAGCTTTTTCCACACCATCCTTGCCCACCACTTCAGGCTGAAAAGTTTCCAACGTCTGCTCTTCGGGTGCACCAATAAACCCCATGACGTGCGCCGCCAATGCTCCATAGGGATACCAGCGGACCGGTCGCGCCGCTTCTTGGACCCCAGGGATACGTGGGTCCCTCTCGGCCATCCGCGAGAGAGTGGCAAAATCAATCTGAGTGGCCAACTGAAAGGGAGTGTTCGGTCTCTGCTGAGCATGCCTTCGCAGTTCCTCCGGAACATAATTCGATTGAATCCCAAGATTGCGCAGAGGCTCCAAAGCGGTCTCCTCAATAATCTTTTCAATGTCGACCTGTTTTTGGCGGCGCTTCTTTTCTCCCAAACCCACTTCTACACTTTTCATTGGCAAACGACCTCGATGGGCGCGGGCATAGTTTCCGGTCAGTTCGCGCACATAGAGATCGACATCATAACGAGCTCGATTTTCCGCTAGGGGAACTCCATTTCGATCGAGGATAAGACCCCGAGGAGGCGGAAGCAGAATCGGAATGGTGGTTTGGTTGAGCAGCGTTTGCGCGTGCTTTTCCCCCTCAAGAACCTGCACTACAAAAAGTCGCTGAAGCAGAACACAAGCGGCTAGGGCCACAAAGATCATCGCCACGCCCATCCGCGCAGGGACGTTCGCTTTGGGTCGAACCAGAAGCATTAGCGCCCCCTCCCGACCATCCGCACATGAGCAGGACGAGCCCCCGTTTCCAAACACCAACCTAAGGCGACCGAGGCAAGGCCATTAAAGAAACTGGCCAGCACTAATGAAATACTTAGAGTAAACGGCCAACTCCACTGTCGCACTTCCAGTCCGTGCAAGACTCGATCGGCAACAAAGTAGGTAACTGCAGCGAGAATCGATCCCACCATCTGCTCCGCTGCGGAAGCACCCACCCACCAACCCCTCTGAGTGCAAACCAAAGTAGCCATGCCCCCAAACAAAAGCACATGATGTCCCAACGCAGAAAAAGTGGTCACGTCCCAAAAAAGACCCACACCCAATGCCCAAACCAGCAGGACCCAAGGAGATAAGATTAACCCCGCTTGGATCGTGACCGCCGCCAGAAGATTCGTCGTCAGGGCCCACAGCCCGCTGGCCTCTGGCCCGACAGCACGGATAGACCAGGCTCCCGCCGCCAACAACACCAGTCGACCAAAGTTCTTTTTCATTTTTTAGCGGGAGCTCCGCCCGTAAGAATAAACATTTCTCGCAAATCATTAAGCTCTGCCGCCGGCGCCACTTTACCCTCACGATAAAGACCCGAGTTTTTCTCCGAGGTCAGCGAGGGAGCGTCCGTCACCGTTCCCACTAAAAGATTAGGCGGAAAAGTACCACCTAATCCAGTAGTCAAGACTCTCTCGCCCACAGAAAACTTCGATTCGCGAGTGACAAAGGTCATCCGACAGAGTGGGCTTCCCCCGTTTAGGGGGGTGTCCCCTAATAAAATTCCTCGGGCCCCCGCACTTTCTGTCAGCACGCTCACCTTACAATTCTCATCGGAAAGAAGCATTACTCGAGTCGTCGAGCGTCCGACCGTCCCCGTTTTGCCCACTACACCCCGAGGGGTGACCACGGGTTGATCCTGGGCCAGATTAGGATCATCATTCCAGCCTCGGTCCACCAAGACAGAGTTCCACCAGTTGGATGCATCTCGCTCGATCACCCGACACGCGAGAAGACGGAAAGCTTGCTGATCACGAAAGGAGAGCATTTCTCGAAAGCGGTCGTTCTCGGTACGTAGATAATCCATCTGCCGAATTTCTGTCTGCAGACGAACATTCTCTGCTCGCAGATTTCGGTTTTCCTCCTCAAGGACATCAAACTGTCGCAAGCTTGATCGGAATTCGGTCCAACGATTTTTTACCTCGCCCCAAACTCGAGCCAAAGGCGAGATTGTTTCAAGAGTTACGCGCTCCGTCCATCGACTGGTAGCCGGCGCAAAGAAAATCACCAGAACACCAAAGGCCAAGGCAACGCCAGCACTCGCAAAAACCCACGGTCGCGACATGATTACTATTTCGGAAAGAGGAGGTCAGGCTGGACAGAGTCCGCCGCGGCTTATCCGCGGCCGTTGGCCATCGTCAACTTCGTCAAAAACTCCAGTTCATCGAGCACTTTGCCTGTGCCTTCGACTACCGCGCTGAGGGGGTCCTCCGCCACATGAATGGGCAGACCCGTTTCCTCACTAAGCAGCCGATCAAAACCTCGCAAGAGGGCTCCGCCTCCAGCCAATACGACCCCACGCTCCACCAGGTCGCTGGAGAGTTCAGGCGGGCATCGTTCTAAAGTGAGTCGGACACTTTCCAGAATAATCTGCACCGGCTCGAGCAGGGCCTCACGCACTTCCTGCGAAGTCAGGGTTAGTGTCTTTGGCAAGCCAGCCACTAAATCCCGCCCGCGCACTTCCATAGTGATCTCTTTTTCCAAAGGATAGACCGAACCAATTTTAATCTTAATATCCTCCGCCGTCCGCTCCCCAATCATGAGATTATAGGCCCGCTTCAAATAATTGATAATCGCCTCGTCCAACTCATCACCCGCCACGCGCACGCTTCGACTAAAGACGATTCCCCCAAGGGAAATAATCGCCATCTCAGTCGTGCCCCCGCCGATATCGATGATCATGTTGCCCGAGGCATCTTGAACTGGCAGCCCTACCCCAATCGCCGCGGCTAAGGGCTCCTCAATTAAACGCACACTCCGAGCACCCGCATGGGCGGCCGATTCACAAACCGCACGCCTCTCCACCTCTGTAATCCCCGAAGGAACGGCAATGACCAAACGAGGACGAGGGCGCCAACGATTTTGCGATTTGGACGCTTTTTCAATAAAACATTTCAACATCGCCTCAGTAACCTCAAAATCACTGATCACCCCGTCCTTCAAAGGCCGCACCGCAATAATCGATCCAGGGGTTCTTCCCAACATCCGCTTCGCCTCATCCCCCACCGCCAAAACCCGCCGCGTGGCTTGATCCATTGCCACCACCGAGGGCTCACGTAGAACCACCCCCTTGCCGCGGACATAGACCAGCGTATTGGCCGTGCCCAAGTCCACGCCCATGTCGTTCTCCAAAAAGGGAAAGAGCTTACTCAACATAAATAAGTAAAAACTAATCTCCACCCACTTTCTCTTCCCGTCAATACGCAAAACTCCACCTCCCCCTACCCTTTTCTCCCTTCTAGTGTACACTCAGGAATGGATTTGCCTGAGCAGGTTGGGATCATGGTTCTACCCCAAACTGTCTTTTTTCCCCACCACCTTCTGCCTCTTCACATTTTTGAACCCCGCTACCGCGTCATGGTACAAAGTGCCCTTGAAGGCCCGCGGATGTTTGCCATCGCCATGGATCCCCAGAACACCGATATCCACACCCGCCCTCCACGGGTTGGAAGCCTCGGTCTAATCCGTTCCTGCGTTCTCCAAGCAGACGGCACCTCCAACTTAGTTTTACAGGGAATCGCCCGCGTTCGCCTTGATCACCTCGTGCAAACTCAACCCTATCTCATCGCCACCCCCGAACCCCTCGACGATCCAGAGGAAACTAGTGCGACCGCCACCGTTATTCGTGAAGCTCTTCATGCTAAAATTCTAGAAAAAGTTGAGAAATTTAACGATCCCGCGCTCCCCTCCCTCCAAGAAGTAAAAAGTTTTCTACAGCACCTCGATGATCTCCACTCCTTTGTTGACTTATTATCCGGCTGCTTCATTCGCGATACGCTCCAACGCCAAAAGCTTTTAGAGGAAGTATCCCTTACCGAACGCCTCCGCCTCCTTCTTAATCTCCTTTCCCAATGAACAACTTACAAAGAATATTTTGCCATCTCTTTGACACGCATCTTTTTTAGCCGTATATATGTCCCTTAATGGATAATCTATTACGGCTTATCGTAAGGGATTTTTCGGAAAATATAACTATAACATAGTCAACTTTCTCAAACTAATTCAATGGCCATGACCCCAACCGCTGCGGATGTTTCGGAAAATGTTTCCGCCCCCGCCCGTAGATCGATTCCATGGAAACACTCTCCCCTCATTGTCGGCACCATTTCCACAGGCGATGGTCTCTCCCATCTGATCGAAGCCCCCCAAGGTATTGATCTGGTCGAAGTCCGCCTCGATCTCCTTCTTTCCAACGGCGTAGCGCCAAAGCTAATTCAACAGGCCCTCGCCCAACGTTCTGTCCCCGCTCTTCTGACTCTCCGTACTCGCGACGAGGGAGGCGCCTTCAACTGGCGCTCTCGCCAACGCGTTCTCTTTTTTATGGCCTTCATTCGCTTCGTCGATGCCGTGGATTTAGAATTAACCAATCTGCCTCGCCTCGCACGTGTTTTGCGTGCCGTCCGCCTATCCAAGCGGGATCTGATCGTCTCCTCCCACTCGCTGAGAAGAAAACTTACACCTCTGCGACTCCGCCGGCTCCTCAGCCAGTTCCGGAAAACGCGTGCCTCTTTGTACAAAATCGTCGGTCTCGCTCGTCATCGTCGCGATCTGCGCGCATTGGCCGAACCCTTGCTCACCCACTCCCACATGCGTCTCGCCATCATGGCTACTGGCCCGCTCGCCACCGCTTCACGCCTCTCCCTCCCAGCCCTAGGATCACGATTAGTGTATGTTCACCTCGACGGAGCCACCGCCCCGGGCCAACCCAGCTACGAGGACACCTACTCCTTTCCCCAACTCCGCCCTATTTTTTCTCCTAAATAAGCCTGGGCTGTCGCCTAGTTAACACTGCGCTTTGGCCGAAGCGCCCCAGGCACAGAATTCTCCACCTTGCCTACGCTGGTCGATACAACGGGGAAACCACCCATCCCAGCCCCGCCTCTTCCTAAAAATCCTACAAAAAGTCCGTGTAGCCCCAGCAAAACAAAAATCAAAGCTGCCAACCTAGAGCCCCGCTGCGCTTGCCCAAGCCTCGCCTGCATAGCGGACTGCTCCCTTCCTTTCTCCTCTTCCCATGCTTTTTCGCGCCGCTCAATCTCCTCCATGAGGTGGGTCCGCTCGTCACGACACTCCCCCAACTGGCGGACCCGCTCCTGCTTTTTATTTTCTACCTCTCGTCGGCGCGAGTCGGTCATCCCTTCAGATATTTCAGAGCTCCCCGCCATCTCCCTCTCAATTTGGGCCATCCTCCCCTCCACCCCCCGCAAACGATCGCGCACCGCCCAGACCTTTTCTCCCTCCAACTCCGATCCCTTTTCCATCGCAAATTCTTTTCCAAGCGGAACCGAAGCCAATCCATAGATCACCGCCGCCACCAGAAATCCAAGATTCAACAGCTGAAAACCCGCCACCCGTGCGATACTTTTCCGCGCAGGCAACGGGCCGCGCAGAAAAAAAAGCCCCAGCAAAACCAAGGGGGCCAATTGAGTCATCGCCTCCCGATTCGCCAGAAGTTGGTCCTTCGCCGCCAGCAGTCCTCCAACCTCCCCTAGTCTCCAGGCCGCCAAAGCAAGCAAAGCCAGACCCGTTGTCCGGAATAAAAACCCGCGATCTCCCCCTTCAACCATCACCCCATCTTGCCACCCTCCCTCCCTTCCCTCGAACAAAAAGATTGGCCAACCCCAATCTATCCTTGCCCCCATCGCGTCCCTCTTGACCCCCTTTGCGGCTCAGTTCATAAATACTCCTCGTATGCGTGAAAAGTCTTTTGCCCAAAGCGAGATCATCTTCCGCGAAGGAGAATCAGGCGCCGAGGCCTTTCGGATTCTAGAAGGCCGTATCGAAATCTCCATTCGCATCGACGGCCAAGGCGATGCCCCCCTCGGTCATCTTCTTCCTGGGGATATCTTTGGCGAAATGGCCCTCCTTGATGATAAACCCCGCTCCGCTTCCGCCCGCGCCCTCGAACCTACCCGCCTTCACCTCATGAACGGGGAGGAGTTTAACGAACTGTTCCTTCGCGATCCCAGCGTCCTCGCACCTTTTCTCTCCTCCTTTTTTGAACGACTCCGCAACACTAACGATCTCCTCCGCCGTGAACTTGAGCACCGACAAGTCCCTTCTCCCCAACTCCACCAGCTCATTGAAAAAGGGCTCCACTCTGGTGGTCACGAAACCTTGCATCCCCTGCCTCGTATCACCCTCACGCCCAAGAGTAAGGAGACCCGTCAGGCTGGAGCTCCAGCTTCCGTTACTCTCAATCGCTTGCCCTACCGCATCGGTCGTCGGCAAGCCACCGAAGGAGCCGATATTCTTTGCTCCAACGACCTCCCCTTGCAGGACAAGTTTCCCTACCAGATTTCCCGCAACCACTGTTCCATCGAACGCCTCGGCGCCGAGATCGTTGTACGCGATCGCGGCAGTACCCTCGGTACGCTACTCAATGGCCATCCCATCGGCACCGAGGCTGAACACATGATCACCCCCCTTTCTCTCGGGGAAAACCATCTCATCCTCGGCGGAGAGAGCAGCACCTACCAGTTTACTGTGCTCGTCGAACCTGCCGTCAGCAACTAAAGCACTGCGTCCGCTTCGGCTATTTTCCCTTCTCCCCCAGGACAACCACCTCCTCTGCGTCATTCTCCGTAGGCTTTTTTTCCGATTCCGCCAACTTGGCTAAGAGCGCCTTCTCAATTCTCGCATAGAGAGCCGGATCTTTCTTAATCTCCTCCTTGGCCGCATCGCGCCCTTGCGCCAACTGCTTGCCTTCAAAGGCAATCCATGCCCCTCTCTTCTCCACCGCATTTTGCTCAATCGCCGAATCAATTAGAGATCCCGCCTTCGAAATCCCCTCGTTATACATAATATCAAACTCCGCCTCGGTAAATGGCGGCGCCACCTTGTTCTTCACAATCTTTACCCGCGTGCGATTCCCCACCACCGTGCCGTCAGGCAGCTTAATCGCACTGATTCGTCGAATATCCACCCGTACACTCGAGTAGAACTTCAACGCCCGCCCTCCCGGCGTGGTCTCAGGGCTACCAAACATCACCCCGATTTTTTCACGGATCTGATTGGTAAAGATGCAAACCGTCCGCGCCCGGCCAATCAGTGCCGTTAGCTTCCGCATGGCCGCACTCATTAACCGAGCCTGTGCACCCACCGTGACGTCGCCAATCTGCCCCTCTAACTCCTGCTTCGTCACCAAAGCGGCCACACTATCCAACACCACCACGTCCAGGGCGTTAGATCGAATTAAGGTCTCCGCAATGTTCAACGCTTCCTCGCCTGAATCAGGCTGAGAAACAAGCAGTTCATCCATATTCACCCCTAACTTCTTCGCGTAACCAGGATCCAACGCGTGCTCCACATCAATGAAGGCGGCCGTCCCCCCCATCTTCTGTGCATTGGCAATCGCCGTCAGAGTCAAAGTCGTCTTCCCTGATGATTCAGGTCCAAAGATCTCCACGATTCTGCCACGAGGAAAACCCCCCGTACCCAAGGCTCGGTCGATCGTAAAACAGCCCGTGGGGATCACCGCGATCTTCAGCTTCGCCGCCGCATCACCCAGCCGCATGATCGAATTCTCGCCATACGTTTTGATGATCGATTGGAGAGCCAGATCTAAGTTGCGCTTCTCCGCCCCCTTGACGCTGTCACTCTTCGTTTGGGTTTCCGTCTTTTCGTTTTTGTCTGTTGTTTTAGTTGCCATATAGATTAAACCTCCGTTGTGGGTAAAAGTTGCGGTAAAAGTTTATTTCGTAGCAGGTCGAGAGCCACTTGGGAAGCCATGGCCTTGAATACTTTTCGTTCTGGAACCAACTTCTTCTCAATAGTTTCCACTCCTTCAGAACCCGCAATTCCAAGGTAAACTAGCCCCACAGATTTATTCGCATTCCCACCCCCAGGACCCGCAATTCCCGTCACCGAGACCGCCCAATCCGCCCCCGCCCTTCTCCTCGCCCCCATCGCCATCTCCCCCGCCACCGCTCCACTCACCGCCCCATACTTCGCTAAACTCTCCGCCGATACCCCCAAATCCCGCATCTTGGCCTCATTCGAATACGTCACCCACCCACCCAGAAAAACCTCCGAAGCCCCCGCCACATCCGTAATCCGACTCGCCACCAACCCCCCCGTGCACGATTCCGCCGTGGCTAACTTCACTCCCGCCCCCCTTGCCAACCTCACCACCACCTCCTCCATCGTTTCCGTCCCCTCACCATAAACCGCCGCCCCTAAAATCTCCCGCAGTCTCTTCACCCCTGCCTCCAGCAACTTCACCTCCGCCCCCCGCAACCGCACATCCACCTCCCCAGGCCGCGCGCAGTACCCCACCGCCGAAAAACCCAACCGCCGCAACTCTCCCTCACACCTCTCCTGAACTGCCGATTCCCCAATCCCCGTCACCCGCACCACTCTCATCCCCTCCGCCGGACCCGCGTACGAGCGCAACCGAGGCTCCACATGCTTCTCAAACATCGGCGCCAACTCCCGAGGCGGACCCGGCAACACCACCAACATCTTTCCCTTCTCTTCCCAAAAAAGCCCCGGAGCCGTTCCCCCATCATTCGGAATCACCTCCATGCCTCGCGGAACCTTCGCCTGCGCCTTGACCGACTCAGGCGCCACCAACCCACGCTTCTCGAAATATCCTAATATCTTTTTTTCAATCTCAGGCCGATCCTCTAATGGCTTCCCCAAAAATTCTGCCACTACTTCCCTGGTGATATCGTCCGAAGTCGGACCCAAACCACCCGTCACTACGATCACCCCTCCCCTGCCCCACGCCTCTCTCAAGACTTGCCCAATCGCCTCCTGCCCATCCGGCACCGCCGTCTGCCTAGCCAATTCCAACCCCATCGTCGCCAATCTCGAGGAAAGATAACCCGGATGAGAATTCAGCACCTGCCCCAAGAGCAACTCCGAACCCGTAGTGATCAGCTCCACGCGCATTCCTCCAAGGATGGCGCCACTCTCCTCGGGATCAAACAACTCTTTGGCGACTTTCATGGAAGCACCCTAACATCCTTGCCTGGACAATAGCTGTCCTAGGGTAATTTATTTTATCACCTTCTTAACCCACCCTAGCGACCCTACTCGCTCCTCCTTTCCCCCTTGTCCTCCACCCCGATCAAACCGATGCTCCTTCCCCTCCCATGGCCAATAAATCCGCTCTGCCCACCAAGAAACTCTACCGCGAACTTCGTACGCTTCCCTGGCTCACCCTCTGGCAAGAGGAAGTTCCCCGCTTTAATCAAGCCCCTCCCGAAGTCCGTATTCAACGCGTTGCCGTCATTCGCGCCGTCGGCGCCGGCCTCGCCGAGAACCAGCGACCCGACCTCAAAGATACCGTTCGCACCTGGCTGCTTTCCCTTCTGCAAGATCCCTCAGAAAAGATCCGACGCTACGCTATGGCCGCCCTCCCAAAAATCGGCGCAGGCCGAACCGAGGAACGCGAACTTCTTGCCCTTCTTCAAAAAAAACCTATCGAACGTGAAAAAAAGTTCCTCGGCCAAGCTCTCAATAAAATCGGCGGCTCCGCCACGCTCGACCTCATCCGCTCAGAAGGGACCCAACTTTCCCCACTCACCGAACAACGAGCCAAAGCTAACCTCGCCCGACAGCAGAAGCCTTCCACTATTCGACTCGATGTTCCCTTACCCGAACCCACCCAAGCCCGTATCCACCTCCGTTGCCGCACCGGCCTCGAACCCATCCTATCCCAAGAAATTAAAGATTCAGGTGCCCTCTTTCGTATTATGGAAATCCGTCCCGGCCTTCTCACCCTAGCCCCCACCGCCTCCTTTCGCCTCAGCGACCTCTTTGCCTTCCGCTGTTTTTCTACTTTATCCTTTCTTCTCGGTGCTTTACCTTCCAGCTCAACTAGCGCCGGGGAAGAAACCCTCGCCAACCTAATCACCTCCCTACTCAGTCGTCGGATATTGCAAGCCTTCACCGCAGGTCCTATCCGCTACCGCCTCGAATTTGTCGCTAAAGGACATCAACGCGGCGCCATTCTCAAGGTTGCCCAACGGGCCTACACCCTTTGCCCAGATCTTCTCAACGATTCCCGCGAGGCTCCTTGGGTCATCGAAGTCCAACCCAGCCCAGGCGGCGATTTTGTTGAGCTTCGCCCACGAATTTCTCCCGATCCGCGTTTCCCCTACCGTTTGCAAGATGTCCCTGCCGCCTCCCACCCTCCCCTCGCCGCCGCCATGGCCCGCCTCGCAGGTCCCTATGTCGACGAAACCGTCTGGGACCCTTTCTGCGGCTCTGGACTCGAACTCATTGAACGCGTCCGCCTGACCGGCGTTAGCCGTATTTTGGGGACCGATCTCAGCCCCGACGCCACCGCCGCCGCTCGCGCCAACTGGGCCGCCGCCCTCTTCCCTGGCATCCGCGCCGATTTCGTCGCACGCGATTTCCGTGAGTTCACCGCCATCCCCAACTGGGGCCCAGCCAGCGTCAGCCTCATGATCACCAACCCTCCACTCGGCAAACGCGTTCCCATTCCCAATCTCCGTGGCCTCCTGGAAGAGCTCTTCGCCGTGGCCACAATCGCCCTGCGCCCAGGCGGCCGCCTCGTTTGGATTAATCCCCTTCGAATCAAACCTCCCGCCTCCTCCCTGCGCCTTGAATTTCAGCAAACCGTCGATCTAGGCGGATTCTCCTGCCGCCTCGAACTTCTCCGCAAACGCTAACTACTCTCCGAAAACACCCCGTCCTTAGCGGACTCTCCGCGAAATCTTCCTGCCTCAAAATCTCCGGCTTGAACGTGGGTCAGGCACAATTCGTGCATTGTCGTAGGGGGCATACCCTGCAGGAGCTCCTGGAGTTAAAGGATTTCCCGCAGGAGGATTCTTTCCCTGCAGATTCGGCTTGGGCTGAGCCGCAGCTTTCTTCTTATCTTCACTCCCCGCAGGCATTGTATACGGATCCTGCGAAAGTCTCTTGTACCCACCCGATGGCGCCTCGGGCACCTTCGAGGCCGACGCCAACCGCGTATCACTCCCTCCGCTTGGGGGCATTATCGGTTTTGCCCCCGACTGATAATCTTTCCCCAACGGACCCGTCGAAGAAGGCCCTGTAAAAGATTCAAAACCCGGCTGCACTCGCCCATCCCCAGAATCCATCGCCCTCGGTTTCACCCCATCCATCCCCGTCACCGACGGCAGTTTATTTTCATCCATTGGCTTGAATCCCTCCACCGCACCTTTCGAAACCGCTGCCTGAGAGAGATCACCGTCCTCTGCTTTCAATTTCTGCTTAGCCTCCTTCGCTTCTTTAGCCTTTGTCACCTCCGCATCCCTCGCCCTCTCCTCCTTTAGCACCGCATCCTCCGCCTGCTTTTTCTTGGCCGCAGCCTGCTTCTCCATCATCGCTTCCGCCGCCCAATCCTTACTCCCGCTTTTTGCTGGGTCGGCCGCAGGCGGGCGGGGTTGAGGAATTGAAGTCGTACTTCCTTCCATCGCTCCCGATAAATCCGGAGTCGGTGAAACCCCTTCGGCCTCGGGAAAATTAGTGGCCGCTTTGGCCGAAGGCAGATCAGGAATGTTCGCAGCGCTTGATCCCACCTCAGTCTGGCTCATCGATTGCAAAGGCAGGAAAATACCCAGCCACAAGATGCTTCGCCCTTTCATCTTCCAACAACTTAATCCGCCACAGTCACTCGTCAATCTCGCCCCACGCAGTCAATCCACCTAAGATTCCACAATCATGGCATCGCCCTTAACCCTTCTCCTCGCCGAGAAGATTAAACAAAACGGACCACTCCGCTTCGATCACTTCATGGCCAGTGCCCTGTACCACCCTCTTCATGGCTTCTACTCCTCAGGCCAGACTCGTACCGGCACCCAGGGCGATTTCCTCACCCCCGTCTCTGCCGGTCCTGTCCTCGGCCAACTCCTCGCTCGCCAAGCCGACGAACTTCATGCCGCCCTCGGTCGACCCCGCCCTTTCCTGCTTTGCGAACAAGGCGCCGATCGTGGACTCCTCGCCCACGATCTTCTCCAAGCTATTTCTCTTCATCACCCAAATCTCCTTTCTGCCGCTCAACTCCATCTCCTCGAGCCCATACCCGCCCTCACCACCCAACAACGCTCTCACCTCGCTCCATTTTATAAAACAACCCAGATTTTCTGGCACAAAGATATCACCTCCTTACCGCTTACCACCGCCCCCATTTTTTTCTACTCATCTGAACTCCTCGACAGTTTTCCTGTGCGCCTCGCCCGCTATTCCAGCTCTTCCGGATGGCAGGAACGATTCGTCACCACCTGCCCAGCAGGCTTCGACTGGATCGATCTTCCCGCACCTGACGATCTTCAATCCCAGATTTGCCACTGGCAAATTCCCCAGATCGAGGGATTCACCGCCGAGGTTCGCCCCTCTGCCTCATCCTGGATCCACACCCTCGCCCAGCAGATTCACCAAGGAATAATTCTCACTCTCGACTACGGCATGCCCGCCGCCGATCTCTACCATCCCACCCGCCCAAACGGAACTCTCGCCACCCTCCGACGCCACACCCAAACAACCAACCCCCTCGCTCTCCCAGGCGAACAAGATCTCACCTCCCATGTTAATTTCTCCGAACTCACCACCGTCGGAGAGCGGAATGGACTCGCCACCCTCGGACTCGTCGATTTCGCAAATGCCTGGACTCGTTTAGCCGCTCCCCTTTTTCAGAATGATCAACCCTTGCCCCAACCCTGGACGCGCAACTTCCAGCATCTCACCCATCCCGCATTTTTTGGAAAATCTCATCATGTCCTTCTTCAATCTAAGAATCTGCCCTCAGATTTCACTCCGTCCATCGCTCGGCCTACTACGCTCTAAGCTTTGATTGCTTTTCTTTTCCCCATCAACTCCCGCGCCATCGCCCGAGCGGCTTTCCCCTCGCCTCCCAACATCCGACTCAGCTCTTTCTCACGACTTTCCCCTTCCACTCGCTCCAATCGAGCAAACGTCCGACCTTTCTCCACACTCTTCGTCACACAGAAGTGGGCATCGGCCACTCCTGCCACCGCCGGCAGATGGGTCAGGCAAAGCACCTGATGAGTTCGACCTAAATTATGCAATCGCTCCGCCACCGCTAGGGCCGTTTCGCCTCCTACATTCGCGTCTACCTCATCAAATATTAAAATCGGCACCTCATCTCGCTCCGCCATGACCGTTTTCAGTCCTAACATCACCCGCGCCAACTCGCCGCTCGAGGCAATCGTTCGTAAGGGTCGCGGCGGTTCTCCTGGGTTCGGCGCAAACATCAACTCAACACTCTCACCCCCTTCCGCTCCTGGTGACTCCAACTTCTCCAAGGCCACCTCGAGCCGACACGCCCGAAATCCCAGTCCTCGCAACTGTTCCGTCACCGCCACTGTGAACTTTGGTGCGGCCTTCTCCCTTTCTTTTCCCAACTTCAGGCACAATCCTCGATGCTTCTCCTTCGCCTGCTCGAGCGCCTTGGCCAACTCCTTCCCCTTTCCCTCTGCCTGACTCAACTCCGTCTGCCTTATTTTTAAGGCAACCAACTTCGCTAAGGCCGACTCCGCACTACCTCCATACTTTTTCTGAATCCCGAGAACCAGATTAAGTCGCCCCTCCAGCTCCGCCAAACGTGCCGCATCCATTCCCACCTGTTCGGCTCGTCGTTCCGCCTCCCGCCCTAACTCCCTCAACCCCGCTACCGCCAACTCGTTTTTCTCACGTAACTCGCCTGCCGCCCCATCCAACCGCTCCCACTCCATTAACGCCTTCTGCACTTTCCCCAATATCTGTAAGGCGTTCTCCTCGCCTCCCTCCAATTGTCCGCTTACCTCAGCCGCCAACTCCACAATTCGGCGCCCGTGACCCGCGGCAGCATGATCCCTTTGCAAATGCTCATCCTCTCCCACTTTTAACTGAGCCGCTCCCAACTCCTTCACTTGGTGATCGATTAACTCGCGAGTCGCTCCGTCCACCCCTGCGATATCTTTCTGAAATGTAGTCATCGCTTCTTCTGCCGCACTCTTTTCATTCCACGCCGCCCGCACTGCTCCCACCACTGCCTCCAGCCTGCCAAAACCATCCACCGCCGAGCGTTGCACGCTGGGAGAGAGCAGCGTCTGATGATCATGCGGTCCATGCAAATCCACCAGCCGATCTCCCAACTCTTTTAACACCGCCAGCGTGACCGAAGAACCATTGAGAAACTGTCGCCCTGTCCCCGCGATTCCGATCTGCCGTTTAATCACTAGAGTTCCATCTGGATCGGGTTCCACTCCTTTTTCTTCTAACCAAACTCTAAATTTTTCCGCGCCACCCAACTCCCCTTCGACTACACAACCGTCTGCACCTGTCCGCACCAAGCCACGATCCGCCCTTTCTCCCAGCAAAAGTAAAAACGCATCCACCAAAATAGATTTTCCCGCCCCGGTCTCTCCTGTCAGAGCATTAAACCCTGCGGTTAGCTCCCACTCGAGCTCCTCAACCACCGCCAGATTTTTGATCCGTAAACGCCGTAACATCTTGCCCCCGATTCTGCCACCTCCTCATTCCCACGCCATCTCCAAGCTCTACCGCCCCCCTCCCAAAAAATTCCCTTCGCTCCGAACCCTCTTTTCGCGAAACTCATCCCGTATGCCTACCCCCTCCCTCGCCCTCTCCACCTGCTGGCACGCCGACCGCACCACCGACGGCGCAGCCCTTCTCCGCCAGGCCGTCGACCTCGGCTTCTCCACCGTGGAAATCAGCCACAATACCCGCTTCAGCTTGTGGCCAGGAATTCTCGCCACTCACCAATCGACTCCCGCATCACCCCGAATCGATGTCCTACACAATTTCTGCCCCGTCCCAGTCGAACTCTTGCGCCCCCACCCCAACGCCTACGAGTTTTCCGACCCACGCCCCAACGCTCGCCGCCTCGCCGAACGACACTCCTTTGCCACCCTCGAAGCCGCTGCCAGCGTCGGTGCCCGCTTCGTTGTTTTCCACCTCGGCTCCGCCGGCCCCCGCCGCCTCGTCGATCCCCTCGAATCCCTTGCCCTCAGTGGCCAACTCGGAACCCGCCCTTACGTTCGCCAAAAAATATCCACCATTCGCACGCTCGAAGAAGCCTTTCACAAAGCCTGGCCCCGCGTGGAAGAAATTCTCCTCCGCCTAGGCGAAAAAGCCTCCTCCCTTGGCCTCCGCCTCGGCCTCGAATGCCGCGAAGATCCCCGCGAAATCCCACCTGACGATTTCTGGGACACCCTCCTCGCCCGACTCCCCGCCCCAACCTTTGGCTATTGGCACGATTTCGGTCACGCCGCCGCCAAACATTGGCTCGGCTTTATCGACCATGCCCAACACCTCCGCCGCCTCGCCCCACGGATCATCGGTGTCCACTTCCACGACTACTCCCCCGAAAAAGGAGACCATCTCCCCATCGGCCATGGCACCACCCCCTTCGCCCAACTCCTTCCCCTCATCCCCCCCAACACCCACTTCTCCCTCGAACTATCTCCGGATGTGTCCGCGGACGATGTTCGTGCCAGCCTCTCATGGTGGAAACAAAACCAGCCCGTACGCTCCTAAGCCGGCTTGCCCCCTGGATCCGCTTTGGCGTCACCGCCAGCGTCCTCGGCTTTCTCGCGGGCAAAATCAATTGGCCCAACCTCGCCCACCGCTTCACCTCCGCCCAACCCTACTGGCTCTCCGCCGCCCTCCTCGTCACTCTCCTTTCCATCCTGCTTTGTGCCACTCGCTTCTTTTTTGTTCTTCGTCTCCAAAAAATCTATCTCTCCTATTTCCGCACTATCCATCTTACCTTCGTCGGCTTATTTTTTAACCTCTTTCTCATAGGCTCCACTGGTGGAGACGCCATCCGACTCTTCTATCTTCTTCGCTGGTTCCCTCAACAAAAAGCCCGTGCCGCCCTCTCCATCCTCCTCGACCGCATCTTCGGCGTCGCCGCCCTCTTCGGCCTCGCCCTTCTTTTTCTTCCTGGCACCGCCGATCGCCTCCGCGCCGATCCTACCTTCGCCCCTCTCGCTCAAGCTCTTCCCTGGCTCGGTCCCCTCGGCGCCTTCCTCCTGCTCCTTGCCTTCATCCTTCCAGGACTCCTACCCAATCTCCCTCTTCCCCAAAAACTCCCCGCCCGCACCATCATCCTCGATCTCCTTCACGGCTTGCGCGATACCATCCACGGCGGCTGGAATACGGTCGCCGTCGTCCTCGTCTCCCTCTGCGTTCACCTCGCCAGCTTTGCTGGTGCCACTCTTCTGGCCCACTCTCTCGCCCTCCCCATCAACTACTCCCTCGCAGGCCTCATCCTCGTCCTCATCTTTACCGCCTCCGCCCTGCCCATTAGCGTCAGCGGTCACGGCGTCCGCGAAGGGGTCATGGTCTTCCTCTTTCTTCATCTCGGCCTCGGCACCGATCCAGAATCCGCCATCGCCTACTCCATCCTTATCTACGGACTCGGTTTATTCTGGAGTCTCTTTGGCGGACTCGCCTACCTCACCCTCAAATCTCCCCAGCCCAAACCATGATTCGCCACCCCCAAGCCGAACAGATCGTTCAAAAACTTGCCCAAGCCGGCCACGTCGCCGTTTACGCCGGAGGTTGCGTCCGCGATGCCCTCCTCAAACGCACCTATCCCGATGTCGATATCGCCACCTCTGCCACCCCCGACGAAGTCCAATCCCTCTTCCCCAAAGCCTCCGATCCGCAAGGCAAAGCCTTCGGCGTCATCCGCCTCCGCCTCGACGATCACGTTTTTGAAATCGCCACCTTCCGCGTCGACGGCCCCTACTTGGACGGTCGCCGGCCATCCTCCATCACCTTCACCACCGCCCAAGAAGATGCCCAACGGCGCGATTTCACCATCAACGGCATGTTTTTTGATCCCCTCAAAAATGAACTCCTCGACTACGTTCAAGGCCAAGCCGATCTCGCTACCCAACAAATCCGCGCCATCGGCGATCCCCTCGCCCGCTTTACCGAAGACCGCCTCCGCCTCTTCCGCGCCATCCGCTTCGCCGTCCAACTCGGCTTTTCCATCGAACCCACCACCTGGAAAGCCCTCTGCGCTCTCGCCCCCGACTCCAAAGTCATCTCCCCCGAACGCATCCGCGATGAACTTGTTAAAATCCTCACCAGCCCAGATCCCGCCCGTGGCTTCGATCTTCTTCACGATTCAGGCCTTCTCGCCGTCTGGATCCCCGAACTCCTCCCGATGCGCGACTGCGCTCAATCTCCCGAACACCATCCTGAAGGCGACGTCTGGGTCCATACCCGCCTCCTCCTCACCCATCTGAAAAATCCTTCCTCCGTCCTCGCCCTCTCCGCCCTCTTCCACGATATCGGAAAACCTCCTACCTCGAAAACCGATCCCGACGGTCGCATCCGATTTTTTGGCCACGAAGGTGTCGGCGCGCGCATGGCCGAAGAAATTCTCCGCCGCCTTCGCTTTCCCAACGACGAAATTAGCGCCATCACCGCTTGCATTGCCAACCACATGGCCTTCAAAGACGCCCCCAACATGCGCGTCAGCACTCTCAAGCGCCTCCTCGCTCGCCCCACTTTTTTGGAAGAACTCGAACTCCACCGGATCGACTGCTCCTCCTGCCACGGACAACTCGATATCTACAACTTTCTCACCGCCAAACTCTCCGAGTTTTCTAAAGAGGAAATTAAACCTAAACCACTTCTCACCGGTCACGACCTCCAACAACTCGGCGCCACCCCAGGCCCAAAAATGGGCAAAATCCTCCATCAACTTATGGATGAACAGCTCGAAGGTAAATTCACCGACCGCGCCAGCGCCCTCGTTCGCGCCCAAGAGCTACTAAACTAGATTCCCTCTCCGCTTATCCCACTTTTGTGGCCTCGCTCGCCCAGCGACCACGCTCCTACTGCAAACCACCGGTTCGTTTGTTCGTCGTCCTTTTCCCCTACGCGTACGCCACAAAGGCTTCGTACACTTCATCAGGAATATCCAGCAACTTGTAATCGCCCGATGAAACAAAAATCAACTGCTGCTTGCCCTTCCCCAACTGATTCCCCGCGGAATCAAAGATCTGATGTTCTAGGGTGACAAACTTCCGATTGTACTCTCCCACTTTAATTTTCACGCTCACCCGCTCAAACTCTCGCGTCTCCCGCATAAACTTATGCTCGAACGACCGCGTCAAAATATAGTACGGCGTAGTTTTCAAATTAAACTTCGGCAAACAACGATTGAAAAATAACTCCCGCGTCTTTCCTACCCACATCGCGTACATCCCGAAGTAAACATTCCCCACCGAATTCGTATCCGCGTAGGTCGCGACAAACGAGTGCACAAACCACTTCCCATCAAAATGCCCATACGGATCATGCCCATCCACCACACCCCCACTGGGAAACGGAACCACCCGCCCTGGCTCCACCCCCGCCTCACTCCCTCGAATCTCCCCCCTGGCCCCAGCCACCGCGCTCTCCAACTCCTCCACTCCCCCCACAAACTCCTGTGCTGAGCCCGGCTTAAGTAAAAGCCAAACCACATAGCCCACGGGCAGAACCGATCCCAGAATCATTCCCCACGGATTCTCTAAAAAATATCCATACGCAAAAATAACCACCGCCACACTCCCCACACAGAACATCTTCACCTGCGGTAACGCATTTCCCTGCCCCGTGTGAAACGCCCGCAACAACGCCAGTCCCGCGTATCCCACAAAAAAAGTTGCGTAAAAAATCATGAAGTACTCCAACTCCAACTTCAGCACCACCGCAGCCACCGTGAACAATCCCGCGAGAACCAATGCAGGTAAAGGTGATCCCAATAAAGCTTCCGGCAATAGTGTTAACGGGAAGGGTCGCGCCGCCCCACCCGACTTACTTAAATACCAGCGCAACGCAATGTACCCGCTATCTAACGTGGTCAAGGTCATCACACAGAGAAATACCATGTAGGAACCAAAAGCCCACGGATGCGCCGAGGCCGCCGCCCAAAAAAATCGCGTGATTCCATCTTCCCCATACGCCAACCCGTCAATACCCTGTCGCATCGGCGCCCCCCCCGTTTGCCCCGCTACCCAAAGAGCCAAACTACCATGCGCCAGCAACAGAAGAAAAAAGAGCGACCCCCCAAAGAGGTAACTCACCGCTGCCGATTTTCCCTCCCGTTGAATCTGAATCGCCCTCTGCCACTGCTGTAGATCCAGCCACGGACCCAAGGTTAGCCCCACACAAATCGGAATCGCATAACCCCAGAAGTTCATTCCCAGAAATGGATTGGTACCTGTCTTCATCGGTTGCCCTGTCCCTAAGGACGGGAGTTGAAAATAAATGATCCCCATCGCCACCAGAGCAATCAAGCCAAGGACTCCATGACTAAACTTGATTCGCCGAATATCAAACTCCTCCCCAAACAAAGTCGCCGCCGCCAAAATCACCAGCACCGTCAAGAGAAGGTACAACCCCGCTGGTTCTAGCCCCAGCGGTTGCCACCCATATCGGACCAGTGCAAAAATCGTTAAGGTGATCGCCAGAATCTGATACAGGAAAAAGATCAACCGATAAGGACGCGACCAGTTGGCAAAAAACGATCCCAAGGCGTCAGGTCCGTTACCCCCCCGATGAGCAATTAACTTGGTCAGTCCTCCGAAAATCATCAAGCCCAGGGCGTTGGGAATGGCAAAGGCCAGTAAGCCAAATAACCCGTACTGCAGAGAAAATTGGACGCTGAAAAACAGCCCCAACCCCCACATCCACGAAAGGGCCACCGAGACCCCCCAAAGCGCATTCATCGCAATCATTCGAAGGTAAATAATACCTTCACTCGCAGGATCGTTCCACTCCAAAAGCCCACCCCACCAACCATCACCCCTGTCGCCCATTTCGATCCTATCGAAGACTCTGGTAGGAAAAAAGACGCCCGAGCGGGCGAAGGGATTGGTCCCCATGAAACCTGCCCCCGACCTATCCTATTTGCGCCTCTGGCAGGAAGTAAGACGCCCGAGCGGGCGAAGGGATTCGAACCCTCGACATCAACCTTGGCAAGGTTGCACTCTACCAACTGAGTTACGCCCGCATTCGTTTGAAATGATCTGCCTCCTGCCCTTCCAGCGCAACCCTTTTTCCCAACCCCTTAACCCTCCACCTCGATCCTTGGCCCCGCCTTCCCCGCGCAAGTTTCATGCACCCGCACCCCTTTTCGCCCTGCCCGCTCCAAAGCCCCCTCGATAGCCCGCCGTGCCAATTCAGGCCGATTGCACTCCTCGCTAATATGCCCAAGAAAAAGCTCCCGCAACTCAGGTCCCGCCACCTCCTCCACTAACTTCGCCGCCGCCTCATTCGACAAATGCCCATGCCGCGCCGCAATCCTCTGCTTTACCGACCACGGCCTCTTCACCTCCGCATGCAACATCGCCTCATCATAATTCGCCTCCAACACTAGAGCCGTACACCCCTTCAACCTCTCCACCACTAATCTCGTCACAAACCCTAGATCCGAAATTACTCCAATCCGCGTCGTTCCCACCGTTACCCTCATCCCAATCGGCTCCGCCGCATCGTGCGGTACCGGAAAAGTCTCCACTGAAAAACTTCCAATCTCTACCCGAGCGCCCGCCGCAAACGCCCGCCAGTCCGCCATCGCTACCGTCGGCTCCAATGCGTCTTTTGTACCCTCACTCGCAAAGACAGGACACTTTCTCGTTTTAATAAAGGTTTTCAACCCCGCCGTATGGTCCCCGTGCTCGTGGGTTAAAATAATCCCCAGAATCTGGCTGGCCTCCGCCCCCACCTCCGCCAACCGCCCCTCCAACTGCCGTGCACTCAATCCCGCATCGACCAGAATCGCCTTCCCCTCACACTCCAAATGCAACGAGTTGCCCCGACTCCCACTTCCCAGAACGGTTAAAGTCACTTTGGCCATAACACGTTTTGCCTTTTTCCAGACAAAGCCCAATCTCTAATTCTAGCCATGTCCCTATCTCTCCAGCCCAGTCTTCGCCAAACCACCACTATTTCCCCACAAATCCAGCAGTCTCTGCAACTCCTGCAAACCCCCGCCCTCGAACTCCAAACCCTTCTCCAAACCGAACTCCAAACCAATCCCGTCCTCGAGGAAGAACCTCTTCTCACAGAAATCCCCGAAGACTCCGCTGACCAAGACGACGATTCCGACCTCCTTAACCAAAACACCGATTGGCCCGTCAACTCCGCACCCCCAGACCGCCCCCGCCTCGATGCCCGCCAAGCCCTCCTCGAATCCAAAGTCTTACCCGAATCCCTCACCGATCACCTCACCGCCCAACTCACCCTCACCCTCACCGAACCCAACCTTCGCGCCGCTGCCTCCGAAATCATCGGGAACCTCGACGACGACGGCTTCCTGCATGCCGACCTTTCCGAAATCGCTACCTCCGCCCAAGTCTCTTCCACCATCACCACCCAAGCCCTCGCCCTCGTCCAATCTTTTCACCCCCCAGGCGTGGCCGCTCGTTCCCTCCCAGAATCTCTCCTTCTCCAGCTTCACGCCCGAGGTCGCGACGACTCCCTCGAATGCCGTATCATCCGTGACTACTTCGACCTCTTGGGAAAACGTAAATTCGCGGAGATTGCCGTCACCTCTCATGCCCCCATTGAAGCTGTCACCGCCGCCGCCGAAATCATCTCCCACCTTTCTCCTCGCCCAGGCGCCGCCTTCGCCCCCGACCGTCTCGACCTCGTCGTCCGCCCCGAGGCTTCCTTCATCCGCGACGGCGACAAGTGGATCCCCCTTCTTGAAGGAGATCTCCTCCCCCGACTCCGCATTAACGACGTTTACAAAGATCTGCTCAGCGACGCCTCCGTCGATGAACAAACCCGCTCCTACCTCAAAGAACGAATTCGATCCGCACGCTTTCTCATGCAATCCCTCGAACGACGCCAGGAAACCCTCCAAAAACTTCTACTAATTATCGCTCACCGCCAAGCTGACTACCTTTCTCAAGGACCCTCCGCCCTCCGACCCCTCACCATGACCGAAGTCGCAGGCCAAGTTGGCGTCCACGAAACCACCATCGGTCGCGCCGTTGCCAATAAATATGTCCGCACCCCCCACGGCGTTGTCCCTCTCCGCTTCTTCTTTGCCACCGCCCTCGGTGGCGTAAACGATTTCGAGCCAGCCGTCGCCAACACTCGCGCCAAAGAAATTCTCGCCGAAATTGTTGGGCGCGAAAATCCTGCAAAGCCCTACTCGGATGCTTCTTTAGAAGAAATGCTTCGCGAGCGGGGTATTCCCGTGGCTCGCCGTACCATTTCGAAATACCGCTCCGAACTCGGCATTCTTCCCACTCACCTCCGCCGCCGCTCATGACCGCCGCTCTTCGGTCCCTGCCGACCGTTTTTTCCATCGGCCTGCAAAGGCAGTTGGCCTACCGCTGGAACTATCTCCTCCGTGCTCTGTTTAGTGCCGTTCCTCTTCTCGTCTCTTGGGTTTTTTGGGAAGCCGTCTTTCAAGGAAAAGAGACTGTCGGTCGCTACACTTTGGCCGGACTACTCACCTACTACGCTGTTCTTCTCATCGTCGAAGCAGTCAGCTCCCCCGCCGACGACGACTTCCAGATCTCCCGTGAAATCCGCGAAGGCATGCTCAATCCAATTCTGCTTCGTCCTCTACCTTACGGTCTTTATCGGGCAACCCTCTTCCTTTCGGGTCGTTGCGCCTACCTTGTCGCTGCCTTTATCCCTGTTCTTCTCTGTTTTTTTATCCTCTCTCGCGTAATCCACCTCGAGTCGGCTTCTTTCGATATTCTACGGGGTCTGCCCGCTCTTTTCGGTTCTGCACTTTTACAGTTCAGCTTAACCCTTTGCCTCTCCCTCACCTCGTTTTGGTTTCTGGATATCAGCTCCCTTATTTTTCTAGTCTACTCCCTCGAATTCCTCGCTGGCGGTCACGTCTTTCCTCTCGATCTTCTCCCCGCGCCACTTTTCACCATCGCGCGCCTTTTACCCTTCGCCTACGAGTACTGGTTCCCCGCCGCCGCACTTTGCGGAACCCTCTCCCACCGAGAATGGCAAATCGGAATCGGCATGCAGTTCGCTTGGGCCATCTTTTTTCTCTTTCTCGCCCACCTCCTTTGGAAGGCTGGCCTACGCAAATACACTGCGGCGGGTGGATAAATCGATGCTGTATTTCATTCATCTCCTCAAGCTCTGGCTCATCCAAGTTCGCTACGCCATCACCCGTGAGCTCGCCTTCCGCGCTAATTTTTTTGCCTGGGTCATCGTTGAACTCGCTTGGTTCGTTCTCCAACTCGCTTTTGTCGGGGTTGTCTATCAGCACGTCGATAGTGTCGCGGGCTGGAACCGTTACGAGATGATCGTCCTCGTCGCCACCAACCAGCTCATCCAACAAATCTTCACCGCTTTTCTTATGCCCGGTCTTGTCAAACTGCCCGACCTCGTTCGCACCGGCGGACTCGATTTCCTTCTTCTTAAACCCGCCCCACCCCAATTCCTCGTCAGCACCTCCAGTCTCGAAATCGGCCCAGTCGCCAACGCGGGCATCGCCCTCATAGTCGTCCTCTCCGCTCTCCACTCCCTCGCCATTACCCCCACCCTCTCCGCCACTTTCATTTACCTACTTCTCGTTCTTGCAGGCCTTTTCGTTCACTACGCTCTCCTTCTCGCTCTGGTCTCTTTCACCTTCTGGATCGTCCAAGCCGAATCTGTCCTCCTCGGCTATTACAGTATCTTTCAAGTCGCCCGCCTTCCCCGCGAGGCCACCCGCGGATGGTTTCGTGTCATCTTTACTTTCGCTATCCCCCTCCTCCTGGTCGCGAATGTTCCCGCCTCCGTCCTCATTCGTAATGCGAAAATTACCCCTATTCTTCTCTTTCTTGGAACCAGCCTCTCCGCCGCTCTCCTCGCCTCCCTCTTTTTTTATCTCGGACTCCGCCGTTATCAGAGCGCTTCCAGTTGAGGAAATTCCCAAAAACAGGCTATCCTTTATCCCATGGCTCAGATCACCATCCGCGTAACCAGCCCCCGCCAACTGCCCGAAACCGTGCAGACCCTCCGACTCCTCGGGCTCCCCCTCTCCCCCTTACCCACCACCTCCCCCCTCACCATCTCCCCCTTCCCCTTCACCTCCTCCTCACCCTCCCGCATTCGTAAGAATGTAGAAACGTCCCCCGCCCCACTCCCTCCCCTCCTCGTCCCCCACGCCCCCACCCCAAAAAAAACCCTCGCCCTCCTCCGCCAACTCGGAACCTCCGCCCCAGGCCCATTCTTCGCCGCCAGCCCCGCCGGCGCCACCAACGCCGCCCTCTTCGCCGCCGCTTGCCTCGCCCCACGCCACCCCAAAATCCGTCGAGCCCTTCTCCGCTTCCGCTCCCGCCAAACTCTCTCCGTTCCCCATCACCCCTAACCTCCACCCCCAACCCTCCCCATGCCCGCCACCCCAAATCCTTACGTCGCTAATCTCCGACCCTACGAGCCAGGTCGGCCCATCGCCGATGTCGCCCGCGAACACGGACTCTCCCCCTCCCAAATTATCAAACTCGCCTCCAACGAAAATCCTCTCGGCCCCTCCCCCCTCGCCGTCCAAGCCATTCGCGATTCTCTCGATCATACCCACCTCTACCCCGACGGCGGCGGACTCGACCTCCGACAAGCCATCGCCAAAACCCACGGCCTCACCCCCGACCACGTCGTCCTCGGTTGCGGCTCCAACGAAATCATCGAATTCTGCTACCACGCCTACACCCAGCCAGGCCAAGGCCGCGTTCTCGCCTCCGCCTACGCCTTCGCCGTCTATGGCCTCATGGCTCGGCTCTTCCATGTCCCCTTCGAAGAAGTCCCCGATCGCGATTTCCATCACGACCTCGCCGGCTTCACCGCCCGCCTGCAAAACGATGTCCGCCTCGTCTTCCTCGCTTCCCCCAATAACCCCACTGGCACCCGTATCCCTAACGCCGAACTGACCGCCTTCGTCCAAAAATTTCCCGACGGCCCACTCCTCATTCTCGACGAAGCCTACTACGAATTCATCCCCGAACCTCCCCCCTCCATCCAATGGATTCAAGAAGGCCGCCCCCTCGTCCTCCTTCGCACCTTCTCCAAAGTCCAAGGCCTCGCTGGGCTCCGCATCGGCTACGGACTCGCTCACCCTTCCATCGCGGCCGTCCTTCAAAAATCACGCCAACCCTTCAATACCTCCGCCCCCGCCCAAGTCGCCGCCCTCGCCGCCCTCGCCGATCCAGAGCACGTCCGCAAAACCATCGTCTTAACCAACGAGGGACGCGATCGCCTCCACTCTTTCTTGAAAAAACTGAATCTCCGCTTCATCCCTGGCACCGCTAACTACGTCATGGTCGAAGTCGGTAATGGCGACGCCGTTTTTCTCGCTCTGCAAAAACACGGCCTCATCGTTCGCCCTCTTCGCAGTTACAATCTCCCAAATTGGATTCGTATCTCCATCGGTACCCCCGCCCAAATGTCCCGCCTCGAAGAGCTCCTGCCCCAAGCCCTCAACACCCAAAAATGAATCCCGCTAAAATCACCATCTTCGCCCCTGGGCTCATCGGCGGCTCCGTCGCCCTCGCCGCCACCCAAGCTTTTCCCAAAACCAAAATCGCTATCTGCACCCGTCGCCCCGAATCCGTTCCCGCCATCCGCACCATTCTTCCTCAAGCCGAAATCGGCACATCCCCCTCTCTCGCCTCCCACGCCGACCTCGTCCTTCTCGGCTCTCCACCCTCCGCCCTCCCCGAACTCGTTCGATCTATTCTTCCTTTCCTCTCCCCCACCACCCTCGTCACCGACGTTTCCAGTTTCAAGGAGTCCGTTGAAAAAACTATCGCTCCTCTACTCCTCGGCCACGCCCGCTGGATCGGTTCCCATCCCATGGCAGGTTCAGAACATTCAGGTATCTCCGCCGCTCGAGCCGAGCTTTTTCATCAAGCTCCTGTCATCCTCACCCCTACCGCCGCTACCTCCACCGATACCCTCCAGCAGGCCACTTCCTTTTGGCAAGCCCTCGGCGCCCGCGTCCTCTCTATGACCCCCCAATTGCACGACGCCCAAATCGCTCGCATCAGCCACCTTCCTCACCTCATCGCCACCACCCTCGTCCTTACCGCTGGCTCCGATCCCCTTCCCCTCGCTGGCTCCGGCTACCGCGACACCACCCGTGTCGCCTCAGGCCCCGCCCCTCTCTGGACCGAAATTCTTATCGGTAACCAACCCGAACTTCTCGCCTCCCTAAAAACTTTCCGCACCACACTTGATCGAGTCACTTCTGCCCTCGAAAATAAAGACGCCTCCACTCTCTCCAAACTTTTAGATCAAGCCACCCACGTTCGACGTGCCCTTTCCTCCCCATGAGTAACCTCGAAATCCGTCCCCTCCGTCGACTTGATGCCGAGTTCTCCGTCCCTGGCGACAAAAGCATTTCCCACCGCGGAATCATTCTCGGCGGCCTCGCCTACGGCACAACCCGCCTCCGTGGCTTTCTCCCTGGCGAAGATTGCCTCTCCACTCTTCATGCCCTTCAAGCCCTCGGTTGCCGTATTGACCGAGTCGCCCCCGATGAAGTCCTCATCGAAGGTCGTGGAGGAAAACTCCTCGCCCCCGCCGAACCCATCGATTGCGGTAACAGCGGCACCACCATGCGCCTTCTTGCGGGAGTCGTCGCAGGCCAACCTTTTCAAACTCGTCTCTTCGGTGATGCCTCTCTTTCCCGCCGACCCATGGCTCGTATCGCCGATCCTTTGCGCAAGCTCGGAGCCGAAATTCTTTGCGCAGGTGCCAACGACCGGCCCCCGCTCCACGTCCACGGCACCCAACTTCACGCCACCGACTTCACCAGCGCCGTCGCCAGTGCCCAAGTCAAATCCTGCTTTCTGCTCGCCGCCCTCCAAGCCAACGGCAAATCCATCTTCCACGAACCCACCCTTTCCCGCGACCATACCGAACGCCTTCTCCCCGCCTTCGGTGCCAGCCTTCGCCTCGAAAAAAAATCCATTATCCTCCACGGCCCTCAACGCCTCGAAGCCACCGAACTCGATGTCCCTGGCGATTTCTCCTCTGCTGCCTTTTGGATCGTCCTCGCCGCTGGCCTCCCAGGGTCTCGACTCACCCTGCGTCGCGTTGGCCTGAACCCCACCCGCACCGCCCTCCTCTCCGCCCTGCTCCGCATGGGCGCAGGTCTCATGGAAAAAGTCGAGCAGTCCACCCCCGAACCTTTCGGAACCATTACCATCCAAGGCAACACTGCCCTCAAAGCCACCACCATCTCAGGCAAGGAAATTCCTAATCTCATCGACGAAATTCCTATTCTCGCCACCGCCGCCGCTTTCGCCAAAGGAATCACCGAAATCCGTGACGCCAGCGAACTCCGCCACAAAGAAAGCGATCGCCTCGCCGTCGTCGCTCAAAACCTTCGTCTCTTCGGTGTTCCCGTCGAAGAAAAGCCTGACGGCCTCCTCATCGAAGGCGGTTGCACTCTTGTCGGAGCCGAGGTCGAAAGCCACGGCGACCATCGCATCGCCATGTCCGCTGCTATCCTCGGCCTCCTCGCCAAAGGCCGCACCCTCCTCAAGGACACCGCCTGCATCGAAACCAGCTACCCAGGATTCGCTCAACAGATCGCCCTCCTGCAAGAAGTCAGTCGCTAATTTATGCTCCACCCCGTCATCTGCATCGATGGCCCCGCCGCCTCAGGGAAAAGTACCGTCGCCCGCCTCGTCGCCCACGACCTCAAGTACGTCTACGTCGATACTGGCGCTATGTATCGTGCTTTCACTTTCCTGACCCTCGAGGCAGGTCACGATCCCACCTCCCGTACTCGCATGAAACAACTCCTCGAAAAAGTTGATTTTCATGTGGAGATAGCTGCCCAGGAAATCTCCCTGCGAGATGGCACACGGGATCTCGCCCCTCATACCCGCCTTCCCGAAGTGAATGCCGCTGTCTCCCCAGTCTCCGCACTGCCCGAGCTTCGCGAGTTCCTCGTAAATCTCCAGCGTAAGCTTCGCCTCTCCGCTCCTCTCGTTATGGAAGGGCGCGATATCGGCACCGTCGTCTGCTCCGATAGCCCGTTTAAGTACTTTATCGATGCCTGCCCCATCGTCCGTGCCGAACGACGACGCAAACAGGGAGAAAAAGATAATCTCGTCGCTCGCGATAAACAGGACTCCTCCCGCTCCGCCGCACCCCTTGTCCGCGCCGCCGATGCCGCTCTTCTCGATAGCGGCAAAAACGATGCTCGTGCTCTTGCCGACCTCATTGTTCAAGAGGTCCGCACCCGACTGCAACCTGGGCCCACCGTCCCGTGAAAGTTTGCCCCTTCTGGTTCCACCTCGTTCGCCTTTTTTCGCTCACTTTTTTTAAGTTTTTCCACTCCTTCCGCACCTCTGGAGCCGCCTCCCTCCCGCCCGGTCCTCTTATCCTCGCTCCCAACCACGCCAGCTACCTCGATCCACCTGCCACAGGTTGTGGCCTGTTTCGAGTCACCTACTACCTTGCTCGTCACACCCTCTTCAAACCACCTATCGCCTCATGGCTTCTCCCCTCCATCGGGTCCATTCCCGTTAATCAGAACTCCCCAGGTCCATCCTCTCTAAAAAATATCTTCGAAGTCTTTAAAAACAAAGGAACTCTCGTTCTCTTCCCTGAAGGCCAGAGAACTTATGATGGCAACCTTAGAAAGGCCGAACCTGGAATCGGCATGATTGCCGCCCGAGCCAACGTCCCCGTTGTTCCTGTTCACATTATGGGCAGTCGCGAAGCCATGCCCCGCAACGGATCTTGGCATCCCTTCCGCCCCATCCGCGTTGTCTACGGTCAACCCATGCGCTTTTCAGGCGATCCCAAAAGCCGTCAAGACTTTCAGAAATTCGCCGACGAAATCATGTCGGCTATATCCAAACTGCAGTAACGATTTTTAATCTTTAAAATTGGTAAGAGGATCCACGTGGTGCCCAACCATTTTCCACTTTCCCTCTTCCTCGCGAAAAGTATTCGTCGCGCGAATCGTAACCTCGCGCATCACCCCTTTGTTATCTTTATTTTTTCCCTCCTCAACATTACACACCGTGGCCATGTCCCCGCTGGGGCTCAACAGGACGTGCGGTTTTATTGCCTCAAGTTTTCCACCCATTTTCATGGCTGCCTGCCTCTCCCACTCTGCTGCCACCTTCGGCCAGCCCACTAAAAAATCTCCACCCGGCCCCATGTAAATCACATCCGAAGCGTGCGAGCAAATCTCCTTCATCAAAGTCAGCTCTCCGGCGAACATCTGGTTGAGCGCCTTATAGAACTCTGCGTTCGCTGCCAAAACTGCCTTCTCATCCCCGTCCCCTGCCTTGGCGCATGGCGCGCCCGCAAGCACCGAGATCATTCCCGCGACCAACATCAGCCCGCCAATCGATTTAATATTCATCCAAT
>JBBAWB010000012.1:0-42016 GCA_040397385.1 Methylacidiphilales bacterium
CGATGCTCTTGGGGAACGGGCAAACTTTCAACTTCAGGTCTTAGGCTATCCCAAAGAAACTCCAACATCTTCAACTTCTCTGTCGGAGCCAACGCCGCTAACTCAGCCGTACTCATGTGGTTAGTTTGTAACAACCCAAGACAGAGTCAACCCAGGTATTCCCCTATTTTCTCACTGCCCCAAAATCCACGCGATCCGCGTCTGCGCCCCGATCGGCGTCGGGGCTTTGCGGCCTTTGCGTGAGCAAATTCTTCTCAATTAAAAATTACAACTCCCCATCAACTAATTCCTTAACCTACTTTGCGGAGCCGGGATGAATTGTCCCCCATCGTTCGAGGGCGGTTCTGGTTTGTAGGCAATCGCCTGCTGAACCGCCAAAGCCACCGCTTCACACCATTTCAGCGACTTACTGCTCAGGTACTCGGTCTGCCAAAAGCCACTGGTGCTGAGCGTGACACTATAGTCTGCATTTTTTAGATGACTTCCGAATAACAGCCCTACTCCCACAAAAAGTCCAAAGACCAGGCCGGGGATAAATCCACCTAAGCCCATCAGCAGCCCAAATCCCAAGGCCAACCAACCCACTGTTCGCAAAAGCGATCCACCCAGATCGTTGGACCTATTTTTCCCATACGTCACCGAAGTGATTTCCCGAACGGCAAACGCCTTGTTCCATGGATGCCCAATCGTCACCAAAGATTCCGTCACCCTCAACTGTCCATCATCAAAGAAAACCTTCTCCCTTCCGCTTCCATCGCCTCCTTCATCACCAGCCTCTGGAACACGACCGCCACCCAAACCACCACCGGATCGGCTGAACCGTTTTGTCACTTTCATGGCTCCACCCTATCCCACCCCCTAGGACATTGACAGGGGTAGCGTTTAAATATTTAAATCCAACAAAAGCTGTGGCTCACTCCCTTTGGCTGAAGCTGGGCGTTTCTTAGAGAACTGCCCCCTTCGTGGGCCTGCTCGCGATCCGTGCCGCAAATAAACTCCCCTCGCCTCCTCTCGGGCCACGGCCAATTTTCGACGGCCGAAAATCTCGTCTTTGGCCTGCTTGCTCGCTGTCTTGTGATCGACCAAGGGCAGTGGGTAGTCGGGACATAGGGTCTGGCGCAGTACCTGCATCTGCCACGGCTCGTGCACCATCGACCCGGCAACGCCCGCTAGCTCAGGCACCCAAGCACGAATAAAGTCGCCGCTGGGGTCTTGATCGTGACTTTGCTTAATCGGCGAGTAGACGCGGATGGTGTTGATCCCGGTTTCACCTGCTTGCATCTGGCACTGCGACCAGTGGATCCCAGGCTCGAAATCGACAAATTTGCGGGCCAGAACCAACCCCGCCTCCTGCCAAGGCAACCAGAGATCGTAGGTAGCAAACGACATTAACATCGCCCGCATCCGGAAGTTGATCCAACCGTGAGCATTGAGGTACCGCATGGCCGCATCAATAAAAGGATAGCCAGTGCGGCCCTTACTCCAGGCCTTAAGATATGCAGGATTTCCAGGTCGCGGTCGCATCCCGATATAGATTTTCGCAAACGGCTCCCATTCGATTTCAGGTTCACTCTCCAGTTTTTGGATGAAGTGACAGTGCCAATGGAGTCGCGCCGTAAAGGAGCGGATAGAGCGAGACCAAACAGTGTGGCTAGCGGGCCGTTCCCTTGAAATTTGCGAGGCACGCTCCTCTGCCGCTTGATACACTTCCCGCATCGAAAGCGCCCCGTAGGCCAGATAAGGCGAAAGTCGCGAGCAAGCACCCTCCGCAGTGACTGGGGAGGACATTTCCCTGGTGTACGCCATCCCGCGCTCATGAAGGAATGTTTTAAGCAAAGCGAGGCCTGCCGCTCGCCCTGGGAGTTGAGGATGGAGTAAAACATCCGGGGCAAGATTAAGTTCATTCGCAGTCGGCGGAGCGTCCGATGGCGCGGTCTGGGCCCAATCAATGACAGGTGTTGCCGTGATCGGTTGCCGCATCATTTGATCCCAGCGCTTAGCCCAATGATCGCGGTTCTGCCTTGGCCCACGGGTAACTCCGAACTGTCGCCGCTCGCTCCAAGAGATGGCACGAGACCTCGCCCAAGCTTTGACGGAAAGGTCCCGACGGTGGGTCCAGGCGTTCCCTGTCTCCTCGTGAGACCAAAGATCGAAAGAGCCCATTCGGCTGTGCAAATCCTCTAAAATATCGGTGGCCACTCCCGTGCGGATCAGTAACCGGCCCCCTTGTGCAGTAATCTCTGTGCCCAGCTCAAGAATACAGCCGCGCCAGAATTCCCACTGCCGAGCCGAGGTATCCGGCAATTGCCAATACTCAGGCTCCACCATGATCAAAGGGAGGACAGGTCCTAGCTTTGCGGCCTCTGCTAGTGCCGCGTGATCGGATAACCGCAGATCACGCTTAAACCAGACGACTTGAATCTTCATACGGTTGACACCCTACCCTTAAAATCCGACAGCCCCCCGCTAAAGCTAGGCTTATCGAAATCGGCCGTCGGTCGGACCAGTTCGTTCGGTGTGAAACGGGTGCGCTCCTGCGGGAAAATGGTCACATCCACTCCACGCGACATGATCACGTGGTCGGGCGGACGGTTGGTGGGAGCAAAACCATCGAGTGAAAGTAGATTCTCATCCCAAGCCGCCAACTCGGCCCGGCAGAGCGGATAGGGCTCGTGGAAAACCGAGCCTCGCCGGAGACCATCGGGCGCGCTGGAGAAGAGTCGGTAACGCTCGACCAGAAAGAACTCCAGCGAGTCCGGAACGGGCCGTGGCAAATCCTCGCCCGGCGCATAATCAAACAAGCAGAGCGAGCCGTTCGCTCGCGGGCCCGTGCGTCGTGATTCGTAGTGGATGCGACCCTCGGCCGTGCATTGGGTTTTCATGTCTGCGTGCTCGTAGGGCAGATGGAAACATCGGCGCGCAATCTCCACCGCCAATCGTTGATTCGCGTCTAGGGAATAAAACCACACGCCCGGCGTTCCCGCCTGGTCATAAACGTAGGTGCGGAGGTTCATCTCCATGAAATTAGAGATGCCGGGCACGGCCGGCAGAAAACGTGGACGGACATTGCGCATGAAGAACGGGACAATACCGAGATAGGCCTGACCGGCGAAGGTATCGACAAACAAGCCTTCGGGCAGCGTTGCCTGAATCGCCGCCACGGGATATTCCCAGTGAAGGAAAAGCAGGTTCCGCCAAGACTGGAACATGACCGGCGAGCTTTTGGGGCGCATCCGTGCCTCCAGTCGTTGCCACTCGGCGGGAAAATCTTGCGTGGGAGTGGGCTTCGACACGGGTTAGAGGTAAACCAAAAACTGGACGAGAACAAATCATCCTGCACATAAATTGTTTTCGGTTCTGTGTGCCACCTTGCCCGAGGGGGTAGTGAATCCGCAGGGTTACGCCTGTTTGTTTGCGTGCTCTCCATTTTTAGACAGACTCCTATCTTGAATACGTCATCCCCTTTTCCAGAGAAGGTTTCACCCCGGCCCCGCATTGTCGTGGTCGGGGCTGGTTTTGGAGGACTGGCTTTTTGCCAATCTTTCCCCAAAGACCGGGCGGAAATCACCCTAATCGATCGGCAAAATCATCACCTCTTTCAACCCCTTCTCTACCAGTTAGCTACCGCCGGTCTTTCCGATGCGGATATCGCCCATCCCGTCCGAGCGATTCTCTCCCAAAGGCGCGACATCACTGTCCTGCTCGACGAGGTGCAATCGATCGACCTACCCAAAAAGCTTCTCCAACTCTCCTCAACCCAGTTGCCTTTTGACTACCTAGTCTTGGCCCTCGGTGGTGTGACAAACTATTTCGGACATCCAGAATGGGAAGAGCATGCCCCGGGACTAAAATCACTGCAGGACGCTAACCGCATCCGCTCCAGCGTCCTCCTCGCTTTTGAGCAGGCAGAAAACTCGGCCCCAACTCAAGCGGAGCCGGGCTTACTCAATATCGTCGTCATTGGAGGCGGAGCCACCGGAGTGGAGATGGCTGGCTCCCTGGTCGAACTCAGCCGCCATGTATTGCGACGAGATTTTCGACGTATCGATCCAACCCAGGCGCGGATCATTCTCTTAGAGGGAGGCTCTCGTTTGCTCCCTGCCATGCCCGAAAAACTATCCGAATACACCCGTAAAACACTCGAACAGATGGGGGTTGAAGTCCGGCTGAACGCCACCGTGAAGTCGATCTCCCATCACCAGATCGAAACCAATCATGGCAACCTCGAAGCAGCCAACATTATTTGGGCCGCTGGTGTAAAAGCTAATCCCCTCCTAGCCAAGCTCGGCATTCCCGCCGATCCGCAAGGACGGGTGGAGGTCCTGCCCAATCTCAGTCTTCCGGGGTATCCCACCATTTTCGCGATCGGGGATAACGCCCGAGTTCCTTGGAAGGATAAGAAGCTGGTCCCAGGGGTCTCCCCCGCCGCCATGCAGATGGGCGCCCATGCGGCCCAAGAAATCCTCGCCCAGATGGAAAGCCGGACTAGGCAGAAACCTTTTATCTATTGGGATAAGGGGAGTATGGCAACGATTGGAAGAACACATGCCGTCGCTCAGATTGCCCAATTGAAACTGCAAGGGTTTCTGGCTTGGGCAGCCTGGCTCGGGGTGCATCTGATTTTTCTAGTCGGTTTTCGCAACAAACTTAGCGTTTTAATGAACTGGGGATTTTCCTACCTCGCCTACCGTCCGGGAGCCCGAATCATCCCCAACTCCCCAACCCACTCGCGGGTTTAGTTTCGCAACTGCGAGACCACCCACCGTCCATGCTCGCAGCATGCTGCGAGCACGCCCCGTTGTTAGAAGTTCCGGAAATTCTTGTCGTGTTCGTCGGCGGGCATGGGGATGGCACGTGATGCCGCGGCAAGAGAGGGCTTCCTAGCGGTTGTCCGGGTAGGACTTGTCGTGGGGGCCATCTTCGCTGTCGAGTTCTCATCTCCGACCAGAAGCTGGAGTCTGCCAACGAGCTCCTGCAGTGTTTCCGCTTGGGCCGAAAGCTCCTCTGCCGCGCTGGCACTTTCCTCCGCTCCGGACGCGTTGTTTTGCGTGGCCTTTTCCATCTGCGCAATGGCGGCATTGATTTGCCCTATCCCTTGAGCCTGCTCCCGCGCGGCGTTGGCGATATCGCCGACCAGGCTGTCGGTGGCGCTAATTTTCTCCGCGATGAGCTTGAGAGATTCACCTACCTTGGTCGAGCTGGCCGAACCTTTATTGCAACTGGTCGAGCCGTTGCGGCTGCTGGCAATGGCCGCTTCAATCTTGATAGCGGTCTCCTTAGCGGCGGCCGCGCTGCGCTGGGCCAGCGAACGTACTTCATCGGCCACCACGGCAAACCCCGCACCCGCTTCGCCTGCGCGCGCCGCTTCCACTGCGGCATTGAGCGCCAGAATATTTGTCTGGAAAGCAATCTCGTCGATACCTTTGACGATTTTGGCTACCTCCGCGCTGGAGGAGTCGATCGCGACCATCGCTTGGTTCATCTCCACCATGGTTCGGTCCATCTCCACCATCGTTTGGCACCCGGAGTCGACGAACGAGCGAGATTCCAGCGCCAGCGCCTTGGCCTTCTGCGCATTGTCTGCGGTGGCACGGAGAATACTGGTCATCTCTTCGAGCGACGCGCTCGTCTCTTCGACCGAGGCGGCCTGCTGACTGGCACCAGAAGAGAGAGAGTTGCTAGACATGGAGACCTGGCGAGCGGTGGCGGCGGTCTGGACGGCGCTCCGCTCGAGCTCGACGATGACCTCCAGGATGCTGTCCATGGTGGATTTCCAATCGCGATCGATCTGCTCCAAAGCATTCTTGTTGGCGAGCCTGACGCGCCATGAATAGAAGCCGACCCCGAGGAAGCCCAAGACAAGAACGGCGAGCAGAATGATCTCACGCTGGCGAACTTCGCTGGCCGCACTCGTCTCGTACTGCTGGCTGGTCTGGGTGCTGAGGATGACAGCCTGGTCGATGGCCTTGCGGTGCTCGAGGTAGGAGGACTTGAGTTTGCCACCCACGATCGCGCTGGCTGCTGCAAGGTCCTGCCTTTGAATGGCCGGGATGACTTCTTTTTCCAGGGTATTGAAAAAATCTAGCGCCGGTTTGTACGAATCGTTCGCAAGCAGGCGCCCGACGGCCGTGCCGGCCAGGGGCTTGCTCCAATATTCGATACGGGTCATGTAATCCTTCCTGAGCGATTTGATCTTGTTGATGTCATCCTCGAGTGCGGCGGGATTGCTCTCGGTCATCATCTGCAAGGAAATCATGTAGGCTTCGATCACATAAAGAGGCGGGGGGAGAATATCGGCTAGGACATCTTTCTGCTCGACGATGCCGCGATAGATCGGGCCGTTCACCTTGAGTTTGAAAAGGGTCTCAAAGGAGATGAAGCCGGCGGCGGCAAGAACCAGAAGGAACACGCCGATCAGGCGGACGAAACGTGCGGAAACTGCCTGAGTCATCTTTTCGACGTGCGTGGTTTGCTTGGGGGGTGAGTTTCTTTCGATCATGGGATATTGTGCTGCTGATAGAAAATCGCTTTTGCGCCCTCCGAAGCATTGGGCCAAGGGTTAAGGCAGGAAGCAGTTATAATCAAAATTGAAACGAGCAGGGTTGGGTTTGAGAGTCAATCCCCCAGCGACCTTAGCGTGAGCAATTCCCACGTCTCGCCGCCCTCAACGCATCCACTCTTCCTCATAATTTGCGGGCGGAGAGAATCGAACTCTCACATCAAGCTTGGGAAGCTCGCAGGCTACCATTACATCACGCCCGCTGACGTGACCAAATTGTCGTTCTTTCAATGATGATGTGCAACCGGTTTTTCTAAATCACCGTACCATCCGCTACGGTGGTCCCCTTCGGCACGACGACGATCCCGTCCCGAACGAAAAAGTTAGGCCCGTCCATCTCCCTAGGCTTGCCCGTCGCCCGTATGATGACCCTTTTCCCAATCCGCACGTTCTTATCGATTATCGCATCCTCAATCACGCTCTCCGCTCCAATTCCAATATCCGGACGACCACGCCGAATATTTTCTGCCTGCTGAGCTGGAGTCTCAAAAAAGTCAGCCCCCATCAAAATCGATCTTCGAATTTTACACTCCGCCCCGATCCGAGACCGAATCCCGATAACCGCCTCGTCCAATACGCTGCGCTGAATATGGCAACCATCAGAAACGATCGCTCGCAGAACTTGGCTGTTTTCCACGACCGACCCTGGCAGAAATCTCGCCCGGGTATAAATTGGTGCCGCCCGAAATCCAAAATCAAAATGAGGATTGGGCGCCAGCAGGTCCAAGTTCGCCCGATAAAAAGATCCTATGGTGCCAATGTCCTCCCAATACCCGTCATGGACAAAAGCAGAGACCTTCTTCGAACGAATGGCTTGAGGAAGGACGTCCCGCCCAAAGTCTTTTCCAGTGGAGCCGTCCAGACAATCCCGCAGTACGTCCCGTCCGAAAATATAGATCCCCATCGATGCCAAGAAGGGCCTTCCCTCGGGCATTCCTTCACCCTTGGAGAGCGAAGCTAAAACCGCTGGATCCTTCGGCTTTTCCACGAAATCGGTGATTCGTCGCTGCCCGTCCACGCGCAGTAGTCCCAAGCTCGGAGCTTCCTCAGAAGTCACCGGCAAAGCCGCCACCGTAATATCGGACCCCGAGGCCACGTGAGCCTCGAGCATCAACCGAAAATCCATCCGATAGAGCTGGTCTCCAGATAGAATGAGAACGTACTCGTGCAGATGATTATCGAAATGGATCAGCCCTTGGCGTACCGCATCCGCCGTGCCCTGATACCAGTTCGTCCCCTCGCGAGTTTTCTGTGCCGCCACGATCTCGATAAACCCTCGTGGAATGAAATCGTCGAAGCGATAGCTCTGCTGCACGTGGCGATGAAGGGATGAGCTAAGATATTGGGTTAAAAGAAAGATCCTCTTAATCCCCGAGTTCAAACTTAGACTAATCGGAATATCAACTAGGCGGTACTTCCCTGCAATCGGCACCGCTGGCTTGGCTCTTTCCTGCGTTAAGGGGAAAAGACGGCTTCCTTCTCCGCCACCGAGAATGACGCTGATCACCTGATCGGAGTAGGCAGATCGGAAAGGGGACATGAATTGACCCTAACCGACTGTACCGCTAGAACAAGATTACGATGTGTGGAATTGTCGCTTATGTCGGGCCACGAGACGCCCAACCCATTCTTTTGGATGCGTTAAGCCGTCTTGAATATCGTGGTTACGATTCCGCAGGATTAGCCATTCTTAACGGCAAGGGAGTAGAAGTACGCAAGAAAAGCGGTCGGATTCAAGAGCTGGCCAAGGCTTGCGCTTCCCACCCCATTCAAGGTCAGTCAGGGATCAGCCACACCCGCTGGGCCACCCACGGGGCTGCTACTGATGCCAACGCACACCCTCATCAAGACGCCGCTAAGAAACTAGCCCTAGTCCATAACGGGGTGATCGAAAATTATCTCGAACTCAAAGCCATCTTAAGCAAAGCGGGTCACACCTTCCTCTCTGAGACCGATACCGAAATTCTGGCTCACCTCGTCGGAGACGCTTTCCAATCCTCTAAAGCCAAAGGCGAAGCTCGCCTGGTCGATGCGGTGCGTAGCGCCACGCAAAAGATTCAAGGCACCCTGGGCATCGCAGTTATTCATACCGACTTCCCTGGCCTAGTAGTCGGAGCACGTCGCGGCAGTCCCTTGGTCATCGGTGTCGGCGAAGGTGAAAACTTTCTCGCGAGCGACACTCAGGCCCTAGCCCCCTACACCAGTCGAGTGGTCATTCTCCAAGACCAGGAAGTGGTCTCGCTCCACGCCGATCGTTTCGACGTCAGTTCGCCCCTCGGCGATCGCACCAATGTGAAGATTGAAGAGGTGGAGAACGGGGTGACTCACTCCGATAAGGGCACCTACCCACACTTCATGCTTAAGGAGATCTTTGAACAACCTGCTGCCATCACCAACGCCTTTCGCGGACGTCTGGATGTGGATGCGGCGACCGCCAAGCTCGGCGGACTGAATCTTGGCTCGCAAGAGCTACGGCAAATCGAGCGCATCTGCGTTCTGGGTTGCGGTACCGCACTCCACGCTGGACTGGTTGGTAAATATCTCATCGAAACTCTGGCGAAGATTCCTGTGGAAACTCAGCACGCCAGCGAGTTTCGTTACGGCGACTCGCCAGTTTCTGGTAGGACGCTCTTTATTGCGGTCAGTCAATCGGGTGAGACTGCCGACACCTTGGGCGCGATGCGTGAGGCCAAGCGCCGGGGATTCACCTGCCTAGGAATTTGTAATAATGTGGCCAGCACCATCGCCCGTGAAAGTGATGGCGGCGTCTATATGCACGCTGGTCCAGAGATCGGTGTCGCCGCCACAAAATCTTTCACCTCGCAGGTGGTCATCTTTACCTTGCTCGGACTTCTTTTAGGCCGGTTGCGTTTTCTCTCCGCAGCCCACGGGCGAGAACTCATCGAAGCAATGGAGAATCTTCCCGCGCTGATCACGCAAGCGTTGGCCCATTCCGACGCCATCCGCGCCGTGGCCCAACGATATGCCAAACACCGCTCGATGCTTTACCTTGGTCGCCTAGCCAACTTTCCCATCGCCCTTGAAGGCGCGCTGAAGATGAAGGAAGTGACCTACCTTCATGCGGAAGGCTATCCCAGCGCTGAGCTCAAGCACGGAGTCATCGCCTTAATCGACAAAGTGACCCCCACCGTTCTGATCGCAACGCGGGATGGGGTTTACGATAAGAATTTAGGCAACTTGCAGGAGATTAAAGCCCGAGGTGGGCCGGTGATTGCGGTGGCCCTCGAGGAAGATACGAAGATTATCGCCCTGGCCGACGCCGTTCTGCCTGTGCCCCGCACCCATGAACTGCTCCAGCCCATCTTAAACGTCATTCCGCTCCAGCTTCTTTCCTATCATGCCGCTGTTGCCCTCGGTCGTGACGTGGATAAGCCCCGCAATCTCGCAAAATCGGTTACCGTAGAATAAATCGAACCTCCCTGCTCCTTTGCGGGATTGCTCAACCGCGCGGACAAGCTATTTTGGTTTAGCGACAGGCCCTATCGTCTAATTGGTTAGGACACGGCCCTCTCAAGGCCGGTGCACGGGTTCGAGTCCCGTTAGGGCCAGGGGATGGTGAATAATTTTAAATTCAATGATTGATTCGGTGGCTCATCTTGGTTGGAATATCCGTTCACCGAATGAAAACAAAGCTTCTGAATCGCAATCCGAATAGTCCCAAGCTCTCCATTTTACGCGAAATCAAAAGAAGCCAAGGTCTCTCCGTTACCGAACTTTGCCAGCGGGTTGGGCTCTCCTACATGGGGATTAAACAGCACTGTATTGGCCTCGAGAGAGAGGGTTATGTGGATACTTGGCGTCGTCCCAAAGGGATGGGCCGCCCCGAGAAGGCCTATCGCCTGACCGAAGGAGCGAAAGAGTTTTTCCCTAGCCGTTACCCTCAGTTCAGCCTGCAAATTCTCGATTCGGTCAAAGAAATTTACGGATCCCTAGCCCCTGAAAAAATCCTGCACAACATTTACAAGGCCGAGACTGTCCGATACGAAATTAAGCTTCAGAAACTGGATGGGGAGGCACGCTTCCGCGGCTTGGCCCAACTCCGAGAAGAAGATGGCTACATGGCGGAGTACTCCTTTGATAACTCTGCCCGCCTTCATCGGATCACCGAGTTTAATTCCGCCATCGCGGACTGCTTGGAAAGTTTCCCGGTTATCCATGATTACGAACGGCAACTCTTCGAGAAGGTTCTTCGGACGAAAGTTCGTCGGGAAGAAGAACGCGTCGGTGGTTTGTACCGCTGCACCTTCACCGCAGCCTCCTCCAGCTAAAGACCCTCGCGGTAAACCCGCAGAGGCATGGGTCGCACGACCCCAACCCTCACTCCGCCGACCCGACTACAATCCCAACTTACTTTCGATACTCTGCCGGGAGTGCTGTGCCCCAATAAACTGCTCGGCGATCTGACCGTCTTTAAAAATAAAGAAGGCTGGGATCGACTGAACCGAGTATTTGGTGGCTAGCGCCTGTTCTGTATCCACGTTGACCTTCCCCACGACCACTTTTCCTGGGTGATCCTTGGCAATTTGCTCCAGCAAAGGAGCAATCATCCGACAAGGGCCGCACCACTCCGCCCAGAAATCCACTAGGACGGGAACCTTCGATTGTAAGACTGTTGAATCGAAATTTGCGGTGGTTAAAGTGATCGTATTGCCATCTGCCATAAGTTCTCCCTTACTTACTCAAAAAGCTGAGCAGAACGATTCCAAACGAAATTATGGAAGCCACCAGAGCAGCGATCGCTAAGGCGGTTCCCGCCCCGTCGGTATCAACCACGGTTCTGGCTCCACCACCCACGGAAGCCGTTCGCAAAGCAGGTGCAGCCGGTGCAGCCACTTGAGCCGCGGCTTTTGCCGCAGCTGGAACAACCCCCGCAGGACCACCAGGAAGATTCATCGGCTTGGCAGGTTGAGTTGCGGTTAAGGGTGGGATTCCCGCGGGTTTAGGCGCGCCTGCGACCACTCCAGGTCCAGGTCTGGGTGGAAGACTGATCCGCATGGTCTCTTTTCGTAAATCGGGCGGGGGCTTGGCTGCTCCAGGAACTCCGGGTACTCCAGGAACTCCTGGTGGAGTGCTTCCGGGAATTGCAGGAATCGAGGGCACACCAGGCTTTGGCGGAAGTCCCGGAGCTCCGCTAGGAGGAAGTCCTGGAGCGGGAGGCTTCGGTGCCGAGGGCGGAGCTAAACGCATCGTCTCTTTTTTTAAACTTGGAGCAACTGGAGGAGCAATAGGCGCAGGCGGTTTGGGTAGACCAACAGGAGGAGCGGGAGGACGTGGCACAACTCCGGGCGGAGCTAAGGGCGGTTTAGGAATCCCGGGCAGACCTGGTGCTCCTGGCGGCTTCGGCGGCCCTCCTGCTGGCGGCACGCCTGGGGGGCGTGGAGGCATTGGCGGCGGAGGTACACCTTCGGACATTGTTCAATAAAACGTTCTAATCAGCTCAGCGTCAACTTATTTGCGACTAAAGTTATTCACAAAAGACCATCCCGCCAAAAGGAAGTAAACGCGTCCCGCCAACTTCTCCCCGCAATCGTCCTTTTACGCCGTTCTTCCCGTGAACTACTATTTTCCCCGCGCAGGATCTGCCTCTCCACCGCCGTGACCCAGGCCGCCACATCGCCCGTGGCCGCTACCTCACCATCACGCTCATCGCGCAGTAGCTCCCCTGGCCCACCCTGGTTCGAGACGATCACTGGCAGTCCCGAGGCCATCGCCTCCACCACCACATTGCCGTAAGTATCCGTCGTACTTGGAAAAACGAAGAGATCAGCTGAAGCATAAGCCTTGGACAGGTCCGCCCCATGCAGTACCCCAGTGAAGATTCCCTCATGCATCTTCTTCTTTAACTCCGCCAGGAATGGACCCTCTCCAACACAGGCGAAGGTCACCCCTTTCTTCCTCGGCAGTTTCTCCGCCACCCGCGAAAGGAACTCCAACTCCTTCTCCTTCGATATTCTGCCCACGTACAAGATCACCTTACCGACCGCTCCGCGCTTCTTCCAAAACTCTGGATCACGATGTTTCGTTGAGAAGGTCTCCGTATCCAAACCCCTTGGTAAAATCATCAGCTTTTTCCGCGGCAACCCTTTCTCGACCCACCTCTCCAAGTAGCTTTGAGAGTTCACATAGACCCGATCCATCTGGCTGTAGAACCAGTGCATGTAGTTCCACGCCATACCCTCCATCAAAGGATCATCCTCACTCAAGAACCTGGCGTACTGAGGAAAATCGGTGTGGTAAATAGCACTCGTCTGGAGCCCAAGAATCTTAGCCGCCATCAATCCCACCAAACCCATCGGCCCTGGCGTGCTCAAAATAAGCTCGGTGTAACCACGATTCGCCACGTGATCCACAAACTCCAGTACGGGAGGAAAGCTCAGCTTTTGCAGATCATATTCAGGCAGAGTGAATTCTCCCACAGGCTGAAAGTTCACTACCCCATCCTCCTCCGCCTTGCCCATTCGACTCGTCAGAATGGTTAAATCAGCCCCCGCTTTCCTCCCAGCTTCCGCCATCGTCCGGATGGTTCGGGCCACCCCGTTAACATCTTCAAGGGTGTCGGTACACCAACCCTTCTTGCGATTTTCCAACGCCAATGGTTTCTTTGCTAAGAAATCAGATGCCACCTCGCCCCACATTAACCGATCACTTTTCAAAGCGTAGAAAGAGTACAAGTAAGGGGCCGCCGCTAGACCCAGTGGAATCACCCCCGCCAGAGGCTCCAATCCTCCCAGCACATCCCCTTTTTCTGCTTTGACCAAAAACCGTGTGACCACCCGAAATCCGACATCGTTCATAATCTTGGATGCCAAACGAAAGCTCCTGCGCTCAGGTTCCTTCTCTTCTTGTAAAACGGTCTGCAACTGTTTCCGAGTAGCGGGCAGCGTCAGATAAGCGGAAAGCTCCTTATTTAGCCCGCCCTCAGGCGATCGCCAGAATTCAAGAATCTTCCCGCTCGTAACCATCTCCACCGCGTAGCGAGCTTTATCCAAAAAACTAATCTCCAGAGGGTTTTGTCCTGCAAGAAAACGATTCACGATCCCTAAGATAAGCGCCGACCCGCGTGGCGCTTTATGTCCGACCTTTTCGCGAAGAAAATCAAAAATAATATGAAATAACCCGTTCACCAGACGGGCAGGATCACCACCGCCTCCATGAACAAATCCCCTGCCCTCCGCGACTCCTCGTAAAAATGAATCCGCATCCTTCGCTCCAGCAACCTCCGTCCAGACTCTGCCTGCATACAAGCCGCTATGATCGTTCGATCCACCCATAAAAGATTTTCGCCAAGGCTCTGAACTCAGCGGAGTCAAACCGTGCCGCCGAGAAAGCTCTTCCACCTTGGCTTGGGTTAGAGCGAGCAGACAAGCAGTCGCAATCTCCTGACCAAGCGGGGAGCGTAGGCCATTATTACTTTCAAATACTTGAAAAAGAAGTATCAGCTTCTCGAAATGCTCTGGCCGCATCTTTCCATCCAGATTGAGCAGAGGATGCGCGACTGCGTGGACAATCTTTTCCCGATAAAGAAACTTCGCTAGGTCAAAGAGATTGGGACGTAGTTTTTCGATCTCCGCAAATTGGCCGTCGTCCAGATTCCAGGCCAAGAGATGAATCTTGCAATGGTCTTCAGGAAAATAAGTGGTGATCTCGATTCCTCGAATAAATCCATCGAGCCCCTGCAACTCACGAGCCGCTCCTAAGGTGTTGTGATCGGTCAAGGTAACGAAATCGTGCCCGGATTGCCGCAACATCTCATAGAGTTTGCGGGGGTGGGAGAGACTGTCGGGTATGCCTAGTTTCCGTAAAATCCATTCGGAGGGACGGTCGGAATATCGGGAGTGGAGATGAAGATCAGCTTTGGACATGTTCGGCGTAGGAACAGCTACGATAGCCACGACGCCCCAACTCTTCGAGCAAAACGCCGACCTGTCGCCGCACAAAGGGAGTCTCTAGATCATGGGGGTGAAGACTCAGCCGAACTATCTTCTCTCCCGCCCAGATCGCCTTCCAAATCGGGTGCCAGCCTCGCGACGCTAACTTACGCCATCCCGAACGGAGACTATAGGTTCCTGCCCACGCTTGATCCCGGTGGCCGCTGGCGAGATTGATCACTTCCCGTAGCCGACAGGTGTAGGCAAACCCACGATCAGCCAAACTATTTTCCAGCCATTCAGGATAAAGCCATGCTGGCGCAACGAAACCAGCGCTCTTCCAGCCTTGCCGTTGCCAGATTGCCATCGCTCGGTTCACTCGCTCCATCGCTTCACGCTGAGGTAGATCGATAAACTCAGCCTCACCATTCGTATAGACTTTGGTCCACCACCAAGAGCCAGCAGGACGGTACTGTCGATCGTGATAGTAGCCGTGAATTGCAAGATCGTGCCCCTCCTCCTGCCATCTTCGCAAAAGATTCAAACATTCCTCTGACGACTCAATCGACCCGCCGTGATGATAATCGGGAATGACCAGGACGGAGGCATGACCAGGACAGCGATGCAGGCAAAATTCCATCTGCTCTTCCAATTGGCTTCGACTGCCTGAATGAAGGTCGTGCAGAGAAAGAAGCAACCGCTTTTCCCCCATCGGTGGTGCGGGCTTACGAAACTTTGCCCCCCTTCTGCGCACTTGGACCAAGGTACAAAGAAAAACTGGTTCCTTATGCTGCTCTCGGAATTTAGTGACTTCCTTTCTTCCAGTAATCGTGAACCCGTATCGAGCAAACATCCTGTCGGTACGCCTATCCTCCTTGACCACCACCTGCCCAAAGACACAAGTTTCCCCAAGTTCTGCCATCCGATCTAGAAATGTTTCAAAAAGAAGTAGTCCAACCGCTCCTCCGCGAACTTCAGGAAGCAGGTTGATATGAAAATGCACTCCATGAGGAGGAGTGCTCGGGGTCTCGGTTCGCCCCCGGAAAAGCAACCACCAGAGATACCGGCGACTCTCAGAACGGTAGGTCCACAACAGACCGCGTAAAGCCCGCCACACCCAACCACAAATATGTCGCAGGAGATAGGCCTGATGAATTTTGGCACTGCGTGATCCCATAATAAAACCAAGGATTTCCCCTTTGGGATTTTCCAAGACAAAGGCGTTTTCCGGTTCCGCATCTGTGTAGGGGGCGGTTAGGAAATCAGCGAATAGCTCGCGATCCTCAAAAAGCGGGTCTATGGGATTTCCCAAGAATCCAGTGTCTGCACATATTCGCCGAACCGCCTGCCGATCGCGCACCTGATAAGGCCGCACGGTGGGCTTGGGCTGAAACTCAGGACTCATAAATCTTAATCTGCCGGGAGAAGGTTTTATCCCAGCTAAAGTTATCCGCGACAAATTGGGCCACCCTCGTCCGCTCCGCATCGCCCAACGAAACTAGCTTTCGCAGAACCGCAGCGCTCAGGGCACTGGACCCCCTTTCGGTGGGCCAATCTACTACATCGGATGCCTGCTCATCCATCGCACCTCCGCGAAAAGCAATCACCGGCAGACCACATGCTTGCGCCTCTAGCAAAACCAGTCCGAAGGTCTCCCACCGCCCTGGATGAATTAAAAGATCTGCTGCTTGATACCACTCCGCGAGATCCTCCGTCTTTTGTAAATAGGGAATTCGTTTCACCTTCGGATGATTTCGAATGTACCCGTCGACCACTCCTTTCATCTGACCTTCGCCCACCATCACCCCCATCCAGGGCAAATTAGAGTTCTCCTCCATTTTTTTCCACGTGCGCAAAAGAAGTGCCGTATCTTTATCGGGCGAGAAACGGCCCACGTATAGAACCAGGAGCACATCTTTGGCTATTCCTAGCTTTTCACGTAACTCAGATCGTCGCTCCTTGGTTACTGGGTGAAATATCTGCGTATCAACTCCTAAGGGCAAGTGGAGCAGGCGCGGAATGCCCCAGCTTTGCAAAACACCGATAAGGTGCCGACTTGCCACAAAAACTCCCTTTCCAGTTTGGGCGAGATTACGCAGATAATCTCCCGCTAACTGCTCCGTCACTGCCCTCGCCCAGTTCCCCGCAAACTTTAAAACTGTCCGCAGAAGGGCATCAGGAAAGTGGGAGTGGTAAAACATATAAAACCTCGAACCCCTTCGATTCGACCAATTCCGAGCTACAAGAGCGGCATGATAAGGATCTCCCGCTTCCACAATCTGGGGCTTCTCCTGATAGAGAATGCGGAGGAGCGCAGGCAGATCGAGCATCCAGCGGTAGCGGGAAGTTGCGTTAACTAAGGGACCTCGCACCGTCCAAATTTGCGTACGACCACCTTCCACCTGCTCCGTCTTTTCTCCAGGCACAATCAGGAGATGCTCGTGGTCCGTGTGCATCCGAATATAAGCCCTTTTGGCCATTAGATAGGAGCGAACCCCACCTCCCATTGGGGAGTACACTTGGGTTAGGTCACAGATCTTCATGCAAACAGTCTTGGAGCATGCCTCTTTTGGTGATAAAATGGAATCTAATGAGACGTAACGACTTTCTGCGCTTGCTTACCCTCGCTGGGGCAGGTTTGGCTACCCCGTCCTTTGCCCAGAATGGTCCCAATACCATCGAGGGAGAATCGGAGGTAAATCCCCACTTCATCAATAGTGGGCCAGGATTCGGCAACCGCCTTGCCCTCACCTTTGATGACGGTCCCACTCCAGGAGTCACAGAGCGCGTGCTGGCAGATCTCTCCAAATACAATCTTCATGCCACCTTTTTTCTTATTGGATCGAAAGTCGATGCCTCCCCCGCCCTCACCCGTCGCATCGTTGAAGAAGGCCATGATGTAGCTAACCACACCTACACTCATCCCCGTCTAGCAGGCATGTCCGATATTGCCGTCGATCAACAGTTATCAAAAACCCAAGAAGCCATCATCCGTGCCACTGGGGTTACCCCTGTTTGGTTCCGTCCTCCCTACGGCGCCTTCCGCCGTGAACAAGGATCCATCGCTGCCAAACTCGGTCTCGGCGTAGCCTACTGGTCGGTTGATCCTAAAGATTGGTCCCAACCAGGAACCAGTGCCATCGCCTCACGCGTCCTCTCAGCTTCTCAGCCTGGATCGATTATTCTCCTCCACGATCTTCACTCCCAAACAGCCGACGCCGTTCCCGCCATCTTCAGTGGTCTGATCGAACGCGCCTTCACCCCCGCCCCCTTTCACAGTTTTGTCGGCGCCCCCTACGCCTAGACCGATACCCTACTTCGCGACCGACAAGATCGTTCCTGGAAGAACCCGCGCATTTTTTAGAACTAGGCTTCCTGGATTTAAAACACTGTTACAGCCAATCGCCGCGCCATCTCCGATAATTGCCCCGAATTTCCGCAAGCCCGTTTCGTAAACTTTCCCCGCAAGACGCACTCGGATGGGCATTCCGTCCAGTCGATAGTTAGAAAGAATCACCCCCGCCCCCAAATTCACATCCCTTCCCACCAAAGAATCGCCCACGTAATTGAAGTGCGGCGCGTGCGCCCCAGCTAGAAGAACACAGTTTTTAAATTCGGAACTGTTACCCAAAATGCATCCATCCCCCGCAATGACGTTTTCCCGCAAATAGGCCCCATGGCGGATCTGACAATTGGCCCCGATCCAAGCTGGCCCTTGAATATAGGCTCCAGGCTCAACCACCGTGTCTTCGCCCAGAAACACATTTCCACCAATCACCGGTGATCCCAAAAGTTTCCCCTTCGATCCCTTGGGTAAGTTCTTTTTTAAATAGCCGGCAATTTTGGGCAGCACTTCCCAAATATGTTTTACCCCTGCGAAAAGTTCCTCATGCCCTTGCCCTTGGGCATCAAAGTAGTCGCTAAACTGCGTTCCCAAAGAGGACATCGAACCAGCTTGCCTTGAGTCGCCCTTGGCCTCAAGCCTTGCCACGCAGGGCTTGAGCCACTGCTCGCTGAGTAATCTCTAAGTCGACCGCATCATGCATCGAGGAAATAAAACAGCTTTCATACTGTGACGGCGGAAAATAAACCCCGCAATTCAGCAAAGTATGAAAGAACTTCGCATATCCCTCACGCGAACAGGTTTTGGCGTCGGTTAAATTACGCACCCTTCCTCCCTCCTCCCTGAAAAAGAGGCAGAACATCGACCCAATTCTCGCCCACGGGAACTGCAAACCAGCCTTGCGCAACTCCTCGACAAAGATTGCCTCAACCGCCGAGCCGGTTGCTTCAAGCTTCTCGTAGATTCCACCACGCTCAAGAACCTCCAATTGGGCCAACCCCGCCGCCATCGCCATCGGATTTCCTGATAATGTACCCGCCTGATAAACCGGACCGTCAGGAGCCAGATAATCCATAATCTCCGCCCGCCCACCAAAGGCCCCCACGGGCATTCCCCCTCCAATCACTTTACCAAACGCCGTCAAATCTGGCCGGACACCAAAAAGTCCCTGCGCCCCAGCCAAGCCCAAACGGAATCCAGTCATGACCTCATCGAAGATCAGAAGGGCCCCATAGGCTTTTGTTTCCGAACGCAGGAAGGAGAGATAACCCTCCTCGGGCAAAATAAGTCCCACATTTGCAGGAATCGGTTCTAATAAAACAGCCGCAATCTCCTCTCCGTATTTTTTCAGGCAGGACCGAACTGCATCTTGATCGTTAAATGGTAGGACGAGGGTGTCTTGCACCGCTCCAGGCGTTACCCCTGCGCTATCCGGTTGCCCCAGGGTCAGCGGACCAGAACCTGCGGCTACGAGCAGAGCATCACTGTGCCCGTGATAACAGCCCGCGAACTTTATGATCTTATTTCTTTTGGTAAAACCGCGGGCCAATCGGATACAGGACATGGTGGCTTCCGTTCCACTATTGCAAAAACGAACTTTCTCCATGCTCGGAACCAACCGACAGATCATCGAAGCCAACTCCACCTCCCCGGCATGGGGAGTTCCAAAGGTAATTCCCCTCCCCGCCGCCTCCCTGACCGCCGCAACCACCTCAGGATGAGCATGACCTAATATCGCGGGCCCCCAACTACCGACATAATCCACATACTCTTTGCCATCGGCATCCCGCATTCGGGAACCCTTGGCAGATTCCATGAAAACAGGCGTTCCACCCACCGCACGAAACGCTCGCACCGGAGAGTGTACACCCCCCGGCGTTACCTTTTTAGCCTCAGCAAAAAGCTCTCTTGATTTCTTTCCGCCCCCAATTTCCATGCTCTCAGCCTACGGGAACTCGTCCCGAATTCCAGCTTAGGTGGACTAAAGCTTAATTTGCGGCGAAATCGGCCCGGGCTCTCTTCTCCGCCTCCACCAATCCAGTCCAGTCCCTCCACCCACCCTCCATTTGCCGTAGGGCTTCCGCTTGTGCCTTCTGCAGTAGGGGCAGATCTTCCGGTAAATAGGCGTGTCGAAATCGGGGCAATCCACTCTGGTCCGCCCCTAAGATATCTCCTGGACCGCGTATTCTATAATCCTCCTCAGCAATCAGAAACCCGTCTTGGTTCTTTTCTAGGAACTCAAGCCTCGCCACCGCATCAGGTTGGCCCGTCCGATGAATCAAAACACAAGTCCCGTTGCGACCCCCACGCCCGATTCTACCGCGAAGCTGGTGCAGCTGAGAAAGTCCCAGCCGATCTGCGTAATCGATCACCATCCAGTTGGCCTCAGGAACATCCACTCCCACCTCCACCACTGTCGTCGCCACCAGCACAGAGATCTTTCCCTGCCGAAACTGCTCTAACACTTCCAACTTCTCCGCCTCCTTCATCTTCCCATGAAGCAGCGCTACCCGCTTCGCACCGATCTGCGCAGAAAGCTGCTCGTGCGTTCTCCGCACCGAAGCTTCCTCTGCGGGATCCTCCACCTCATCTCCCAGGCGGGGCACCACCACATAAACTCGGTCGCCCTGCTCAACCCGATCCTTCAAATGAGCCCATATTCTCTCCACCGCTGAACCATCCCGCACTAAGGTCCGTACTTTTCCTCGTCCTGGAGGCATTTCCTTCAAAAGGGAAACATCCAGATCTCCATGCATCAACAGGTCGTACGTCCGCGGAATCGGGGTAGCCGTTAGCACCAAGAGATCAGGCCGTTCCCCTTTCGCTAAAAAAGCCGCCCGCTGCTTTACTCCAAATCTTTGCTGTTCGTCGATTACACATAAGGAAAGTCGCGAGAGCCGAGCCTTCTCCGCAAAAAGCGCGTGAGTTCCAATGGTAATCCTCGGAAATAGTCCAGCGGGACCAGGCTTCGATGCGGAAGTCCAAGTGACGATCTCGAGATGTTTCGTTGGCAACATTTTCCTCAAAGAGGTCGCGTGTTGCTCCACCAGCAGGGTGGTGGGGGCCATCAGCGCCACATGAGATCCGTGCTCCAGTGCTCGAAGTAACGCATGTGCCGCGACCAAAGTCTTTCCCGAACCGACATCTCCTTGGAGTAGTCGGTGCATCGGCCTCATCAATCGCAGATCTTCATCCACCTCCGCACACACCTTGATCTGATCTCCAGTCATCTTCCACGGCAGGGTCTTACTCCAAGGTTCCACCAGGCCCCGCACCCTAGGAGGACGCTCCACCCGGATCGCCTCGCGGGCTGCACGACGAACCCGCAGCGAGAACTGGATTCCAACCAACTCCTCGTAAGCCAACCGTCGACGCGCCTTTTCCACCTCGGCCAGCGATTCAGGGAAATGAAATATCCTCCAAGCCTCTTCCCGCGTGGGCAATCCTTCCAATGTCGGAAAGCATTCAGGAACGACAGGAGAAAATGATTTTAAATAGTAGTAGATCGTCGAACGCACCCGCCGTTGGGTCAGGCCCGTAATCAGCGGATAAATCGGCACCACGCGGTCGAGGTGAATTCCCTCCTCTTTTCCTAACTCGATCGACTCGGTCTCAGGGTGAGCCAAGGTGAAGATTCCTTTCTTTTCTTCCACCCGCCCATAGGCCGCCACCCGCTTCCCCTCAGGAAAAGCCCGAGCCAAAAAGGGCAAGTTATAATAAACCAGCCGCACCCGCTCCCCTGCGCTTAGACCCTTTCCGGCTACCTCAAGATTAACCTCCACACTGCAACGCCTCCCGCGCCAACGGTTGAGCTTCGATTGAGTGACGACCCCTTGAAAGTGGACCGGTCCCATGGGCAAACCATCCGAAGGATGCCACCCCTGTCGCCGATCTTCATGTCGACGAGGGAGATATCCTGCCAAGGCCTCAGGCCCAGAAAGTCCTAACTTCTCTGCTAAAGCCGTCGCCGCACGAAGCTGGCGAGCCGTCTCTGGCGCTACTGCCAGTCCGTCATTCGCCATCGTGGCCCATCCGTATACTCATCCCACTCCCAAGATCCTGCCAAGTTAAAAACAGAACGATCAGGGGAACGTCCCGCAAAATCAAAACCAACCACCTCGAATCTCTTCTCCCCCACCTTGGCACGGAATTTTAGGTGCCTCTCCGCAAAAACTTTAGGCGCTCCCGCCAAGCTTACCCCATCCAACCGAAAGATGGGCTCAGGGTTTCCTTTGCCAAAAGGAGCCATCTCCGCAATTCCACGAGCCATTTCTGCCGTCAGATGCTCAGGAAGTAACTGCATCTCAATCGAAAGAGTCTTCTCAAAAACATCCAAAGCCACATGTTTCTCGATCCATGCTTGGAGAAGTTCTCTGAACTCCGAAACCCGATCCGCTTGAATGACAATTCCAGCGGCCGCTTCATGTCCGCCAAACCCTTTTAAGCAGGGAGCACAGGCCCTCAGGGCATCCATTAACGAGAGTCCAGGAAGACTTCGCCCACTGCCTTTGCCTTCCCCAGCGTCGGTTAAAGCAATGACGAAGCTCGGCCGATGAAATTTCCGCACCAAGCGAGAGGCGACAATTCCTACCACCCCTGGGTGCCAACGATCACTTGCCGCCACCAACCCGAGTCCAGTCGGAGCTTCTCCAATCTGTTTTTCCGCCTCCCCCAGTGCGATGGCCTCGAGCTCCTGCCGCTTCCGATTCTGAAGATCCAACTCTCTGGCTAATTGTGCAGTCTCCGTGGGATCGTGGCTCAATAATAGATCCAATCCCGAGGAAGCATCGCCCACGCGGCCTCCCGCGTTGATTCTCGGACCGAGTTGGAATCCCAAGGTAAAAGAGGTCGGCGTCCGCTTCAAAGATCCACTCACTTCCATTAATCTTTTCAGACCAGGATGAACCGTCTGGGAGAGTCTCTTTAAGCCTTCTCGGACGAAGATCCGATTGTCCGCTTTTAAGGGCACTAAATCTGCCACTGTCGCTAAAGCCACCAGATCAAGAACCTCTCGGAGATCAAACTGATCGCGGCCCCCTTTGGCACGTAAGTAAGCGTGGCAGACCTTGAAAACCAGCCCTGCGGTACAGAAGTGATGATCCTCTGTCCCTTTCTGCGGATTGACCAACGCATCCGCAGGGGGACGGGGATCACTCAACTGATGGTGATCGACCACCAAGACCGAGATACCCGCCTCTTTTAACTGAGTAATTTCTGCGTGGCTGTTCGTTCCACAGTCCAAAGCGATGAAAATATCGGGAGGTACTCCCCCATCCCGCGCCCTTTGCAAGGCCGCCAAGGTCAATCCGTACCCCTCCTGCTTTCGATCAGGCAGAAAAACTCGCACCGAAGAAAGCCCTAGAGCGGTTAAAAATATCTTCATCACCGCCGCACTGACAATTCCATCTACGTCGTAATCGGAAAAAATCAGCACCTTGCCCTTTTTTGAGATGACTTGGGCGAGCAGTTCGACCGCATCAGGCATACCTGGAATCCCTTCAGGATTCCCGAGGTCCGATAAGCGAGGATGCAAGAAGGACTCCTGAGCTGTGCCCGCAGCGAAGCCTCTTTTTTCTAGCATCCGCAAGAGAAGATCATCCTTGCCCGATTGGGCAGGTAAAGTCTCAGAAGTATTCGACCAACGCATCCTCAAGGCATAAAGCCAAAACTACAGGGTGCAAGATCGCCCCGCCTAGCTCTTGGTTTTCCCGAAGAGCAGGACGATTGGGCTGGCAATAAATATCGAGCTGTATGTCCCCACCACAATTCCGATGAGCAAGATCAGCGCGAAGTCATTAATCACCCTTCCCCCAAAGAGAAAGAGCACCAGCACCGCCAAGAAGGTGAGTCCCGAAGTCAGTAGAGTTCGGCTCAAAGTTTGGTTAATTGCGGTGTTCATCACCCCCGCTCGATCCCCACTAACTCCTCCACGGAAGTACTCTCGGATTCGATCAAAGATTACGATGGTGTCGTTAATGGAGTAACCAGCCACCGCCAGAATCGCCCCAACCATCGGCAGAGAAAGCTCTCGGCCGAGCAAAGCAAAGATTCCTAAACTAATCAGGACGTCGTGGACTAACGCTACGATGGCACCTGCTGCAAAGGCGGTTTCAAAACGCCAAGTGGTGTATAGGAAAATTGCGATGATTCCCAGGATGAGTGCGGTTAAGGCCTTCTGCTTCAACTCCGCTCCGACAACTCCGGCCACTTTATCCAGTTGCAGTTGACGAAATCCCGCCTCTGGGAAAACTTCCGCCAGCTTCGATCCGGCGATTTCCCCGTTCCCGAAGCCTGTGCGCAGTGAAAGAACTTCCTCTCCGCCTACAGGACTCCGCTGGTACTGCACCACCTCCGCCATGTTGCCTAGTGCGGAACGGATTTTCCCGTCATCCACCTTATTTTGAAAACTAAAGGTAACTAAATCCCCACCTGTGAAGTCCACTCCCAATACCTTCTCCCCTTTTACCCCCACCACCACTATCCCAGCCAGTAGGAGTAGACCCGAGAGCACAAAAGCAGGCACCCTTAAAGACAAGAAATTAATCTTGGTTCCTTCGAGGAACTTCATCATGTGGAAGCGACCCTTCCCGCCTTTCCCGGCCAACCACTCCGCTCCTGTCCGACTGACTACCAAAGCGGCAAATAAGCTGGAAAATATTCCCAAACAAAGAACGGTGGCAAATCCTTGGACCGGCCCGGATCCCTGCCAAAACAGGATGGCCGCCGCGATCACCGTGGTGACATTCGCATCTAAGATCGAGCTAAAAGCACGCTGGAACCCGGAGCTGACCGCTTCCAATCCGGTTCGATGGTGGGCTAACTCTTCCCGAATTCGCTCAAAAACCAGCACGTTGGCATCCACACCGATACCGATCGTCAAAATCAACCCTGCCAAGCCAGGCAGCGTCAGGGTAAACCCGAACTGTGCCAGAAGACCTAAGAGAATGAGGATATTGATGCACAAGCCACCGACCGCCACTAAACCCAACCAACGATAGTAGATCAGCATAAAAAGACTCACCGCCACCAAGCTCATCCAGCCAGCGCGAAACCCGCTCTGCACCGAACTCGCACCTAGGCTGGGATCGACCCCACGCTCGTCCACGATCGAAACTGGATTCTCTAACGGGTTTTTGAGAACGCTGGCTAACTCTTCCGCCTCTACCGAGGACATGCTCCCACCAGAGATCTCACAACTCCCATAAATCGCACTACGAATGACTGGGGCAGAGTAAACCTCTCCGTCCAAAATCACCGCCAACCGGCGCCCGATATTCTGCTCAGTTAGGCTGCCGAATTTTTGTCGTCCGTCTGGATTGAACTCAATAATGACCACTGCCCGCCCAAGTTGATCCACACTCCGGAAAGCGTTTTCCACGCTTTTCCCAGAAATCTCCGTCCTACGCTTTACCACGATCGGAGTCTCCACCACCTCTCCATTCGGCTTGCGATCACGCAGTTTCAACACCTGATACTCGATTGGAACTTGCGGGGTCTTTCCCTTGGCCTGCCCCACTAACTCATCACTCTTCTCGTGCACCAAGGTAAACTCAAGTTTGGCCACTCGCTCCAACTGGCGCCGATAGGATGCCTTGTCCGCTTCGCTCACCCCGGGGATCTGCACAATGATCCGATTACCCCCGACTGGCTGAATCACCGGTTCCGCCACCCCGACCGAATCCACCCGTTTCCGAATGACCTCGACCGCTTGGTCTAAGGTGCTCTGGGTAGTTGTGCCCGCGAGCTCCAGCAAAAACTGCGTCCCGCCCCGCAAGTCCAGACCTGGCTTAATCTTAATCTTCCATGCGCCCGACTCATCTTTCGCCAAAAGAGAACTTAGGCAGAGTCCAACCAACGCCAATGTCAGCACCACGCTCAAGCGCATCCGCTTGCGGGTGTCGCTCGTTAAAAAGTAGCCAATGAATAGAACAAAGAATACCAAGCTAAGGCCGAATTGAATTCCGATCATAAAATATTCCTCCCCGCTTTACTGAACGGGTTTCTCCTCAACTGCTTTTTCTACCGAAGTGATGCTAGAACGAGACACTTCGATCTTCACGTTGTCCGCGATTTTTAGAATCACGATTTGTTCTTTAAGATTGGCCACCGTTCCATAGATCCCACCCGCTGCCAAGACTCGGTCCCCTGTTTTGATTGAACTAATCAGCTTCTCCGTTTCCTTCTGGCGCTTCATTTGCGGCCGCAAAAGCACGAAATACATCAGCACGAAAAGAATCACCAAAGGAAGGAGTTGCACCCATGCCGGAGGGCCACTGCCATCCGCGGGAGGTTGCGCCATCATCATCGGCATCGCTTCAAACCAGTTCATTTCAAACTTCATTGTCGTTCTCCTGTTCCTTGGAATTTCCGCCTCGCTGGTACCGCTCCAAGAAAACGCGGGACCAACTCTCCCAACGAGCCTCGAGGATCGCCGTCCGGGCTTGCCGGATTGTCTCCAAATAGAAGTGAAGGTTATGCAGGGAAATCAGTCGCAAACCCAGCAGTTCTTCCGTCTTAATCAAATGTTGGATATAGGCACGACTGAACCGCAGACAAGTATAACAGCCACACCCCTCGATAATTGGCCCCTGATCGCGTGTCCAAGCAGGCTTTCTTACAGAAGTCGGTCCCATCTCCGTGCAGGCCGTCCCGTTGCGCGCCACCCGAGTCGGTAGCACACAGTCGAACATGTCGATTCCCTTCCCGATCATGCGGACCATCTGATCGGGATGACCCATCCCCATAACGTACCGCGGCCGATCGGTGGGTAGATAACGCTCCGCCGAATCGATCGCCGCCATCATTCCCTCTTCCGGTTCGCCCACACTCACTCCACCAATGGCGTAGCCATCAAACCCAATCTGAAGGAGCGCTTCGATGCTTTCCTTTCGCAGATCAGACTGATCCCCGCCCTGCCCGATTCCGAAAAGAAGGTTCTTTGTACCCGTGATACCCTGCTCTTCCCGGCAAATTTTCGCCCAACGTAAAGTCCTCTGCAGACTCTCGGCTAATCGATCCCGCCCACACGGCCAAGGCGGGCACTCGTCAAACGCCATCATTATATCTGATCCCAAGGTGACTTGGGCCCGAACCGCTTCGCGTGGCCCTAAAAAGATCTTTTTCCCATCAACGTGACTCGCAAACCAGACCCCCTCCTCCTTCACCTCCCGGATCTTCGCTAAGCTAAAAACCTGAAATCCTCCGCTATCGGTCAAAATCGGTCCGTCCCACCGCATGAACTTATGCAAACCCCCCATTTCCGCCATGACCTCGAGCCCTGGCCGAACAACCAGATGGTAGGTATTGCCTAAAATAATTGGGGCTCGCATCTCGATCAACTCATCCGGGCTGACTCCCTTCACTGAGGCTTGGGTTCCTACTGGCATAAAAACAGGGGTCTGCACTTCCCCGTGTGCTGTGAAAACGACACCCGCCCGAGCCCTCCCATCCGTTTTCTCTAAACGAAAAACTTCGGCCGCCGTCTTCACGGAACAATCACCTCCAGCGCCTTTCGCTCCACCCGGAATGTGACTGGAGTCTCCCCGCTGTACTCCCCATCTACTTCCAGCGCCACCGGTTTGTCCGCCTCCACTTTTAACTCAGGCACCTGCAAGTAGGAAACATCCGGCAACGACTGGGGACCCCCCAAAAGAACCGCCTGCAAATACCAGAGAAGATCAAGGGGACCCGACTTAGGAAAAATACATATGTCCAGTAAACCATCCGCCATATCTGCCTTGGGGAAAAACTGAAACGGCCCCCCATAATGCCGACCATTTCCAATTAGAACCATCGCACCTTTCAGCTCCTTTTTCCCAGGAACCTTCACTCGTAGAACAGGAGCAGGCGCCACCATCAACTGAGCGGCGGTTAATAAATAACTCCAAGGCCCCCACGCCCTTTTCGCATCCGGCGGTGTTCTCCGCACCGTCTCCGCGTCTAAGCCCACCCCCGCTAGCTGAATAAACTTTTTCTGATTCGCCCAACCCAAATCCAACTTCTTCCGTTTCCCCGACCGAATGACCGCCAGTGCTTTTTCTAGTTGGGGCGGAATCCCTAATTCAAGAGCCAGAACGTTCATCGTTCCCACAGGGATCACTCCCAAGGTGGATTTGGTTGCGTCCAACCCATTAACCACCTCGTTGACCGTGCCATCCCCACCCGCCGCCACCACCGTGGTGTACCCTTTTTCCGAGGCCTCCCGCGCTAGCTTTACGCCGTGCCCCGGTTTTTCCGTCAAATAAACCTTCGCCTCGGGCGCGAGATGCGCCACACGCTTCAGGGTACGCCGCGCTTGATCTCCCTTGGCGGCAGGATTCAAAATGATACACCACTTGGGTTGCAATGAAGAAGGCATCCTTACGTCATACGGAAAAATCGGCCCCATGTCATCCCCGACGAGGGGCTGGCTTTCTCCGTATCACCGGGGGCACCCACTCCAGTCGACGCCTCCAAGTCCCTGATCTGCCCGATCTCCGTCCCGCCCAAGATCGCGTCCGTGCGGCTGTTTTCTCTGCACTAGGCGCCCTTGTCCCTGAAGCCCGTGTCCTCGATCTTTTTGCTGGGACGGGAGCCTACGGACTGGAAGCCCTCAGTCGCGGAGCTGCCTCCGCCCTCTTTGTCGAACAAGAGTTCCGTACCGCCGCGGCTCTCCGACAAAACATATCCTCACTCCAATATGATTCGCCAGTCATCGAGTCTTCCGTCGAAGCTTGGCTTCCGCGGGCCACTCCTGCTCCTTTTGATCTTATTTTTCTCGATCCACCTTACGACAAAACCGGAGCCGAACTTTCGCTCTGGCCCATAGTCCAAGGCCTCCATTATCTTCTCCGCCCAAACGGCCGAATCATCTGGGAACACTCCTGCTCCTCAAAGTGGAGCCCTCTCACCCCATTAAAGACTGTCTGGCACCGAGAATATGGCCGGAGCTCCGTTTCATTTCTTGCCCATCCAGTCGTGCGTTGACGCATCTTCACTCGCTCGCTACTTTAAATGGCGCCTATGGCTAATAAAAAAATTGCAATCAATGGGTTTGGACGAATCGGCCGCCTTGTTTTCCGTGCACTCTGCCAGCAAGGCCTTCTCGGAAAAAAGTTCGATGTTGTCGCCATCAACGACCTCGTTCCCGCCGATAACCTAGCCTACCTCGTGAAGTACGACTCCACCCAAGGCCGATTCCCTGGGCAAGTTCATAGCGAAAAATCCTCCCCTTCTGCTCCCGAAGACGATGTTTTGGTCGTTGATGGTCATAAAATCAAGTGTCTTGCAGTCAAAGAAGGTCCTACCGCCCTGCCATGGAAAGATCTCGGCATCGATTACGTTATCGAATCAACCGGCCTCTTCACGGAAGCAGATAAAGCTAAGGGCCATCTTACCGCAGGCTGCTCCAAGGTCATCATCTCCGCCCCTGCCAAAGGCGAGGACATTACCGTCGTCATGGGCGTCAATCACCTTAAGTACGACCACGCAAAACATCACATCATCTCCAATGCCTCCTGCACCACCAACTGCCTCGCCCCTCTTGTTCATGTTCTTCTCAAAGAGGGATTCGGTGTGGAAGAAGGACTCATGACCACCGTCCACAGTTACACCGCCACCCAGAAAACAGTCGATGGTCCATCCCGCAAAGATTGGAAAGGCGGACGATCCGCTGCCATTAACATTATCCCTTCCACCACTGGTGCCGCCAAAGCGGTCGGCCTCGTGTGCCCCGAAGTCCAAGGAAAGCTCACGGGTATGTCCTTCCGTGTTCCTACGCCCACTGTCAGTGTCGTTGATCTCACAGTTCGTACCACCAAAGACACTTCCTACGAGGAAATCTGCCAGGCCATGAAGAAAGCTTCTGAGACTTATCTCAAGGGCATCCTCCTCTACACCACCGATGAGGTTGTTTCCTCCGACTTCATTCATAGCCCTGCCTCCAGTATTTTCGACGCCACCTCAGGAATGGGCCTGAATAAAAGATTCTTTAAACTCGTCAGTTGGTACGACAACGAGTGGGGTTACAGCAACCGCTGTGTCGACCTTCTCCGCCACATCGCAGGCTGATTCTCCGTGTCCCACCTCCCCGTCCAAGACCTCCAAACCAAAGGGGAACAGGTCTTTGTCCGCTGCGACTTCAATGTCCCGCTAGAACCGTCCCCCGATGGCTTACGAATCTCCGATGACACTCGGATCCAAGAAACCCTTCCTACTCTCAAAATTCTTTTAGAAAAAGGCGCCTCCCTTGTCCTTGCGAGCCACCTCGGTCGCCCCAAAGGGCAACCCGTAGAAAAATATTCCCTTCGACCCGTTGTCGCTCACCTCAGCAAGCTACTCGGGCGCCCCGTTCTTTTTGCTTCCGACTGCGTCGGCCCCGAAGCCGAAAAAGTTCGCGCTACCCTTGCTCCTGGCCAAGTTCTGCTTCTAGAAAATCTCCGGTTTCATTCTGAGGAAGAAAAAAACGATTCTGCCTTCGCAAAAAAGCTTCTCGGTTCCGCCAAGTTCTACGTCAACGACGCCTTTGGCTCCGCCCACCGCGCCCACGCTTCCACCGAAGCAATCGCCCACCTAGCTGCGCATGCCGCCCCAGGCCTTCTTCTCGCTAAAGAGCTCCGCTACCTCGGCACCGAACTTTCTCAGCCCAAACGCCCATTCCTTGTCATTCTCGGCGGAGCCAAAGTCGGTGACAAGATCAGCGTGCTCCGGTCCCTCCTACAAAAAGCCAACACCATTCTGATTGGGGGAGGCATGAGCTACACCTTCCGCCTTGCCCAAGGCAAAAAAATCGGCAAATCAATCTGTGAGCCCGACAAAGTCACCCTCGCCAAAGAAATTCTCGCTGAAGCCACCCAGCGTGGCGTCAAACTCCTTCTCCCCGAGGACACTTTTATCGTCGAGAAATTGGACTTCGCCGCGCGACAAGTTTCCCCGGGAAAGTTCACCTCCCCTGGGGAGGATATTCCCGACGGCTGGGAAGGTGTTGATATCGGACCCCAAGCTCGTGCCACCTACGCCAAAGAAATTTCCTCCGCCGCCACCATTCTATGGAATGGTCCCATGGGCGTATTTGAGATACCCGAATGCGCCAAAGGAACCTTTGCCATCGCCCAAGCCGTCGCCGCCAATCAAAAGGCGGTCTCCATCATCGGCGGCGGAGACTCCGTCACTGCCATCAAACAAGCAGGCTTCAGCCAGCAGGTTACTTTTATCTCCACAGGAGGCGGGGCCTCCTTAGAGTTTCTTGAAGGCAAAGTACTCCCTGGTGTTGCCGCCCTCCAACAAAACTCATGAAACCCAAGAAAAGTGTCATCACCCGCCGTCCAATCGTGGTCGGTAACTGGAAGATGCATCGTACCGCCTCCGATACCCGCAACCTCCTTCAGGATATTGGCACGCGTGTCATCCGTATCGCCAATATGGATCTCGTCGCCTGCCCCCCTTTCACCTCCCTACCCGCAGCCTCTGACGCTCTCGGTCGGCACGGCATCCTCGCACTCGGGGCCCAAAACATGCACCAAGACAAGGAAGGGGCATTCACGGGCGAAATTTCTGGATCGATGCTGCGGGAATTCGGAGTCCGCTACGTCATTCTTGGTCACTCAGAGCGTCGTCAGCTTTTTAATGAAACCGATGCCCTTGTCGCCGCTAAAGCCATCACCGCGGTCGATTATCACCTTCGACCCATTGTTTGTGTGGGCGAATCCCTTACACAACGTCAAGAAAAGCAGACCGAAGCCGTTATCGAATCCCAAGTCCGCGCATCTCTTGCAGGCTTTCCTGCGGATCAGATCGAGGAGCTGGTTGTGGCTTACGAACCCATCTGGGCGATCGGCACGGGAAAAGTTGCCACCCCCCATCAAGCCAATACGGTCCACCACCAGATTCGCGTACTACTGACACAGCAATTCGGTAGCAAAGGGGCGGATGTTCGCGTGATCTACGGCGGCAGCGTCAAACCCGACAACGCCACCGCCCTCATGTCCGAGCCCGACATCGACGGCGCGCTTGTCGGCGGAGCAAGTCTCGACGCGAAGGCTTTTTTCGATATCATCGATAGTGCTCGAACCCTTCGGGCATCCTTAAATGATTAATCTCGCCATCTACGTTCTGCTGGGGATCAATATCCTCGTTTGCATTCTTTTGACCCTGCTCGTTCTTATGCAGAAGCCCCGCTCCGAGGGTTTAGGCGCTGCATTTGGTGGCAACTTCACCGAATCCATCTTTGGAGCGCAAACTTCCGATGTCCTCACCAAAGCCACCATCTGGCTCGGAGCCATCTTTATGGCTCTCACCCTCGCCCTCGGGCTCCTCTACAGCCACCGCAGTACGGGCAACAACAAACTCCAAGAAGAACTCAGCAAACCAATCCCCTCCGCCGTGACCAACAGCACCGCTACCGCTCCCCTTCCCACCGCGACCTCAACCCCCCCTCCGCCCGCCACGACCCCCGTCCCCGCCAAACCCTAATGACTCTCTGCCGGGGTATCCCCGGTCTGCTCGCCCTACTTTTCCCTCTCCTCCTTTTAACGGGTTGCCATTCCCGTCCTCGCGCTGATCTCATTATCTGCAACGGAGCAGAACCCCAGTCCCTCGATCCCGCCATCATCTCAGGCCAACTTGAGGGACGACTCACTACCGCACTACTTGAAGGTCTCGTCCGTCGCGACGCCCGCGCTCGACCCGTCCCAGGTTGTGCCGAAAAATGGACAGTTTCTTCCGATGGTCGTACCTACACCTTCACCCTCCGACCCAACCTACGCTGGTCCAATGGAGATCCGCTAACCGCCGAGGACTACCGCTACAGTTGGCTCCGCGCTTTGGATCCTGCCACCGGATCCCCCTACTCCGAAATCCTCTACTTCATTAGAGGCGCAGAAGATTACCACTCAGGAAAACTCACCGCCCCATCAGTCGGCATCCAAGCCGTCGACACCCGAACTCTCCGCGTTGAACTCATCCACCCCACCCCATTCTTTCCTGCTCTCACCTCCTTCACCACCTACCTACCCATCCATCGTCCTACCGTCGAAAAATACCGCGACCGCTGGACACGCCCTGAAAACTGGGTCGGCAATGGTCCCTACCGTCTCCTTGACTGGAAAATCAACGACCGCGTTTCCCTTGAAAAGAATCCGCTCTATCACACCCCCGATCGCGTTGCTCTAAACCGGATCGATGCTCTCGCCGTCAACCGAGCCAGTACCGCCTTCAATCTCTACTCAGGAGGACAAGCCGACATCCTCCTGGATAAAGGACTCATTCCCTCTTTAATTCTTCCCGAACTACGTGGGCGGGCCGATTTCCATCCAGGACCACTCCTCGCCACCTACTTCTATCGGTTTCAAGTAACTCGACCCCCTTTCAACGATGCCCGAATCCGTCGCGCCTTCGCCATCGCCCTAGATAAAGAAGCCATCACCGACAAAATTACCCGCGGGAATGAACCCGTCGCCACCGCCCTCTGCCCACGTGGTATGGCCGACTACCAACCCCCCGAAGGTCTCTCCTCCGATCCCGATACCGCTCGTGGCCTCCTCGCCCAAGCTGGCTTCCCTAATGGAAAGGACTTCCCCCGAGTCTCTCTGCTCTACAATAAATCGGAGCTCAATGAACAGCTCGCCATCGAGATTCAAGCTCAGTGGAAACGCGAACTCGGCGTCACCGTAGAACTCCGCAATCAGGAGTGGGCTACTTATCTTCGTTCGCTCGATGAGCTTGATTTCGATATCGCCCGCTCCAGCTGGGTCGGGGATTACGACGACCCTAATACTTTTCTCGACTGCTTTGTCACAGGTCGCGGCAATAATCGTACGGGTTGGTCCGACCCCACTTACGACTCCCTTCTCTCCTCTGCCCTTGCTGAACCGAACCCAGCACGCCGCCTGCATCTCATGCAGCAAGCTGAAACCATTCTCGTCACCCAAGCCCTTCCTATCATCCCCATTTACCATTTCATCGGTTGTCTTATGTTCGACCCAACGAAATGGGCCGGTCTCTACCCCAACCTGCTCGACGACCACCCATTCTCAGAAATCGAACGCGCCAAAAACTAGCTCATACCTAATTTCTCCATGATCTCATTTCTTCTTCGGCGCATCCTCTCCTCAATTCCCGTCGCCCTCGCTGTTATAGCCATCTGTTTTCTCCTAGTTCGTCTTGCGCCTGGTTCCCCCTTCTCCTCAGAACGCGCCCTCGATCCCGCCACCCAAGCCATGCTCGAGACTAAGTACGGCCTCTCCGGGTCGCTACCCAATCAACTCTTTCACTATGCTTCGAACCTTCTCCAAGGGGATTTGGGCGATTCTCTAAAATTTCGCGGCCGTTCCGTCAATGAAATCATCGGCCAATCCCTACCGCGCTCTCTTCTTCTCGGCTCCATCGCGTTCACCCTCGCTCTCGCCCTTGGCATTCCCTTAGGAGCTTGGTCTGCCGCCCGCCAAGGAAAGCCCTCGGGAGCTATCCTTAATGGCTTGGCGCTACTCACTCTTTCCATCCCCACTTTTATTCTAGCTCCCGTCACCGTCCTTCTTTTTTCTTTCTATATCCGCTTATGCCCGCCTGCAGGTTGGGGTAGCCCCTCCCAGCTCGTGCTCCCCGCTCTCTGCCTCAGCCTCCCTTTTGTCGGCGTCTGTGCTCGACTCACTCGCTCAGGACTCCTCGAAGTTCTTGGCGCAGACTTTATTCGCACCGCCCGAGCCAAAGGAGTCACCGAACCCAACCTCATCTTCCTCCACGCCCTCCGCCCCGCCATCCTCCCCCTCGTCGCCTACGCTGGTCCCCTCGCTGCCAGTATTCTTACTGGCAGCCTCCTCATCGAAGAAACCTTCGCAATCCCAGGAATCGGCCAATTCTTTGTCAGTGGCGTTATCAACCGCGACGTCTTTTTGGTTTCAGGCGTTGTTCTCGTCTACTGCTTGCTCCTTCTTTTCTTTAACCTGATCGCGGACTGGCTCACCGCCCTTCTCGATCCACGCATCAGCCTATCCTCATGAAACCGCGTCCTCTCCAGCTCTGCTTAGCCGCTCTCGCCTTGCTCACTCTCGCCGCGATTTTCGGCCCCTACTTTAGTCCTTTCAGCGTCGACCAGATTTCCCAAACCCGCTTGGCCTCACCCGACGCCACTCACTGGCTCGGCACCGATCTCCATGGACGCGATCTTCTCACCCGTCTGCTCTTCGGCGCCCGCATCTCTCTCCTCGTCGGGCTCGTCGGAGCCACCATCAGCCTTCTCGTCGGCGTCACCTATGGCCTTATCTCAGGTTATCTCGGTGGCCGCATCGATAACGCCATGATGCGCTTCGTCGATGTTCTCTACGCTCTTCCCCGCATCGTTCTCGTTATCGTCCTCATCAGCCTCTTCGATTTAAAATTAAAACATCTTCTCGACGGCACTTTCCTCGCTCCGCTCGCTTCCCATGCCCGACTCCTCCTTCTTTTCGTCGGCCTCGGACTGGTCGAATGGCTCACCTTAGCCAGAATCGTTCGTGCCCAAGTCCTCTCCATCAAAGAGCGCGCCTTCGTCCTCTCCGCACGGCTCATCGGACAAAACACTCCCACCATTCTCTTTCGCCAAATACTCCCTCAAGTCCTCCCTATCGTCCTTACCTACCTCACCCTCGCCTTACCCGCGGTTATTCTTGAAGAATCTTTCCTCAGCTTTCTGGGACTCGGCGTCCAAGCCCCCCTCGCCAGTTGGGGCACCCTTCTCGCCGATGGTGCGGCCCTTCTCAACCCCATCCGAACTCCATGGTGGTTGATCGTCTTTCCCTCCCTACTCCTCGCCCTCACTCTTCTTCTACTAAACTTCCTCGGCGACCAACTCCGCAAACTTCAAAAATAGCCCTCCCAAACCCTTCCCGTGCAACAACATGCGTGAGGTCGTAGGCCTGCTATATTGTTGCCTATAAGCGCTTTATATTAGCCTTTTCTTAAACTGGGGTCGCAGGTCGATACTTTCATCATTTGACACCGATCCAATACAAAGTAAGAACTATCCAATGAAATACATACTACTGACCCTAACCTTCCTAACCTTATCCCTCGCACCCACCTACGCTCACTGCGGTAGCTGCGGTAGCGATTCAACCAACAGCAAATCCACCAACAAGCCGTCGAAAGTTCAGCCGCCCGCGGAAAAGAACTAACTCTTAGGCAAGTCCACTTCGTTAAGAAGTGATCAACCAGCCGGTGCTGACCTTTTATCGTCAGCACCGGCTTTTTGTTTATTCTCATATTCGTGCCTTCCATTTCCACAGACCCGAGCAATTCCTTATGCTCCAGTTGTGGAATGTGCTGCGACGGTACTCTCTTTCACTCTGTTGTTCTCCAACCCAACGATTCCGCCATCTCCCTCTCCACCCTCGGCTTAGTCCTTAAACGAAAAAAAGGCGCCATCAGCTTTCGTCAACCCTGCCCCGCCCACCAAAATAATCAGTGTGGTATCTATGAAAATCGTCCCCACCGCTGTCGCCTCTTCCAATGCCAACAGCTCATCCAGGTATCCTCAGGCACACTTTCCCAAACCCAAGCCCTAGAAACAGTCCGCTCCACCCGAGAAAAAATTAAGCAAGTCGACCAACTCATCGCGGAAATCACCGAAACCAACCCGAGCCACGGACTATCTCAACGTGTCGCCACCGCACTCGCCACCACTCCCACCACACCATTCCACTCCGACCTCACCCTCGCCATGGACGACCTTAACCAAACCTTAAACCAACAGTTCCGCGTTCCAGAAGAGTCTGCTTAACGCCCATGCCCCCCACCCCCACCACCCCGCGCCCGATCCGCACCACGATGATTTCCCCTGCTTTCATAACGACCATCTGAGCTGTTGTTCCAGTCCCTGCCACGGCCTCCATATCCGCCATACCCATAACCACCCCCGCCGTAATAGTAGTCGTTGTACCCGTAATAATCCTGGTCATTCGCATCCGCCCACTTAATAAAAGGCCTCGCGGGAGGTGCCGCAGGCGGAGGAGTCACCGCCGCGGTCTGGCTAAACCCATTCGCTGCAAAGAACAGAATTATAAAGAGGCTTCTTTTCATTTCTCACTCTGTCCGAATTAACGCGCCCTCCACAAGAACTAAACACCACCCCAGCCCACTCAATCCTTGAAAGATTCCTACGTTGCTACGCCCCTAGAATTGCCTTTGAATCCTTCTCAGCCGAGCCGCGGGATTCACCCGCTGTCGTGGACCGATTTGCCGAGCCACTTGGCACAAGAAGGAAGCAAACTGCATGACCCCGATCTCTAGCCCAGCCAACCCACTGGCCATTCGCGAAATCGCGAGGCGCCGCACTTTTGCCATTATCTCTCACCCCGACGCAGGCAAGACCACCCTCACCGAAAAATTCCTCCTTTACGGTGGGGCAGTCCAACTCGCAGGCAGCGTCACCGCTCGTCGCAACCAAAGAGCCACCACCAGTGATTGGATGGAGCTCGAAAAGCAACGCGGAATCTCCGTCTCCTCCACCGTCCTCCAGTTCCCTTACGGCGACCACGTCGTCAACCTCCTCGATACCCCAGGCCACCGAGACTTTTCCGAAGATACCTACCGAGTCCTTACCGCCGTCGATGCCGCAGTCATGGTCATCGATGCCGCCAAAGGAATCGAACCCCAAACCCGAAAACTCTTCGAAGTCTGCCGACGCCGCGGAGTCCCAATCTTTACCTTCATGAACAAGCTCGATCGTCCCGCTCGTGACCCCCTCGATCTTCTGGATGAACTTGAAAACGTTCTCGGCATCCATGCCGCCCCCTGCGTCTGGCCCTTAGGCAGTGGTCCCGAGTTCCGCGGGGTCTACGACCGCCAAGAAAAAGAGGTCCACCTCTTCGAAAAAGTCCCAGGTGGAGCCTACCGCGCTCCCGAACAGGTCGGCGGCGTCGACGATCCGAGAGTCCGCGCCTCGCTTTCCCCTGATACTTATCAAAAATTCCGAGATGAACTCGCCCTTCTCGATGGTGCGGGAGCCAACTTTCAACTCGATGACCTGCGTGCAGGCAAACTCACCGCCGTCTTTTTTGGCAGTGCCGCGAATAATTTCGGCGTCCGCCTCCTCCTCGAACGCTTCCTCCAGTTCGCCTCACCTCCTGGCCCTCGCCGCTCTTCCAAGGAAATAATTCTCCCTGAATCTCATTCCTTCTCAGGTTTCGTTTTCAAGATCCAAGCTAACATGAATCCACGTCATCGGGATCGTGTCGCCTTCATCCGAGTGGTCTCAGGACACTTCCGCCGGGATATGGTAGCACTCAATCCCCGTACGGGGGAAAATCTACGCCTCTCCAACTCCCAACGCCTCTTTGCCCGTGAACGTGAAACTGTCGACGACGCCTGGCCAGGCGATGTCGTTGGTCTGGTCGGAAATCACGATCTGCAAATCGGCGATACCCTCACCGAAGAGCCAAGCACTCTCTTTGACGAGATCCCACGCTTTCCACCGGAATGCTTTGCCTTCGTCCACTGCGCCACCAGCGCCATGCAAAAGCGTTTCCGCACAGGCCTCGATCAGCTCCTCAAAGAAGGTGTCGCTCAGAAATATCAACTCGAAGGAAACACCTCCTCAATTCCCCTCCTAGGCGCAGTTGGCCCCCTCCAGTTCGATGTCCTCTGTCATCGCCTCGAATCCGAATATGGAGCCGAAACTCGTATCGAGCCCGCCCGCTGGAAATTCGTTCGATGGCCCACAGAATCCCGTTCCAACCCGAAGCCCCTCATTCTCCCCTCCACTGCCATTCAAGCTACCGACGCCGAAAACCGAACGGTTGTCCTTTTTGAAACCGCCTGGTCGATCGACTTCTTCCTCGAAAATAACTCTGGTGTCACCCTATCCGAAAATCCTCCCTCGTAATCCACCCACCTCTTTTCCTTATTTTCTACCGGTTTCAATTTGATTTTTCCCTCTTCGCCTATACATTTATCTAGCTTTTTCAGGCTGGAATTCAATGGTTCTCTGCCTAAATGAAGCAAGGAGAATCAGCTATGCCCACCCAATCCAAATGCCCCTTTTCTGGTAGCACCGGAGCCCGAACCGAGCCCATCGCACCATCGAACGACTCCTGGTGGCCGCAGCGCCTCAATTTAAAAATTCTAGCTCTCCACTCGGAGAAAACTAACCCCATGGGCACAGCGTTCAATTATGCCCAAGAATTCAAAAAGCTCAATCTCGCCGCCGTCACAAAAGACCTCGTTACCCTCATGACCGACTCGCAAGAGTGGTGGCCTGCCGATTGGGGAAACTACGGCCCCTTTTTTATCCGCATGGCATGGCACAGCGCAGGCACCTATCGCACTTACGACGGCCGTGGAGGTGCAGGCACAGGTAATCAACGCTTCGCCCCGCTCAACAGCTGGCCCGATAATATCAATCTCGATAAAGCGCGCCGCCTGCTCTGGCCTATTAAAAAGAAGTACGGCAACAAACTCTCCTGGGCCGACCTCTTTATTCTCTCAGGCAACGTGGCCTTGGAATCGATGGGCTTCAAAACCTTCGGTTTTGGGGGCGGTCGCGAAGACATCTGGGAACCCGAAGACGACATTTATTGGGGATCCGAAACCAAATGGCTGGGCGACAACCGCTACACCGGCGATCGGGTACTCGAAGAACCTCTCGGCGCAGTCCAGATGGGTTTGATCTATGTCAATGCGGAGGGTCCGAACGGAAAACCTGATCCCCTAGGCTCCGCCCGCGATGTGCGTGAAACGTTTGCCCGTATGGCTATGAATGACGAAGAAACCGTGGCTCTCGTCGCTGGCGGTCACACCTTCGGAAAATCCCACGGCGCAGGGGATCCCAAGTTGATTGAGCGGGAGCCCGAAGGCGCTCCCTTGGAGGAGATGGGTTTGGGGTGGAGGAGCCGCTTCGGCACAGGCATGGGAGCCGACACCATCAGCAATGGCATCGAAGGTGCCTGGAAACTTAACCCTACCAAGTGGGACATGGGATATTTTAAAACTCTTTTCGGATATGAGTGGGAGTTAACCAAAAGCCCCGCGGGATCCTTCCAGTGGTTGGCTAAAGACGTGCGGCCCGAAGACATGATTCCCGATGCTCATGACCCCACCAAAAAGCACCGACCCATGATGACCACAGCTGATCTAGCGCTTCGGATGGACCCCGCGTATGAAAAGATCTCGCGCCACTACCTCGCGAATCCGGATCTCTTTGCCGAATCCTTCGCCCGCGCTTGGTTCAAACTAACCCATCGCGACATGGGTCCGCGCTCCCGCTACCTCGGCTCAGAAGTTCCTAAAGAAGTTCTCATCTGGCAGGACCCCGTTCCGGCTGTCGACCACAAGCTAATCGGCGAAAAAGAAATTACCGCCCTCAAAAGCAAGATCCTTGCCTCGGGCCTTCCCCTCACCCAGTGGATTAAGGCCGCCTGGGCTTCCGCATCCACCTTCCGCGGTTCGGATCTGCGTGGAGGCGCCAATGGTGCACGTCTACGTCTGGCACCCCAGAACGCGTGGGAGGTCAACGAACCCAGGGAACTTTGCCAAGCCTTTCAGAAAATCGAGCCTATCCGTGCCGAGTTTAATGCCTCTGCCCCGGGTGGCATAAAAGTCTCCACCGCGGATCTAATCGTACTCGCAGGATGCGCCGCCGTAGAAGAGGCCGCCAAAAAAGCCGGTCACAAGATCAAGGTCCCCTTCACTCCAGGTCGGACCGATGCCACTCAGGAACAGACCGATGTCGCCTCGTTCTCCCTGCTCGAGCCATTGGCCGACGGATTCCGTAACTACACCCGTCAGGGTCTCAAAAGCCCGGCGGAAGAGTTTCTCGTCGACCGCGCCCAGTTGATGAAACTGACCGCGCCTGAAATGACCGTCCTAATCGGCGGGATGCGTGTTCTGGATACTAACTTCGGCCACACCAAGCACGGTGTGTTCACTGATAAACCTGGCGTCCTGACAAACGACTTCTTTGTCCATCTCACCGATATGGATATTGAATGGGAACCCTCCGCTGTTGGTGGTCTCTATGAGGGACACGACCGCAAAACGGGCAAGGTCAAGTGGACTGGCACCCGAGTGGATCTCGCCTTTGGCTCGAACTCCGAACTTCGCGCCCTGGCAGAGGTCTATGCTCAAGACGATGCAAAGGAGAAGTTCGTTAAGGATTTTGCCGCGGTTTGGAGCAAGGTGATGAACCTCGACCGCTTCGATCTCATTGCCTGATCCACTAAAATCATCCCCTCACCCCACCTCCTAAAAAACACCCTTCCAACCCATTCCCCTGCAACACCTTCCGTGGGGTCGTAGGTCTTGTAAGTTATTCTAGACCAAGTATTTGGAATCCTACTTTTTGGTATTGGGGTCGTAGGTCCAACATTAAAACTGCCATTTTAAACCTCTGCCCATGAACAACTTATATGGGGTCGTAGGTCTTGTAAGGCTCTACTGAACAGTGATTTGTAAGCCCACTTTTTGAATTTGGGGTCGTAGGTCATGGGAATCGTTTTTGATGATTTCAAGACAAGCAGACGTATTCGATTTCGGATGGAACCAGGTAGCTTTGATTTAGCAGACTAGCGATCTACCTTGCCCCAGCTTAGTGGATGTTCATCCAGCTTCACTCCCATGGTTTCGAGAAAACAGGCCACCATTTCGTAGAAACCAGCAAGAAGGGTCGCTTCCGCTATCTCGGCTGCTGAAAAGATCTTTGCCAGCTTCTCGAAGGTAGAGTCAGAAACCTTCCCTAGTTGAGAACAATCATCTGTCAACTGAAGCATAAGAGAAAGTTTCTCATTAAGCCCAGAGGGCTGGGTGGAGGTGATGACAGAAATCTCCATCTCGCTCAAACCAGCTATCTTGGCAACTGGAAGATGATGTAAAAGTTCGTAGGAACTGCCCCGCAAGATACCCATCCTCAAAATCACCAGTTCCCTTATTTTTGGATCAAGATTCCCCGTCCGAAACGACAAACCGAAATCGAGGACCGATTGAACCATCGGAACAGGACAGTGCAGCAGCATCCGCGTGAGATTGATCGGCAGCCTGTCGAACTGCTCTTTCTGCTCTTGGGTAAACTTTGACGGATCTGGATACTCGACCCTTTCCATTACCGTATCCTGATCACTTTGCTTTCTGATACAAGATCCACCCACGCATACCAGCAAGGCATTCGATTGCTTGTTCTTACCCCGCCCTCTTAGCCACGAAGCCAGAAATGAGACGGGTTAATGCGCGTGCGCGAAGCGCACAATTCCTTCTCTTGGAAAGGTCATGGCATAGGTCTCAGGG
>JBBAWB010000013.1:0-14670 GCA_040397385.1 Methylacidiphilales bacterium
GTTAGCGGTTCGCTTTGACCGGCATTCCCTGATTGGCAGGACCACCCGATGGATTTGGAAAAAGTGGAGCAGGCTCCACGATCCTTGAACTATCAGGTCGTGCCGAAACCGTAATTGTAAAAATCTGCTCTTTCCCGTCCCGCTTCACTTTCACCGGCACCTTGCCCCCCACCTGCGAGAAGAAAGCCGCATCCAGCACGTCCGAAGGTTCTTTCACTGGTTTGTCTCCAATCGAAATCACTTCATCCCCCGCCTTCAACCCGCTCTTCTCCGCAGGCGTTCCCTTGTAAAGACGATCCACGAAAACAGGTAAGCCACGCTCCGGCCTACTTCGATCCGGCATCACTCCCACCCCCATCCACCCGTGCCGAGGTTCCCCATACTTCTGAATGTCCGCCGCTACTTTGGATGCCGCTTCAATCGGCAACGCATAACACGCTTTCCCCTCATCGATCTCCAACATCAGTACACCCACCACCTTTCCTTGGCTGTCCAGCAGGGGTCCACCGATCTGCCCTGGCTTAATCGGTAGATTCGCCCTCAGATGAGTCGTCGCAAAAAACCGCGTGAGATACTTCACATCAAATCCAGCTACAAAACCAAATGTAGGTTCCGCCTTTAAATCATAAGGGAAAGCCACACTGACAATTGCCGACGCTGGCCGAAGTCGTAACCCGTCGCCAAATTCAAGGTGAGGTGTCTTCGTGGCGTTAATCTTCAGTACCGCCACTCCACTCCGCGGATCTCGACCAATAATCTTGGCCGTAAAAGTCCGTCCGTTTACTTCCACCGAAACCGATTCCGCCTGACCCACTACCGCGTACGCCGTTAAAATAGTTCCTTCCCCATCGATAAAGAATCCTGTTCCAGCCAACTGTTCAGGCCCATCGGTTGCCCTGACCCGCACCACTGTGGGGGCAGCTTTCTCATAGACGCCACTTACCTCCGCCGCAATTTGGTCGAAGACTCCTGTCCCGACAGGCCTCGGTTCGCTCGGCGCCGTCGGAGTCAGAGCCGTAGCGGCCGCCACATTCGCTTCCGCTTGAGAAGTGATTACAGCGGCAACCCCCGCGGGTCCTTGCTTCGAAAGATAGTACGCCCTCCCACCCACCAAGCCCACCAGAGCGAGGCCGATGAAAAGAAGCGCGAAAATCGCGATCTTAGAACGCGAGCCGAGAATCATAAGCAACTGCACCGTGCCCATTCACATAGAGGGGGCAAAGTTGTGTCCCCTCACCGCCAGCGGCGGTTTCAATCAGCTCAGGCTGAATCTGAGCGGAGTCATCGCTTTGATTCGAAGCCACCATAATTCCCCGCTCATGGGCGACTTTGCCGTCCGCCAACTGGCTAGAGTTGGGCCCAACTGGCCCAAGGAAAAATGCGATCCCTGCCACCAAGAGAGCCGCGGATGCACCCACCGTGGCCAAACGAGGAATTCCAGCCAACCAAGGCTCAAAGAGAACCTCCACCATCTTCGAATACCAAGGCTCCTCACGGAGAATTTCTCTGCGCTGGTACTGGTGAAAAGCATCCACAAAACGGCTGAAATACTCTTGACCAGGAGTCTCGTGCCTCTTCAATTGAAGAAGTTTCTGAAGTTGCGTGAAGTCGTCGTTTTGTTTCATTTTATCTGTCTCCTATCATTTTACCTTCGCAGGTAAATGCCAAGCGATTTCTGCAACTGCTTGTGAGCATAATGCAGTCGAGAACGAACCGTTCCTTCGGTCGTCCCCATGATCTTTCCGATCTCCGCATGTGCAAGTCCTTGTATATCATAAAGAGTTACTACTGTCCTATGTTCTTTGGACAGGCCAAGCATCGATTCGTTCAATTTATTTTGCAACTCATTGAGCATTGATGATTTAACTGGGTTGTTTCTAGCGACAGGATCAGGCATATCGAACTTCGGTAAGCCATCCTCGTCGATCTCATTCAAACTCATCGCCCCTTGCCGCCTTTTCCTCTTCTCCAAGAAGTTGAAAGTTCGATTAATCGCGATCCGATAAATCCACGTATAAAACGACGACTGCCCTCGAAACGTCGGCAAACTCCGGTACGCCTTATCAAAAACCTCCATCAACATGTCGTTCGTATCCTCATGGTTCGACGTCAGATGATAAATCACCCCGTACAACCGCGATTGAAATCGACGAATCAACTCATCATACGATGCCAAGTTTCCCCCCACCGTGGATGCCACCAACTCCTCATCGGTTGGGCCATTCTCTAAATCGGGCAACTGGGCAGCGGTGACCGACATTACCCTAGATCCTACCCACTACCCCCCCACCCCGAAAAGTTCAAACAACCCCTATCACCCAGCCGTCTTCAAATACCCCGCTAACCGCTCAGTCATCTCCACCAACTTTCCCGCATCCTTTCCCTCCCCCAAGACCTTCAAGTCCACTTTCGCCCTCTCCAAAAGCTCCACCGCCTTCCGTAAAGCAAATTTCAACCCGCCCGCCGCACTCACTTTCTCTGCCACCTCCTCCACCCCAATATTCTCCCCCACCAACTGCGCCCGCAACTTCTCCGAATCCTCCTTTGGTAAAGTCTGCAACGCATGCAACACCGGCAAGGTCCACTTCCCTTTCCGTAAATCAGTCCCCAAAGTCTTCCCGCTCGCCTCATCCGTCCCATACAAATCCAAACAATCATCGTAAATCTGGTAGGCCACCCCCAGCTGATTCCCAAACGATCTCGCCGCTTCCCGCTTCGATTCCGCCACCTCGTAAACCAGGAAAGGCACCTCCGCCGCTACTCGAAATAAAGCCCCCGTCTTTAACCCCACCATGTGTAAATAATCTGCAACCGACATCTTTAAATCAAATCTCCTCTGCGTTTGCAAAATCTCCCCCTCACACAGATTTCTCGAAGCTTCCGCAATCTTCCGCGCCACCTCTGCATCCTCCAGCTTGGTCGCCAACTCCAACCCATGCGAAAAAAGCGCATCCCCCAGCAACACTGAAAGCTCTACCCCCCACTTCGCGTTACACGTCGCCCGCGATCTACGTAACTCCGCCTGATCCAACACATCGTCATGTACCAATGAAGCCACATGCACCAACTCTACAATCACCGCCAAATCCCGAATCGAATCACTCCATCCCCCAGCTACCTTCCCCGCCAACAAAACTAACGCAGGCCTCAACCTCTTCCCCCCCCCTTCCAAGGCATATCGAACATACGCCTCCGCCCCGGAATCAAACAAAGAAGCCTGATGCAAAATCCGCCGCTCTACCTCCTTTAACTCCTGCTCCAAATCACGATCTGCCCCCAACCAATCAGGCCGGGGCTTCAAAATCAATCTGGTTTGCAAACGATCCACTTCTTACACGCTAGAAAAGAGTCCAGCCAAGTCAAATGGCCTTCCTTTCTCTATACTCCCCACTTCTCGAGGATAACTGACCCCTAAAAATAAGTCCGAACGTTCCGCCCTCACGCCGGTCTAACTTAGTATGAATACAAAAACCACAGTGCCCCGAGAAACCAAGCTTATCAATTCCTATGTCGAACTTCCCGCTACCCTCCAAGCCTACCTCAAGGGTATCGGCGAAACCCCCCTCCTCAATCGCACCGAAGAGGTTACCCTTGCCAAACGCGTCCGTCGTGGAAACGCCTCCGCACGTGAACTCATGATCAAGTCCAACCTCCGTCTCGTTGTGAAACTCGCCGCCGATTATAACCACTGCGGCCTCCCCCTCCTCGATCTCATCTCCGAAGGAAACCTCGGCCTAATGAAAGCGGTCGACCGCTTCGATCCCAAGCGGGATGTCCGCTTTAGCACTTACGCCTGCTGGTGGATCAAACAGTCGATCCGCCGTGCTCTCGCCACCCAAAGCAAAACTGTTCGCCTCCCCGTCCATCTTGTCGACAAGATCCAACGCCTTCGCCGCGTCAGCTCAGCCCTAGGCGCCGAACTGGGGCGCGAACCTACCGACATCGAACTCGCCGATGAACTCCAGGTGGAACCTCGTCGCGTCGCTAAATTGCGGGAAATCTCCTCAGGTACCGTCTCCCTCGACACCACCATCGGCACCGATGGCGACGGCAGCACCCTCGGCGATCTCCTCGCCGATACCGCCGCCGTCGATCCTACCGCAGAGCACGAGCGCAACGATTTTCGTGACGCCGTCTCCCGCTCTCTCCAAACTCTCTCCTGCCGCGAAGTCCAGATTCTTCAACTTCGCTTCGGCTTGGACAACTCCGAGGAACGCACCCTCGAGCAGGTTGGCAATAAACTCAGCGTCACCCGGGAACGTGTTCGCCAGATCCAAAACTCTGCCCTGGCCAAACTTCGCCAACGCTTACTCAAAGAGGAAAACTTTCCCGAATATTTCCGCAAACTCGTCGGGCAAGAGGGTCTCGTCCGCTTGGCCTAACCCCCTCCTATCCTTTGGTGGTTGAACCGCCGCCCGCGCCCTTCGCTCGTTGCAGAGGTCTCGTGCGGCGGTTCTTTTTGTTAAGACTCCCTCCGTCCCATCCCTAATCTTTCTTTCTCCCTTCATCGCCCACTTCCTTATAATCTTAGTCGTGCACTGCCTCATCCTACTTCTAGCCCTCACCCTCACCGCCTGCTCTCGTCCCGATACCCGCCTTGCCCGCCAAATCCATCAGCTCTGTCAGCAAGGCAACCTCCCCCAAGCTCAAGAAGCTCTCGCTACTGCTTTTCGCCAATTCCCCGAAAGTCTCTCGCTCCGCCAAGAACGCCTCTACCTCAACCTTCTCGCAGGGCAACCCGAACTCGCTGCTGCCGAGGCTAGCCAGATCCTCCAAGCCAACTCCTCCGCCCAGCCCTACCGCCAACCTCTCCACGACTCCTCCCCCGCCATCCGCGCTCTCGCCCTCCGCGCCCTCGCTCTCCACCCTCCTATCCGCCCCTCTCCCGCTTCCCTCCTAACCACCGCCCTCCAAGATTCCGATCCCACCGTCCGGCGCGCCGCCCTCGAAGCAACCCAGATTCTTTCCACCTCAGAAGCTCTCCCCCTACTCCGCCAAGCGAGCCAAGATTCCGATTGGCTCACCCGCGCCGCCGCCGCTCGCCTTTTCGGAAATCGCGCCGACCCCTCCGCCATCCCCACTCTTTTTTCCATGCTCTCCGACCGCGACTCCTATGTCCGCCGTTTCGCCCGTCGCTCTCTTCTCGAACTCGCCACTCGCTCGACACCCAATGCCTACCTCCCCGCCCTCCAATCAAAAGATCGCACCACCCAAGTCGTTGCCGCCCTCGCCCTCGCTCGCCTCAATGACGGACGTGGACTCGATATCCTTCTCGCCGAAGTCGCAAATCCCCTCGGCATCGAACGTGTCGAAGTGGTTAAGTCTGCCGTCCGCGTCAAAGACCCCCGCGTCGTCCCAGCCCTTCGCCTCGCCATCGCTGATCCCGATCCGGAAGTTCGGGTCGTCGCTCTCATCGCCCTCGGCTTACTCCGCGACAAAGACTCCGCCTCCCTCCTCCAAAAGATTTCCGCCGATCCCTCGTCTCCCAAAGACGTCCGCCTCGCAGCCGCCAAAGCTTTAGAACTCCTCAGCCAACCCCCCAATAAACCGTAACCCCCCCCCTCGCTTTAAAACTTTTGTGGGCCTAGCTCTTCCTGCTCGAAAATAATTAGATCATCCAACGCCCGCGCAAAATCCTCCATCCCCGTCGAAGGCATGATGATCCGATCCCTTCGCCCGCCCACATCTTCCGTGATCCGCAAAAATCGGCCACGATCGTTCTCTTTCAAATCCAAAAAGAAGGTCTTTCTTTCGATTTGCACCTTTTCTGATCGTAATGTTCTTTCTTCTCCACGTTGGTCCATAAATCAATTCCCCTTTAGCCAAAGCCTACAAAAAGCTCCTCCCACAGTCAATCCGCCCCACCTGAATCACCTTTCGCTTCGACAAACCTTCCGACGCCAAAACCAACCTCCCATTAAAATACCCGCCGTTCCCACTCCCGCATAAAGCCAGGGGGATACAGCCCAAACCGACTCCTCTAACCCCGCCGCCGTCTCCACATCCTCTAGTTTGGAGATTTCCTGGCTCGGGGTTGAAGCCACCGTAATCTTTGAAAGTTTTTCCCACCGCTCTTTCTCTCCTGCCAATAGATTCACCGTTTCTGGAATCCTCTTTTCCATTTCCGTATATTTTTGCAACGCGATCCCCGCCCCTTCAGGCGCCACCGGATCCTTCTCACTCGCTAATGGCAAAACCCCCACCACCAACCCCTGCCCTAAAAGCGCCAACTTTCCATCCATCCCCACCACTTCCCAAACCCCCTCCTTGAGCACTGCAGTTTGCGCCGTGCGCGCTTCGATCGGGCGACCCTGCGCAGATCGGCAAAGCACCAAGCAGGGTCCCGTCACCACAGGCCGAACCGCCACCGCCTTAACCGGACGTGCGGGTGCCACAGTAGGAGCGGGAACCGAGGTCCCCGCACTCTTTGTCGAGGGCGCCACCATCAGACTTCCCGAAGCCGTCTCCATACTACCCAAAGATTTATCCGATTCGCTGCTCCTCGCCTTCTCCCCTACCTGAATATAATAAGGAACCTCCTTAGCGATCGCCTCAGGCAAAATCGCGCCATTCTCCTGATTGTGAAATTTCTCCGTAACCAAATGCCCAGGAGATCCATCCACCATCTTGGAAAGCAGCGCGCTCTTCTCCTTCGGTACTCGCAAAAATATTTTTCCCTCCTCCTTTTTCGCATACCCAGTCGTCGCCTCCAGCCAAACAAATTCCGGATCCACCACCGTAAACTTCGGTGCAGGCACGACCGCACTCACTCGCAACTTCACCTCTTTACCCAAATACGAATGAGGGTCCGTCTGATAATAGTTCGCCGTCAACGACTCAGCCTCACCGCCACACACCAATCCCATGACCACCCCCACTATCAGACAAAATATCTTCATAGTTTTAACTAAGTCGATATCCTCATATTCTCAACCCCTTTTTTCCACCCCCACCCTAATTTTTTGCTCAAAGGTCAAATTCCCATTCCGAATTATAGTTAGGCTTTAGTTTGCTTTCATATTTTTATTTGGTAAGCTAATTACATGGCGATCTTCCCATTTCCCTTTGCCTCTCTTCCCTGGTTCTTTCCGCGCGGCGTCGATCTCGTAAACAATCTACCCACCGTCATCCTTGCCCTCTGGGTTCTCCTCATCTTCTCAACCTTGGTCTACTTCCACGGAGGAGCCAAAGATCTGGAACAAAAACCTGGCACCGTTACCCCCATCCAAAGATCGGTTGGAGCTATTTCTATTCTCATCGATATCGCCATGCTCGCCCTCGCTTTTTACCTCGTTTTCCGCTGACCAACCTACCCACCTCAACCGTCCACTGACTTAACTTTTCTCCATCTCCTGAATCGCAACTCGACAATAGTACTTCACCGCCTCACTCATCGGAGGAAGCAGTTCATCCAAATCCGCCAAACTACACCAACGAATCTCATGGTGCTCCCCCTTGGCCAAAGTCACCTGCCCACTCTTCGGTCGGGCCAAATACATGATCCCCACATGCTCGTGCGTTTCACTCACTCGGTGAATATCCAAAAATCTCGGCCGAATCAGCGCCCTTGTTCCAGTACCCGTCGTCGGCGGTCGCTCCCCGATTAACTCTATCTCTAATCCACTCTCCTCCCTCCCCTCTCGATACGCCGCCTGCTCAGGATCCTCGTCTAACTCAATATGCCCCCCAATCGGTAACCACCGATCCAGTTTCCGATGGTGAATCAGAAGCAACTTTCCCTTCTCCACAATGAATAGGCTCACCGTGAAGTCGATTTTTTCGTGTAAATGGGCCATAGCAAATTCCTCGTCTTCTCCTAACCCTTACGGGCACTTTGCACGCGAAAACGATTCACCCGCCGCCGCTAACTTAGCCTGCACCCACGCCCCCACCTCGTTCGGCGGAATCATCTCCATCGCCCCCGTCCGCCGACACTTAATCTCCACTCCGCCTTTCGCCACCGCCTTCGATCCCACCGTAATTCTCCAAGGAAAACCTAACAAATCCGCATCCTTAAACTTCACCCCCGGCCTCTCATCTCGGTCATCCCATAAATAATCAATTCCCGCTTTTTCTAACGACTCCACCAGACGATCCGTCGCCTCCTTCACCGCAGGATCCGCTAAATCCAAAGTCACCAGCATCACCGTGTAAGGTGAAACCGCAGCAGGCCACCGAATCCCCTCCTTATCCTGATGCACCTCAATTACCGCCTGCAAAGTCCGCGTAACCCCAATCCCATAACAACCCATCACCACCGGCTGCTGCTTACCCTGCGGATCCAGAAACTTTGCTCCCAAAGCTTCACTATACTTTGTTCCCAATAAAAAGGCGTGTCCCACCTCAATTCCTCGGCTCACCTTCAGCTTCTTTCCAGAGACCGATAGGTCACCCTCCCGTACCTTGCGCACATCCGCCCAACGATCCACCCGCAAATCCCTCTCCACATCCACCCCCTTAAAATGAAATCCATCCTCATTTGCCCCGGTCGTCATCCCCTTCTGCCCTTTCAATCCCATGTCGGCCACCACCGTCACACTCTTTCCCTCCAAGCTCGAGGCCACCGCTCCTAAACTGCCAGGTTGCGCCCCGAGCACTTTCACAATCTCCGCACTCCCTGCCGTCCTCCAACCCGCACCCAAAAGCGCAGGCAATTTCGCCTCCTGTACCTCATCATCTCCCCGCACCAAAATCAATGCCACCGCTTTCCCATCCGTGTAGACCAAGGTCTTCACCTGATCCTTAGCCGCAATCCCGAATTTCTCCCCTGCCAAATCCGCAATCGTTTTTACCCCAGGCGTTGCCATCTTTTCTAACTCCCCCGCTACACCAATCCTCTCCGCCGGCCTTCCCTCCGCCTTCTCTATCGCCGCCGCATACCCGCCTTCCTCCTCCGTCACCACCTCTCCCTCGCCAATCTCCGCCAAAACGCAAAATTCATGCGAACTCGCACCCCCCATCACCCCCGTATCCGCTTCCACCTGCAATGCATCCAACCCCACCCTGGCAAAAATCTTCCGATAAGCCCCTACCATCGCTTCATAACTCACCCGCGCCGCGCCATCTTCCGCATCAAAACTATAGGCATCCTTCATGATGAATTCCCGTGCCCGCATCAACCCGAATCGAGGCCGAATCTCATCCCGATACTTCGTCTGAATCTGATACAACGTCCGCGGCAACTGACGATAACTCTGGACCTCCCCCGCCACCAACGCCGTCACCACCTCCTCATGCGTCGGCCCCAGAATCCAACGACGATCCTGATGATCCTTCACATGAAAAAGCACATCCGCCGCCGCCTGAATCCTCCCACTCTTCTCCCACAAATCGGGCGGTTGCAACGCTGGCATCAAAATCTCTAATCCACCCGCCCGATCCAGCTCTTCCCTCACAATCTTTTCCACCTTCCGTAGCGCCCTCAATCCCAAGGGCAAAAAACTATACAGCCCACTCGCCAACTTCCGCACTAATCCCGTCCGCAAAAGTAAACGATGACTCGCAATCTCCGCTTCCGCGGGCGCATCTCGCAAAGTATTAAGTACCGTCTGAGTCCAACGCATAGAGCTCACACCCTACGCCACCCCTCCCTCCACCTCAATCCCCACCTACTCTGCCCAAAAAGCTTTCTTCAACCCCGCCGCCACCTCCGGCACCCCCAGCTTCTTTCCTCTCCACAATCGTACTGACGTAATTCCAATCCGCGCATTCGTCAGAAAAATCTCCTCCGCCCCATCCAACTCCTCCTTGCCCCATCTCCCCTCCTCCACCTCCCGCCCACTGCGCTCCACGATCCACCTCCGTACCACACCCCCGCGACACCCACACTCCCTCGCCGGCGTTCGCAACTTCCCCCCCTTCACCCAAAAAAGATTCCCCATCGCAACGGACGCCACCTCTCCTTTCTCGTTCAACATCACTCGCTCCTCAGTCGGACTACTCCCCTCCCGCCTCGCCTGAATCCGATTCAGATAACTCAAAGTCTTGTACCTCGCCTCCCACGAACTAGACCAGATCCCCGTCGTGGCCAAATCCAACTCATAGCTTTCAGGCGCCAACTCAATCCCCTCACTCCACCAACTTCTCGTTCCCGTCTCCGTCACAAACCACCTCCACAACCCATCCCCTTTAGGAATCTTTCTCAAGTTCTCCACCTCCACCTCCAACCCCAACACCTTTGCCCCTTCCTGAATCGATTCCTCGTGCCAATCCCTCAACCGCGCCTTTCCCTTCTCCACCCGCACCGTCTCAAAAACACCCACCCCATGCCGAAATCCAGAATCGCCAATCGGAATCTCACTCAGACTCACGCTTTTACCCCCTGGGTCGCCTCATACGCCGCCAACGCCTCCACCATCACCCGAGCCTTCGCCCTCGTCTCCTCATACTCTGCCTGCGGATCCGAACCGATCGTGATCCCACTGCCAATCCCACACCGCACATTCTCCCCGTCGATCTCCGCCATCCGAATCCCCATCGCAAATCTCGCCGTACCGTCATACCCAAAATACCCTACCGCCCCCGTGTAAAACCCCCGCGGCTCTGCCTCCAACTTTCGCAAAATCTCTACCGCCTTCCTTTTCGGCGCCCCCGTTACCGAGCCACCGGGCAAACACTGCCGTACCGCCTCCACCACCCCCAACTCCTCACGCAATGTCCCTTGAATCGAGGAGTAAAGATGATGCACATGCGAGTAACTCCTACTCCTCACCAAATCCCTCACCTCCACCGAACCATAACCACAAATCGCCCCCAAATCGTTGCGCAATAAATCGGTAATCATAACCAACTCCGCCACCTCCTTCGGGTCAGTCCCCAATTCCAGTACCGCCCGCTCGTCCCCCTCCCTCCCATGCACCCTAGCTCTCGTCCCCTTAATCGGTTGCGTGATCACCCGATCCCCCTCAATCCCCAAGAAAAGCTCCATCGATGCCCCCGCCAACGCTTTCTCTCCCATCCGATAAAAAAAACTCCGTGGCGCTTGGCCCGCCCTCCAAAGACAACGGAAAAATTCCCAAGGATCAAGTCCCTCCACCCTTCGATGTAAAAACCGAGCCAAGTTCACTTGATAAATCTGCCCACACCGAATTTCCTCCTGCGCCTCCCGCACCATCCTCCCATACTCCTCAGACCCAGTCCGACAACTCCACCCCTCTTCCCCCTCCGCTCTCACGCCCACCTCTTCCCTCTCAGGCCACAGCTCACTCACCGACCGAGCTACCAAATCCGGAAAAAAAGAAAAATGCCAGTTCCCCTCAAAATCAAAACCCCCAATCGCCGCCCCACCAGGATGAGGCCGATCCCAAGCCGCCCCCCTCCGCAACCGCCGAGCCAACTCCTCCTCCAATCGCCCCATCTCCCCAGGACCTCCCGCCAAAATTAACTCAGGCTCGTACCCCAAATAAACTACCCCAGGGCCAAAGTCACCCCGCACCACCGCTGCTAGAGGATTCAAGAACAACTCCCTGCACCCAAAGAGGAAACCACCCGATCAATTTTAGTAATCCACTGCGCTTTCTCCTTTTCCGATAGAAAACTGCCCGTGAACGAATTTTTCGCTAACTGCACCAAATGCCTTTCCACCAGCTGCAACTCCCTCGCACAGGCCAACCAGTTCTCCAATAGATAACCTCCAAAATAAGGCGGGTCATCTGAGTTCGCCGTCACACTTACCCCCGCTTCTAAAAGCTGCTTCAGCGGATGCTTCGCCAAATCCGAATACACGCACAACCGCACATTAGAAAGCGGACATGTCGTCAAAGGAATTTGCTTCTTCACCAACTCCTTCACCAACTCCGCGTCCTCCACACAACGCACCCCATGATCAATCCGCACCGCCTGCAACTTCTCCAACGCTTCTCGTATCCACTCCGCCGGCCCCTCCTCCCCCGCATGCGCCACCACCTTCAATCCCGTATCCCGGACTTTCGCAAACACTCGTTCAAACTTAGCTGGCGGATTCCCCTTCTCTGAAGAATCCAACCCCACCGCCGTGAAATGCTCGCGAAACGGAAGCATCTCCTCAAATGTCTTCATCGCCTCCGCTTCCGTCAGATGCCGAAGAAAACAAGGAATCAAACGCCAGGTGACCCCGTGCCTCTTTTCTCCATCCTTTAAAGCCCCCACAATTCCTTCCACCACCTCCTTCATCGCTACCCCACGAGCCGTGTGAGTTTGCGGATCAAAAAAAGGTTCCACATGCCAGATCCCGTCCCGCACCGCCTTCTCTAAATAAGCCGTCGTTAAAACATGAAAATCTTCCCGATCCCGCAACACTCCCGCCCCCTCGTAATACAAATCTAAAAAGGACTGCAGATCCCTAAACTGATACGCCTGACGCAAAGCCTCCGCATTAGGAAAACGCAACTTGGCCTTATGTTTTCGAGCGAGATGAAACGTCATCTCCGGCTCTAATGTCCCTTCCAGATGAACATGCAGTTCAGCTTTGGGCAACGCCGCCGCCAATCGTTCCAGCTTTTTCATCCTTATCCCAAAGATTGCGCCGCCGCCGCCAACTTCGCCGCATCCATCTCTGGCCCTGAGGCCGCTACCCCCATCCTGCCTGGCTGAAATAACTCTTGGGCCACTTCCTTGACAATCTTCGCGTCCACCGCCGCCAACTTCTCTATCGCCTCTTTCGGTTCTACCACCCGACCGCGCGTCAGCATCGAGTCACCAATCCAGAACATCTGCTGGCTTGTCCCCTCCAACCCAAGCGCAAACTGCCCCGTCACATAATCCTTCGCCCGCTTTAACTCCGCCGCTCCTGGACCCTTCGCCGCCAACGACTTTAACTCCCCCGCAATCAAACCCAAGGCCTTGCTCAAATTCCCTGGCTCCAACCCTGCCGAGATATAAAAAGCCCCGTCATCACGCTGCAGATGAACCCCGCTGGAAACCGAATAGACCAATCCCTGCTCCTCCCTCAAACGCTGGAAAAGACGCGAACTCATCGCCTCTCCCAAAATAACACTCAACATCCGCAACCCATGCCGTCGCGGATCCTGACGGCGAAAAGCGTAAATTCCTAAGGTCACATTCACCTGAGCCACGGGCTTCGCCACCGCCACCACCCGGACCGTACTTGAGCGTACCCGCTTCGCGGGAATCGGTTCCCCACTTGCCGTCGGACTGGATCGGCGTAAAGCCACCTTCGCCGTCTTTCGCACCTCCTCCAAACTCATTCCCCCCGCAATCGCCAGCACCGGTCGAACTCCTCGAATTCTTCTCTCCCAATACCCCATCAGCCCCTTCCTCGGTATCCCTCCCACCGAAGCAATCGTTCCCGCAATCGGTCTCCCCAAAGCTTGCTCAGGCCAAAGCAACGCGTTCAATGCCTCCCCCGCCACCACCGCAGGCTGATCGTCCATCATCCGAATCTCTTCTGTAATAACGCCCCGCTCCCTTTCCACTTCCTCTTTGGGAAAAGTCGAACTCAACGCCATCTCCGCCAAAAGAGAAATCAGCATCGGACCATGACCCGCCGGAACCCGTCCGTGCAAACAGAGTGTCTCTTCCCCCGTAAACGCATTCAGATCCCCGCCCCGCCCCTCCACCGCCCGACTCAGCTCCTTACAACTGTGCTTCTCCGTCCCTTTAAATAGGAGATGCTCCACAAAATGAGCCGCCCCATGCTCCTCCGTATTTTCCCAACGCGAACCTGCAGGATAAAAAAGTCCCACCGCCACCCCAGGAGCCTCCTGATTCTCTCGGTGCACCACGGGCACCCCCGCAATTGTTTCCACTACGGCATAAGACATCCCTCAACAATATCCCACTCCCCACCCGCATTCCAATCTTAAGCTGCAAGCCTACTTCTTCGCCTACTCCTTTTCCCCCACTTTACTTTTCCACCTCGTCGCCAACTCGTTTCTCACCCCCAGATGATCCAGAATTCTTGCCACCACCGTGTCCACCACATCCTCCACTGATTTCGGGCGACCATAAAACGAGGGAACTGCAGGCAAGATCACCGCCCCCGCCTCCAACAAAGTCACCACATTCCGCGCTTGCACCAAATTCCAGGGAGTCTCCCTCGGCACCACAATCAACTTTCTCTTCTCCTTCAGAAATACATCGGCCGAGCGCGCAATCGTTCCATCGCTGTATCCATGGGCAATCCGCCCCAACATCCCCATCGAACACGGCACAATCACCATCGCTTCAAAACGTGCCGACCCACTCGCAAAAGGCACCTGCATCGTCTTATCCCCATATAACTTCATCCCCTTGGGAATCTTTAAACCCTGCGCCCCCAACTCCGTCGCCGCCACCTCAGGCGCATACTGACTCAGCACAACATGACACTCCTCCACCTCCTTCGCCTTAGCGATCTGCCCCAGCAACCGTTGCGCATAAATTGAACCACTCGCCCCCGTCACCGCCACAACCAACTTCATTCCTACTTCCCCCTTAAGCCGCAACTAGTTTTCTAGCAGGCTTCACTTGGGCAATGATCTTTTTGCGCTCACCCGCAAGAGCACGGAAATCACACTCCACCTGCAATCCATGCCAGAAGTTTTCTGACTGATGGAAGAATTTCCCAAACCGAATCGACATCACCGGTGTGATGGCACGCTTTCCAAGGACAATCTCATTAATCGCACGGGGAGGGACCCCCACAGCGCGGGCCATGCCATTTTGCGATATACCCATTGGGAGGAGATACTC
>JBBAWB010000013.1:14770-41659 GCA_040397385.1 Methylacidiphilales bacterium
CCCCCACAGCGCGGGCCATGCCATTTTGCGATATACCCATTGGGAGGAGATACTCGTCCAAAAGAATCTCGCCAGGGAAGATCGGGGGCTTCATGGCTATAACGTACCGCGTTATACAACCTCGTCAATGGTAGTCCTCAATCTGAACGCCCTCGGCTCCTCCATCGCCGACTATTTTCCGTTCGAAAGAGTTTTTCCGTTTCGCGGTCGGAAAAGGAATTAATCATCCCATTCGCCGTGCCACCGCAAGGAGTTCTCTTGCCCTCGCCGCCGCCTCCGGCGTGGTTCGACACTCCTCCGGCCAATCTCGCGTATACCCTTCTCCCTTCAACTTCCGCGTCGCATCAATCCCAACATGGCTTCCGCAATTCGCCAAGGTCGTCGCGTGGTCCAGACTGTCGCTCGGCCCTTGAATAAAAATCATGTCCCTCTGTGGCTCAATATTCGCCCCCAGATAAAAAAGAACCTCGCTCGTGTCGTGCACATTTACCTCCGCATCCACCGCCACAATAATCTTACTAAACATCATCTGCCCAGCCCCCCACAATCCGTGCATCAACTTAAACGCCTGATAGGGATACTGTTTTTTTAAGCTTACGAAAACCATATTGTGAAATACTCCCTCCGCCGGTAGCGCCAAATCAACCAACTCAGGAAAGTTCATCTTGAGCACCGGCAACAAAATACGCACGCTGGCCGAACCCAGCCAAAAATCCTCCATCGGCGGCTTTCCTACCACCGTCGCCGGATAAATCGCTTTCTTACGATGAGTAATTGCCGTCACCCGAAATCGCGGATACTTGTCCACCGGCGTATAAAACCCTGTGTGATCTCCAAACGGCCCCTCATCCACCCCTTCCCCCGTCGGATCCACCGTCCCCTCCAATATAAAATCCGCATCCGCCGGCACCTCGATCGGCTGACTCACCGCAGGCACAAAGGCCACCGATTTCTTCCTCAAGAAACCCGCAAACATATACTCATCAATTCCGTCAGGTAATGGGGCCGTCGCCGCAAACGCATTCGCTGGATCCCCCCCCAACGCCACCGCCACTGGCATCGGCTTGCCCATCTCCCGATACTTCTTTCCATGCCGTGCCCCCACTTTATGCAACTGCCAGTGCAAGGCCGCTTCCCACGGACCCAAGACCTGAATCCGATACATCCCCACATTTCTCTCCTTCGTCTCAGGATCCTCCGTAATCACCTGCGGCAACGTGAGAAAAGGTCCTCCGTCTTTCGGCCAAGTCTTTAAAACCGGAATTTCTGCGAGACCCCTACCCCCATCCTCGACCCGATGAATCACCTCCTGACACGCCCCCCTTCCCACCGAAACAGGACGGGCATGCCGCAACTCCAATCCCTGCCGAAGAAGTTTCCACGCCTCCGCCACTCCCGCTGGCGGCTTCGCCCTGACCAAAGCCTCCACCTCCGCCCCAATCTCCCCCACATCTTCCCGTCCCAACGCCAATCCCATTCGCTTCGCCGATCCATAACCGTTAATCAAAACCGGAAACGCATAAGGCAAACCTGCAGCGTCCACCGGCTTTTCAAAAAGCAAAGCCTTGCCCCCACCCTCTGCTTTCGATTCCACATCAGCCGCCGCCGCGATCTCCAAATCCACTTGGGCCGGCTCACAAATACGCAAAAGCTCCCCCTCGCTGTCCAGCCTCTCCACAAAGCTACTCAAAGAATCATACGCCATAAGAATATAATTCTGCCCATTTTCCCTCCCCAAACAAGTTCACTTCCCCCGCCCCTTGGTAGGGCTCACCGTCTCCTAGCCTTCGAAGTAACGCGTCTGTGGAACGTAGTAGGCCCGGTGAGCCGATTGAGTCACTCAACCGCTCAGGCCTAGATCGTTCGATCGGCCAATGGAGACCATCGGCCCTACCAAAGTTTATGTTTTGCAACTTTCATCGAGGCGGCCTCGGAGAGGCCGCCACTACCTAAGCTTACAACTGCAAATAATTAAAAATTCAAAATCCACGCGTCAGCGTGTCCCGCCAATGCGAGGAAACATCCCTGCCCCCCGCCCACCGGTAGGGCGCACCGTCTCGGTGAGCCGATTCAAACCTCACAACTCAAAACCATCTTCGCACTTTCTAACATTCCCACCTTCACACCTTCTAACATTCTCAAATCTGGAATCCCTTTGCGCCCTTGGCGGCCTTTGCGTGAGAAAAAATCCGCGCATCCGCGGGGAAAATCGCGGCACCCTCACCCCACCCCTACCCTGCCACATCCAACGCGTGCTTCCGCAGATCCCCCAACTCCACATACTCCAACGCCGATTCATGCGTCGACTCCAGTACCACCAACGCCGCCTTTCCCGCCAACCTCGCTTCCTCCCATCTCTCCGCACAGACACACCACCGATCCCCCGCCTTCAATCCAGGAAAACCATACTCTGGCCTTGGCGTCGTTAGATCATTGCCCGCCCTCTGACTGAAAAGTAAAAACTCCTCCGTCATCTCCGCACAAATCGCATGACAACCCGCATCCGCCTCATGCCCATCACAACTCCCCGTGCGAGTAAACCCACTCATCGGATCCACCGAACAGATCTTCAATTCCCCACCCAATACATTTTTCTGATCTGCTTTCATAATATTCGATGCCTTCATTATGCATCGTTTCTAAATCTTACCAAATATCCCTATGAATTTCCGAAAATAACATTTTTCGGAACCTTAACACTATCTTAAGATCCTTATAGATAGACTTTTATGCCTGCAAAAATCCTAATATTCCAAACTCGCTATTTTACTCTTTTTCTGCCAAGATAAAAAACCATGGCCCAAGATCTTACCCGCTCCTCTGAAATAGATCCTGCCCTCAAAACCTTAGAACGCCTCAACCCCAACCACCTTTCCTCTTCCCCCTCACCCGCCCTCGGTCGCATCGGCCACTCAGGCAACGGCGCTTTCCTCGAAGAACTCCACGAATCATGGAAAACCGATCCCACCTCCGTCGATCCCACCTGGCGCGCTTTCTTCGAAGGTTTCGAACTGGGTTGCCAGCTCCGCCCCCCAACTCGCTCCGGGAGCACCCCTCTCCCTAACTCCGCCAACTCACCAGAATTCGGAAACGTTCTCCCCCAAGCCCGCATCTACAATCTCCTCTTCGCCTATCGCGCCCTCGGCCACACCCTCGCCCACCTCGACCCCCTCGGCCTCACCCCAGAAGCCAACCCCGACCTGTCCCTCGCCACCTTCCGCTTTACCGAGGCAGATCTCGATTCCGTTTTTGATTCCGGCACCCTAAGCGGCGGCGGCCCACGCACCCTTCGCGAGATTCTCGCCTTCCTCAAACAAACCTACTGCGACCACATCGGCGTCGAATTCATGCACATCATGAATTTCACCATTCGCCGCTGGCTCCGCGATCGGATGGAACGAAACCATAACCAACCCACCCTCACCCCCGCCCAACAACGCCGTATCCTCGAAAAAGTAATCTCCGCTGAATCCCTCGAACGCTTTCTCCACACCCGCTACGTCGGGCAAAAACGCTTCTCCCTCGAAGGAGGTGAAACCCTCATCGCCGTCCTCGACTCCCTTCTCGAAGCCTGCCCCGAAGCTGGAGTCGAAGAAGTTGTCATCGGTATGGCCCACCGCGGTCGCCTTAACGTCCTCGTCAACACCCTCGGAAAATCTCGCCGAAAACTATTCACCGAATTCCACGAGAACTACGTTCCCCAAACCGTCCTTGGAGGCGGCGACGTCAAATACCATCTCGGCTACGAAAATGAAGTCACCACCTCTTCAGGAAAGAAAATTCTCCTCTCCCTCGCTCCCAACCCCAGCCATCTCGAAGCCGTCGACCCCGTCGTCGAAGGCAAGGCCCGCGCTCGCCAACGCCTCCGCCAAGATACCGTCAAACGCGAAAAAGTTATCCCCGTCCTCATTCACGGAGACGGCGCTTTCATCGGACAAGGCATCGTCGCCGAAACCCTCAACCTCTCCCGCCTCGAGGGCTACCGCACCGGCGGCACCATCCACATCATCGTCAATAACCAGATCGCCTTCACCACGATCCCAGAAGACTCTCGCTCAACTCGCTACTGCACCGCTCCAGGAAAATCCCTCGGCCTCCCCATCTTCCACATCAATGGGGACGATCCTCTCGCTGCCGCTTCCGTCATTCAACTCGCCCTAGAATTTCGCCAGCGCTTTCATGAGGATATTATCCTCGATCTCGTCGGCTACCGCCGCCACGGCCACAACGAGGGGGACGAACCCAGCTTCACTCAACCTACCCTCTACTCCGAAATCGATGCCCACCCCCCAGTCAGTCGCTTGCTCTCTCGCAAACTCCTCGACGCGGGCATCATCACCGAAGAAGAAATCCAAAAGATCCGCTCCCAAATCAATACCGTCTCGGAAGAAGCCCTCCACGAATCCCGCGCCACTGTCGCCAACTTTAAACCTAAGCTCCATCCTCCACCCAGCTGCCCTGCTCTTCTCCAAGAAGTCCCCACCGGCGTCCCCGCCCCTCGCCTCGCCCAACTCGGTACTTCCATTTCCCACATCCCCGCGGATTTTCAGATCAATACCAAGATCCGCAAACTCCTCGATACTCGACTCGCCATGGCTTCAGGAAAAGTCCCCCTCGATTGGGGTTGCGCCGAACACTTAGCTTTCGCCTCTCTGCTCACCTCTGGTGTGCCCATTCGCCTCTCAGGCCAAGACAGCCGCCGCGGCACCTTCAGCCATCGGCACTCCTCCGTCTACGACCTTCGCACCCGTGCCCGCTATATTCCTCTCAAAAATCTCGCGAAAAATCAGGCCTCCTTCTGCGTCTACAATAGCCCCCTATCCGAAGCCGCCGTTCTCGGCTTCGATTACGGCTACTCCCTCGACTGTCCAGATATGCTCGTCCTCTGGGAAGCTCAGTTCGGCGATTTTGCTAACGGCGCCCAAACCCAGATCGATCAGTACATCTCCTCCTCCGAATCGAAATGGGGCACCACCTCCCGCCTTACTCTCCTCCTCCCCCACGGCTACCACGGCCAAGGACCGGAACACTCCAGCGCTCGTCTCGAACGATTTCTTCAACTCTGCGCCGAAGACAATATGGCCGTCACCTATCCCACCACTCCCGCCAACTACTTCCACCTCCTCCGACGCCAAGCCCTTCGCAAAATCATTAAACCTCTCATCGTCATGACCCCCAAAGGCCTTCTCCGCGACGCCCGTGCTACCAGCCCACTCACCGACCTCACCCGCGGCGCCTTCCAAGAAATTCTCCCCGACCCCACCCAACCCAAAAATGCCTCACGCGTTATCCTCTGCTCAGGAAAAATCTTTTATGACCTAGCCGACTATCGCGAAAAGAATAAAATCCGCGATACCGCCATCCTTCGCCTCGAACAGATCTATCCCCTCCACGAAAAGAAACTCCTCGCCCTCCTCGCTGCCCAATCCCCCAACGCAGAACTCGTCTGGTGCCAAGAAGAGTCGGAAAATATGGGAGCCTGGTCCCACCTTGCTCTCCGCCTGCAAAACCTTACCAAACGCACTATCCGCTACGCAGGTCGTGCCGCCTCCTCCTCCCCCGCCACCGGCTCCCTCGCTATCCACCTCCTCGAACAAGACCAACTCGTCCGCCAAGCCTTCCAACCCACCACTCCTACCCCCGCCCTCAAGAAAATTTCTCCCACCCCCCGAAAGAAACCGAAAAATAAGACTGGAAAAAAATAACTATGAGCACCGCCACTTCCCTCATTCCCATCCGCATTCCCTCCGTCGGGGAATCCATCACCTCAGGTACTCTCGGTACCTGGAAACGGAAAAATGGCGAGTCTGTCGCTTCCGGCGATCCCCTTTTCGAAATCGAGACCGATAAAGTCACTTCGGAAGTCTTCGCCGAAACCGATGGCACCCTTGAAATCCTTGTCCCCGAAGGCACCGAAGTGAAAGTCGGCCAAACCGTCGGCCACCTCCACCTAGGCAAACTCCCCGCCCGCAAAACTACCCCACCCCCCAATTCCGAAAAGGAACCCACCCCCGCTAAACTATCCCCCTCCCGCGTAACCACCCCCGCCCCCACCCCAGTCTCTTCCCTGATTCATACCGAGGCGGATACCGCCGTGCCCTCCCACTCCTCTCCACGCTCCGACCGCGAGACCCGCAAAAAGATGTCCCCCCTCCGCCGCAAAATCGCCGATCGCCTCGTCAGCGCTCAACACACCGCCGCCATCCTCACCACCTTCAACGAAGCCGACCTCTCCAACCTCATCGCCCTGCGCACCGAAGTCCAATCCACTTTCCAAACCCAGCACGGCGTCAAACTCGGCTTCATGAGCTTCTTTCTCCAAGCCACCGTCCACGCCCTCAAAGCCGTTCCCTCCGTCAACGCCCGCATCGAAGGCGATGAAATTGTCTCCCAAAACTACTTCGATATTGGCGTCGCCGTCGGCACCGAACGAGGCCTCGTTGTCCCCGTTCTTCGCGATTGTGACCAACTTGACCTCGCGGGCCTCGAAAAAGCCCTTAGCGCCGTCGCTACCCGTGCCCGCGAAGGAAAACTAACTTTGCCCGACCTCGAAGGCGGCGTCTTCACTATCTCCAACGGCGGCGTCTACGGCTCCGTTCTTTCTACCCCCATCCTCAACCCTCCCCAGTCCGCTATCCTCGGTCTTCACGCCATCCAGCAACGCCCCGTCGCGGTCTCAGGCCAAGTTGAAATTCGTCCCATGATGAACCTCGCCCTCTCCTACGATCACCGCCTCATCGACGGCAAACAAGCCGTCACTTTCCTCATCGCCATCAAAAATTTCGTCGAGAACCCCGCACTCGCCCTCCTTCAACTTACCCCTTCCGCCTAATCCCCCCCACCCTTACAACCAAGCCAACGCCTGCGGAATCGATCGGCGCGTATCCAAGTAGTCCTCCGCCAGCTTCTCCGCCGCACACGCGTGGCTCTCGTAGTTTCCTTCAATCTCTCGCGCCTTTTCCACCGCCTCCTCCGCCGACCGAAAAGAAACCGCCCCCTTCCCCTCAGGCAACCACTTCGACCATCCCGTTTCTTCTAAAAGCACCGGACGCCCTAAAGACAAATAAAGCACACTGCGATCACTAAACCATCCCGTCTGCGCCGTCACATACCCCTCCTTCGCAGGTGAAAATTCCCCTCGGCTCGCCGCCAAAAACGCCCGGTACTCTCGCCAATCCGAACAAACCGGCCCAGGCTCGAAAAACTCCCAGCCCGCCTTCTCAAACTCCGTCCTCTCCTCCCCCACCCCTAAATCTGTCACCACCCGCGGCTTCAACCCCGTCTGCCCAGGCCACCCCTGCAGTTTTCTGAATCCTGGCCCCTTGCTCCCGTACGTCCGACCTTCCCACTCCACCGCCGCATACCCGTACCAGTGCGTCACCGTCGTCCAATGATCTTTTCCAATCGTCGCCGCCTGCCCCGACGGAACCCCAGCCGCTTCCCGCGACCAATACCTCCGACACACAGGTGGAAGCACCGGCTTCCAATCATGCCCCGTATCCGGCACCACCGCCCCACGCCCCATCGATAACCCCACACTCCAAAACGCATTGTGCCCCGCAAAGTTCATCGCACTCCCATACACCTTCGCCCAGATCTGGGTGAAGGCAGGATCCAAGTCCACATAGACTTTTCGCTCCGTCCCCTCAACCAAATCCGCTCTTTTAAAATGACCGGAAAGATTAAGAAAAAGATCCGCCCCTTGCGCAAACTCACGAAGAGGCTTCTCCTCTATCTTTTCACCCTCAGCCAAAATCGTCGCCCCACCATCCCAACCGATCTCCCTCAATATCTTCTGCCAATGCGCCAAGTTCACACTCTCCCCTAAACTACACCGCTCCCCTTTTCGGTTTTTAATTTCTTTGGCCGCCAGAGACTCCACCAGCCACACTTCCCAACCCAAATCCCGTAAACCCAATCCCCACTGCAAAAAAGCCCAAGAGTTTCCCGCCGCCTTCTCAGGAAATCCAGCCACCCCTACCCCCACCACCGCCCGCTTCTTCACCGCAGTTGAAATCTCGCCCGCACCCGCTTAGGAAAAACGGACGTCTTTGCCCGGATCCATCTCAAATTCCAATACCTCAATCTTCTCCGAGTTCGGCTTCAAAATCTGCGCCTCAAACTGCTGATACAGCGGATGATCGAAGGCCGACGTCCGCTTCAAGCTATTCTCAAATTCCAATGCCAAGAAAAGATCGGCCAAAGTTTTATGCCCAGCAACTAGCATCTTCTTTCCACAAGCCAAACTCAGCACATCCTGAATTTTTAGAATACGGATCCTGCTCTCCACCATCATCTCCTCTACCCGATTTGCAGGTAAGTCCGCCTTCAACTGAATCAATTTGAGATGATGAATCATACGATAAAGAAAGGTTGTGAGAGGACCACACCTCATGTCAAGAACCTCAAAAAACCTCACCCGTAACCAGAAAATTAATCCTTGTCAGACACCTCTTTTTCCTTAATTTCATGTAAATATGTTCAACCGCCCAAATTCTAACGGCAAGAAGTCCGATACCCTCGACGCCACCTTCAGCTATCCCGATAGCCAAAAGGCCACCCCCGCCCGCATCGATTCAACTTCTCCCCGCACCGCCATGATCACCGACCAAGTCGAAATCAAAGGAACCTTGGCTTTCGATGGCGCCCTCGAATTTAACGGCACCTTTGAAGGAGAAATTATTTCTGAAGGCACACTCACCATCGGTTCGGAAGCTGTCATCAAGGCCGAAATTCAGGCTGCCAAGGTCATCATCCGCGGCAAAGTTCAGGGCAATATTATCGCCACCGACTCCGTTGAGGTTTGCGATCAAGCAGAACTCTTTGGCGATGTCCGTAGCGCGAAATTTATTTTGTCAGAAGCCGCCACCTTCCGCGGTCGCTCCGATCCGATCGAAGGCAAAGCGGCCGCTCCAGAGTTTTCTCCCGTCTTCCGTCGCCTCTCCGCAAAATCGAAATAAATCAGCAGGTTACGTCGCGGACGTCTCCGCTTGCGCGCGAATCTGGGCTCCGCTTTCTGCCGTCAGCTCCGCAAAACTTATCATCTCCGCTACCACTTTCCCTTTAGGCCCCACTTCTACTAAGCCCGCAAAACGAGCACTTCCGCAACGTAACTCCCCATCAATCCTCCCCTCCTGAAATACCATAGGTCCACTGCACTCTAAACTCGATCCCACCTTAATCTCTAATCTTCCTCCCGTTGCCCCCGCCCTCACTTTGGCCTGTCCTTCCACCCGCAACCAATCCGCCGCCTCCAAAGCACCATTCGACCTACCCCTCAAAATAATATAAGCCGCCCGTGCTTTTGCCCCGCCAAAGTTTCCCTTCGGCCCGATGGTCAACTGCCCCTCCAAGCTGAGATTCCCCAAATGCTCCCCCACGATCTCACGGTGTCCCAACTCCAAATGTCGCCCGCACGCTAAACAATTCGAAGATTGCGCCTCCTCCGCCACCATCTGCACCTCCCCACAATCAGCACAGGTCAGCTCGCGTTTTTTGACTACCGACCTCTTTGCTCGGCGTCGCCCCGCCCCAGTCCGCCCCGTTGCTTGGATATACCAACCGCATCCTCGACAAGCCGTCGAAATAAAATTTTCCGACTCCATCTGCTTCTGCCCACATTCAGGACACTCCACCTCTACTTTTGCAATTACTCCTGCCATAACCTCAGCTCCCGACCCACAACTCTCCCTTAAAATCAGCCCCTAGTTCAATCCGCAACGCCTTTCCCTTACACCTCGTCCTCAAAACCGCCTCAGGCCCAAGCCAAACCTGCCCCCGCCCGTCTATCCCCCCATCCACCCTTCCTTCTAATCTGACATCTTGACCCTCCACAAAACCGGAAACCACCGCCTCCGCCGCAAGCACAAGCTTCCCCGAAGCCCGCACATTTCCTTTCACCTTCGCCCTTATCACCCCATCCCGCCCCAACTTAACATCCCCCATAATCTGCAACCCCTCCCCCGCCAAAACGGGCTTTCCAGCCACACCACTCCCTAAATCACTCATCAACTAAAGATGGATCGCAACCACAACCCATTCAAAGAAAATCCACCTCTCCACCCGCCGTCCCAATCCCCAGGGCGCCTACGCCCAACCCTCAAAACCGTCCACCGGTAGCGCCCCGAGCAGAGTCGGGGCCCATTGAATCCTCTTACCTTGTAATCCTCCCCTAATCCAAAATCACAAATTAAAAATTCCCTCTCCCCCCCTTCGCGTCCTTTGCGGCCTTTGCGTGAGAAATTCCCCCCCTCGATAGAATACTAGGCTAACACTTTTCCTAATCGCTTCGTCGTCTCCTCCCGGTCGATCCGACTCGCGGCCACATCCAGGACCAGCTGTTCCCATTGTGGCCCGTCCGGTTTTGTTTCCACTCCGTTAAGCCGCAGAAAAACCAAGCAGGCACCCAATGATGTTCTCTTATTCCCATCCAAAAATGGATGGTTTCGGCAAAGATAGTACAAGTAAGCCGCTGCGATCTCTGTCAGGGACACGTAAATCGCTTTCCCACCAAAGGTGGCCTGAGGAGCGGCCACGGCCGATTCCAATAGGGCATTTTCCCGTATTCCATCGGAACCGCCAAAATCGCGGATAGCCGCATGGTGAATCTCCCTGACAATTTCGACCGTGAGATGAAAACAGTTTTCTGGCGTAGTAATCACGCCAGCTTCTTCATTGTCTTGGCATAGTCCTTCATCGTTGTTTCGATGACTCCGGAAACTGCCTCTTTCGAGATTCGCGGATGGATTGGAGTGAGGACAATCGAGCCGCCCTCATGATAACTCAACGTGACCTCATCCCCCAACTTTAGATGAGCCAACTCCATTAGGGCCGAATCAAAAATGATGCCCTGCGAATTTCCAATTTTCGTAATCGCCTTGATCATCCTGTAATACTATGTTTTACAGATCGCTTGTCAAAGCTGTTTCGCCCCCCTGCCCCGCCCCGGGCGCCTGCGCTCAGACCTCAAACCCTCTAAACCCAGGTAGGGCGGTCTCTCCGAGAACGCCTGCGTTGAATTCTGTGTGCACAACCGCCCAGCTAGGCGGCCTCGGAGATGCCGCCACTACCTAAGCCTCCAACCCCAAAACTACGTTCTCACATTCTCACCTTCGCACATTCCTACATTCCCACATCTGGAATTACTTCGCGCTCCGCGTCTGCGCCCCGACCCGCGTCGGGGCTTTGCGCGCGAAAGCGCGTCCCGGGAATGCGGGACGTGAGCAATCCCCGCCAATGGGGCCGTAGGTGGTAGTACACAGGTAAATTTTGCAGTCCGAGGTGGGTTAGTAAATTTGTTATATGAAAGGAATTTGTATTGTGAAAGAGTAAGGGATTTTTAGACCTATTTTTTCTTGTTTGGATCGGATTTATCCGATGTAGATTCTTTTTTCTTCGCGTCGTTGATCGCCTGCTTTATATAACGTTTTCTAACCTGTTCAATCTCAGGCGAAAGTGTCATCACCCCATCCCCTCCCTCGCCACGCTCTATCGATTTTAGCACAGCTGCCACATCTGCAGATGGCTCGACCCCAGCGCGTATGTGACTTAGGTATATCTCGATCGAGTTAATCATCCTGGCGTTTGGGTGAACGTGACCCCTGGCGTTCTGAGCAGCTTCCAGCCATACCTCATCGGCTTTGGCACGATCCCCTAGTTTTTGATAACCCTCCGCAACTCTCACCAAACCTGGTGGCTGGAAAAACGACGCCGGGACCCGACTGGCAACCCTCGCCTTATCGAGCATATCCCTGGCTTTATCCTTTTCGCCAAATTCCGCCAAAGTTCCGGCAATTTTTGCTTTTTCAATTGGGCCATCCTCGATCGAATCGGATAGCAGTGCACTTGCAGCAATTGCTTCATCCAAATATCGAGAGGCCTCTTCTTTCATACCAAGTGTACGTGCGGTTTCAGCACAAAGGGCAAGAAGCCTCGGTCTTTGAACAGGGAATGTGAGTCGCGCATTCGAAACGGCACTCTCGAGAAATTGTTTTCTGTCTGATGGCGCAGCTTTCAACGTACGAGCACACCATGCCTCGGTTATGGCAGGAGTAGCCAAAGGAGTAGTAATTCCAGTAGTTAGACGGCCAGAACGAATCTTTTCAGCAACCACTCCTGTCCGAGCTTCCTGCTGATCATAAGGCGTAGTGATTGCATCCAAAGCGCGCTCGGCACCCGAATCATCCATCAGCGCAGAGCGAGCAATGGCAGCTTGCATCATCACCATACGAGAATCCGTATGTCCTTTGTCTTTGGCTAGGGCTTGAGCCTTACGGTCGATATCGCGTGCCGCGGACATTTCCCCCTTGTGGGCCATTTGAATGGCGAGTGAATAGAGAGTGTACGGGCCGTGAGAAGAAGGGTCAAAGCTAACCACCTCGACAGCTTTGTTCAGATATCCCTCTGAGGCAACTGTTTCGGCAATCTTCTCCGTGTAGTTTCCCCTTCTATCAATATCTTCGGTGATTTTTGGAAGTAGTTGAATGGATGCATCCACTGAGGGAGAGAGTTTTGCGACGGGATCCCGGTGTGAAGATCCACAACCTGCCAGAAGGACAATGGCCAATAATAGGCACGGAAAATTCATGATCAGATGATAAAGAAAAGGGGGGCTGGATGACCAGCCCCCCTTCTCAGTACTTCAGATTCTAAATCAGAGAGGCAACACGCGGACGAATGTGAGCGCAGTCGATGCACCCAAATCAACAGTATTGCTAGCAGCACCAGTGATCGTCTGCTTAGGGGTGAATGTCTTGTTATCCGTGGATGTTTCCACAGAATACTGAACACCTGCCACCCCTGCGAAGCCAACCATGAGCTTGCCACTGGTACGATTGAGGGTCACATCCGGGATGAGGGTATTGTTTGCCTCACTCATGGTGCCCCACTCATTCAAGAGGGACCAGCCGTTCAGCCAGTTACAATCCTTCATCGCACCACGGAAGGTATTGTCCGCAAAGAACGTGCCGCGATCTACTGCACCGGCAACGCCGCCAGCAGTACCAGAGCCAACAGAGCTGGCACCTGTACGGGGGCTAATACCGTTGTTACGGCTCGCAACGCTGGCCTTCAAACGAGGATCCAACGCGAACACATTGATGTTTTCCAAATCGATTGTTCCTTGGAAAATATTGTTAGCGTTGTTGGTCTTAATCTTAGCAACGATATTCGAATCGTTGATGTTTGAACCACCGCTGCTTGTGCGCCCGCTGCTAACAGGGAAGAGCTGCAAATCAGTAGCTACGGCATCGGTGTTCACACCACATCGCATCCAAGTAACGTAGTTCAGGATGGCATCTGGCTCAGTAGCAGAACCCACTGCTCCGAGCTCATTGAACTCACCTCCGGAGATTCTGATTTCTTGGAACCTAGCGATTGCGTTGGCCCCAGCTTGAGAGCCTGTGGTTCCTTGAATCTGAACAGCACCCTTAGGAACGTTTACATACAAGGAGTTAAACACTTTGCCACCTGCGTTGTCCTTAAAGTTGGGACCAGCTTTATCCGTTTGGGATGCAGTGCCGTATCCCACACCGATACCAGTGAAGTTGAACATCGTCCAGACCGAGTAAGGCTTGCTGGTGTTGGGAGATTCGGAGCCATCGAACTCACCAAGATTATCACCAACGTTAGAAGAGCTACGGCCAGTATCCCCTGACGTACCATTCAAAGGATACTTGTTGTTCTGGACCTGGAGTGCGAACTGAATCTTTCCGCGATATCCCTGATCGATGTCGATTCCGTCGTCACCGCCGAACAACCCGGCAACATACTTCATGTTGCAAAGGCCCCCGAAGTGCTCGATGTCGTCGTCAGCGTTATTCACCACTTCGAGGAACTCGAAGTAAGTGCCACGACCTGTAGCACCTGTGGTCAAACCGTTGATTTCATTGTTAGGCGACAGAATAAAGCCACCATAACGGATCGAGGCAAATCGGATAAGACCTGAGTTGTCATTATCATCGGAACCACCGTAGATCGAACCGCTTCCTTGGCCGAGGGTTGCACCGTCGATCGTTTGGAATCCTTCAATAAAGTTAGCTCCTACACCGGAAGTAAGTGGTGAAGCCGTTGGGTCAGCGAAAGTACCGCCCAAAGCGGCTGTTGCAGTAGCACCAGAGCCGCCACCACCTGTAAGGGCTACTGTAGGAATGGCTGTAAACGCAGTACCAGGATTGGATACAGTGATTATTGCCACACTAGTACCCACTAACTTTGCGGGTGTTGAGACAGCACCGGGGGTGATCGGAGCATTGGCACCAGTAGACTGAGTGAGTGTAACTACAGGTGCGGTCGTATAAGCAGATCCACCACTCGTCACATTAACAGCACTAATTTCATACGTTCCGTCGTCAGAATTTCCCGATATGTTATCCACACCAGCACCGCTGTTAATTAAAGCCATCGTAACAGTTCCTGCGGCCTGATTGCCCGCATCCTTGGCGATGGAAATGCTCGGACCGGTTGAAGTAGGATAAACACCCTTGATCGTTACAGTGACGTTAGCCGTTCCAGTTGCAACCGTTGTAGGGCTGAGGATTGCGGTGAATGAAGCACCAGTTCCCGTCGTATCACCTGTGCCTTTAGTTACACCAACGGTCGGACGGGAAGTGTAGCCTGTGCCTGCTGCAGTGAGTGAAACGCTGATTCCACCACCGACGCCAGGGTTACCAAACCCAAGGTTGGATCGGCCAAGAATGATCAAACCACCGCAAAGGGAGTCGCGGCTGAATCGACCATTGCCAGTATAATCCTTCACTACAATAGCTGTTCCGTTATGAGTTGTCGGGATGGTGGCTACACCGCCCGCAACGTAGGGATCGTCCATCGAGGTAAACACGATCGGGGATTCCGCTGTGCCGTTGGCCACGATCTTTGCGCCGCGGCAGATGATCAAGGTGCCGGGATCGGCGGGATCGGTGATCGAAGTACCACCGTTGAGCTTTTCTTCCATCCGAATGATTGTTCCGGGCTCGATTGTCAGAACGGCGGGGGATTCCACGAAAACAAGGTTCGGCAGAATGTAGACATTGTTCGCAGTCCAGCGTTGGCTGGTGCGGATCAAGGTCACTTTAGTGCCATTAACGGTTGTGTTGCCAGGGATGTCCCCGACATTTATAAAGCTGGGCGCTGCATTTAAAGCAGAGACCAAAGCCAGTCCGGCAGCTACGATTGAGAGAATTTGTTTATTCATGGTATTTAATTCCTTTTTAATGTGTTAAGAGATTCAGACTTTCCTACGGCGAAATGCGAGAGCAGTTGCAACTCCTAGAAGTAAAAGTGAACCAGTGGCTGGTTCTGGCACGGTAGCTGCAATGACAGATGTCGCTCCGCCAGATCCAATCACCACCTCGTTGACCCCACCGCTGATGTCGTAGGCCAGAAGCCCAGTGGAGGGATCCCCGTCACCGAAACCGGAGCTCATTCTGAGCAACAACACCTGATGTTCACTGCCAAGAAGTGTTGAGTTCCATGATGTGGCGGCACTATTGATGGCGAACAGGTACAAATCCTGCCCTGCAAATTGAGTGGCGTTATCGGGGGTATAGCCTTGGACTCCACCTTCATCAGTGTAGTTGATGCCGGTCCCAACGCTGAAAACCCCTTGTTTCTCGCCTAAAGTCAACCCATCCAACAGTCCACCTGTTAACCCGAAACTGGTGTTCGGGCGGAATTTCGAAAATAAGGTAAACCAATCAGATGACGTAACCTCCGATTTGCTCAACAGACTGCCGCCATTGGTTCCAAAATTTCCAACCCATAGACGGCCGTCGATTCCAAGAGTGTTCTGGGCGTTTTGGATGGGCCAATCGTTGGTAATAATGTAGTCGCTATTAGCAGCGAACGTAGGGAGGGAGGCTGACACAACAAGCATCAGCGCCAAAGTTGCGGATTTGAATTGATTCATTTTTTGTTTGCCTTTCTTATGGGTTTTTAGATTACGAAGTTTTATTGTTAAGATTCTTCGAAGAAGCCCGGCGGATTGATGAAACGCCAAGCAATAGCGCGGATCCAGCCAGCAGCAACGATGCTGATGATGGCTCAGGGATCAGAGCGACGGCTGAGTCAACAGAGCCATTCAGGACTCTCACTGAGCCATATCCTGTCACTGCCTCAAGATTCAAGCGCCCATCAACAAAAGCTTCATTCGCAAATGATAATACTGGCGCATCGTCAGAGGTGAGCGCAAAACGCGATACACTCCCATCTGTGCCACGCCATGTGAACAACCCGAACAGGTTCGTTCCAGAGGTTACCGCCACGTACAACTGGTAAGGCTGCTCAGTAAGTGTTACAGATCCATAATTTTGAACGAAGGGCTCAAAGTTATTTGTGAATGTGTATGTTGCACTCAAATTATTAGGCAGGTAGGTCGCCGTCGATCCATACTGAAGCCACCTCGAATTATCTGCCAGAAACGCGTCAAAGGTCGTTCGGTTAGACATCGTAAGGCCAGCCTCGGCAATACCCAAACGACCCACTTGCAGCGAGCCTCCAGTGATCTCGTTTGCGTATTGGGAGTCGGCATAGATGAGAGAGAGCTGGTCAATGCCAACCTCCACGGTTACAGCGCTCACCTTACTGGCAAACAAAGCTGCAGACAAGACGACCGCGTATGTTAGATTGTTGATTATTTTCATATGGCTTACTTTCTTTCGTTTTTTAGTGCTACTTTTTTACTGAGCCAAATACTGAGGCGCCCAAGCAATGTCGCGCGTTAAGGCGGCAGAACCCACCTTCTTAAAGGCAAAGCCCTCGCCCGCTGGAATCTCTTTGGTTCCCTGTGATGCACCGGTCCTCGCCGTCGACAATTTCCATTCCTTGCTGCTGTTCGAGAAGTAGTTGACAAACTTTCCGCTCTCCATGAAGCGAACTTCGTCAGCCGATCCAGCCGAACTTGCTTTGGTTACGTAATCAGCCAATCCAGAGTTGTCTAGGGTGACTGCTACAGGATAAGGATTAGCAAGGAAGGAGTTGACCGCAGTAGCGGTTATCTTGGAACGAGTACCACGATACTCTCCATTGAGATAAATGTTTTTGTTAGTGATCGGGGTCATGAGAACTCCCGTACCCATAGAAACGCGGACGAAATTCCGATTCACGCCTGCACGATCTGCGATGTCTTTCCAACCTGTTGCAGACTTGAGGAAAAAGCGGATAATTTTGCCAGTGGAATCGAAGATTCCGAACTGGTCGGATGATCCGGCCGAGCTTCCAGCGATAATTCCTGATGCGGTAGCGCTTGTCTGATCTCCAAAAAGGCTCGCCAGGGTATGATCCTTACGCACAACAAAGCGGGTTCCCGCGTCAATCGTCGGAAGATTACCTTCCACGGTAACAAGACCGTTCGCACCAAAGGCTGTCACTTTCTTGATCAAGCCGGTGTTAGGTCCTGAGGTGAATTCGACAATATAATGATCATCGGAAGCAGGAGCCAGAGTCCAATCTCCAGTCCAACCTGCAATCGCGGTAGATACGGGAACAAATGCGGTTAAAGCGGTGGACGTATTTACTGCAGTGAACTGATTTACTGCGGTTACGGTTACAGAAACATCCCCTTTTGCGAGGACAGGCCGTGCTAATACGGCACCGATCACTTTCGGCTTTCCAGTTTGAACAGCCACTGGCAACTGAAGGTTAGCTGTTCCGATATCTGCGGCGTGGGTGAATGTGGTAAGACCACCGAAGACGATGGCGAGGGTAACCGCAGCGCGGGCGGTTGAGTGGGCGATTATGTTTTTCATGTGTCTGACTTCTCCTTTGGTTGGGTTTTTCTGAAATTTGAATGAACGCATATAGAATTTCTAGTGCAGCATTTTTTTTTCGCAACGGGTTTATTGTGACAAATTGGTGACAGAACTCAAACCTTATCGTTGTGCATCAACGCTTTAAGGGTTTTCTGTCCAGTTTGACACGAGATTGCCATATTTCGGATTTCAGATTTTTTGAATTTTTCAAATCAAGTCGAAGGTAAAAATGCAGCCGCTGATGCGGCCAGGCAGGAGCTTTCGCTTCAAAAGCCCCAAGCCCGATTTGCTTTGCCGTTCAAGCCAGCGGAGGTGGGATTAGGCAAAATTGTGTGTGACAATATGATGGCAACGGCAAAAGCAGTAGATTTTCTCGCGGTTGAGGATTACCTTGCATCATTAAGATGAATTTTGGCCACCACACGGATCTATTCTTCGCCAAAGTAGGTTTTCCAATTCGGAAATCCTCTTTTTTACCATATCTTTTGTTCACGGCTCTTTTTGTCCTCCAAGCAACTCCAACGATTGGTGCAACCATCTCTGTTGAGACTTTAAGTCGCTTAAAAGACTCTTCTGGGAACGACCTGAACAATGGGTTTGTCCTGGTTGGAAGCTTTCTAGCCCGACCTGATACTGGTGGTGCAACGGCGATCAGCTCTCTTTTTACCGAGGACCTGGCCACAACACGAAACAACCTGAACTCCGGCAACTATTTTACGATTTTTGGGGAGGGTTCGGTTCTCCAAGGCGGAGTCCAGTTTGTAGGAAGAGATTACACCACGCCCACACCTTCCACCTCGACCAGTTCTTTTGTGAATTATATTCGGACAGATTCTGTTGCTACCAGCCTTGAAAACCAGAGCCTGTTTCTTTTGGTCTTTAACCAATCCACGATCGGAACCTCATCGGAAATGATGATTTTCCGCCCTTACCTTGACTTGGATAGTGGGCTCCGTTCCGCCATTCCTGAGGGAGATCAGGGCATCTTCACCTTTTCTCTTGAAGCACCCCCCACGGGTTTACTTCCTGAGCTTTTCTTCGGCAAATGGAGTGATGACGGAGAGACAGATAGCGACGGCTTGCGGGGGGTCTTTAATACCGTCGGAATGAGTCAAGCCTTTGGAATCACTAGCTCCTCCACAGCCAGTGCGACAAACGGCTCCCCCTTTACTTACGAGATTCTGGCCAACAACGGACCGCTCGCGTATGCGGCGACCGGCATGCCAAATGGTTTGCAGATCGACACCGTCACTGGCCTGATCTCGGGGATCCCGAACGATACAGCAGGAAGCTATTCGATCGTTTTGGATTCGGTTGGGGGTACGGTCACAAGCAGTAAAACCTTGACCCTTACACTGGCCGCTGTTGCTGGGAATCCCCCGGTGGTTGTAACGACAACAAACGTCGTAAACCTCTTTGCAGGTGTCTCGTATTCCAACGCCTACACGATTCATGCTATTAACGCATTGTCCAATCCCCCCATTACCTCTTATGGCGCCTCCAATCTGCCCGCCGGACTTTCTGTCAACACCAACACGGGGGTGATCTCAGGGATGCCGACCCAGCCAATTACGAACGCAACAATTCCGATCTCCGCCTACAATGGTGCCACTGGTTACGGACAGTTCACCATGACGATCAACTCTCCCACCCTTTCTTATCCCACATTGACCTTCACTGCGGGTTCATCCTCCAGTTCCCCCGTACCAACGGTTACGTCGGGATATCAACCCACGGCTTATGCTCTCGGAAGCAGTTTACCTTCTGGGCTATCACTCAATCCGACGACTGGGGTCATTTCTGGCACGCCGACAATCGGGGGAACGATCAGCACAAGTACGATTGGAGCGGTCAATGCAAGCGGAGTGGCCTCCTCGGTCACCCAAGAAATCACCGTCAATACCCTCCGACCCGCGATCAATAGCGCACCTGTTTATACAGTTTTCAATAGTGCGAATGCAGCTCCTTACGTCATCACGACGACCTTAACCCCTGCGGTGGTCCCGCCGTCATCTTTCTCCGTCTCCCGCGGGTCGTTGCCAACTGGTATGAGCCTGGATACATCATCAGGGGTCATCTCGGGAACTCCTGTTTCCGGAAAAGGAATTACCGTGATCGGTCTCAGGGCAAACAATGCTAACGCCAATGGCTCCCCCGTCCCAGGCGGCGGAGAAGCGCCTGAGTTTGATCTAACGATCCGTGTAGATGTGAATCCACCCGTCTTCAATCAGGCTCTCAAGAAAAACTGTGCTGCGGGATTTCCTCTGAATGCAAAGAACAACTTCCTTTCCAGCGCGAACGACCCCGAAACTTTTTCCCTCAGTGGTGCCCCCTCCTGGCTTGCTATTGCAAATGATGGGAAGATTTCTGGCACCCCGCCAACGGCCGGGACATGGATCATTCCAGTGACAATTGCCAACACCACCCTCGCGAGCCTTCGTCAAGCCAACACGCAGAACCTAACGATAACGGCAGTTTCAAGCGCTGCTAGTGCCGCTTCCCTGGGTGTCCGACCCGGCACATTTTTCCTCAACCAGAGCTTGGCCGTGACCTACCCTTCCGTTGGCTTCTTTGTCACTGGGCAGGATATGGGCGCCGACTCGGTAACCTCGGTTAATATTTTGGGCCTACCCCCAGGGGTCATTTTTGCTAATTTAGCCGACAGGCGTAGGGGTCTTCTTACGGGCACTCCAACAGCAAAAGGGACTTACCCTTGTGTCGTTTATGTCAGCAATCCTAAGGGATTCACACGCAGCACAATGACCTTTGAAGTAAAGTAGAACGACCTATGAACCTTAAAATTCTTTTGGCCCTTGTCTTCTTAACTGCGACACTCACTGCTTCTTTCCAGTCGCTGGGACAGAGCCAAGAGGATCTACCCCTCGAGGTCGTCAACTACAGGGTTGCCCAAGGGACAAACTACTTTGGCATACCCCTTCTTAGACCTGCCTTATGGAGGGGGAAAATTGCTTCAGCTTCAAATTCAACGCGTGTGATTACCGATCAGGACCCAAAATCATCAGGCCCGGTTCTTTCCCAAATTCCCCTTGAGCGTGCGTATCTTGAAATCACGGCTTCTGCCCTTGACCCCAAGCTTGTTGGCGAGCGATTTGAAGTGGGCGTAGTCGAGACGCGTGGACCTCTGGGCACGAAAGGACAAATCCGTCTCGTTTCCTCCTCCTGGGATACCCGACCCGATGTTCCCACTGGCTTGGCAGGGTGCTCCTATGAAATCCACCCCCACTGGACTCTGTCCTCCTTTTTGGGAACACCTGATAAAGCTCCGCTCCGCCGGGCAAAAAGCATTGCGAACGGCGATTTTGTGAAGATCCCGTCGAGCACTTTATCTGGAAAGTGGGAGAGTTTTTTTATTGTCGAGGATAAGAAGATAGTGGGATGGAGAAATAGCCGAATGCGCGCTGGCCCAGATGCTGGTGGAGAGGTGATCCCCCCAGGATTAGGAGTCCAGATTGTCGTCCAAGCCCCCAGTGTTGCGGAAAAACCTTTGGTGTTAATGGGCGAAGCCAGAAAGCATGCTTTCCGCAGGCCCCTACAAGTTGGCAGAAACTTGGTATCTCTCGGTCATCCTTCGCCCCACTCGCTGAGCTCAATCTTGGCCAATCGTGACTATGGTTTCCAAGCTGGCTCAAACTCTGCCAATTCGGACGAAATTCAGTTTCGAAACCATGGTCGGTGGGAGGTGTTGCGGTACGTTCAAGGTTCTTCGGGATCCGCAGAGCCCTCGTGGCAGTGCCTGACCGCTCGATATGGGGGCAAGATTGTAAATCTTCCTCTGCTTCCAGCGCACCAAGCTTTTTGGATTCAAAAAGTTCAGCCAGATTCCGATTTCATTATCCCGGCACCTGCCCCTTAAATTGAAAAATACCTAAAATCCATAGGCCATCGAAAGGGAAAGATCCCAACCTTTGGTGTACGAAAGATAGGTTTTCTCAACTCCGTTAAAGGTGACCGTTTGCTGGAAAAGGGGATTCAGCAGGTTCTTTCCTCGAAAGGTGAACTTCCAGTTGTCAGCAAAAGTCTGAGTCAGGTTAAAATCGAGCGAGGGAGCGGGTTGCTCATAGACGTCAGGAAGGTAGCCCAAACCTGCACCTCCCTCTCCTCCTGCTGCAATCAGAAGGGGTCCAGTTACGTTATAAAATAGACCCGCATAGAATCCTGCTTGGGCGTTATTATAATCCAATCCAGCATTGATGATGTAGAGGGGCTGGCCTTGCAGAGGCCGGTTGGGGGCAATTCCCAATTCGGTTCTTTGATCTTGTTGTTCCTGATTCAAGTCTACCTGAGATTGGATGTAGGTGGTGTTAAAGTTCACGGAAAAGTCCCTGAGGCCCTCACTCACCTGATCTAAACGTTTCCGTGCTTCAAACTCCGCACCCCAAAGAGTCCCGCTGGGGAAATTTTGATACTGATAGAGTTGGGATTCCCCTTGGGAGACCTGCGTTTGTTCGATTGGGGCGAGGATGGATTTATAAAAAAGGCTGACCGCCAGAACCTCACCTGGGCGAGGAAACCACTCCAGACGAAAGTCGTAGTTGTTGATTTTCGAAAGCTTGAGATTCGGGTTTCCCACATAGAGAAGGGAGTCGGAGAAATCCAGACTAATGACAGGCCCCATCTCCTTAAAAGAGGGTCGGGCGATGGTTTGAGACCAGGCGAGACGAAGATTCACATTATCCATGACCTCATAGGTAGCGGCCGCCGCAGGAAGAAGATCCAGCTGCTGAATTTTTGCTACGCCGTCAAAATCACCAAAGAAAGGAACCGATCCATCAACGTATCCCGGGGACACAATTCGAATGTCTGTATTTTCATATCGGGCTCCACCCGTCATGGTGAGTTGTGGAAAGAGCTTCAGTTCGGCCATGCTGTAGGATGCGATCACTTGCTGATATGCGGTATACTGGCTAGCACCTGTACTACTGCCCGAACTGACTGTGCTGTTGTACATGGACCAAGCCATCGCCTGATCGCTTCCGTACAAGGCAGGGTCTGTGTTGGTGAACCCCGACAAGTTCTCGGAAAGAAAAACATCTCCCCAGCTGTTATTGGGATTTGTCGAAGTGTACTGAGAGACGTCTTGGCCTTGAACTCCGGGCGCTCCACCATTACGAAAACTGAACTGGTACTGGTTGTAGTCACGTTGGGTGTTATCCAAGTAAAATCCGGTCTTGAACTTGCTGGGGTTATCTTTTTCTTCAAAGAACGGAACGCTAATGTTTACGATCGCGTTGTAGTCCGACTCTGTCAGCCCACGCTGATAGCGAACAACGGGGCTTGCAGGATCTAAAGACGGGGAAGGGTCGGTAGGATCCAATGGTTTGTAGACACCATCTGTCGGATTATACTGAGCCTGAAAGAGCCTTTGATCAGGTTCCTGTAACTGCGCCTGCCCCAACCCACCCACCCAATCGATACTGATGTTACGAGCTTCTGGAAAATTGTTCTTGCCACTAAACTGGAGATTTGCAAGTTGGCGCTCCCCATACTGCATCGTGGTATACTGCAGCTGCTTTTCAGGACTTTTATCTTGATATTGGAAATCACTTGTATCAGTTGCCTGCTCGTTAAAAAGAAAGTTCACGGCAAACTGGTGATCTAAATCCCCTTGATAGGCAAGATTGAGAAGCCCTCCCCACAAGACATCTTCGATGGCCTTCCTGTCATTAAAGTCCAAAACTTCTTGCAAGTTTGCTTGCCCTCCCGCGTTGACGAGTTCGTAGTTGGCGCGCTGGGTGTTTGGCTGATAGGCGAATTTTTTCTTGTAACTAAACGCCCCAAATGAACCAAGTTTTTGATCTCCTCCAAGGTCAACGGTATCTCCACCCTGCAAATTCACCGACGTATTTGGCCCGGGGGTTTTCGTCTTGAGCGCCATCACGGGAGAAAGTTGTCTCATGGAGCCCGTGATACTTTCCGCAAGTGCTACGTCTTCTGCATTGGTGTTCAGAATCGTTGTAGGAGTACTAGCCTTTGCGGTGCTAAGAGCTGGGTTATTGATGACAGAATCGGGAAAAGCCCGTGAGTTGCCTTGGAATCCGAACGTGCCAGTCCCCCCACCCGAATAGGTAAGAAAATCCGGGTTGAAGGTGGATTGACTATTATATTCAACGGCGACCGACATGCCAAAAGAAGGCTTATCGGGGAAGGACTTGGTGCGAATATCGACGCTCCCACCGGTAAAATCACCCGGCTGGTCGGGGGTAAAGGTTTTAGCTGTATTGATGCTTTCCAAGGTCGGCCCAGGGAAAAGATCCACGTTGATCGCACGCTTGTCGGGATCCGAAGACGGCAACCGACCTCCATTGAGGAGCGTATTGACGTAGCGATCCCCCAAACCCCGAACGACCACATACTTTCCATCCACAACGGTGGTTCCGACCATTCTTTTCATCGCATCGCCCGCAGTCGAGGCCCCGAGCCGGGAGATAAGGTCAGCCCCAATCGTGTCCATCACGGCGGTCGCCTCTTGACGCTCGGCCAAAAGCCCTGCTTCCGAAGTCTTCTCCAACTCTCCCGGAACCACCAGCTCCTCCATCTCCTCCACTTCAGCAATCGTCTCAACCCGGACATCACTGAACGTGCCCGTAGAAACGGTCATGCCAGAAACCAGCTTTGGAAGATATCCAGCACTTCGAACACTAAGAGTGTAGGCGCCAGGGGGAACCCCGCTGATGGTGAAGTTTCCCTGGTCATCCGTCATGGCTCCGAACGGCGTGTCTAGGAGGACGACGGAGGAACGTGCAATGGGTTGACCGAAATCGGAATCAACCACCTGACCGCGAATGCCCCCAAATCCCTGCCCCCAAGATTGAGAGTTGATTACAAATGCAAAAAAAAGGGCAAAGGTCTGGCCAAAAGCAGTTCTCATGAGCACTACTCTTTTTTGAATTCATTCTGGCAGAACCAAAGGTCAACTTCGTTTGCAATACTATATCTTGTGAACTCAGGTCCAATAAGTTGTGGTGACAGTTCAATGACTCTTCACAAGTTGTTAATTTTCTGAGCAACAACCGGTTGAGGCAATTCAGTCGGTTGCCAGCATCCGGTAATGGCTAGAGGTCTGTATTATATTCTACTGGTAGTAGGTCTGGTTCTGTTTGGGTGCGAAAACTTTTATGCTCAGGAAAAGCCCCCACTCGGCACAAAAGCCTGGGGAACTGATACAGCTGTTCAAGATGCGATGGCACCAAACCCCTATTCCCTACCCCCAGCCTACGGAAGTGATCCATCCAAGGAGCTGACGGATGCCCCAATCTCAGGACAAAAGAGTGCCGATGGAGTCGTCCCACCGGGGGCAGATTCGCAGGAATTGTCCCCTTTTTACGTTCGGACAGGAGTCGGACTGAGCTTTGTTACTAATGTTGATTATCCAGATTTCGGCATAACGAGTGATGTTACAATGGCCCCTGGGTTTGCGACCGGGGTGATGTTGGGTACACAGTTCCACGACAACATCGCCTTTGAAATCGAAGGAGGCCTTCTTTACAACTCGGTTTACCAAAATCAACTCGATGGAATCTCCTCCACCGACATGACTCAGGTGACCAACATTCAGCTCTTTCAGGTTCCCATGATGGGGAATTTCATTTTCCGTACCGATCCCCTCGGAGCCACCCGGATTCGCCTGGTCGCGGGGGGTGGCATGGGGGGCATTTTTCGCCAGGTCTTTGTCACTGGACCTCCCAACAACTACACCGAAAGCCAAACCTTGGCTGCGTACCAAGGGTTTGGAGGGATTCAGATTAACCCTGGAGAACCGGATCTCATGGTCGATGTTCAGTTTCGCTATTTGAATTCGATCACAGGACAGTCGGTCCCCTCAATGTCGATCATGGGGACGGTGACGATTCGCTTCTAGAAACGGCGCCCATGATCCAGCTATCCACTGAAAAGAGCGCGAATCGGATTTTTGATGTTGAATTTTTTCCGCATTCGCGGGACACGCTGACGCGTGGATTTTGGATTTGCGTCGCGCCACATGTAAGACGTCAAAAAGTTTTGTACAAAGGTGTGAAAGTAATCAGGTGCAACCAAATTTGGGGTTCCAATTCCTTTGCGACCTTAGCGGACTTAGCGTGAGGTGAAAATGATACCTCACGCAACGGCCCTTCTTCGATCAGTCTCGGCAAGCTCGCTGAGCTTCGCAGGGTTTGCAGATTCAGGCCCCGCACTTGCGGGACACGCTGGCGCGTGGGTTTTGGCCCTGCTTCGCTCAGTCTCGGCCAGCTCGCTGAGCTTCGCAGGGTTTGCAGATTCAGGCCCCGCACTTGCGGGACACGCTGGCGCGTGGGTTTTGGCCCTGCTTCGCTCAGTCTCGGCCAGCTCGCTGAGCTTCGCAGGGTTTGCAGATTCAGGCCCCGCACTTGCGGGACACGCTGGCGCGTGGGTTTTGGCCCTGCTTCGCCGAGGCTTCGCAGGCCAAGGGACGCGAATTTTATCTGGAGGTTTGGGACAACATGAACCACACACCACCTAAAACAACAATGGCTTGGCTCACTAGAAGGCCAAAGATCCATTTAATAAGATCCGCTTTCATCTCCTGTAAGTCTGCTTTGGTGGCAAATTCCCGATGAGCCGAAGAGTGCAGATCTTGTCGGGTTTTCTCAGAAGTTACCTCGATCGCTTCCAAAATCGCAGTGGCTTGCTCGCTACGAAAACCGCCTTCTTTTTCGAGCATTTTAAGGGCCTGAGCAATAGCCATATACGTACTTTGAATCTAACCTACGATTTGTCAACCCACGACAAACGTTGCGGACTTAGCGTGAGATGAAAATGATGCCTCACGCAACGGCCCTGCTTCGCTCAGTCTCGGCTAGCTCGCTGAGCTTCGCAGGGTCTGCAGATTCAGGCCCCGCATTCGCGGGACACGCTGACGCGTGGATTTTGGCCCTGCTTTGCTCAGTCTCGGCCAGCTCGCTGAGCTTCGCAGGGTTTGCAGATTCAGTGGTTAAGGGGTTTAAGGCTCTTAAGTGGGGGTTGGTATTGATCATCTTTTTTTGTGGATCGAATCTTTTTGCCCAGCGATTGTCCCTGACCGACGTCCAGGCGGAGCCAGTGACGGGTCCAGGACCTGGCCTGCGAATCGCTTTCGGTGGCACGGTCGATTCAGACATGTCGGTCGCCC
>JBBAWB010000014.1:0-38425 GCA_040397385.1 Methylacidiphilales bacterium
GGGTGCCTTCGAGCATGACGAGGGCGGCGGGGTTGTTGGGTTGGTCGCCATCGGATGAGGGTTGGCCATCGCGCAGGACCATATTGGGCCAGTAGCGGGCGACGAGTATTTTGGCGCCAGAAAAGTCGTCGAGAGTTCGGTTAAGCAGGTCGGTGAGACGATAGATTTCACCTGAGCCGTCGGGACGAAGGATTTCTAGTTCGAGGGGATCTCCGGGGTTACGGGAGCCAAGGAAGAAGTGGAAGCCGCTGGGAGTACCTGAGGTGTTGTGGAGGATGGGTTGAGAGGGATCGCTGGCGAGAATGATTTGGGTTTCGCGGAAGGTGGGGGCAGGTGTGGGGGTGGTGGGGGCGGGAAGGGTGGGGAGGAAGGCGATGGTGGCTTGGGTGCCAAGATCGGTGCGGGAATTAGTGGGAGAGTTGAGGGCAAGGGAAGCGAGGATGGGTTCGGAACCGAAGGGACCGGAGAAGGAGAGAGTGAGAGCAGGATTGGCTGAGGAGGGGTCGGCAACGAGTTCGGTTTTTTCGTTGGAGCGTGGGGAGTAGCCGTCGATGACTAGTTGGACATCGGAACCTGGGAGGGGAAGGAGGCGGGGGCGGTCGGGGCGAGGAGTGCGCACCTCAGGATCGAAGGGGGTGGAGAAGAGCTCTCCCGTGGCTGGGCTTTCTACGGTGAGGCGGGGGCGATCGAGAAGGACTTCCTGGGAGGGCGGTGCGCCGCGGGCGAGGTCGAGGGAGCCTTCGAATCCTCGGGCGCGACCGAGGAGGGCGCCGCCTAGAAGGATGATGATGCCTGCGTGGGTTATAATGAAACCTGTGTGGTGGCGTTCGAAGGGCCAACGGGTGGCGGCGGAGCAGATAAGATTGAGGCAGAGAAGAATGAGCCAAAGGTTGAACCAGGGAGAACCGTAGACGTAAGCGCGGGCGATGCGGGCGCTGAAGCCTGATTCGAGGAAGGTGGCCACGGCGCAAACTCCGGTGAGCGTGATGAGGAGGAGCATAGCGAGGTCGAGGGAGCCGAGGGCGTGGACTCCGCGCCAGATGGGGGAGCGGGCGCAGCGGGCGGCGACCATCTGTTTACGGGTTTTGTCGAGGGGCATAGAAAGATAATAGAGGGAACTAGCGAGAGAACAAGGGGGGGGAAGTGTCCCCAAGTTATGCTCGAGCTATCGATGGGGTATGAGGGAAGGGTTGGTAGGGAGAAAGAGAGAGGTGGAGGATTTAGGGGTGAAAGGTTGTCTTTATTTTTTGATCTTGGTGGCCTCGGTGAGTTGGGCGGGGGAGAAGGAGAGTCCCGTAGTACGGTCTTTTCGGGAGGGGAAGGTTGGGGCGGGGCAGGAGTGGTCTTTAGTGGATGACCAGGGAAAGCAAATTAGTTCAGCGCGCTACGATTGGGTGGGGCCATTTTCTGAGGGGTTGGCTCCGGCAAAGGAGAGGAAGCAGTGGGGGTATATCGATCCTCAGGGGAAATGGACGATTCAGCCGTATTTTTCCGATGCGCGACCTTTTCGAGGTGGATTGGCGGCGGTGCAAGTGGGGGGAGAGTTTGCCTTTGCGGATAAAACGAACTACGGCGGAAAGACGGAAGAAAAGGTGGGAAAAATTTATTTAGCGGATCGGAGTGTGGCGACTGCAGTGGGAGGAAAGTGGGGATTGATTGATGTGCGAGGTAATTACGTGGTGGAACCTAAGTATGCGGAGATTCGTGAAGGCCGAGAGGGGTTGATTCCAGTACGGGAGGGTCCTCGTTGGGGCTTTGTCGATTTCCACGGGGAGGTTAAAATCAAAGTTGAGTATGGATCGGTAGAGTTATTCTCGGGGGGATGGGCGAAGGTGACGGAGATTTCGGGGCGGGCAGGATTTGTGAATCGGGAAGGCCAATTTTCTAGAACGGGACCTCTTGAGCAAAGGAGTTTGCAAGTGACCACAGCGGCGGCCACGACCGAGGTTGAGTAAGGGAGCTTAGTTTTTTAAAGGTCGAGGGTTTGCCCTTGGCGAGCGAAGGCGACCTGGACGGAAGTGGCTTGAGCGGACTTTTTAAAGTCTTTTTCCATTTGGGTGAGGAGAGTGTCGGAGTGGGTGGGATCAAAGTGGGTGACGAGAAGGCGATGGGCTTGGGCGGAGACGGCTTCGCGGAGGCAGAGTTGGGGGGTACCGTGACCCCAACCGCGGCGGTTGGGATATTCTTCTTCGGTGTACTGTCCGTCGCAGATGAGTAGATCGGTCTTTTGGGCGAGTTGTGCGAGGGGGCTTGATGGTTCGCCAGAGGGTTCGTTATCCGTAGCAAAAACAAAGGAGCGATTTTTACCATTGTTGGAGCCATCGATCCGATAGGCGAGGCAGCCTCCGGGGTGGGAGACGGCGGTAGCTTGGATGCGAAGGGAGTCGGCACCGTCTTGGAGGATGAGTTCGTGATGGGGCTGGATTTCGTGAAAAACAATTTTGGCGCGGAGTTGAGGAAAACCGGCGGGAAAGAAGGGTTCACTTTGTTGGGCGTGCAGAGAACGTTCGATTAGGTTGCCGGCGTGGGCGCTGGGCAGGCGGGGAGAGTAGATCTCGATGTGGACCCCTTCGTGGAAGGCGGGGGCAAAGAAGGGAAATCCTTGGAGGTGATCCCAGTGGGAGTGGGTGAAGAGAAAGGTGAAGGATTTGCGTCCTGCTTTGGTCCAAGCGAGCCCAGCTTGGCGCAGTCCTGAACCGGCATCGATGACGAGGAGACCCTGGGCACCCCAATCGAGGCTGAGGCAGGTGGTGTCGCCTCCGAACTCGTGGGTGGGTACCTCGGGGGTGGAGGGGGAAGGGATGCTCCCGCGTGTGCCCCAGAAGTGGAGTTTCATACCTCTCCTTTGTGGACGGGAAGGGGGCGGGCGAGAAGCAGGATATTTTTCCCGCCGAGGTGTTGGCGTTCGATCCGCGGGAAGGCGTGCTGAATAATCAAGGTACCCCAACCGCCTTCGCCAATTTCGCCTGGTTTTCGGCCTGTTCCTTGGTTCGGGTCGAAAGGTTTGCCGTGGTCGGTGAATTGAAAAATGAGTTCATGAGAAGTTTTTTGGATTTCCATGAGTACCTTGCCTTGCCGACCCCCGTAGGAGTGTAGATGAATATTGACGAGGGCTTCGTCGACTGCGGCTAGAATCTGGCCAGCTTCGAGGGGAGAAAAACCAGCGGAGAGAGCCCACTTGTCGGCGAGAGTGCGGAGGTCTTGGAGGCGGGGTGGCAGGAGATCGATTTCGATCAAAGAAGCAAGAGGAGAAGAAGCCTCGGGCACGGGGACCTTGTTTAGTCGTTCGGAATGGGGGCAGGAATGGTTTTATCGCTTTTGAGGATCTGCTCTTCGGTGGGGAGTCGAGGGACAGGCCCACCCCAGACGAGGCGCCAAGGTTTCCGCGCGACGGTGCCGACAAAAGTTTTTCCGTAGGTGGCGATGACTTTCATATTTTCGAGAACGTTGCGGAGATCGAGTATGGCTTGACTGATGGCCGAGTCATTTTTGGTGAGGAGGGTATTGACGCCGTCGATCAGCTCTTTGCCAGAGGTCATGACTTGATCGAGGGAGGCCATCCGCTTGGCGTAAAGAATAGTGTCAGGAGGTAGGGTAGGATTATCGATGGGGCCGGGTTCGAGGTTGAGGTACTTTTCGGAAAGGATGGTGTCGGAGGTGATGGAGGCGGTGGAGCCGAGACGAAGGGTGGGCAGTTCATGGCGCACTTCGACAAGGACACGAATGGCGCAGCCAGGGGATTCGTTGCGACGCTGCTCATCGGTGAGCATTTGCACTTTACGGATTCTCCCCGCGATTGCGCCTGCGTAACGAAACTCGGCTTGGCGGTCGAGTCCCACGGCGGTGGGGAGATCGACGGTGAGGATGGCTTTGGGCTTGTTGAAGTTGGCACCTGAAATGGCAAAGGAGAGGGCGGTGAGCAGGACGAGACTGCAAACGATGACGGCAGCAGCGATGAGGAAGTCAGAGCGGAAGGGTTTCATGATATGCGGGGGTCTATTCAGCCGTCTCCGAGAAGATGTTTCAAGTAATCATCTTGGGATAGGCGGAAGGGGATCGGGCCATCGGCTTCGCCGCGGATGAACTGTTGCAAGAAAGGGTCTGGGTTGGCCTTAATTTCGGCAGGGGTACCCTCGGCGACGATTTCACCTTGGCGGGATCCGCTCCCGAGCATGAGCATGCGGGTGGCGATACGGAAGCAGCTGGTCATATCGTGACTGACGACAACGGCGGTGACGCCGATCTTGCGTGTGCTATCTAAGGTTAACTGGTCGACCACGGCGGTCATGACGGGGTCAAGGCCCGAGGTGGGCTCGTCGCTGAAAAGGAGTTCGGGATCGAGGGCGAGGGCGCGGGCTAGGCCGACTCGTTTGCGCATCCCTCCACTGATTTCGGAGGGTTTAAAATTTTCAAAGCCTGTGAGACCGACGAGTTCGAGCTTCATTTTGACAACCATCTCGATGAGGGAGGGATCGACTTGGCTATGTTCTTGGAGTGGGAGGGCGATATTTTCTCCCACGGTCATGGATTGGAAAAGGGCTCCGAACTGGAAGTTCATACCGAAACGGAGGCGAATGCGATCGAGTTCTTGGGGAGAGGCGGTTGTAATATCTTCTCCGAAAATATGCACACTGCCCGAGGTGGGTCTTTGGGCGCCGATAAGGATGCGAAGGAGAGTGGTTTTTCCGCAACCGCTCCCTCCCATAATGACAAAGGTTTCGCCTTTGCGGACTTGGAAGTTGATTCCATTGAGGACAGGGCGCTTGCCGTAGACTTGAACGAGATCCTTGACCTCGAGAATAATATCGCTGGGTGAGGTGCTGGCGGTGGATTTCATAGGACGAAAAAGAAAAGGCCAGTGAGGAGGGCATCGGCGATGATGATCCAAAGGATAGCGTAGACGACGGCGTTGGTGGTGGCCCGACCGACCCCATCGGCGCCACCTTCGACACTGAGGCCTTGGTAGCAGGCGGTGGTGATGAGGATGTGTGCAAAAACAACACTTTTAATTAAACCGGAGTAAAGGTCCCAGAGTTCAGGGCGGTGGACGGCGTGCTCGATGAAGAAGGAGGTAGTCATTCCTAGGGTGCTGGCGCAGACGGCCCATCCGCCTGCAAGACCGACGCAGTTTCCGAAGATGGTCAGGCAGGGGAGCATGATCATCAGGGCGATGTAACGCGGGATGACGAGGTAACGGACGGGGGGGATGGCCATGACGCGGAGGGCTTCGATCTCTTCATTGACTTTCATCGTTCCGATCTCGGCTGCGACAGCGGAGCCGCTGCGCCCGACGACGATGATGGCGATAAGGAGGGGACCGAGTTCGCGCATGAGGCTGAGAGAAACGAGATCGGGGATAAAGGAGTTTGCTCCCAGTTTCCCGAGTTCGGTGGAGCTCTGCATGGCAAGGATGAAACCAACACTGAGGGCAACAAGGCTGGCCATGGGCAAGGCTTGGACGCCGATGCGGATCATTTGGCGAAGAATCTCGGATGGGACAAGGACGTCGCGACGGGTTAGGCCGTATAGGATCCAGCCAAAAATTCTGACGTTGAGAAGGCCGTATCCATTGCCTTCGACGTTGAGGAGAGTCTGGAGAGAAAACTTCAAGGGGTGCCGCCGGTGAGATACTTCTGAGCCGATGCCTGATCGGCAAAGATGGAGAAGACTTCGCTCAAGCGCATAAGATCAAAGGAGCTTCGGACTCGGGAGGAGAGGGAGCAGAGGGCAAACTTGCCTGAGAAGGAGCGGGCGCTCTGGTAGTACTCGATGAGAGTGGCAAGCCCTGAAGAGTCGATGTAAGCGACCGCGGTGAAATCGAGGAGGAGCTGTGGGGTTTTTGTTTTGGCCTTGTCGCGTAAAATAGTGCGGAGGGCGGGCGAATGATTTAAATCGATTTCCCCTGAAATGAGGAGGACGAGGACCGATTGCTCGGTTGTTTCTTTAATCTCCATGACGCCCAAATCCTAACGGATGGGGATGTTCTGCCCAAGCGCAAAGGAGGACTATTTCACTGGTCGAAAGGAAGGTTTGGGGACAATGTTTTCGATTAATGAATCTTTTTAAAATATTTCAAACCCCACCGATGGACTCCCAACTACAAATTGTTTCTGGAGTGCCTGTGTTTAGGGAGTGTACTCGGACCGAGTTGGAGGCTTTACGTTTGCATCTTCACGAACGGAAATTTCTTGCAGGGGAAATCGTTTTTGATGAAGGGGAGCAAGGGGAGGGTATGTATGTGGTGATCAGTGGGAAACTACGCGCCACTCGCAAGGGCCTTTTAAAGAAAAAGACCTTGGGACATATCGCCGTGGGAGAGTGTTTTGGAGAGATGGCCTTACTGGAGGCCGGACCGAGAGTGGCGACGGTAGTTGCCGAGGAGGCGACTACTGTGCTGGCGATGTTCCGCCCTGAACTGGTCCAGCTGGCTGAATCGCGTCCACGCTTGGGGTACAAGATTGCGCGAGGGGTGGCTCTGGTGATGGAGGCCCGCTTGAGGCGGATCGCTGAGGGACAACCTGAGGAGGTTGCGGCTACGTGAAGGATGAGTTTCCTACCGAGAGATCCCTCGAGCACCCGATTATCTGGGTGGCGGTGATTGCGGGGGCCCTTGGTTCGATTATTTTACTCAATGCGGTGGCCTGGTTGGCCTTTCCTCTGGTTTTGGCCATTGTGCTTTATTATCTCGTGCAGCCCCTGCTTCAGCGATTGCAACTGTCGGGGGTCACGCCGAACCAAGCCCTTGGGATATTTTTGGGGGCTGCCACAATTTTGACTCTGATCGCCTCGGTAACAGTCCTTCCTGCGCTTTTTAACTCCCTTTCTGATTTACAGAATCAACTTCCGGAATACTGGGCCCGGCTGCAGTCGGTTTTGCATCAAAATCTACTAGCGATCGAGGGGCGGTTTCACTTTGCGAAAAAGGCAGGTTTAGCGGATGGGTTGCAGGGGCAGATTGATCAATTTGTGGCGGGATCAGGAAAAGCCTATCTGGCCGACTCGATTCTTTTTCTGGTTCACTGGTTGCCGAGTCTTTTGCTGGTGCCGTTTCTGACTTTTTTCTTCCTGCGGGATGGAACCGCGTTTCATCGTTTAATTTTGCGGGCAGTGCCGAACGCTTTCTTTGAGAAAACTCTTCTCTTGTTTGATCGGATGGATGGGCAGATGCGCGCGTACTTTCGTGGTATGTTTGGTCTGACGTTGCTGGACACAGTGAGTTTGGGGTTGGGCTTGTGGTTTCTTGGTCATGGGGTAGGGGTTTTTGGTTTTTGGGATGCGATGTTTTTGGGATTAGTTTGTGCGGTTTTTGCTTGGGTTCCCTACGTAGGGTCGGCTCTGGGTGGGTTGGTGGCGGTGGCGACGTGTGCGGTTAAAGCACCGAGCGAGGGGGGGTTGCTGGTTTCGGTTGTGCTTCTTTTTCTGGGAGTTCGGTTCTTGGATGAGTTTCTCTACACACCGATGACGGTGGGAAGAGCCTTGCGAATGCATCCTTTGATCACGGTGATGATGATTTTTTCAGGCGGAATGTTAGGTGGGGTCTATGGGCTGCTTTTAGCCATGCCCCTGATTGGGATTTTTATGGTGTTGGGGCAGATGTATGGAGAAATCTGGTTTGACCCACGACTTCGGGCGCGGCAACAGGCACGCAATCTCTTGGAAAAGAGATTGGCTTCCAAAGACTTGGAGCTTTGACCTGGGCCGATTGCCTCGGCGGGAAACTTGCCCCCTGAGGATGGTCTAGGGCAGAATGCGGGATGGCTAAATCTAAGACTAAAAAAGCGACCCGGAAGGGGACAGCATCCAAGGTAACCCACGACATTCGTGAGGTGATCTCTCATGCGGAAGAACTGCTGCAGGCCACGGCGGGAGACCTAGGAGAAAAGGCACGAGAGGTGCGCGCCCAGTTGAGTCATAAACTGGAAGCGGCGCGGGAAAAATTTAAGAACCTCGACGATGTGAAGGAGGCGGCGGAGGAGGGAATGAAGGAAGCGGATCGGGTGATTCGCAAGCACCCCTACGAGTCGGTCGGCGTTGCCTTGGTAGCGGGACTGATTTTGGGGGCACTGTTGAGCCGTCGCTGAGGAAAATACTATTTTATGATTTCTGCCCTTCGTGATTTAGCGCTGACTTCGGTCAAATTGGTCGAGGAGCGGCTTCGTCTTCTTGGAGCGGAGCTCCAGGAAGAAAAGTGGCGGGCGGTGGAGGCGATTCTTTGGCTGGCGGTGGCGCTTGGCCTTGGAACGTTGGCTTTGTTAGTGGCTTCTTTGGCGGTAGTGCTCTCGGTTTGGCCTGATCCTCAGGCAAGGATTTTGGCGTTAGTGGGATTAGCTTTGCTCTACGGTTTGGGAGCGTTGGCTGCATATCTGAGGATGCGAAAACGGATCCAAGGGGACGGCCTGCCTTTTTCGGATACGGTGGCAGAATTCCAGAGGGACCGGGAATGGTTGAGCTCGCGGCGCTGACCCAGGCTCGGGCGACTCGCCTGGCTTGTCAGGCCTCTTCCCGGAGAGCGGGTTGGGAGTTCCGTCGCGCCTGTGCGGGGGCGGCCTCGATCGGTGAATGGATCGACGGAGGCGAGAATGTTTTGCGCTTAGGGAGCCAGTGGGGCGGGCTAGGAATGGCGGCGGCTTCTCTTTTTTATCCTGGGAAAAAAGTGGCGGGTCATGGAGTGGGCCTTGGCCGCAAGCTGTTGGCGGGTGTTCGGCTGTGTCGACAATTTTCGCAACTCTGGTCGCGCCGACAAGGTTGAATTTACCTCAGGGCATTTGATGAGAGTCGTCATTAAAATTGGCAGTAGCCTCCTAGCAGCGGAAAAAGGAGGACTAGCACATGGGCAGATGCGGCGTTGGGCGAAGCAGATTGCGGCTCTGCGTCGTGCCGGGCATGAGGTGATTTTGGTTAGCTCAGGGGCGATTCGCGCGGGTATGCAGGCTTTGGCCTTGCGCCAGCGTCCTACTTCACGCCCTGAGATGCAGGCCTGTGCCACAATCGGCCAACCCCTTTTAATGAAGGCGTATGGAGCGGCCTTAGCGCCTTATGGTTTTGTAGTAGCCCAGATTCTTTTGACGTCGTGGGATCTGGATAGTCGGCGGATCTACGCAAATACCCGAGCTACTTTGCATACTTTGCTCCAACTGAAGAAGTGCGTACCCATTTTCAACGAGAACGACGCACTCTCTTTTGAAGAGATCGCCTTGCTCAATGCCTTCGGGGATAACGACCGACTTTCGGCGCATGTGGCCATCCTTGCTCGGGCCGATCGACTGGTGATTTTAACCGATGCGCCTGGCTTGATGAGTCAACCGGACGGGACTGGCCATTTGATTCGGCGGGTGAAGAAAATCGACGCGGCAACTTTGGCCTGTGCGGGCGGGGCAGGGAGTGCGGGTTCCGTGGGTGGAATGCTCTCGAAGCTTGAGGCAGCAAAACTGGCGATGAGCCGAGGCATTCCCGTAGTGATTGCGGATGGGCGAGAGACCGATGTTATTCGGAAGAGTGTTCTGCGAGTTCCTCCGGGAACTTGGGTCGCCAAATGAGCACGGTGGCGGATCTTGCCGACTGCGCGAAAGTTGCATCTCGTTCCTTGGCCCGTCTTTCTACGAAGAAAAAGAATGCTCTTCTGCTCGCGGTGGCAGAACAGTTGGAGGCACGAGAGAAAGAGATTCTCCAGGCCAATCGGGGAGATGTGCAGGCCGCGAAAGAGGCGGGACTATCTGGGGCTTTACTGGATCGGCTGGAGTTGAATCCGAAACGATTTGCAGAAATGGTCGAAGGGGTAAGAAAGGTGGCGGCCTTGTCTGATCCGGTGGGGGAAGTGCTCCGAAAATGGAGGCAGCCGAATGGATTAGAGATTTCTAAGATTCGAGTACCGCTAGGGCTGATTGGAATTATTTATGAGTCACGGCCAAATGTGACGGTGGACAGTGCGGTTCTTTGTCTGAAAACGGGCAACGCAACTTTGCTTCGCGGAGGGCGGGAAGCGAAGGCAAGCAACCGTGCTTTAGCTAGTGCCTTGAGTGAGGCGGCGCTGAAGCAGGGGCTACCGGCAGAGATTGTCGCTTTGGTGGAAAATGAGGGGAGGGAGAGTATTCCTGAGATGTGTCGATTGGAGGGAGTGCTCGATCTGCTTATTCCACGAGGAGGACCGGGACTGATCCAGACTGTGCTGGAACATGCCCGAGTTCCGGTGATTCAACATGCGGACGGGGTTTGTCATATTTTCGTCCACGCTGCAGCGGATCCTGCCATGGCGGAGGCGATTACGATCAACGCCAAGTGTCAGCGTCCAGCCACTTGCAATGCCGCAGAAACTCTTTTGGTTGACCGGGAAGGGGCGGAGAAAATTCTACCCCGATTAGTCAAGGCGCTTCGAGTTCAAGGGGTGAAGCTTTTCGGAGATGAAGCGGCGTCGAAGGCGGCGGGAGAGAAGTTAGTCGCACCTGAAAGCTGGAAGAGGGAGTATCTCGATTTGACTATGGCCATTCGGGTGGTGGATGGAGTGGAGGGAGCGCTAGAGCATTTAGAGAAATACGGGAGTCATCATTCGGACGCGATTATTACGGAAGATCGGGAGGCGGCGGAGCAGTTTTTGCAGGGAGCGGATTCTGCGGCGGTTTATTGGAATGCCTCGACCCGCTTTACGGATGGGGCGGAGTTTGGCTTTGGAGCGGAAATCGGCATCAGCACAGGTAAAATTCATGCCCGAGGACCGATGGGGCTTGAGGAGTTAACCTCCTATAAATACATTGTCACTGGACGAGGGCAGTTGCGGAAGTGAGTTCGAATCCGGTGCCCCTTTTCCCGTCGTGGACGGCGAAACCCGAGGAGGAGACAAGAAGTCGGATCGTGGGGCTGAGTGGTCCGCGAGTGTGTGTGCGGGGAAAGTTTCTTTTTGCGGGGGAAAATAAGTTCTTCATTCAGGGGGTGACCTATGGTCCGTTTCGGGAAGGGGACGACCATCTGGGGACGCCTGAGAAAGTTTCGAGGGATTTTCGGTTAGTGGCAGCGGCTGGCTTTAACACCTTGCGGGTCTATCACCCGCCGGCGAAGTGGTTTTTGGATCTGGTCGCTGAACACGGACTTCGGGTGATGGTGACAGTGCCTTGGCAAAGGCGGGTGCTTTTCTTGGATGACGGAGCAGTGCGTAAGGAAATCCGTGCTTCGGTCCGGCGCGCGGCGAAAGGCGCTTCTGGGCACCCAGCGATTCTGGGGTACTACGTGGATAACGAGATCCCGCCTGATCTTGTTCGTTGGTATGGGCCTCAGCGGGTGGAGGGCTTTCTGGATTCACTGGCGCGGATTGTGAAAGATGAAGATTCGGAGGCGCTGGCGGCTTATGCCAATTTTCCTCCGACCGAGTATCTTCTGCCCAAAGAAACCGATTTCCTTTCCTACAATGTGTATCTCCATCGTGGTTCGGATCTACGGGCCTATTTATCTCGACTACAAAACTTAGCGGAAGATAGGCCGCTGGTTTTGGGAGAGTTCGGCATGGATACGATTCGCCATAGTGAAGAGGAGCAGGCCACTCTTTTAGGGAACCACTGGGATGAAGTGTTTCGAGGTGGGTTGGCGGGCACGATCCTCTTTTCTTGGACGGACGAGTGGTTTACCGATGGGATTGATGTGGAAGATTGGGCCTTTGGCCTGGTTCGGCGGGATCGGCAACCGAAGCTGGCCTACCGTGCTCTGTCGCCGCTGACGATGGGTTCGCAAGATCGGTTGGTAGAGAAATTTCCGCTTAGCCGTGTGCCGAAAGTTTCCGTGGTCGTCTGCAGTTATAATGGGGCGGCGACGCTCCGAGGTTGTCTAGAGTCGTTAGAGAAACTGCACTATCCGGACTATGAGGTGATCTTGGTGGATGATGGTTCTAAGGATTCTACACAATCGATCGTGGCGGACTTTCCTTTGGTGAAGAACATCGTTCAACCGAATCGGGGATTGTCGGTGGCGAGGAATGTGGGTTGGCAGGCGGCCAGCGGGGAGATTATCGCCTACACAGACTCGGACTGTATGGCGGATGTGGATTGGCTCTATTTTCTGGTCTCTAGTCTTTTAAAAGATTCCTATGCAGCGGTGGGTGGACCGAATCTTCATCCTCCCGCGAAAGGTCCAGTGGGTGCAGCGGTGGCGGCTTGTCCCGGAGCGCCGACCCACGTTTTGTTGAGCGATACGGAGGCAGAACATATTCCTGGTTGCAACATGGCGTACTGGCGGACGGTTTTGGCAGAGATCGGTGGATTCGATGCGGAGTTCCGCACAGCGGGAGATGATGTGGACGTGTGTTGGCGCCTGATGCAGGCGGGGCATCGGATTGGTTTTAGTCCGAGTGCACTGGTTTGGCATCATCGACGTTTCACGATGCAGGCTTATTTTCGTCAGCAAAAAGGTTATGGAGAAGCGGAGGCGATGTTGCGTTTCAAACATATGCAGTATTTCGATCCTCAGGGATCGGCGCGGTGGAAGGGGGTGATCTATGGGTTGCCGAGATTTGAGCGGATCTTTCATCGGCCAATTATTTATCACGGGGTTTTTGGGATGGGTTTCTTTCAGTGTCTTTATCCAAAACCTGCTTCTCCATGGGCCCAGCTGGTCAGTGGGCTAGAATGGAACGCGTTGACCTTGTTTATCTTCTTGGTTTCGATCCAGATTGAACCTTTGCGAATTCTGCCGCTGTTGATGCTGGCGGCTACGTTGCTCCCCGCGATCTCCTTCATGGTGGTAGCTCGGGTGGAGCCACGACATGATACTATTCGGGCACGACTGACAGTTTTCTACCTCGCCTTAATCCAGCCTTTGGTTCGAGATTGGGCTCGTTACTTTACTTGGTTGAAGGGCAAGCGGACACCGGACTCGGTCGTGCAGGCTCCAGAAAAGGGAGTGGGTCCGCGAATACCGCTTTGGCGTTCTCGTGAGTTGGCTTTTTGGAGTGACCAAGGCAAAGAGCGGATCACCTTACTGGAGGAGGTGGAGAAAATCCTGGAGGAGGAGGGTTGGCGCTATGCGCAGGACACAGGATGGAATCCTTGGGATATACAAATCTTTGCCAATCGCTGGTGGCATATTCGTTTACGAACGTTGACAGAGATTTACCCCCATGGTCGCCGTCTCACTCGAGTGCATCAGGGAATTGTGCCGAGTACCTTTAGCGGACTCTTTGCCCTGACCGCGATTACGGCGGATGTCTTGGTTGGTCTTTCGTATCGGGCGGCCTTACCTGCTTTTCTGGGAATCTTGGCTTTGGCGGGAGTGGGCTGGTTGTGGACGGGGTGGCAGCTCCGTCGCAGGGTGGGTGATCTGGTGCGGGCAGCGGCAAGGCGGGCGCAACTTTTGCCCCTGACAGAAAAAAATCCTACTCCATGAAAATGATGCGTCGCATCTTGAGTTATTATCAGCCGTTCTTGGGGCGTATTCTTGTCGCTTTAATACTGCTGGTGGCCGCAACTGGGCTCAATCTTCTCAAGCCGTGGCCACTAAAGTTTGTCGTAGATGAGGTGCTTCACGCGCCGGGGGGCGGAATCGTGGTACCGTTTCTTTCGGGGGTTTGGTCTTTTTCTTCATCCTTGGCTTTGGCTTGTGCTGCCTTGGTAGGGATTCACTTGCTGTGGGGCGCGGTGAACTTAGCTCAGACCTACGCTTTGATTGGAGTGGGACTACAGGCCTTGCTCCGCGTGAGGACGGAATTATATGCTTATTTGCAATCGTTGCCTCTTCGTTTTCATGATGTGCGTCGCAGTTCGGACTCCAGCTTCCGTGTGGCCTATGATGCTCAGGCGATTCAAACCTACTTCAATCGTGGTTTTGCGACGATTCTTGGGTCGGTTCTCACTTTGGTAGGAACATTTGTGGTGATGCTGCAAATGAGCCCGCGACTTGCTCTGCTCTCTTTGGGGGTTGTGCCCTTTCTTTTACTAGCGATCTCCCGCTATGCGGGTCGGATTCGGCGGGAGACAACCACGTTACAGGCACAGGAAAGTGATGTTCTCGCTCGGGCGAGTGAGGGGTTATCCAGTATTCGGGTGGTGCATGCGTTTGGTCGTGAGTCTTACGAGGTGGATCTTTTTCGGCGAGAGTGTCGGCAGTCTCTGGAGGCAAATCTACGACTTTCGATGACGAATGTGGCGAGCACTATGGTGGTGGGGACTTTACTTGCCGTCGGCACGGCGTTTCTGCTTTGGGCAGGGGCAGGGGAGGTGGCGGCAGGAAAGTTGACCTTAGGTGACCTTCTCGTCTTTCTGGCCTATTTGGCGATGCTCTACTCTCCGTTGGAGCAGTTGAGTTACACCGCATGGTCGATGGAGGGAGCGGCGGCGGCGGCCCAGCGGGTTTTTGAAGTTTTGGATACGGCGGATGAGGTGCCCGACCCGGTCAAGCCGGCCCGTCTGACGATGGCTTCAGGGAATATCGAGTTCCGCAAAGTCGGATTCCGCTATCCTCGTGGAGATGAGGTCCTGCACGATCTTAGCTTCGCGATTCAACCCGGGGAGTCGGTGGCAGTGGTGGGAGGAACGGGAGCGGGCAAAACTACGCTACTTTCTCTTTTACCCCGTTTTTATGACCCGACTGCTGGAACGATTCATTTTCACGGGATCGATTTGCGGACGGTAGCCAAGAAAGAGCTGCGGGCCCGTCAGGCGCTGGTGTTGCAAGAAACCGTTTTGCTGAACGGAACCGTGCGTGAAAATATTGCTTATGGGCGACCGAACGCTTCTTTTCGGGAGATAGAGAAAGCGGCAAAAGAGGCACAGGCGAACGAATTTATCTGCGCTCTACCTCAAGGGTACCAGACGCAGGTAGGGGAGCGGGGGGTGATGTTGAGTGGAGGACAGAGGCAGAGAATTGGAATTGCTCGGGCGTTTTTGCGGGATGCGCCGATTCTTCTGCTCGATGAACCAACCAGCGCCTTAGATCCAACGACGGAAAAAGAGCTTTTGAATGTTTTGTCTCACCTGATGACTCGGCCGACCACATTACTCGTGACCCATCGTTTACATGCGGCGCATCGGGCGGATCGCATACTAGTCTTGGAAAAGGGGCATTTGGTGGAAGAAGGCAAGGGTGAGGATTTGCTCAGCCGAAAAGGGGCTTACTGGAAGCTTTGGCAAGCGATGGGTTCTGTTTAAGAATGGCTGGAGTCTGCCGCGGCAGAGGTTAGTGGGACGGGGCAGGTTTGATGATGCGATTAAAGACCTCGGCGGCGTTGGTTTCGGAAAGGATGATCTCGGTGGTGCGACCGGGGAGAAGGTCGACCTCGAGCAACCAGTAGGCCACGGCGTAGCGGCTTTTGTACTGGCCGTAGAGGGTCTGCTTGCCTGGAGATGCATTAGAAAAAGTGAAGGTGCCGTTGGTTGTAGTACGGATTCTGGTGGTGGCGACATTGGCAGCGGCTTGGCTCATGGATTTGAGGTCTAAATTCTTGTAGCCATCGGCAAAATCAACTCGAATTCCCACGGGTTGTTCCTCTCCTGATGGAGCTCGTTGAATGGCGAGGCCCTCGGTGCGCCAGGTTTCCATGCGCAGGCGGCGCACTTCGGGGATGAGGGAAAGGGGGGCGAGGACAAGATCCATTCCACTGAGATTTTGGGAGGTGGAGCTATTTTTGAGCTGAATGCTGGCTTTTCCGATAAGGAGAGTGGGAGAGGGTTCTACCCCAAGAGTTAAGAGAGGGAGGCAAAGTAGGGCGGTGGCTAGCTTGCCAAAACAGGCGGGTCGTTGAAACTTAGGCCTATGAGCGTTCATCGACTTCTAAGGTACGCGGATGTCTTCGGTGGGGGAAGACTCCAATGAAAGAGTCCCGCTATGCGCGTTTGGCGGATGTGCTGACGGGGTATTCCACCGCCCTACGCAAAGGAGACCGAATCTGGATTGATGCGGCAGAGATTCCTGATGAGTTTCTTTTATTACTAATTCGAGCGGTGCGGGCGAGGGGAGCGGAGCCTTTCCTCCATCTTCATCACGGAGCGATTTCTCGCGAGATGGCTCGCGGAGCAACGGAAGCGGGCCTGCAATTTACGTGCAAGCATGATCTAGCGAAAATGAAGGGGATGCAGGCCTATATTGCTTTGCGAGGTGCGCAAAATAGTTTTGAAGGTAGCGATATTCCTGCAAAGAAACAGCAGCTCGCGGGAAAAATTTTGCGGCCGATATCGGATCGGCGGGTGAATCATACTCGATGGGTGGTACTACGCTGGCCGACCCCTGCGATGGCGCAAGGGGCAGGGATGAGCACAGAGGCGTTTACGGATCTTTTCTTTCGTGTTTGTAATTTAGACTATCGGAAGATGTCGCAAGCGGTGAAGCCACTGGTGGCTCTAATGAAGCGGACGGACAAGGTGCATATTACTGGGCCGGGAACTGATTTACGTTTCTCCATCCGAGGGATCGGAGTCATCCCCTGTGTGGGGGAGAGAAACCTGCCCGATGGAGAGGTGTTTACGGCGCCGATCAAGGATAGTGTCGAGGGAGAAGTCACCTTTTCAGCTCCTGCGGTCTATCGGGGAATTCCCTTTGAGAAGATCAGGCTGGAGTTTTCCCGTGGGCAGATTGTGCGGGCCCGTGCGGGGGATAAAAGTCGGCAACTGGAAGAAATCTTCTCCAGTGATCAGGGAGCTCGTTATGTTGGGGAGTTCTCCTTGGGGTTAAATCCTTTTCTACGGAACCCCATTCGCGACATCCTTTTTGATGAGAAGATCGCGGGCTCGTTTCATTTTACGCCTGGGCAAGCCTATGAGGTGGCAGACAACGGGAATCGGTCGCAAGTTCATTGGGATTTGGTTAATTTGCAGGATCGGGCGCATGGAGGCGGCCAGATTTATTTCGATGGAAAACTGATTCGTGATGACGGACTTTTCGTGCGGAAAGATCTCTTGGGCTTGAATCCCGATCGACTGGGAAAGGTGCTGGCCTTGTGAGCTTAACCACCGCCTTACTGGATTTAGCTAAGCAAGCAGGGGCTAAGGATATGCCGACCTGTACGAAGGCCATGGCAGAGGCGGCGGTGGAACAGCGTTCGATGGTCAATGCGCTTTTGGAAACGGGCCAGGTGGACGAGAAAGTCTTTGCGCAGAAGTTGGGGGAGTCCCTTGGTCTTCCGGTCTGGCAGGGGGAAATTCCACCGATTCCTGCCCCTTTGCGGGATAAGTTTCCGGCGAAGATTGCGTTGCGGCATCGTTTACTTCCGGTCACTCCCGCGGAGGGGGATCCACTTCCCGTTCTCTGTTTTGACCCCTTCGACCATTTGGCACGGCAGGCTTTGGCTGGGTTTTGGACGGGGGAGTGTAAATGGATGCTCGCGCCTCGGCGGGCGGTTCTGGATGGATTGCGGGGGGGGTATGGGGTGGGTGCAGAGACCTTCGATGAGATTCTTGAAGGAGGTGGGGAGTTTGCCTCGGCCAATGATCTCGAGCAGGAAACGACCGTACTGGATGAGAATGATTCGGAGGCGTCGGTAATTAAATTTGTGAATCAAGTTATCCGTGAGGCTTTGCAGGAGCGAGCGACGGATATTCATATCGAGCCTTTGGAGGATGATTTACAGATTCGCTACCGAATCGACGGGGTGCTGCGGAATATTCCAGTTCCGCCACGAATCAAGTTGTTTCAGGCTTCACTCATTTCCCGGATTAAGATCATGGCTCATCTGGATATTGCGGAGCGGCGGTTACCTCAAGACGGGCGAATCAATCTGGAGTTTGAGGGGCGACCGATCGATGTGCGTATCGCGACGATTCCCTCAGTAACGGGAGAGTCGATTAGTCTTCGTCTATTGGGTCAGCAGAGATTTGATTTTGAGCAGATGGGGTTGGGGGCGGCTCACTCGGAGATGGTGCGGGGCCTGTTGGCCTTGCCCAATGGGATTGTCCTGATTACCGGTCCCACGGGATCAGGGAAGTCGACAACTCTCTACACTTTTTTGGCATCGCTGAATACGAAGGATCGACGAATCGTGACGATTGAGGATCCTGTTGAAAATAAGATTCCTGGGGTAGTGCAGATCGCGGTGAAACCAGAGATCAACCTTACTTTTGCGGCAGGCCTTCGCAGTATTTTGCGAGGCGATCCGAACGTGGTGATGGTAGGTGAGATGCGGGATGTGGAAACAACCGAGATCGCAATTCGAGCGGCGTTGACTGGGCATTTGGTTTTTTCGACTTTGCACACCAATGATGCGATCGGGGGAATCACTCGGTTGGTGGATATGGGAATTGAGCCGTTCTTGGTGGGGTCTTCGGTGCGGGCTTTCGTGGCGCAACGACTGGTCCGAGTGCTGTGTCCTTGGTGTTGTGAGCCGGGTCAGTATTCGGAGGCCTATTTGAGGGACATTAAGATTCCTTTGGAGAAAGCGGCGACGGCGTATCGGGCGGTGGGCTGTGATCGGTGTCGCCAGACGGGGTATCAAGGCAGGCGGGCGATCTTTGAGATCTGTTTGGTTACGCCTCAACTTCAAGAAATGATCACGGCGAAGGCGACGAATGCGGCGCTGAAAGAAATGGCGAAGTCGCAAGGGATGCGAAATTTACGGGACGACGGTTGGGACAAGGTGGCGGAGGGAACGACGACGATTGAGGAGGTGGTGCGGGTGACGGTGGTGGAATCGAATCGGAACCCTGGGGCTTGAGATGCTGACGTTTACCTATGAGGCTTTGGCGGCAGGGGGAGCACGGACGGCGGGAAAATTAGAGGCGAATACTCGGCAGGAGGCTTTAGCGAGTTTAAGTAAGCTTAAGTTGCGTCCATTGCGGTTGCAGCAGGAGGGGTTGATCGAGACGGGGACGGCGAAGGGAGCAGGGCAGAGCGTGGCAGGGGAGCAGTTAATGACGGAGAGTCAGATTATCTCTTTTACGGAGGAGTTGGGAGATTTGTTGGATGCGGGTCTGCAGTTGGAGGGGGCTCTGAAGATGATGGAGCAGAGGTCGGAGGCGTCTGCCTTGAAGGCGGTAGCCCAGAGTTTGCGAAACCAAGTGCGAGAGGGGACCAGTCTTTCGCGTGCGCTGAAGTCGGCCTCGGCGAGTTTTTCTGATCTGTACTGTAATTTAGTGGCGGCGGGGGAGGTGAGTGGGGCCTTGGGATCAATTTTAAAAAGGCAGGTACTTTATTTGAAAAAGCTGAGTGATCTGAAGGGGCGGGTGATTCAAGCTTTGATTTATCCGATGTTTGTCAGCGGGGCGGGTATTTTGCTGATGGTGCTGTTCGTGGTGGTGCTGGTGCCGCAGTTGGAGAGTCTTTTTAGTAAGTCTCCTGAGACGACTCCGCTGGTCACGAAGCTATTATTGGGAACTAGTTATTTTTTGGTGCACTATGGTTGGCTGCTGGCGGCGAGTCTGGCGTTGGGTGGGCTAGGATTTTGGCAGTGGATTCAAAAACCACTGGGACGGATTTGGTGGGATCAGGCGCGGATGAGTATTCCGGTGGCGGGAGCGGTTTTGGAGGCGGCTTTCTATGCGCAGTTTAGCCAGACCTTGGCTAATCTTCTAATCAATGGAGTGACACTCCTCCAGGCGATGCAGTTGGTGACGCAGGCTACTCCGAATTCGTTTTATCGACTCCGGCTGGAGAAAGCGGCGGGCCAGATCTCGGAGGGGTATTCCTTGAGTCGGGCCTTGCGTCAGGTGGGGGGGTTCTCCGACATGTTCTTGGATTTAGTAGCGGTGGGAGAGCAAACAGGGGACCTGTCGAAGGCCTTGGACAAGGCGGGGGCGCGGTTTGAGAAGGAGATGGATCGCAAGATTCAGCGGATCACGGCTTTGATTCAGCCGGTGATCATCGTGGTGATTGCTCTGGTGGTGGGTGTGGTGGTGTATTCGATCATCACAAGTATTTTCGGGGCGATGTCGGGAATGCGAAAAGGTCTCTAATAACTTATTCTTGCTGGTTCGTGGGTTGTTGACGGAGGGAGTGAGCAAGCTGGTGAGTTGCCCGCGAAGGTATCCCTCTTCCTGCCAAGATGGGAGGAGTGAAGAAACGGAGACATGTTCTTGCCCGAGTAGGGTGGCTTTTCTGTCTGTTCTGGGCGGGATCCCTAGGGACAGCAGAAGCACCTCCGGGCCACTCGATTCCTCCTGCCAGTTGGGATGTGAGAAAAACGGGCGAGCCATTTCCTTCTTGGTTTGGGCCGGTTTTGGCGCAGCCGGGATTTAACATGTTTACTTGGCAGGCGCAGATCCGGCCGCCGGTGGGAGAGGCAAAATTGGCGCTTACCTTGGTCTTTCGAGAGCCAGCGGATGGTTTTGCGCGGGTGATTTGGCAGGGGCGAGGGAGGGCGGTGACGTTATGCAGTAATTTATTTGAACGCGCGGCCTCCTTGCATCAGAGGACTCTTTTAATCGAACGGCAAAGTTTGGGTGGGCCTGGGCAGTTGACTATCGAATCCACGGGAATCGATCCTGTTTTGGAGCGAGTTGATTTGACGTGGGTCGAGCCTTTGGTGTTAGCCGCGGGTTGGACGGCTCCTTCGGGTTTGTATTTGACGCCCGCTGGGAAAGTCTTTCCGGGGGACGAGTTGCAGGGTGCGGGCAGACATCTTCCGATGGATGAGGAGAAAGGCTCGGTGATGGATGCGGTACTGGATGCGGGGCCAGTAAAGATTGACGCCCAAAATCCTGTCCGTTTCGTTGCGCCGATCGCGGGAAAACCAGCGTACGGAAGAATTGAAGCGCAGGTGGCGGGGTTGAGTCTAGGGCAGGAGCCTTCGGTGTGGGTGAATGGGCAAGCGATGGGTGGGTTGGCGGTTGAGACACCTGGGTTGGATGATCCTGGGTATCGAGAAAATTTGAGGAGCAGGGAGGTTGGATATGGGGGCTGGCGCAAGGCGGTGGTGTATGTGCCTGCGGGGGTTCTGCGCTCGGGAGATAATCAGGTGGATTGGCGGGAAACGGGTTTGGGTTCACAGATGACGTTACGGAACTTGCGGTTGCAGGTGGTCTTTGCCGTGACACAGTCGCCAGCACCGACCGTGGCTCGTACGGTTTCTGCGGCCTCTGGATCAGTTTCCCTGTCTAGTCCTACGCAGGGCGGGTGGACGGTGGGTGCGGGATCGGCGGGTCCGAAGTTGCGGACAGGATTGTCATCTGGCAGTGGAGTCGTAGGATTGCGTACCGAATGAAAAAGCGACCTTATTTTAAAACAACGGCGGGATTCACCTTAATTGAAATTATGTTGGTGGTGGGAATCATCACCGTCCTGATGGGCTCGGCGATATACATGCTGACGGGAAATTTGGAGTTTGCGAAAGAGCAGAGGGCGCGGGGTGACTTGCAGGCGATTATCACCCAAGTGCGGATGTATGAAATGAAGAGTGGGGGAGTCCCTTTATCTCAATCGGCGGGGCTGAAAGCGTTGGTGGGTACGGGAAAGGGATTTGAAGAAGAACCGAAAGATCCGTGGGGTCAGTCTTATCAGTACAAGGTGGACTCTTCTTCAGCGAAGGGGTTTCGGGTGTATTCGACGGGTGCAGATCGTAAGGATGAAGGGGGCAAGGGCGACGACATCAGTTCGAAGTAGGGGCAGGGGAGGGAGGTCGGATGAGATGGCGACCGAAGATGGCTGGGAAGGGTGGGTTCACCCTTTTAGAAATTATGCTGGCAGTTGGTATTGGGGTAATTTTCATGGGGGGAGCGGCGGTTTTTCTTTCGAGCACAGGTGGAGATAAGGATTTAGCAAAGGCCCGCAGTCTGCTGGAAGAGCAGGCGGGGGCGGCAAGAGAGAAGGCTTTGGAAACGGGCGTTGCCCAGAGGGTGATGCTGGGAGGTCGAGAGGTAGGTGGGCAACTCTTTCCCGATGAGGTGGAGATGATGATTGTGACGCCGCTGGCCCTTTCTTTGGGGCAACGGGGTTGGAAAACGCCTGAGGATTATCAGTGGCTTTTCACGGGTGGAGGAGTGGTCGAGCCGATTCAGGTTTTACTAAAGCATGGGGATAACGAATCGCAGTTTTCTTTTAATGCCTTGACCGGAGAGAGTGTGACGGAAAAGCAGGAGAAGCGATGAGAAGAAAAGCGGGGGGATTTACTTTAATCGAGGTGATGCTGGCTGTGGCCATCTTTGCTTTTGCGGCAATCGGGTTTGCGGCGGCGCTGAACGATGTCCTAGGAATTAACTTGGCGCTCTTGCGATCAGGAGGGCGACGACAGGCGGTGGAGTCCTTGGCTGCGCAAATTCTGGCGTCGACGAACAACCTGCAGGACACGGGAAACGGTTTTGTCCCTGTCAGTGATGATGGGTCTCTATTTTTAACCCAAAGTATAAATCCAGTGCTCCCTCCGATTGAGTTACCCAACTCGGCTCCAGGATCGGGACCGAGAGCGATCAGTGGGTGGTGGCAGGTGAAAATACGGGCGGAGACAAAAAATGGGGAGGTTCTTGAAGGAATTTCCTTTCTCCTGTGGCCGACGCGATGAAAGTAAAAAACTCAGCTCCTGCTAGCTTCACCTTGATTGAGGTGACCTTGGGTTTGACCATTCTCATCTTGATCTTTGGGGTGATTTTTCAGTTAGTGCAATTTTCTGTAATGGCGGCGGATGAGGCGGCGAAGTCCAGTCTACGGAGTCGTGAGGTAAGTGGGCTTTTTGCGTTGGTTCGCCAACTATGTTTGGATCTGCCAATACAATCTCAGGTGAGTTTAGAGCAGGAGGGAGGGGGGCAGACTCTTTCCCTAACAAACTCTCCCTTGGCAATTTTTCCTGAGAGATTTGGCGGAGTGCGAGTTTTGCGGTTTTATTTAAAGAAAGCAGCGACAGGGGATGGGAAGGAGTTGGTGCTGGAGGAATTATTTACCAAGTCCACCGAAGAGACACAGAAAAAGCCCGAAGTGAACACCTTCTCGTTAATGCGCGAGGTGCAGGATTTGCGCTGGTTTGCGGGAGATCCAAGAAATCAAGCTAAGATGGATTCCTCCATTTGGGCGGAGCCGATCAAACCTGCCTATCTCAAGATGGTGCTAGTGCGCAAGATGGGTAAGAGAGCTGTAACGAACACGGGGATCTTTTGGATACCTGCAGGAATGAGCCCGAACGGGCAACCGCCAGTGGATCCAGTTTTTCGGGGTTTTCCCGCTTCGACAAACACGAACCCGCCAGTAGGCCTCTAACTAGAGTGATGAAAAAAAGAACACATCCGGTCAGCTCTTCTGGGGTGGCTTTAATCGTGGTACTCTGGGCGGTGGGGCTTATTTCTGCTGCGCTTTTTGGGTTGGTGGCGATTTTACAGAGGCAGATTGGGCAGGAGGTGGCGGCATTACAAAATGCGAGGGCAATGTTGGTGGCGGAGTCAGGGATTCAGATGGCGTTGCATAGTCAGCTACGTCCTGAGGATATGTCGGAGGCCTCGAAGCTGTTGAGTGTAACCCTGCAAAAAGGGTGGACCATGAGAGAGAAGATTCCCGTGGAAGTTCATTTTGAAATTGAGGCTAAGGACATGTCGGAGGATGCGGCCAAGATCAACATCAATGCCCTGTTGTTGGGGGACAAAACGTTAGCTAGGTCGGTTCTACAAAATCTATTTGCAGGGTGGGAGGTCAATTTAACCACCTCTTCTTCACTGATTGATGCCTTATTGGACTGGGTCGATCCGGATGGGCTGAGCACGGGTTCGAATAGTGGAACGGAGAGTTCGGTGCGAAATGGACCTTTCGAAAAAATCGAGGAGCTGGAAAAGGTAGGGGGTTGGGCGGAGATGGCGAAAGAGGCCAAGGAGGGAAGTAAGAGTGTTGATGCGCTGAGTAAATTCACGGTGTACGGCGCAGGGAAGCTGTCTTTGCGTAGCGCAGAGCAGGATCTGATTGAGGCGTGGTTGGGATTGGGGGCTGGAGCGGCCACGAATTTCATGCGTCAGCGTCCTGGTCCCGATCAGATCCCAGGGACAGCGGATGATATGGTGACCCAGGGCTTGCCTCTGTTGGACGCAAATTACGACAAGTGGATGGATCGGGTGGTGGTGGCGGAAGAAGATCTTTGGCGGGTAACCTCGACGGGGTTTGTTGGTAAGGCTAAGAGAAAGGTAGTGGCTTTAATTTCCCGTACATCGAATCCTCCGCAGGTGAAGGCTCGTTGGTCCGAGGAGGATGCAAATCCATGAAGAAAAAAATTCTCAAAGTGAAAAAGATCAAAGGGAAGAACCTTTCTGGTCCTGTCTTTGTTTTTCCAGGGCCTGAGGGGTGGGAGTTGTGGAGCACGGTAGATGGGGAAGCTCAGTGTATGGGGCCTGCGGAGGATCCGCAGAAGCTGCGAGCACCGAATCAAGCGGTGGTTTGTCTTCCCTCCCGCTCCTTTCTTTCTGTGCCCCTTTGGATATCGGTTGAAGAGGGAATCGCGCCGAGAGATTTGGCAAAAATTGCTTTGGAGGCGAGGAACATGCTCGGGGCAAATCCTGACTTAGCGGTTTGGGCAATGGAACCGATTCGGACAGAGCCAGTGGCGGTGGCGGGTCAGGACGAGCCAGGTCTGAGGCAATTAGAAGCAACCGCGATTTTAGCGGGTCCCTTAGAAGAGAGTTGGCTGTTGGAGCAGGCGGGGCGTCATGAGATCGCGGGTCGAGTTTTGCCTGCGCCTGGGGGAGTATCTTCCGCAGTTCTACGAAAAGAGCTGGGCCGGTGGGTGGTGGATTTTTACTCGGGTGGAAAATGGTTACATACACAACCTTTGCTGGCGCGTGAGTTGCAGGCGGGAACGGCAACAGAGGTGGGGGCTTTATTAGCGCAACTAGAAGCGGAGGGAACTTTGCCTGAGCTCAACATGCTGGCTCTTCGGGAAGAAGGGGATTCAGGGGCAGGAGTGCAGGAGTTTTTGTCACTTCTCCCGTGCCCAGTGCGGACCGAGTCGAGGGTTGCGCCGCGGTTGCCTGCAGGTCCTTGGGATTTACAACCTCCGCTTTTGACGGAGCGTCGTTTGGCGAAAACCGAGCAGGCGAAAAAGACAAGGACGATTCGGACAAGTCTGGCGGCCTATGTGGTGTTGATTCTGGCGGCGCTCGTGTATTTTGCGGTGCCCCTGACTCAACTTCAGAAGGTTGAAAAGGAGTTGGCAGGGATTGCTCCCGATGCGGGCAAAATACGAGAAGCCTCTCAGAGTTGGCAGGAGGCGGCAGCCCTAGTGAATCCGAAGATGAACGCTTTGGAACTACTTTGGCAGGTTGCCCGACCTTTGATTGAGAAAGATCCTGGGGAGATTGATGGAGTGCGCTTGACCACTTTTGATTTCAATACGAAGAGGCTTCTTCTCCAAGGGGAGGGGAAGGATCTTGAGCAGACGGAGAAGTATTTTGAGTGGTTGAAGAAGGAGCCGATGCTGTCGGAGTATCAGTGGCGTCATCCGCAGCCGACACTTTTACCTAACGGCAATGCTCGGTTTCAGGTCGAGGGAATTCCAGCGGGGACTGAGGTGGCTAAAGATGAAGAAGGAGGTTCCGATGCGAATGTTGTCGCGCCATGAAAAAAAGCTGATGCTCTTTTTTGGATTGGCGGTTTTTGTCGGTATCCATCTGTTGGGGTTGAAGCTCTTTCTGAGCTTCGATCAGGCCAATCGGCGTAACCTTTTACAGAAAACGGATGAGTTGGCAGAGGCGAAGGGCTGGATGGATAGGAAAGTGGAGTGGGAGGAAAAGGCGGAGTGGTTGGAGAAAAATCTGAAAATGGTACCCGCGGACAATCCTGCCCCTGCCTTGCAAAAGAAGTCCCAGAGCACGGCGGCTAAGGCGGGATTAAAGATTGAGGAGCAGAACTTGCAGGCGCCGCGAATTGGAGTCAGCTGCACGATTTACAGTAATCGGATGCGCCTGACGGGGAGCTTGGAGCAGTTTAATCGGTGGATTGTCGATCTGTACCAACCTGAGAGTGGAGTGGCACTGACCATGCTAAATTTGAAGCTGAGCGCTGAGCCTCCTAAAATGACGGGGGAGGCTGAGGTGGGGCAGTTTTTTAGGCTCAACAAGCAGTGAACAAGTTCTTCACAATTGTGAGAGGAGTTCTCCTCGTTTATCTCATGGAGGGGATAGGATTTGGGGAGATGTCCCCTGTTTTACCCACCGCTGTTGCAGAAGTTCCGCCAAGAACAGAGCCCCGGGCGGGTCTGCCTAAGGCTTTGGAATTATCGCGCTATACGGCCTTGGGTAAGAAGTCTCCTTTTACCTTGGCCTCGGCTACGGCGGAGGCGGCTTTTGCCAAGGATCTGGTTTTGGGGGGCTATGTTCGGTTGGAGGGGGAGGATTACGTGATGGTGGCTAATAAAACAAAGCCCGATCGTATTTTGGTTGGAAGGAAGCCTTCCCCGTCCGCTCAAGGGATGATCTTACTGGATTTAAAGAAAGATCCTTTGGGTGATCCCTCGAAGATGAAGGCGAAAATTCAGAAGGGATCGGAGATGGCGGAGTTGCAGTACGAGATGACGGGCGGGGGTGCCGCGCCCACTGGTCAAGCTCCTACGGCGATGCAAGCCCAACCGCCCATTCCTGGATTGCCAGCGCAGGCTCAGGTTAATCCTGGAGCGAAAGCAGCCAACGCTGGTGGGCAAGCGCCTGGAATGGTGATTCGGCGGCGGATAATTCCAATTCCACCGGGGGGCAAAAAATGAGAGCTTATCTTGTTTTGTCTTTAGCCTTGTTCTTCTTTTTGAGTGTGGAGAGCGAGCGGACTTGGGCGCAAGAGTTGTCCCCAGTTCCTAGCCGAACTGGATTACCCGCAACTGGTGAGGGAGTGGTGGTTTCCGAGCCTGAGATGGTTTCGCCGGATACGATCCAGTTCCCGAATAATCCAGTTTCAGACTTTTTGGTGATCTACGAGAAGTTGAAGGGGGTGACCTTGATTAAAGATGCCAGTCTGCTTGGTGGCGGGGCGAATCTAAGCCTGACTTTAAATCAGCCGGTAACTAAGGCGGAGGCGATTCGATTGTTGGAATCAACCCTGCTGCTGAATGGGTACGTCTTTATCGCCTTGGATAAAAACGCGGTCAAAGTGATTAATACCGCTGGGGGTAAGAATCCTCGGAGTGAAGGGGTTTTCCTTTTTACGAATGAGAGCGAGTTGCCTGAGGGCGAGGTGGTGGCTTCGTATGTCATGCCTTTGACCCACCTAGCGGCGGCAGATGCGGTGCCGATTTTCGAGCAGTTCATCACGTTGCATCCCTATGGCAGCTTGGTGCCTGTGCCAGTGGCGAATCAGGTTCTGATCACAGAAAATGCCACCCTGATTCGGCGCCTGATTCAGGTAAGGGACCTGATTGATACCCCTGCGCCAGAGCGAAAAACTGATTTTATTCAACTGGCACAAGCGAATGCGGATCGGGTGGTGGAGTTGATTACGAAAATCTTAGAGAAGCGCCAGGAGGAAAGTGGGGGAGGCGTGGCAAAGGCGGCGACGGGTCAAGCGGCGCAACCTGGGGTACCCGGATTACCTGGTGCGGCAGGCGGATCTGCGGGAGTAACGATTAGTGGAAGTAAAAGTGGTTTTGCGGGTGATATTCAGCTGATTGCGGATACGAGAACGAATCGGATCTTGGTAGTTGCGAGCCCCTTTGATTTCGCGTCGATTAGCTCCTTGATTAAGCAGTTTGATATCTCAGTGGATTTGAGCGATCCCTACGAACAGCCTCTGAACTATGTTTCTGCCTCTGATATGTTACCGATTCTGCAGGATATGTTACAAGAAGAGGGGGACGATGCCGCGGCAACGGGCGGGGCAGGAGCGAGCCGGACAGTGAGTGGCGGAATCGGAGTGGGTGGGGTGACAGGTGGGCCGGCGGGAACCGGGAACACCACCGCGAATCCTGCGGATATTTTGAGCGAGCCCGGGGAGCAGGCGGCCGCCGCTTCGATTATCGTGGGGAAGACGCGAATCATTGCGGATAATCGGGCGAACTCGATTCTCGTGATCGGACAACCGGAATCCCGAGATAAGGTGAAGGCGATTTTAACAAAATTGGACAAACGCCCGATGCAGGTTTATTTGGCCACGGTCATCGGTCAGTTGCTCGTGGCCAACGGCGACTCCTTCGCCGTCAATGTCCTGCAAAGATTTACTGGGGATTCCACGTCAGGCGTTAACTCGGTGGGAGGGGGGAGAAGTGTGATCACGACCAACACTCCTTTGATGCAGTCGGCCGCCACCATGGCACAATTAGCCAATGTTGCCGCAAGTAATGGGTTGCCCGGAATGCAGATCGCCGCATTTATTGGGAACACGCTGAATGTCTATGTCAGCGCCCTGACCGCGACAGGCAATTTCCGCGTGGCTTCACGTCCTTCCGTTTTCACGGCGAACAATAAAAAGGCGACCATCTTCCAAGGGCAAAAAATTGCTGTACCTACCAGCACGGTAACGACCCTCGGCGGGGGTGGAGGCGCGACGACCACTTCCGGGTCGCAACAGTCAAATATTCAGTATCAGGATGTCGTTTTGAAAATCGAGGTCGTTCCCTTGATCAACAGCGCTCGAGAAATCAGTCTACAGATTGTCGAGACGAACGACACGTTGGCGAAGGGGATCAACAGTGAAACTCAGATCGGGGGTGGAGTCTCCGTGCCTAAAATCGACACCCAAAAACTAACGACCACCATCATAGTGCCTGATGGAGCCACGATCCTGATGGGGGGATTGATCTCTCAGACGGATTCCAAGACCAGTTCGGGGATCCCCTTTATTTCCACGGTTCCATTGATTGGAAATCTCTTCAAAAGCACCACGGACGACACGGAGCGCCGGGAGTTGGTCGTGATGATCCAACCTTCGGTTGTTTTTGATGTGCCGGAACTGAAAGAGGTCAGTAAAACGGAGCGAGATTTGACGGGGTTTTCTTCTAAGGAACTTTCCCCGCTAAGCATGAGATCGGGACAGAAAAGTGCCCCGATGAATTTGAATGCGCCTGGGGCGGAACCGACATCCTCGACAGAGGCAAAGCAGGAGTAGCCCACGGATTGGTGGGTTGACTCAAGAGGAGCTTTCCTCGAATGTCGCTCCGATTAGTTTTTCTTCTTTATGAACATTCACGAATATCAGGCGCGGGACTTATTAGCGGCCGCGGGGGTGCCAGTTCCTCGTGGGGCGGTGGCGCGGACTCCTGAGGAGGCGGAATCGATTGCGCGAAGTCTTCCTTGTAACAGTTTTGTGGTTAAGGCGCAGGTGCATGCTGGGGGCAGAGGTAAAGGGCATTTCCAAGATGGTTACAAGAGTGGGGTGCATCTGGTCAAAACCCCCCATCAAGTAAGGGATGTGGCCTCGCATATGATTGGGAATACGCTGATTACTCATCAGACGGGCCCCGAGGGTAAACCTGTCCACGCGGTCTTGGTGGGAGAATCGACCGATATCGCCCGTGAATTGTATTTGGCGATAGTGTTGGATCGCTCTTCGGGTTGCCCAGTGATTGTGGCGAGTCAGCAGGGGGGGGTGGAGATCGAGGCGGTGGCGGAAAAGAGTCCTGAAGCGATTTTGCGGGAGGTGATTCATCCTGGGCTAGGTCTGCAACCTTATCAGGCCCGCAAAGTGAGTATTTTTCTGGGTTTCCCATCTACGGGGCTGCGCGCGCCTTGCCGATTATTGCACGCCGCCTATCGACTTTTCATCGAGAAGGACTGCTCTCAGGTGGAGATTAATCCGCTGGCGGTGACCAAGGGTGGGGATGTGGTGGCGCTGGATGCGAAGCTGGGTTTTGACGACAACGCTCTTTTTCGGCACAGAGAGATTCAAGAATTACAGGATCCGTCCCAAGAAGATCCACGGGATCTGGCAGCGGCGGAGCACCATTTGAACTATATCGGCCTAGAGGGAAACATTGGTTGCATGGTGAATGGAGCTGGATTGGCTATGGCCACGTTGGACCTGATTCAGGCGGCGGGCGGGAAACCGGCAAACTTTCTTGATGTGGGGGGGGGGGCATCGGAAGAGATGATTACGGCGGCCTTTCGTCTGTTACAGGGGGATCCAGCAGTCAAAGCCATCTTGGTGAATATTTTCGGAGGTATTTTAAAGTGCGATATTTTGGCGCAAGGCATGGTAGCAGCTTGTCGGACGACGCCACCTCGGGTGCCGATCATCGTTCGGTTACAGGGCACGAACGTGGAGGCCGGGCGCAAAATACTAAAGGAATCGGGACTTCCACTGCTTCCGGCTGAGGGGCTGATGGAAGCGGCGGATAAAGCGGTCGCGGCGGCGTCGGGAAAGAAGGGGAAATAAGATGTCTGTTTTAGTCGATGCCAATACGCGGTTGCTGGTGCAGGGCATTACGGGAAAGTCGGGCTCCTTTCACGCTTCCGCCTGTAAGGAGTATGGGACTCAGGTGGTGGCGGGGGTGACACCGGCGCGTGGCGGAGAAAAATTTGAAAAAACGGTGCCGATATTCGATACGGTGTCGGAGGCGGTGGCCGCGACGAAGGCGAATGCCTCGATGATCTTTGTTCCGCCAGAATTTGCGGCGGATGCGATTTTGGAAGCGGCGGATGCGGGGATCCAGCTGATCGTGGCGATCACGGAAGGAATTCCCGTGATGGACATGATGCGGGTGCGCTTTGCCTTGCGGGAGCATTCTTGCGTTTTGATTGGACCGAATTGTCCGGGGATTATTACTCCTGGGGCTTGTAAGATTGGGATCATGCCTGGATATATTCACCGACCTGGAAATGTCGGAGTGGTTTCCAGAAGTGGGACGCTGACTTATGAGGCGGTTTGGCAGATTACCAGTCAGGGTCTAGGGCAAAGTACTTGTATTGGGGTGGGGGGAGATCCGATCCACGGGTTGACCTTACAAAAAGCGGTGGAGTATTTGCATGCGGATCCTGACACCAAGGCGATTGTGATGATTGGAGAGATTGGGGGTTCGGAGGAGGAGGAGGCAGCGGAATACATTCATTCCCGAGTGAAGAAGCCGGTGATTTCTTTTGTCGCGGGAGCAACAGCGCCCCCTGGAAAGAGGATGGGACATGCGGGAGCGATCATTTCGGGTGGTCAAGGAACGGCTCAGGCGAAGATTGAGGCGTTGAAGAAGGCGGGGGTACGCGTGGCAGAAACTCTTGGGGATATTGGGCAGGAAGTGGTTAAGGCGTTGGGAAAATAATGTGAGTGATGCCAAGGGAGCGGCGGGTGAGGTGAACAAGATTGTTGCTAAGGGGCTGGAGGGGGTGGTGGCGACATCGACAACCCTTTCCGATGTGCGTGGATTGGAAGGAAAACTTATTTATCGTGGCTACGACATTGATGAACTTGCGGGCAAGGTGAGCTTCGAAGAAGCCAGTTATCTTTTATGGCAAGGGGAGTTGCCGAGTTCGAAGCAACTGGCAGAATTGAAAGGATCTCTGGCAAGCCAGAGGGAACTCCCACAAGGGGTGGTCGAGTATATTTTGGCGGCGCCGAAAGATTCGAGTCCGATGGATATTCTGCGGACCTGCATCTCGATGCTGGGGCTTTATGATTACGGTCCGATTGGGGTGGAGCAGGTGGAGTTAAATCGGCAAAGGCAAATCTCGCTGACGGCAAAGATTGGGGTGATTGCGGGCTATTTTCATCGGGCAAGGAGGGGCCAGTCGTTGCCTCCCGTGCGAAAGGATTTAGGGGAGGCGGCCCACTTTCTTTATTTATTGAATGGGCAGGAAGCGGGACCGGAGGCGGTGGCCACGCTGGATATGGCGTTTGTTTTGCATGCGGATCATGGGATGAATGCTTCGACTTTTGCGGCGCGGGTATGTGCCTCGACTTTGACCGATATCTATTCGGCGATGAGCACGGCGATTGGGACATTGAAAGGGCTGTTGCATGGTGGGGCCAATGAGGGAGTGATTCACATGCTTCAGAAAATCGGAAGTTTGGAAAAAGTAGATGGGTGGGTGAAAGAGCAGATGGCACAGAAGAAGAAAATTATGGGAATTGGGCATCGGGTGTACAAGGTGCTGGACCCTCGGGCACCGCACCTGAAGCGGATGGCAGAAAAACTGACAGCGGAGTTAGGGGATACCAAGTGGATACAGATGAGTGAGCGGATTGCCCAGATCATGCATCAGGAAAAAGGGTTGAATGCGAATGTCGATTTTTACTCGGCGACGGTTTACTACAGCTTGGGTTTGCCGACGGACTTATTTACTCCGATTTTTGCGGTGGCACGGACGGCGGGATGGACGGGGCATATTCTTGAGCAGTGGCAGGACAATCGGCTGTTTCGGCCTGACAGCGAGTATGTGGGGCCTGCGGTGGGTCGAAAAGTCGTTCCGCTGGCGCAGCGATAAGGGTGCGTTGCCGAGTCGGTAGGCTCGTAATATTGTAATGCTAATAATCTTGCGAGCTCTTTTTCTTGTGGGATGGACGGGATGTTTTGCTTGGGCTCAAGCCCCTGGGGAGGCATTGGTGGAGGTAAATGGGGATTCTGTTCCTGGAATCGTAATCGAAATGCGGTACGCGACGGCAAGGAACATTACGGGGAAGAAAATATATCCTGACGGGCGAGCTTGGTTGAGATCGGAGACGATTCGTAAAATGGAAAAAGTAGTAATGGATTTGCGCGGCCGTGGGTACCGACTGGTGCTTTGGGACGCTTGGCGCCCTATTTCTGCACAAAAGGCCCTCTGGGCCGCGAAGCCTGATGGGAAATTTCTTACGCCCCCTACAAAGATTAGTCGGCACAATAGAGGGACTAGTGTGGATGTTTCCTTGGCTGATCTTCAGGGGAAGTTGTTGGAGATGCCGAGTGATCATGATGAGTTTAGCGCGAAGGCGGATGAGGACTTTTCGGATGTCCCCAAGGAGGTAGGGGGAAGGGCGAAGATATTGCGCCAGGCGATGTTTCGGGCTGGATTTTCTGGGGTACCCGATGAGTGGTGGCACTATGATTTGCGGGATTGGGCTTCTTACGACCCGATTGAGGAGAGATAGGGCTGGTTGGGCTGGTTTTGTCGCAGAATCTTTGCGGAGAGTGTTACTACCTTTGTGCTAAAAAATTGGGCATGGTGCAGCTTTGGCAGGCGTCGGTTTCGGTTCGGCAAAAATCTCGATAAATCTGGAGGAGTCCTTCCCGGGCGAGATGGGAGCGGACATCGGGTGGCGGAAAAGGAACGCTAAGCAAGCGGATGCTGGCGGATCGGAGTAAACCCGCGTCCCCGCCGACGGGCCAATCTTGCATACGGCAGTTGAGTTCGTCTTCGGGCAGAGGGGTGAGGGGAGCGAGGACTTGAAAGAGAAGGGCGGTAGAGCGGTCGAGCCCGACGAGGCGAGAGGGGGAGGATAGGATGCGGCCGTCCCATCCTGCGTGTTGATCCCAGAAGGGGTGGTTGACGGTTTTAAGGATTTCTAAGAAAGCGTTGGACTCGCCCCTTTGAATGCATTGGGTCAAGGACGTCCAGAGGATGGGGTCGGAAATAAAGGAGAGGGCGGCGAGACGACGGAGGGGGGAGTTGTTGGGGCGGGTGGAGCCCATTTTCCAGCAGGCGGGTGGAAGAGTGCGATCGTTCCAGGTTTCGCGTTGGGGCCACCAGCTGTGCCAAAGTTCTTTAAGAAGAGGGAGGGCGCGGGGGGATACTGAGGTGCGGGTGGGGTCAGGAAGGAGACCTGCGACGCCGTAGAGGATGGCTTCGCGATCCATGCGATGGGGGAGTTGAAGGAGTTGAAGAATGGGGACGGCGTGGGCTAAGGAGGTAAAGGGTTCACGATTTTCTGAAAAGCCGAGGCCTTCTGCGAGGGCGACCCAAACGGCTTGGTCGAATCCGTGGGCGGAAGAGCGGGCGGAGGCGAGAGAGCGGCGTTGGCGGAGGCGGTGCCAACCCGCTTCTTCAAGGAAATCACGAAGTTGATTGGTGGAAAGAGCCAGAAGGGTTAAGTGACAGAGGCCAGGTTTTTCTCCTCCAGAAATCTCAGCGGGAGTTGCACGGAAAAGGGGGATAAGTTCGGTGAGAGGGGCGGCGAGCTGATGTTCGATGGCGATGGGCCTGATTTTTGGGGAGGGAGCGGGGGAGGTGGAGGGGTCGACTTGCCAGAAAACGTGGAGAACGACATTGCGATAGGCTGGGTTAGTGGAGTGCTGGTGAGCATCCCAATCGGAGGAGTGGCGATGGATTTCAACGTCTCCTATGTGGATTGAGCCGTCGCCGGCAAGGAATGAGCAGTGAAGGAAGTCAGGTCCAGCGCGATGATTCCAGAAGCCAGGTTGGCGAAGGGTGAGAGATTCGCCCGAAAGGGTTTGCAGGGGATTGCGGACGAGCGATTCGAACCATATACGTTGGAGGATGGATTCGGAAAGGATGGGGGCTGGATCTTCTCGAAGGATGTTTTGGTGGACCCAACGCCGATAGCTAGTCGTCATAAGGATTAAACTGGGTCCGAGCCGAAAAGTTGCGGTTGTTTGAAAATATATTTATTTAGAGGCCGGGCCTAGGTCCGGCCTCGGGGTGGGGGGAGTGGGGGGCTTGTCGGGGGGTGGGGGGTGGGATTAGGGTGGGCGCATGATGAAAGTATCTTGGATGGGAGTTTTCCTACTCGCTGGATCCGTTTGGGGGATGGCTCCACAAGATGAGCCGATGGTGAAAGTGGTGGAAAAAGTGCGTCCCGCAGTAGTGAATATCAATACGGAGAAAATTGTGGAACAGCAGGTGATCGATCCTTTCGATACTTTTATTAATCAGTTTTACGGAGGCGGAATGGCGAGAGGAAATAGGATATTACAGACCCCAGTTAAAAACCTTGGTTCGGGGCTCATTATTAGTTCTGATGGTTATATTGTAACGAATCAGCACGTGGCGGGTCGGGCCAATAAATTAAAAATCCGTGTGAAGTTATCGAATGGGAAAGAGTACGACGCGGAACTTCTTCGTGACGATGATTTGCAGGATCTGGCTTTAATCAAGGTGAAGGCAAAGGAGCCCTTGCCTTTTCTGAGTCTGGAGAAGCTTTCTCCCAATCTACTTGGTCAGACGGTTCTCGTGTTGGGCAACCCAGTCGGATATGAGAATAGCGTAAGCGCAGGGATTCTCAGTGGTAAGGACAGGACCTTGACGCTGGGAGACTTGACGATGGAGGGATTGTTACAGACGGATGCGGCGATTAATCCCGGAAACAGCGGGGGGCCGTTAGTCGATTCAGAGGGGGATCTGGTGGGATTGAGTTCGGCTAAGATGTCGATGGCCCAGAACTTGCCGACTGAGAGTATTGGCTTTGCGATTGCGGGCGAACGGGTGAAACGATGGGTGGAGGAGGCGATTGCGATTGTGGAGGGGAAAATTAAGGCCCCGCCCGAGCGCTCCGCCGCGTTGGCCCTTAAGGAGAAGTTCGGGCTGGAGCTGAAGGATTGTAGCTTAACCGAGTCGATGCAGCTCGGGTATGGACAGCGTGTAGGGTTGCTGGTGGTCGGGGTGGAGAAAAATAGCCCAGCAGCAGAGGCTGGAATCCAAAAGGGAATGCTGGTGGTGGGTCTGGGTCAAATTCCTGCACGCACCTTGGAGGAGTTGCCTCGTAAGGTTCGCCAACTGAAAAGCGGGGAGCAGGTTCCGGTGACGGTCTTAGGGGCGAGCAGGCAGGGGAATTTCATCGGGATACGAAGTGGGGCCGTGGTGCTGGAAGCAAGGTGAGGATGGCGGGGTGGACGGGGATGCCGGTCGGCGACATCTTTGGGCGAGCGGGACGTGCCTTGGTATTTTGGTTGATGGCGCTGGGCCTGCTCGGATTGGGACAGGCGGAGGAGCGAATCGACTGGCAGTTTCCGACAGAGAATCGAGCTCTGGTTGCCAATCATCCAGAAAAGTTTTATCAACCGACGATCAGTCGCCGACTGATCTCGGGCATGTTCGGTTTTGTTCGTACGGCGGGGTCTGAGCCTGCTCGAATATTTGAGCATTTTCACAAAGGAATCGATATCCGGCCTTTGCATCGTGATGCTCTGGGGGAACCGACGGATGAGGTGAGAGCATCGGCGGATGGGGAGGTGGTACGAGTGAATCTGGATGAAAAAATTTCCGATTACGGGAAGCAGGTGATCGTGAGGCATTTGTGGGGGAGCCAGCCTGTGTACACAATTTATGGACACCTGGCTTCGGCCTGCGTGCAGGTGGGTCAGCGGGTGAAAGCAGGAGATCAGGTGGGGGTGATGGGTTGGACGGGGCCAGGATTGACGAGGGATCGGGCGCATCTGCATTTGGAGATAGCGTTTCAGCTGAACGAAAAATTTGCGGACTGGGTGAAAGTAACCAAGCCAGGACGTTTTTGGGAGCCGAATCGAAATGGGGAGTGGAATGGTCTGAATTTGATGGGGGTAGATCCGGCCGCCCTGCTGAAGGCTGCGCAAGAGGGGAAACCGATGAGTTGCGGGGAGTGCTTGAGTTCGCAACCAGCTGGGTTTGTGGTTCGAGTTCCGGTGCCGAGGGGGCGGATCGGCTGGATGCAGTGGGTGGAGAAGGAGGGGATCGGAAATGGAGAGCAGTCTTGGGATTTGGAGATGACCCCTTGGGGATTGCCACTGAGGGCTAGGGGCCGAGGAGAGTGGGTGGAGATGGCGGAGCTTGGCTCGGTTCCTGGGAGGCCGAATGAGGGAAGGTACTACTGCCGGGGGTTAGCGAGGTCAGATGGAAAAGGTGGAATGAAGTTGAGCAAGTTGGGGGAGCAGACGATGGGGATGCTACTACACGCGGAAGAGTGATCGAGATTGTGTGAAGGGGGTACGGGTAGTATTTTGGGATTATATGAAAAACAACCTAGTAATAGCCTTGATACTAGCCGGTTTGGCAGGGGCAACTGCCTCGGTACAAGCCCAAGATGGAACTACCACAACTGCGCCTGAGCTTTCTCCTGCCCATAAGTTAAAAGGGTTTGAGAAGGAGTTTGATGCGAATCATGATGGCAAGTTGGACGAGACGGAAAAGGCGGCGATGGTTGCCAAGTATGATAAGAATGGGAACGGGAAGATTGATAAGGAGGAGTTGCCTCCGAAGAAGGCGAAAAAGGGTGGTCCTAATAAAGACGGAGCTACGAACGCAGTGACCCAGTAAACTTTTGGTTTGAGTGAGGGCGGGTGATTTCGGTTTAGGCCGAAGTCACCCGTTCTTTTTTAGGGCAGAGAGGGGAGGAGGATCAGGCTTTTGTGACCATGCGCAAGGCGGCGCCGAAGGCCATGAAGATGAGGATCCATTCAAAAAGATTTTGTGAGATTTTTCTGAGGAGAGAGCGGCCGAGCCAAAATCCGAGGAAGACTCCTGGGAGGAGGAGGGCGTCGAGGATGAGGGATTTTGTGTTGAGGAGACCGAGTTGAAAGCTGAAGGGGAGTTTGGCGAGGTTAATGGTGAAGTAGAACCAGGCGCCGGTGCCAACCATGACCATCATGGTGGTGCGCTGGGAAAGAAAGTAGAAAGCGGTGATGGGGCCTGCGGCGTTGGCCAGCATAGTGGTGGTGCCAGCGGTCCAGCCGCAGAAAAGGCCGAGGAGAGGGTGGTGGGTGATGAAAGCGAGGAGTTGCGGGCGCGCGCGTTGAATGAGGATCATAAAAATGAGGCCGATGATGATCCAGCCGAGGGTATGGCCGAAGAATTCTGTGGGGATGCGGGGCATAATCCACCAACCGGTCACGATGCCTGCAAGGGTGGCAGGAAGCAGAGCGCGAAGGGTGGACCAAGATGCGTGTTCGTGGAAGGCGTAGACGGCTAAGAGATCGGCAAAGATAAAAAGGGGAAGGACGATGCCGGTGGATTCGCGGGCGGGGAGGATTTCGGCCATGAAGATGACGGAGAGAAGTCCGAAGGGACCGAAGCCTGATTTTGAGAGACCGGCAAAGAGTGCGGCGGCGAGAGCGAGGAGCCAAGCGGTGAGGGAGAGATCGGGCATGCAGGAGGAGAGTGTCGGAAAATTTTTAGAATCAGTTAGGGACAGAGAAGGGTAGTTTTAAGATCCGTATTGCCCGCGTAAAATACGGCAATCTTAAGGGGGGTTTTCCCGATGTTCCTCCCGTTGTGAGGAGTGTCGATGACTTCGGCTAAGGTGTCCCCTGCTTTTAGTTTTTTGGTTTGGCCGTCTTTTAGTTCGACGAGAAGTTCTCCTTCTAGAATGAGGGCGAAGCAGGGAACGGGGTGGGTATGCCATCCAGTTTCCATGCCTGGGGGCAGGGTGACGATGGCTCCTGAGACTTTTGCTTTGCCTGATGGGTAGTGAATGGGGGCGCCATCCCAGGTTGCGCTAGTGGATAGGTTTTCCTGAACCTGAACGGATTTACGATACTCGTCTGCGAAAATGAGATGGCTGACGGGAAAGAGGAGGGCGAGGGTGAGAAGGAGTTTCATGAGTAAACGGTAGGGGGAAAAACAGGGGGAGTCATCTGGCAAACCCTAGATCCTGAGGGTGGTGGTGAAGCGGGTGTGGAGGACATTCCTACATTCCCAAGAATGTTGTAATGAGGAAGGGAGTGGAATGGGGCGGGGGGAGAGGGATAGTGGAAAGGGGGCAAGTGGGGCTGTGAGGGGACATTATGGCTTTATGCATAATGTCGAAATGT
>JBBAWB010000015.1:0-34667 GCA_040397385.1 Methylacidiphilales bacterium
GCCTGACTCAAATGCACCAACCCCAAGTCCACCCCCGCCCACAAATTTCCCCCACCACTACTCCAACCTCCATAAGGAATCCACTCCGTCGCCGAAATCCCAATCCCATTGTAGGTCGGTCCCATCCCAAAGATCATTCCACTCACCCCCGCCCCGTAATCATCAGTTCCCCCCACCACATGACCCGCCGTCAGTACCCAATCAGGCGCAATCAAAGTCCCCGAAGCGATGTACCCACTCGAACCAATACTCCAAGTCAGAAAACCAACGCTGTCGTAGACACTTTGCTGGGCCAGCGAAGTGTAGAAAGAATCCGCCACATCATTTCGAATCGTCCCCGCCTGGCTCACCTGCAGAGTGCCACTCAAAAAACAAATTACCCCTGCGTAAATAAGAGGAATTCTCACTAAGTTTTATTCTAGTCGCCCAACCTCGACTTATCAACTTCCCCTGCCCACCCCTGAAAATCCCACCTAATCGCCTTCACCTCCGCCCTCCTGCCGATTAAGCTCGCCTCATGTCCGCAGATGCCCTTCTCTCTGGCCTCACCCACGTCCACACCCGGGAAGAGTTCGCCAAAAAACTCGCCACCGGTCGCCCTCTCCGCGTCAAACTCGGTTTCGACCCCTCTGCCCCCGACCTCCACCTCGGCCACGCTCTCGTCCTCGCCAAAGTCCGCCAATTCCAAGACGCTGGCCATCTCGCCGTCATCATCATCGGCGATTATACCGCCCGCGTCGGGGATCCCACCGGGCGCTCCAAAACCCGCCCAGCCCTCGATCCCGAAACTATCGAGCAAAACGCCAAAACCTACACTGACCAAGTCTTCAAAATCCTCGATCCCAAGAAAACCGAAGTCCGCCGCAACGGAGAATGGCTCGCCAAACTCACCTGCCTCGATCTCCTTCGCCTCAACGGCCAAGTCAATGTCGCCCGCATGCTCGAACGAGACGATTTCTCCAAACGCCACAAAAAGGGCATCCCCATCAGCCTCGCCGAATTTCAGTACCCCGTCCTTCAAGGCTACGACTCCGTCGCCGTCCACTCCGATGTGGAGCTCGGCGGTAACGATCAACTCTTCAACAACCTCGTCGGACGCGATTTTCAACGCCAAGCAGGCCAAGAACCTCAAGTCGTCCTCGTAACCCCCTTGCTCACCGGAACCGACGGAAAACAGAAGATGAGCAAATCGCTCGGCAACCACATTGGTATTACCGAACCCGCCCAAGAGATCTTTGGTAAAATCATGTCGATCCCCGACGAAACATGTGCCGCCTGGCGCGATCTCCTCGGCCCCTTCCTGGGATTACCCAAGGAATTTCCCAGCCACCCGATGGAGTCAAAAAAAGAGCTCGCTGCCGCTTCCGTCCGTCGCTTCCACGGAGAAAGCGCCGCCACCTCCGCTCGAACCGATTTCGAAGCGAAGTTTTCTAAAAAAGATCTCTCTTCGGCTGAAATGGAATCCTTCCGCCCCTCCGCCCCCACCCTCTCCGTTGCCAAACTCGTCCAGGAAACGAAAGCTATCGCCAGCAATTCCGAAGCCCGCCGCCTCATCATCCAAGGGGGCGTCAAACTAGATGGCACCAAGCTGGCTGATCCCCAATCCGAAATCTCCCTCACCTCAGGCCAAGTCCTCCAAGTAGGCAAAAAAACCTTCCTCCGCATCCTCCTCTAAACTCGTCCCCCAAGCACTCCCGCTGCCGACCCCTCAACTGGACTTTTCCAAAGTCTTCCGCTACGGTTTTCCGATGCAATTCGTGCACGCAGATCAAAAAATCGGGCTCTTGCTCGCCATCGCCGCCACGCGGTTTCCTCTGCTCAGATAAGTTCCTCCGCACGGGTGCCAGCCCCCGTGCTCTTTTCCCCTCCATCCATGCTCACTCTTTCCAAACTCAGCAAAGCCTTCGGCGGTCGCACTCTTTTTAGCGATGTCTCCCTTCAGATCAATCGGGAGGACCGCCTCGGCTTGGTCGGTCCTAACGGCGCAGGAAAATCTACCCTCTTTTCCCTTATCCTTGGCGAGGCCACCCCCGATGACGGTCGCGTCACCATCGAGAAAAATATCACCCTCGGCTTCCTTCCCCAAGAATCTGCCCCCGCTGGGGAGGAAACCATCCTCGAACTGGCCTGCGCTACTTCACCCGAAATGTCCCGCGTCCAACAGGCCATCAAACGCCACGAGCTCGCGGGCACCCTAGAAGATCCGGAATACCACGAAGCCATTGATACCTTCACCGAGCTTGGAGGATGGCAACTCGAACCCCGCGCCAAACAGATCCTCAGCGGCCTTGCTTTTCGCGACGCCGATTTCGATCGCAAAGCCCGCACCCTCAGCGGGGGCTGGATTATGCGCGCCCACCTCGCCCGGCTCCTCGTCCAAGAACCCGATCTTCTCCTCCTCGACGAACCCACCAATCATCTCGACCTCGAATCCCTCGTCTGGTTTCAGGAGTACCTAAGAAATTATCCAGGGGCGATTCTCATGATCTCCCACGACCGCGAATTTCTCAATCAGCTGGTCAGCTCTATTATCGAAATTTCTCAAGCCAAACTCCACCGCTACCGCGGCAACTACGACAAGTACGTTGTCGAGAAAGCGGCCCGCGAAGAGCAACACCTTGCCGCCTACAAGAATCAACGAAAAGAAATCGCCTCCCTCCAGCAGTTTGCCGACCGGTTTCGCGCGAAGGCGAGTAAGGCCTCCCAGGCCCAAAGCAAACTCAAGCAAATCGATCGTATGGATAAAATTGAGGCTCCCGTTTCCGCTGCTCGTTCCATCAAGTTCTCCTTTCCTCAACCCCTTCGTAGCGGGCTCCGCGCCATCACCCTGAAAAATGTCGATCACGCCTACCGCAACGTCGAAGGCCAAGGTGATCTCGTCGTCTACCGAGGGCTCAACTTTGAAGCCGAACGCGGTCAACGCACCGTTCTCGTCGGTCCCAACGGTGCAGGAAAATCCACCCTCCTCAAACTCCTCGGCGGGGCCATACCCATCCAAAGCGGAGAACGAGCCACCGGACATAACGTACGCGTCGGCTACTTTTCCCAGCACCGCGGCGACACCCTTAACATGGAACACGAAGTGCTCGAATCCGTCCTCGACTCCCCCAATCCCGTCAGCGAACAAACCGCTCGCACCGTTCTCGGCTCGTTTCTTTTCCGTGGTGACGATGTTTTTAAAACTGTCGGCATTCTCAGCGGGGGAGAAAAATCTCGTCTCGCCTTGGTCAAAATCCTCCTCGATCCACCCAATCTTCTTCTGATGGACGAGCCCACCACCCATTTAGATATTGGCTCCATCGATGCCCTCATCGGTGCCCTCCGCCAGTACGAGGGCACCCTCATCTTTATTAGCCACGATGTTCATTTTATCCGCGCCATGGCCACCACCGTCCTTCACATCAGTGCGGGTCACCTCACCCCCTACTCAGGCGACTACCAGTACTACCTCGATAAATCGTGCGCCACCTCCGAACGCGCCGCCCTCACCGCAGGCGAACAGCTCAGCAACGCCCAACCTGTTGCTGCCGAGAAAGTCAAAAGCTCCGAATCTCCCGAACGCGCTCCTACCCCGCGAAAAACCAAAGAACAGAAGCGGGCCGAAGCCGAGGAGAGAAAAGCCCAAAGCCAGGCCAAAAAGACGAATGAAAACAAGGCCGCCGACCTCGAGCGGCGCGTCCTCCACTTGCAGACTCGCCTCGCTGAAATCACCACTGAACTAGAAAAGCCGGAAACCTACCAAGCGAATGGTGCCGCCATGAATCTCAGTCGGGAATCAGCCGATGTCAGCGCATCCCTCGATCAGTGCATTGCCGAAGGCCTTCTTCTCGCTTCCCAAGACACCGATAGTTAACAAAGCCACCCGACCACAAGAGGATCGGTCCTTGGAAAGAATCACTCACTCTCCCTCCCTTACGGACCATTCCAGCGGTTACTATTGTTCGTCATTTTCTTTAACACCGCCGTTTGTACCGTCGCGGAAAGAGAAGAGTTCTTCAGAATCTGCTGGGCCGCCACCGGGTCACTTCGTGCGGTTCGCCACAACACCCCCATAGCCGTTCGCTCCTGCAGCACAGGGTCACTCAAAGTCGAAACCCATTTCAGCCCCGCCGAGGGATCCAGCTTGGCCACCTCCTTCGCTAAGGTACTCACCATGGCGTCCTTTTTCTCCCCCGCAGATTGCCGACTCACAAAGTCAGCCGCCGACTGCAAATTCAAATCCGACCAGTTTTGCACCAACTCATCCAAAGCCTTCAGTTGCTCTTTTCCCGCGGGCAAGCTCATCGCCCAGTTCGCCGCCGATTGCGGATCCTGCTTCGACCACCGATCCGCAAGCAAGGAAGTCACTCCCCCACGACCCACATCCATCGGATTGCTCGCTGCGTAGGACGCCGCTCCCTGAGGATTGCGATCCGCCCAATCCCGAAAAAGATCTCGCGTGATGTCCCGACGAATTCCATCCCCCACCTCCATCGCTTGGGTGTAGGCAATCGAAGCCTGCGGATCAGTCTGCCCCCATCCCCGCATGGCATCTTTCAATAGATCAGGATTTCCGCTCTCCGCAAAAAGTTTTTCTGCATAGGCCACCGCCTTCGGCCCCTCCAACTGCCCCCACCTTTCCATCACCTTCGCCATCGCCGCCCTTTTGGCCGCGCCTTCGGGTAGGCCCAAGGCCATGTCCAACGCCTTCTTCACCTCAGCCAAAGATGCTTGGCTCAAGCTATTCTCTAACTCCCGATCCCTCGTCTTGGGATCGCCCATTACCAACGCCCGAGCAAAACGCTCTTCCACGGAAGCCGACGCTTGCCCCTCCCTCCCCAAATAAATCATCTCCTTGTCCCCAGATTCTTTTTCGCCCTGCCCTATCTGCTGAGCAGCACCCCTCACCTTCATCTCCCCTCCCAAGGGACCTCCCGGTGCTGTCACTCGGCCCAACCCAAACCCTAGCGCCAACCCTACTCCAGCTGTCGCCAACCAAACCGACTCCTTTGTCATTCCCGCCATGCCCCATATTCTCTCCAACACAGGCCAAGTCAAAGGCCATACCACGCCCTCTTTGCCTTTCCTTTTTGATTGCTCCTTTTTCCTCCCCAACTAACTCACCGCCATCACCGCATAGTGCCTTCCCGTTTTACCTTTCTCGGACCGATAAGAATAAAACCTTCCAAGATCATCCGCCGTGCAGATTTTTGTATCCACAATCTGCCCCACCCCTTCCCTTGCCAACTGCCGCAAAATCTCACCCGCAAAATCTACTTCATAGTACGGAGGCCGAATACAAGGCCCCAGAAGTGCCACCATATCCCTCGCCTCCGCTCCAAATTCAGCCTTCATTTTGCGGACCGCAACCTCCACTACCCCCATCTCCGTCCCTTTCCTCCCGCTATGCACCAACCCTACCGCACCCGTCTTCCCGCACCGAATCCATACAGGCCCGCAATCCGCCACTCGAATCACCAGCGATACATTTTTCTCTATGGTTACCAACCCATCCACCTCTGGGATCACTCTTCCCCCTCCCCCCAACCCTACCACCGCCACCCCCGCTCCATGGATCTGCTCCCCCATGACATAGTTCTGAGGAAGTCCCGCCTCGCTTAAAATTTGAGGAATATCTGCCGTCCCAGGCGTTGAATCCGACCGAAGAGTAAATCCATGCAGGCACCCCTGCCCCTCCAACTCCGAGAAGCGTAAAAACTTCACTGCCCAGGCTGAAGGCCAACACGAGAAGATGCCTGCATATTCAATTTCGTTTTAGGTGAAAGCCCAGCCTCGTTGGATGGAGGAGGAGGGTTCTTCGGTCCAAACGGGCTTGCCGTTGCTCTCTCCAAGGATGCCACCGCCACATTATAATCAAATCTTCCCTGCAGCTCATTGAACTGCGCCTGCGTAAGATTCGATTGTGCGTTGATAATATCGAGCTGTATTCCCGCACCCACATTGAACCGCGCCTCAGCCAAGCGCAGGCTTTCACGCGACTGCTCCACATTTCGCTGCTGCGATGTCACCAACTCTTGCGCCTCTTCCATCCTGACAAATGCATCCCGCACATCACTCTCCACCAATCTTCGCTTCTCCTCATAGGCCACCTCCGCTTTGCGGATCTGTGCTTTCAGCTGCGTGAATCGACCCGAGCTCAACATCCCGTCAAACAGCGTCCATGTCCCGTTGATCGATGCCGCAGGCCCATTAAAACTATCCGTGAAAGTGGAGCTTCCAGGATTCTGAATGACATCATATCCACCCGAACCCACGATCTTTGGAATAAATGCCTCTTTTTTCGCCGCCTCAAACAATTTCCCCTGAATTTCGATCTCTTTTTTCACCGCTCGCAAATCATTTCGGTTCCGCACCGCATTTTGCAGCGAAGCTGTTAAATCGACCTTCACCGGTTGGTAAGGCAGGTCTCCTTCGACATAGACGGGCGGAGTCCAATCCTCTGCCGCTTCAATCGGGTAATCCAAAGCCATGACTTTCGCCAACTGCACTTCTGCGATTCTCTTGTTGTTTCGCGCCCGAATCAATTGCGGCATGTTATTGGCCAACTCCACGTCCGCCCTCAGCACGTTGAATTTGGTCACCGTCCCCGCCTTAAATCGTTTCTGCTGCGAAGTCAGCTGAGCTTTCTTTAAATCCACCGCCTCCGTCTGGACGTCAATCAGGGATCGGTTTAGCAGAACAGCATAAACATTTTTGCGAACCTCCAAAATCACCCGATCAATCGTATCCCGAAGAATCAACATCGATTGAGTCTCTGACATTCGCGCCGCCCGGGTTCGCGACAAAGCCGCTCCGCCGTCAAACAAAAGCTGGCTCACTCGTATGCCCGCATTCCAGTTCATCTCATCCGCCGAAACAAATCCTGCGTTGACCAATAAGCCATTGAGCTCTTTGGATTGGTAATCAAAGTTTCCCGTGGCTGTGACTTTCGGCAGGAGCGCGCTTCTCACCTCCACCGCAACCCCCTCTTTCCTCTGGACCTCCTCTTTCGCTTGGCGGATCTCCGTGTTTTGCTCCAAGGCCAAAGCCACGCACTGCGCTAAATTCAACCTCTTGCTTGAAATTTCTGGAATGTCCGAACGACTCGCCAAAGGCAAAGTGACCTCCACCTTCTCTTTTTTCTCCTCGGCTCGCACCCCAAAGACTCCTAGGGCTAGTAAAATAAAAATCTTAATTGCGCGGGAGTTCATCACAGTATTTCTCCATTACCCGATAAATCCTTACCCAAGCGTCCTGATCCCTCTCTTCCACCTGCCCAAGAATTTCATTCAAATGATGCCGTAACTCCCCTCGCAATCGATCCATCAACTCTTTCCCTTTTGCAGTGATCCCCACCAACTTTTGCCTCCGATCTCCAACCACCGCGTGCCGCTTAACCAATCCCACCGCCTCCAACCGATCCACTAACCCCGTCGTCGCCGAAGTAGCATGACTCATTCGTTTCGCCAGCACCCCCATCGCCACACCCGATGTCCCCGCGAGAAAACCCAAAAGCGTAAACTGCGGCACCGAAAGCCGCTTCTCCGATGTTTGCTTAAATAAATCCAAAAGAAACCGCCGCTGCAATAAGGTGGCAATCCTCTCTAATTCAGGAACCCGAGCGTCCAGCACACTCGTGAAACCGTTTTTTAGATACTTCGTCATGTGAAATATACAATATATGGAATATTCAACTCGTACAAGTACTGAAAACATCATAAAATCGCTCCGAAAAACGTTGCTTGCCTCATCGCACACCCTACTTTCTGGCAATATCCAATGAGTAATTTCCTCTTAAATAATGCAGTCCTTTTTAGCTTAATTTCCGCTGCCGTCGGTCTAGCTGCTGCCGTCGCACTCATCCTCTGGATTAAACGCCAACCCGCTGGCAACGAGCGCATGTGCGAAGTCGCCACTGCAATTCAAGAAGGCGCCGCTGCCTATCTCCATCGCCAACTTCAAGCCGTCTCCATCATTGCCCTAGTTCTTCTTGCCGCCATTTGTTACCTAAAGAATATTCCCACCGGCATCGGTTTTGTCGTCGGTGCCGCCTGTAGCCTCGTGGCCGGATTCGCGGGCATGCGAATCGCCGTTATGGCCAACGTTCGCACTGCCCAAGCCGCCACCATTAGCCGGACCGCCGCCTTGCGTAATGCCTTCAACGGCGGCGCCGTCACTGGCCTGCTCGTCGTTGCCCTCGCCCTACTATCCATCGGCACCTTCTATCTCGTTGCCTCCCGCTGGCTCGGCCTTCGTGCCGCCATCGATAGCTTAACCGGACTCGCCCTCGGAGCCTCTCTCGTCAGCGTCTTCGCTCGTTTGGGCGGAGGCATCTACACCAAAGCCGCCGATGTCGGCGCAGACCTCGTTGGCAAACTCGAATCCCAACTCGAAGAAGATGACCCTCGTAACCCCGCCACCATTGCCGACAACGTCGGCGATAATGTCGGCGATTGCGCTGGGATGGCCGCCGATGTCTTTGAAACCTACGCCGTCAGCCTCATCGGCTGTATTCTCGTAGCCTACCTCACCGTCTTCGGGGGCGATGGCCAACCCGATCCCGCTGCCCTCGCCTACCCCTTCGTCGTCGGCGGCGTCTCCATCCTCTCCGCTATTCTCGGGATTCTCACTGTCAACTTCGGCAAAGGAAACCCCACCCGCCTTCTCAGCCTCGGCGTTCTCGTCAGTGCCCTCGCCTCCGCCGCAGTCCTCTGGCCTCTCACTCATGTCTTTTTTCCAGAAGGTCTTCGTCACGACGGGCAAATCGCCTCAACCAACGGCATTTACTTAGCCTCCCTCGTCGGTCTTCTCATGACCTTCGTCGTTCTCCTCATCACCAACTACTATACCTCCACCCATTGCGCCCCCGTTCGCCATATCGCAAAAGCCTCTGAAACCGGCCACGCCACCAACATTATCGCTGGCCTCGCCATCGGCTCCCACGCTACCGCCCTGCCCGTCGGCTTTATCGGTATCGCCATCTTCCTTAGCTACCACTTCGCAGGACTCTACGGCATCGCCATCGCCGTCATGGCCATGCTCTCCATGGCAGGCATCATCATCTCCCTCGACGCCTTCGGCCCCATCACCGACAACGCCGGCGGGATCGCAGTCATGTCCGGCATGCCCAAATCAGTCCGCGAACGCACCGATGAACTCGACGCCGTCGGCAATACCATGAAAGCCGTCACCAAAGGTTATGCCATCGCCTCCGCCGGCCTCGCCTCCCTCGTTCTTTTCGGCTCCTACGTCCAAGAACTTAAAGTGCACTTCATCTCCTTGGGCTCCGCCATGCCCAGCCTCGAGTTCTCCCTCACTGAACCCAAAGTCATCATCGGCCTCTTCATCGGTGGTCTCCTCCCCTTCGTCTTCACCGCCCGCTCCATGGATGCCGTCGGCATCGCCGCTGGAGCTGTCGTCCGAGAAGTCCGACGCCAACTCGCCGAAAAACCAGGAATCCTTAAAGGCACCCAAAAACCTGACTACGGAACCTGCGTCGACATCGTTACCAAAGCCGCCCTTCGCCAAATGGTCGTTCCCGCCCTCCTCCCCATCATTTTCGTTGTTGTCGTCGCCGCCACCCCAGGCCTCGGGCCCGTCGTCCTCGGTGGAGTCCTTGTCGGCACCATCGTCACCGGCCTCTTTGTCGCCATCGCCATGACCTCATCCGGCGGAGCCTGGGACAACGCCAAGAAATATATCGAAGAAGGAAATCACGGAGGCAAAGGATCCCTCGCCCATGCCGCCGCCGTCACTGGTGATACCGTCGGCGATCCCTACAAAGACACCGCCGGCCCTGCGATTAATCCCATGATCAAAGTCGTCAACATCGTCGCCATCCTCATCATCCCCATCTTTTTTTAGGCCACCCCTTCCTCCGTCACCGGTGGAATACTCAATCCCCGCCACCTTCGCCAAGCAATCCTCCCGCACGCTCCCAAGACCAACACCACTAGCACTAGAAAAAATCCCGTAATCCCAGCATTCGTCGCCTGCGCGATTGCCAGCTTGCCATGGCCCGCCGCTAAAGCTTGATCGTACCCCGCCAGAAATCCCAGGCGCGGATCAGGACTAAATATCTTCATCCACCCCGCCGAGAACGTCACCACCACCAACCAGCCCAACGGAGCTAATGTTACCCAAACCAACTTCCCCTTCCCCATCTTCAAGAGCACCGTCGTCGCTAAACTTAGCGCCATCACCGCCAAAAGCTGATTCGCTACCCCAAAAATAGGCCAAAGACTATTAATCCCACCCTGCGGGTCAATTACCCCCTGATAAAGAAACCAACCCCACCCCCCCACAAAAAGCAAACTCCCCAGCCCACTTCCCAACCACGAGTTTACCTGACCCAGCGGCCTCCAAAGCCAACCCAAAACCTCCTGAACCAGAAATCTCCCAATCCGCGTCCCCGCATCAATCGTCGTTAAAATAAAAAGAGCCTCAAACATAATCGCAAAGTGATACCAAAACGCCATCGCCGCACCGCTCACCATCCCCAACCCCTGAGCAAAAATCTGCGCCATGCCAACCGCAAAAGTCGGGGCCCCACCCGTCCTCCCAATTAAGGTGCTCTCCCCCACCGACCTCGCCAAGTCCGCCATCTGCTTTTCACTCACGGGAAAGCCCAAGGCCGTGATCTGTTGCACCACCGCCGCCGGCTCCCCCCTCAGGTTAATCGCAAAATACTCTCCCGGCGGCATGGCGCATGCCGCCACTAAAGCGAGCACTCCCACACACATCTCCGTAATCATCGCTCCATAACCAACCACCCGGATGTCCGCCTCGCTCGCCAACAGTTTCGGCGTCGTCCCCGACGCCACTAAACAATGGAAACCACTGATTGCTCCACATGCGATCGTAATAAAACAAAAAGGGAAAACCGGCCCCGCAAAAACCGGACCCCTTCCATCGATAAATTTCGTCAATCCAGGCATCTGCAACTGTGGCGCCAAAATCGCCACCAACACCCCCAACGCCGCCACCGTCCCAATCTTTAAAAAGGAACTCAGGTAGTCCCTCGGCGCCAACAAAAGCCAAATCGGAAGAATACTCGCCGTCAGCCCATAGCCCATGATCGACCAAGCCAGCGTCGGTCCGTCCCAAGTGAACAAACTAGCCAAAGCTGGCACGTCCGATACCCACTTCCCCGCCCAAACACACCCCACCAGTGCCAACACCCCAAACCCCGTCACCCACCCCGTCCGCACCCCACCCGCACCCCGCAACCCCAGCCCCATGACCAACGCCAAAGGCATCGTCAAAACAATCGTCGATAATCCCCACGGACTTTCCGCTAACGCTCGTACCACCACTAAGGCCAGTACCGCCATCAACATCGTCAAAATTCCTAGGAGCCCGATTACCGCAATCGTCCCCGCCGTCGGTCCTACCTCATCTCGCAACATCTGCCCAACCGACTTCCCCCCACGCCGAACGCTCAACCACAGGATAATACTGTCATGCACCGCCCCTCCCAATACCGCACCGATCAGAATCCAAAGCAGGCCCGGTAAATAGCCGAACTGCGCCGCTAAGACCGGCCCCACCAAAGGCCCTGGACCCGCAATCGCCGCAAAATGATGTCCAAAGACCACCCACCGATTCGTCTTCACAAAATCTCGCCCGTCCGCATGCCGTATCGCTGGAGTCTCTCGACTCTCGTCAATCATCAGTACCGTGGCCATCAGCCAAGCACTATGAAAACGATATCCGATCGCATAGACACAGCCCGTCGCCACAACCAACCAAAGTGCATTCACTGGTTCCCCACGCTGCAACCCCACCACTCCCAGCGCCACCGCCCCCCCCAGCGCTACCCCCAGCCATCCCACCCGCGCAACCCCACTTAGTTTTCTCATCGTATTTTTTTAGCCAACAGGTGGCTCCTGACCAGTTCTCATCTCTCTCGCTCTTTTTTTCCCAACCGCTCCCAATAAATCCATCCGCCAACCCACCAACCAGCTCCTTACGCCATCAGGGTTGGACTCTCCCCCGCCCCGCCCAAGAGCTCGTACTCGTTGTTTCTCTGCCACGGCTCGTACCCCGCTTCACGAATCAATCTCCGCATCTCATCCAAACTGAGCCGGAAGCTCGTTCCCGCACTCGAAACCACGTTCTCCTCCATCATCAAACTCCCGAAATCGTTCGCCCCAAACTTTAAAGCCACCTGACCCATCGCAGGACCCTGCGTCACCCAGCTCGACTGCACATTCGGAATATTATCTAGAAAAATTCTCGAAAGGGCCTGCATCCGCAAATACTCGTGCGATCCCATCTTTGCCATCTTCAATACCGTGTTCTCAGGCTGAAACGTCCAGCATATGAAGGCAGTAAATCCACCCGTCCGATCCTGCAAATCTCGTAATCGTCCAAGATGCTCGATCCGCTCCGCCGGAGTCTCCACGTGGCCGAACATCATCGTCGCACTCGAACGCATCCCCATCCCATGGGCAATCTCCATTACCTTTAACCACCCCTCCGTGTCGCATTTCCGCGGGGCAATCTTCTGCCTGACCCTATCCACCAATATTTCCGCTCCTCCCCCAGGAATACTCCCCAACCCAGCCTCTCGGAATAGCCCAACCACTTCTTTTAAGGGCAGGCCAAACACCTCCGCAAAATGATTAAATTCTGGGGGAGAAAATCCATGAATGTTTACTTGGGGATACTTTGCCCGAAGATGCCGCAACAGATTTAAATACCACTCCAGATTCAACTTCGGGTGGTGTCCTCCCTGCAACAGAATCTGATTCCCTCCCACCGCAAGCAACTCCTCGATCTTCCCGTCGATCTGCTCCTGCGAAAGAACATAGTGGTCCGCATCCTTCTCCGTTCGATAAAAAGCGCAAAACTTGCAGTAGACATCACAAACGTTCGTGTAGTTGATATTTCGATCAACCATATAGGTCACCACCTCCCTGCCCCGCCCCCCATAGTCCGCCCCCTTCGCTTGATTTCTCCGTTCGTCCGATAATTTTCCCAACTGCGCCAAGGGCCAATCGTAAATCTCCAAAGCCTCCTCAGCCGTCACCCTTTTCCCGTCTCGAATCGTAGCTTCCAACCGACTCATCCCTAACTTCTGCCTCAACGGGAAATGTCGCCCTGCCCCAACAGTTTAAAGCCACCCCGACTCAACACCTGTCCCCCCAACTCATTGTCATCTAAATTCAGGCAAAGGGCGGGCTTCGCCTCGGGTCTCACCAAAAATGCATATGTCGTCAGAATATTAATCTCTGCTTCCAACAAAGAAGAAAATACCTTCGGTAGCTCCGTCGCCGCCCCCAACTCTACTGCCACCACGGTAGACTCAGTATGCGCAACCGCTTGCTCATGAAAAATCGCCCGCGCCTGATCTGGATCATCCACCACCATTCGCACAATCGAACTGTCCGTCGTATCCAAAATCGTCAACGCCACCACGTGCACTTGCCGACTATGCAGAATCCGAATTAACTCCAGCAACCGACCCGCTTTATTCGCTAGAAAAATCGAAAACTGGCGAACCGGATCCACATGCTTTCTTTTTGTAGAGACTGCTGTGGCCATAGCTAAACCCTACTCCCTTCTACTATCCCCGCCAACCCAGGATCACTTTGGCTGTGTTCCTCCCACTTGCCCCAAACACCCCGCCCCCAGGGTGGGTGCTTGCCCCAGTTAAATATAACCCCTTCATCGGCGCTCGGTAACAGGAGATTTCCGGCAAAGGCCTGAACATAAACATCTGATCAAGACTCATCTCGAAATGCATGACGTTTCCTCTCAACAGCCCCAGGTCCCTTTCGATATCCAGAGGAGTCTGGATATATCGTCCAATCATCTTCCCTTTCATGTTCGGTGCATATTCGCAAACCAGATCATACAACTTATCCGCTTCCCTCTCCCGAATCCCATCCCAACTCTCCCCGTTCCGCAGTTCGTAACTATGGTACTGGGCCCAGGTAAAAAGCGTATGCTTCCCCTCAGGAGCCAAGGTGGGGTCAATCGCCGAAAAAGTCATCGCTATTACACTGGGCTTTGCTGGCGGCTGAAAAGCCAGATAGTCCCGATAACTACTCTCCAGCATATCCTGATTCCGACACAGGAGCTGCATCGCTGCATGGTACTCCCTCGGCTTACTCCCATTCTCATTCTCCCGTCCATACACCGGCAACTCCTCCACCGCATGCCGCACCACCATCCCAAAACCATTTCCAATTCTCGCTTTTCCCATCCGCTCCGTCAGATCTTTCGGACCCTCCTTCAGTAAATCACAAAAGAATGTTTTTAAATGACACGCCGCCACCACTTTGCTCGCCGAAAAAACCTGATCCCCCGTCTCCACCTCCCACCCCTTCCCCGCCTTCCTCACCTCCTTCACCGCCTGCCCCAAAACAACCTCTCCCCCATGCCTCTGCAGACACTTGACCAAAGCCGTCGCCAAAGCCCCACTGCCACCCTTCGCCCGTTTCGCCCCACACCGGTGAATCATCGCATTCCAACCAAACATATCCCCGGTGGCCACCTCCGCCGGCGCCGGTCCACTCTGCGCTGAGAGCCAAAGCATCGCCGTTCGCAAATGCTCATTTTCAAAAGTCTCCTGAATCACTGACCCATAAGGCGCCATCAACTGCCGCGCCGTATCCAAACTCGACCAAAGCTTCCTCGACTTCGGCCGAAAAAGATTCCGCTTCAGAATCGTCCCAAAAAGCCTCCCCGGAGAAGGCGGCGCCAAGAAGGTTTCAAATACCCCCTCATTCAACTCCGTCCACCGCTCCACATACCGTCGATAGGCCTCCGCATCCCGCAAACTAAATTGGGCAATACTTTCACAAGTCTTCTCCACCGAGCGATGAAAGGAAATCCCCCGCCCTGTTCCCTCGACTGGATAGTACGCCCACGGATCCATCTCAATATACTCCAGCCCTTCTCTCGCCAGATTCAGCTCCTGCAAGATTGGCGTCAGATGAATCATAATGTGCACCGAGGAACCCACATCCATCCGAAAGCCCGCAATCAAATCCTCCCGTGTGCAGACCGCCCCTCCAGGAAGATCCCTCTTCTCTACCACCACCACCTTCAGTCCAGCTTTGGCTAAATAACAGGCACAAATTAACCCATTGTGCCCCGCCCCCACCACCACCACATCCGCTTGCAAAGCGATCCTACCTCGTCCCTACCAAAGCGGGGGCCCCATGACCGCCTTTTATTTTTTTAACAAAACGCACAATCCTTTCCGCCGCCACCTCAATCCGATCCAATCCTGTCGCATAACTGCACCGTACGAATCCTTCCCCTCCAGGACCAAAAGCTTCACCTGGCACCACTGCCACCTTCTCCTCGTCAAGCAACCGCAAGGCAAACTCCCTCGAAGATAGACCCGTACTCCGCACATCCACAAAAAGATAAAAAGCCCCCGCAGGGTTCGTCGGCCTCAAACCAGCCTCCTCTAGCTTATTCCGCAAATAATCTCGGCGAATCTGGTACTTCGCCCGAGCTTCGCTCGTCGTCGCCTCGGCCCCGCGTAACGCCTCCACCGCCGCTTCCTGACTCGGAGTCGCCGCACAAAGAATCGCATATTGATGAATTTTCATCATCGCTTCGATCAGCGGGGCCGGCGCACAGGCGTAGCCAATACGAAATCCCGTCATAGCGAACGCCTTGCTCAAACCATGCAACAGGATCGTTCGCTCTCTCATCCCTGGTCGGGTGACGATCGATTCATGCGCACCCTCATAACTCAGCTCTGCGTAAATCTCATCACTAATCACCAGCAGATTTTTTTCGACACAAACCTTCGCCAACGCATCCAAATCTTTACCCCTCATCACCGCGCCCGTCGGATTTGTCGGAAAGTTGAGCAAGAGGACCTTCGCTCCCGCTGTCGCCGCTTTTGCCACCGCCTCAGGCTCCAACCGAAAGCCGTCCTCCGCTCGAGTTGGAATCCCTCGACTCTTCCCATGCGCCAAACTAATCGAGGGCGCGTAGGAAACATAGCAAGGCTCATGATACAGCACCGTCTCCCCTGGATTAATCACCGCCCGCAGCGCTAGATCAATCGCCTCACTCACCCCAACCGTTACCAGAATTTCAGATTCAGGGTCGTAACTCGGTCCGCAGATTTTCTCGATGTACTTAGAAATTTCCCCACGCAACTTCAGGCTCCCCAGATTCGACGTATATCCTGTCCGCCCATTTTCTAAGGCAAAAATCGCCGCCTCCCGCACCGCCCACGGAGCCGAAATATCCGGCTCCCCAATTCCTAAGGAAATCACATCCCCACGTTTTTGTACCAACTCGAAAAAATCACGAATTCCCGACCTCGGAATCGCCTGCACGTGCGTTGCCAGAAACTCACTCGTTTTTTTCACGGCGAGACCGCCAATCTCTCGATCTTCTCATCCTCCAAAAAAAGAACCCCCGCCTCCTTATAGGTCTTCAACTGAAAATGGGTGGCAGTGGAAATCACCCCTTGCAAGGTGGAAAGCTTCTCCGAAACAAAACTAGCCACCTGTCGTAAATCGGATCCCTCCACCACAATCAAAAGATCATACCCACCACTCATCAACTGGCAGGAGACCACCTCTGGATACCGTGCCACCCTCGCCGCAATCCGATCAAACCCACCCTCCCTTTCAGGTGTGATCTTTACCTCAATTACCGCCCGCACTCCCCCATGCCCAGTCTTGTCCGAGTCCAAAATTGCCTGGTAGCCAAGAATCACCCGTTCCTTCTCATATTTTTGCAGGGCCGCCGCAACTTCCTTTTCCGTCTTCCCTGTCAAGTGCGCCAGCTCCCCCACCGAGCATCGCCCACGCTCTTTCAAAACCTGTAAAAGGGGGTCCATAACTGGACAGGCCGTAGAAAAACCCAGACCTACGGAACCAAGAATATTTTACCCGTGTACGGGCACTTCACTTCTGTTCCAGGAGCAAAACCTTTCACATCCACCAACCCCGCATAGGGCGCATAAGGACTTCGTACCATCCCCGCCTTGCCCGAAACTTTTTCTCCCTTGGGGTAACTTGCTTTTCCTGGCGCACTCTTTTCCGTTCCTTGCGGAGGAGTCCACGGCTTTTTCTCATCCGCCGCCGCCGTCGGTGAAGTCTTCGCATCTGCTTCGGCCCCAGGCTTCGCCTCAGTTGAGGCTGGGGTGGTCGTATCCCCGTAAGTCGTCGTCACATTCTCTGCGTCACCAGGAATTGTACAACCCGCCAGAAAAGTCCCCCCAATCAGAGCAAGATAAGCAAAACCAGAAGAGATTTTCATACAACAAGATACTATCAGATTTAGGCGGGTTCGGCAATCTTGCGAAAAGTCACCTTCAAACGAGCTTCCGCCTTTTTCCCTGGCTTTAAATCAATATGCTGCCCAAAGAGGATACAGTTTCCTTGGCGAATTGGCCCATCTGGACCTTTTTCCACATCAAGCAAAGGGTAACACCAAACGGAAGGCAGATTCTCTGAAGCCATGCGAACTTCCAACCCATCCACTGAGCGAGCCGAAACCAAAGACACCCCCTCTTTTTGCCAGCTCTCCCGATCACTCTTTTTCTGCTCCCCACACTTCCATAATCCACGACCCGACTGATCAGGCCCTAGATTTAAGTTCAGCTCGACCGCAAACATCGTCTCCAACGGCAAAGTTCCCGTGTTCGTTATTTGATAAGCAACTTCAATCAACCCGCTGGAGGCATCAATTGCGAAGGTCTTTTCGAGTAAGCAGGGTTGGCGCGTTCCCATTCGATATAAACCCCCATCCCGCTGCAGTCCTAAGGTTACTCGACTCCCCGTCTGCCTCATCTGGCTGATCGCAAAAGGCTGCAGAATAAAATCTCCCAACTCGGGATAGGTATTCGCAGCCAATTGCCCCACGGTTGTTCCTCGGGCAAAGAAATGCTCCTGAAAAATTCGCCGCTCATACCAGTCCGTAAGGGTCGCCTCCGCCCCATTGACCCCTTCATCTCTTCTTGTCAGCACATCCGCCAGATTTCTGCCAAACTCGGGTAAGCCCACTTCCAAACAAGCTCCGCCCAAATGAGGCGCGAAAAGTAGGCTCAACTGGGGATGACTCGCCAGCACTTCCACTTCCCCGTCCGCATTAACGTCTTCCCGCGTCAATTCCGTCTCCCCTTGACCAGAACGCAACTCCGCTTCCGCTGCCAGTAGCTCACGCCAAATCGCCGCCCGCAAATGAGGCAAATGCAATCCACCCCGTGTCCCGTGCCACAAAGCCGTCGAGCATTGCGCCCGCCACAATCTCTCCACGACCGCACGCCCAACCCCCGACTTTATTTTGGCCTTCACCTTCCGCCCCAAAAGCAAATTTTTCCGATACATCAAATTTAACTCTTCGTAACGCACTCGAAACGAGGCCCACGAACCACCCCGAAAGAAAGGCAACCACTTATTCGCGTCGTAGCGTTGCGCCAGCTGACCTCGCTCTTTGAAAAACTCTTTTCGAGCTACCCCAGGTAAGGACCATCCTCCTAATTCCGCAGGCGTTCCCGGTGGCAGAGAGACCCTGCCTCGTGGAGCTTGCCGCTTCAACTGGGCTTGCCCCGTTAAGGTGTTCACCCAATTCGAGGACTCCTCTAATTTACGACAGAGCTGCTCCAGGTACCCCATTACCCCCGCAGGAAGTTTGGGCCATGTCTCCAAATTCGCCGCCAAGGTCAAGGTGATGTCCTCAGAACGGTTGGCGATCCGCCGCAAGTGAGCAAATAACTCATCCAAGGGTGCGTGCGGGATCAAACGCGTTAAATCTGGGCACGTCGGCAATACGAAAAGCATCTGTCCTGCTTGATCCGTCACATAGTGCCCATTGAGCTTCGCCGGAATCACGCCCGCCTGCAGAAAGAAAGATCCCTGCACCGGAGCATACTGCAACCCCGCCCTCCCCAGTACGCCACAAAGCGAAGGACCCCACACCCCCTCCGCCAGCCAAGCCCCCGCCAACTGCGCGCCCAATCGCTCCTTCAGCCATCCGCCCATCTTACTCACTTGCCCATCCCGATCCTCCTCAGGCCAGTCGACCAGCACCGGCTCATAAAAACCACCGGACAACATCTCCACTCGCCCCGTCGCCACCAAACCCTTCATCTTCTGAATCAACTCAGGATCTCTCTCCGCCAACACTTCTAACAACGAACCACTGCAGTGCAGATTCACCGCCACCCCTGGATGCTTTTCTAAAACCTCAATCATCGGCCGATAAACCTCGGCCGTAATCTGATCGACCACCTCAGGCAAATTGCCCACCGGCTGGTGCATATGCAGACAAAGTACTAGATTAACGTTTTTCATAATCGCGCTTCAGATATACCAGTTTTTGAGGTCCGTGGCACGCACGGGTCCAGTAAATTCTATCAGCCCCCGATCCGGATAACGCTCTGCTTCCACCCCTCCCCGCATCACCCGCACCAGAAAACTAATCTCCTTGCCGTCATCTTCCCAGCCGAACACCCCCAACGGCACTTTAAGCTGTAGGCCCTGACCATTCACCGATTCACTCTGACACTGTACTGGCACATAGACCATCCCATCCTCTGCCCGCTCCACCGTTGTCTGCCAACCCTTCTCCCCAGCCTTAGCTCGCACCCGAATCGCCACCGGCTGATTAAAATCAACTACCACCTCGTCCCCAGGACTTCCCTTTGCATCCAACCTGAAAAAGAAGTCATCACGACCTACCCCATACTGAATCATCCTCACCCGCCGATCCCCCTGCGCCATCGCCCCCGCATCCCGCCAGGCTTCATACCGCCCCGCCCCAACCCAGTCCAAAAAACTCGGTGTCGCACTCAATCTTGGCTCAATCACCCCCAGCGGCGGTACCCCCAAATGCAAATCCGCCGCACAGATGGGCAGACTCAACGCTGGCGGAGGGGTCGATCCACACCTTCGATACACGCTTTGCAATCGTCCTCGAAAAAGCGCGTCGAAAATCAAGTCGCTATCCGTCTGAAAATCAGGCCCGTACCACCAAAACCAATCACTCCCCTCCGCCACATAAATATCCTCCCACGCCGCCTCTTTTACTTCCGCCGTCAATTTCCCTTTCGCCTCCGCCTGCTTCAAGAATTCACGAGTTCGCTTGATCCAACTCCAACCCAGGTTTTCCTCAGGATCCCCAATCCAAATATCAAAGTTTGCACTGATCCACGATCCCGAGTGCAAACGCCCTGCAGGCTTTCCTTCTTTACCATCGAGGTAGTCCCCCAACCTCTGGGTTCGCAATCCAACCGTCTTCTCCAGTCCGCCATAAAAAGCATCCAGAAACGCCTCCCCACTATCAGGAAAAGATTCCCACGCGTTCTCTCCATCCAGGGCCAGCAAGACAATCCCATCCTTCGCCATCACTTGAGTAATATGCTCCAGATGAACTTTTAAATAGTCCGCCGCAACCTTTGGCTCCGTCCGCGAAGCCGTAAATCCAATATAATCAGACAAGGGCCTCTCTCGAAAAAGCGCTTTCATCGCCACTCCGCCCTCCTCCACTCGCCACGCTTGAAAAAGCTCCACGTGATCCACCTTTTTTCCTTGGGCCTCAAGACCTCGGAAAAGAACCAGCTCATCCGTACAAAAATATTCAAAGCCTGCCTGCACCATCAAAGGCACCACCTCAGGACTTACCGACCCCTCCGACGGCCACAAACCCCGCGCCTTTCGCCCGAAAACCCGCGTGTGCAAAACCTGCGCTTTTTGCAACTGGGCCAAGGCATCCTCCGGCGCCTCCATCCGACTTGGCAATCTCGCTCCTGGCATCGCCCTCTTCGCACTATCCGTATCCACCAGCAAAGGAAGAATCGGATGATAAAATGGCGTCGTGGTTAGCTCCACCTGCCCCGACTCCGCCAATCCTCGGTACTCTTGCAAAATTCCTTTGAGCATCTCTTGATGAATCTGCAAAACCCGCAACTTATCTTCCTCCGTAAAATCCCTGTCTTTGACAATCAAAGCCTCCAACTCGGGATATCTCTTTCGTACCGCGAAACCACACCAACCCAAATTAAACCAAACCTGCAAATCACGCAGATCTCCTTCCTTAAAGCGTTTCGCGTTCTGCGGAGACTGGGCCGCCCCCGCCCGCCGCCCCCGCAAGTCGAGCAACTGCCGATATCTCGGAAAAGGATCCACGCTCGTAACCCAGTTCACTTTGAAAAAGTTTTCCAACAACTCCTGCCGATCCGCTTCGGTCAACTTGTTCGCTGGCTTCTTCGCCAACTCTCCCCACCGATCCCGCACCTTCCCCTCCGCCAACTGTTCGATCTGCTGCACCAGGACTGGGGTTAAATTAAAGTTTAGCTTCACCTGGGGGTGCCGCCGGGCCATCTCCGCCATATCCGCATACCCACGCACGGTGTGCAGCCGCACCCACGACATCAGCACCTCCCCAGTCGCCGCGTCCACGTAAGAAGGTTGGTGCAAATGCCAAAGCAGCGCCACGTCACCCATGCGTCATTCCCTCTCGTAAAATATTGGCCGCTTCCTCGGGCAATGTGGGATTAATGTAGACCCCCGTACCGAACTCAAACCCCGCCACCCCGGTCAACCTCGGCAGAATCTCGATGTGCCATCGGTAATCCGAGTCGATGGTCGACCATGCGTCGGGATGTCGACTTCGCCGAAAAGGGGCCGTCTGAAGAATTAAATTGTAGCTAGGCTGATCCAACACACTGGCATAGGTCGACAAGACCCGCTGGATCCCTTCAGCCAAAAGGAGTAACTCTCCGTCGCTCGCCGTCTGAAAATCAGGTGACTGCCTCCGTGGCATCAAACATGTTTCAAAAGGAAAGCGACTGGCAAAGGGACAGAACGCCGTGAACCCATCGTTTTCAAAGACCACCCGCTCTCCAGACGTCCGCTCCGCCTTAAGAACGTCCTCGAAAAGATTTCGATCTTTCTCAATAAAGTAGGCGCGCGCCGCCGCTAACTTCTCCTTCACCACAATCGGGGTCACGGGCATAGCAATCAACTGAGAGTGCGGATGAGGCATTGTCGCCCCCGCTCGCGCCCCGTGATTTTTAAAAACCAGCGCGTAGTGCAACCGGATATCCCGCGAAAGATCGATCATCCGTGCCCGCCACGCCTGCAGAACTCGCACCACCCCAGGAAGCGTTTGTTGCTCCAAAACTAACTGGGGATGCGGAGTCTCCACAATCACCTCATGCGCCCCCACTCCGTTCATCCGATCATAAAAGCCGACCGCCTCCTTATCCAAATTCCCCTCGACCCGCAGCGCAGGATACCGGTTCGGGATCACCCTCAACTGCCAACCCGGCCCGTTCGGCGCCGAGCCGTTCGGCCGAATCGCGTAAATCTCAGGCGGCGTATACGCCTCATGCCCCTCCAAAAATGGGTTGTCCTCAGGTTTTGTCGGCGGCAGCTCCTCACAGACATATCGCTCTGGTCGAATCTGTCGCTCTGGACTGAAGACCACCCAACGTCCCACTACCGGATCTTTTCTTAATTCAGGCATACTCTTTTCCTTTTCCTTCTCGGTTAGGGTAGCACGGAACGATACACCTTTTCATAGGCAGGCACGGACGCGCCCCAACCCCAATCTCGGCTCATCCCGTTTCGACGAACCACACTCATCATCGCTGGCTCATTCCATAGCGCCAAGCCTCGATCTACCGCCTCCAACAAACCCAACTCCGAAGAAGCCTGCCCACGAAATCCCGTCCCAGTTTTTTTCACCGAGTCCCACTCCTCCACCGTGTCCCGCAACCCCCCCGTGTCCGACACGACCGGAATTGCCCCATAACGCATCGCATACATCTGCGTCAGCCCACACGGCTCACTCCGCGATGGCATCAGGAAAAAATCGGATCCCGCAAAGATCCTCCGGGCCAAACCCTCATTGTGCTCCAATCTCACCGCCACCCTTTTAGGATATTCACTCGCAATCCTCTGCGCTTCTTTTTCTAAACCCGCTTCCCCTGTTCCCAGTATCACCAACCTCCCCCCCTTCTCCACGATCTTCCCCGCAACCGCCAGGGCTAAATCTACCCCTTTCTCATAGGCCAACCGCGTCACCATTCCAAAAATAGGTCGCCCATTCGCCGACTCCAGCCCCATCTCCTGCTCCAACGCCAAACGACACCCCTCCCGCCCCTTCATCGAGCCCACTTTAAAGTTCGCCTTTAATTCCGTATCCGTCGCCGGATTCCACCCCTCCTCATCAATCCCATTGAGAATCCCCGTGAGATTTTCCGCACGCGACCGCAACACCTCGTGCAACCCCGCGCCCTGCGCCTCATCCTGAATCTCCTCGGCATAAGTCGGGCTGACCGTCGTCACCGCATCCGCCATCTTCACCGCTCCCTTCATTAAATTCAACTTTCCATAAAACTCCAACGCCTCCATTCGGAACATCCCTGGAGGCAACCCCAGTCCGCCAAACTCCTCCGCCCCAAATTCTCCTTGATACCGCAAGTTGTGAATTGTGAAAACAGTTCGAATCGGTAGCCCCATCGCCAAAACATGCGCCGAAACCAACGCCGCATGCCAGTCATTCGCCTGAATCACGTCAGGAACCGGTTCGATATAACGCGCTAACTCCACCGAAGCCCGCGCCAGAAAATTAAAGCGCGCTAAACTATCAGGGTAATCCGCTCCCCCCTCCCCATAAGGATGGGCTCTGTCGAAATACTCGTCCCGTTCGATGCCAAACAACGAAACCCCACCGCGGTTGCCCTCCCAGATTCGCGTCCCCCACAAACGACCCGCCGAAGGTACGTTCAACTCCCGCTTTGTCCGCCGAAACTCACCCGAAAGTCGCAACCCACGATGCAGTGGCACCACCAAACTCACCCCGTGCCCCGCCCTCGCCAATGCCATGGGTAATGCCGCCATCACATCCGCCAAACCCCCCACTTTGGCGTGAGGCGCGAGTTCAGTTGCCACGAATAGGATGTTCATTGCTCGAGCCTTACACTATGCCCTAAGACCCATGTCTACTGCCAGCCAGTTACCTGACCGCGTTCTATCCCTTCTCCAAGGCAAAAAAGCTACCCCCCTTAACGCCGCTACCCTCAGTCGCCGCCTCCGCGTCCCCCTCCGCACCCTCTCCCTCACCCTTGAACAACTCGAAAAAACCAACCGAATCTCTCGTGTCCGCGGGGATCAATGGATTGCCTCCAACTCCGCCGATCTCGTCACCGGCACCATCCAATTTCACGCCAAAGGCTTCGCCTTCGTCATCGCCCCCGACGGCTCGCCCGACCTTCATATTCCTTCCGAAGAAACCGGCACCGCCCTTCACGGGGATCTCGTCGTCGCCCGTATCGACCGCCGCGCAAAATCCGCCCCCGCTCGCGGCCGCCGCCCCACTGCCCCCGATCGCCTCCGCGGCAGCATCGTACGCATTCTCGAACGCAAGACCTTCCAAATCGTCGGCACTCTTCAAAAAACTGCCCGCTTCTTTATCGTCATCCCCGACGACCCTCGCTTCCTCCATAATCTTTACGTCCCCGCCCCAGGCACCGCCGGTACTCCCGCCGCCGAACCCGGCGATAAAGTCGTCGCCAAACTCATCGATTGGAAAGACCGCCATACCAACCCCGAGGGAGTCATCCTCGAACGCCTCGGCCGAGCCACCGACCCCGGCATCGACATTCTCTCCATTATCCGAAAATTCGATCTCCCCTCCACTTTCCCGGCCGATGCCCTTTCCGAATCCGCCTCCTTCCCTCCCGTCGAACTGCCCGACCACCCGGTCGGCCGCGAAGATCTCCGCTCCGAACTTGTCATCACCATCGACCCCGATACCGCCCGCGATTTCGACGACGCCATCTCCCTTCGCGAACTTCCCGGAGGTCACGTCGAACTCGGTGTTCATATCGCCGATGTTTCCCACTACGTCACCCCCGGCTCCGCCCTCGATCAAGAAGCCCGCAAACGAGCCAACAGCGTCTACCTGGTCAACGGCGTCATTCCTATGCTTCCCCCACGCCTTTCGGATGGACTCTGCTCCCTGCGCCCCAACGAACAGCGCCTTACCTGCTCTGCTTTCATTCACCTCGGTCCCGATGGCAAACCCGGCGCTACTCGCTTCGCCCGCTCCGTCATTCTTTCCCGCCACCGCCTGACCTACGCCGAAGCCCTCACCCGCCTCCGCCGCCCCGCCCAAGACGATCTCGATCGTTTTCTCCAACGCACCTGGCACTTCGCCTCCGCCCTCCGTCGGCGCCGCTTCGAGGCCGGCGCCCTCGACCTCGATTTTCCTGAACTGCGCATCCTTCTCGATGCCCAAGGCCGACCCAACCGTATCGAAAAAGAGTCCACCGACGAATCCCACCAGCTCATCGAAGAGTTCATGCTTCTCGCCAACGAATCAGTCGCCCGTTACCTCAACCAAGAAAACCGTCCCGCCGTCTACCGTATTCATGAAACTCCCGAGGAATCTCGCCTCCAAGAATATCGCGAGCTCCTCATCGCCCACGGCGTCAAAGCGGGCGACCTCACTCAGCGCGGCGAAATTCAAAAGATTCTCAAAATTCTCCCCAGTCGACCCGACGGCCATGCCCTCAAGATCGGCCTCCTCCGCTCTCTCAAACGCGCTGTCTACTCCCCAAAAAGCCTCGGCCACTTCGGCTTGGCCAAATCTCACTACACCCACTTCACTTCCCCGATTCGCCGCTACGCCGATCTTCTCGTCCACCGCGCCCTCTTTTTCACCAAAGGTTCGCCCAAAGTCGATTCCTCGGGACTGGAAGCTCTCGCCCAGCACCTCTCTCGCACCGAACGCACTGCCGCCGAAGCCGAACAGGAATCTAAAAAATTAAAACTCCTCGAATACCTCGAAATGCAGACTGGCCCCACTCCATCCCAAACCTTCCCCGCCATGGTCACTGAAGTAACCAACTTCGGTATGTTTGTCGAACTACCCGACTTTCTTCTCTCAGGCCTCATCCACGTCTCCGCTCTCACCGGTGATTTTTTCTCCTTCGACCCCGCCCGTCGCTCCCTCCTCGGCCGTCGCACCGGCAAGGTCTATCGCGCCGGCGTCCAGCTCCAAGTCGCCGTCTTAAAAATCGACCTCCCAAAACGGCAAGTCGATTTTCGTCCCGCTTAAATATTTTCAATTCGTAGTTCAGCCAGACTACCGTTGCTTAGCGAGGCAGGGTCTCACCTCTCCCTAATCCAACATCCAAAATCGCCGCCCTACTCCTTCTCTTATTTTTATGGTCAGCCTCTTCCTTCCCCTGCGAAAGTATTCCCTGATCGTGCTCCAAATTATCAATCTCTCTTGCTACCGCTTTACCCCCCTCGATCACCTCGAGGAATGGAAAGCCAAACTGAAGAGCCGCTGCATCGATCTCGGCATCAAAGGCCTCAACTTACTCGCCACCGAAGGTATTAATTTTTCTCTCTCGGGAACTCGGCCCCAACTCGATTCTCTTCTCCAAATGATTCGCTCGATCCCAGGCCTAACCGAAATCAGCCCCAAAGAAAGCCCAGGCTCTACTCAACCCTTCCAAAGGTTGCTCGTAAAAATTAAAAAAGAAATCGTCAGATTCGGTGTCCCAGGGGTCGATCCCGTTCTCCATCCCGCCCCTAAAATCTCCCCAACCCAAATCAAACAGTGGCTTGATGACAAGCACCCCATCACCCTTCTCGATGTCCGTAACCAGTACGAAATTCGCATGGGCACCTTCCAAGGCGCCATCGATCCCCATATCTCCAACTTTCGCGATTTTCCGCAAGCCGTTCACAAACTAGACCCCTTTCTGAAATTCCAACCTCTTGTCATGTTCCGCACGGGCGGTATCCGCTGCGAAAAGGCTGGCGCCTTCATGGAAATGCAGGATTTCAAAAACATCTTCCAACTCGATGGTGGAATTTTAAAATACTTTGAGGAAGTCGGTGGCGCCCACTACCAAGGCGAATGCTTTGTCTTCGATGAACGCGTCGGCGTCGACACCAAGCTTCAAGAAACCGACTCCGTCCTTTGCTACAACTGCGAGATGCCCCTCCTCGCCTCCGACCTCGCCCATCCCCACTACATCTACGAGAAATCCTGCCACTACTGCTTCCACGGCAAACCCCAAGGTCGTGGCAACACCAAGGCAACCCAGCCTTCTACACCCCTTCCTTGACGTGACTAACTAGATTATCTAAGTTGGTCTAATAAACGTAAAAACTGGCGAGCTGAAGGCCAAGCTCAGCGCTTATCTTCACCGCGTCCGTGAGGAGGGTGCCACCTATGTCGTTTGTGATCGAAACCGCCCTATCGCCCTTCTCACCCCGCTCGATCAGGTTCCTGATAATAACTGGTCCAGGCAGCGCCTCGCCCTTCTCGCTCAAGCCCGTACCGCGGGAATTCAACTCACCATCCCTACTCGCTCTCCCGTCCGCCCTAAGCTAGATCCCCAAATCTCCTCGCGCTCCAAATCAACACCCTCCGTGGAATCGATGCGCCGTGGGCGGAACTGGTGACTCTTCTGCAGAGATTCTGGGACACCAGCGCCGTCGTCCCGCTTATCTTTCGGGAAATCCATACCCCCCGAGCTCTAGCAAACTACGATCAGGCTGAATCTTTTTTCGCTTGGGACTGGCTACAAGTGGAAGTCGAGGCCGCCCTCGCCCGCAGGCATGCGCAGGCCAAGAACTGGCAGGCGTGGGAGCAGATTCGCTCTCTTTTTCAGTGGATCCACATTCCCAGCCCAGAGTGGGCGGAAATCCGAAAACAGAACCGCAGCTGGCAACTCCGTGCCGCCGATGCTGCCCACCTCTACGCATTTCCCCGCCTCGCATCCATTCGTCCATCTCTCCAACTCGTGACCTTTGACCAAGAGAAACTCGCCCTCGCTCGGCGGAAACATTGGATGTTAGCTTCCTAGTTACCAAGCAGGGTCCGACTCCTCAGGGAAACTCCACCTGCACCACCGTGCTCTCTTCCACGCCCTGCAAAATGACCGACTCATGATCCGCCGTAACAAAGCGCGCCGCCCCCTTGCTCCACTCCTCCCCACTCTCCTCCTCCTTCACCCGTCCATCCGCCACAAATAAATACCGAAAGGTTTTTCCATCGGAAATGATCTCCCGAATCTCTCCTGGCGCGACCCACCAACGCTTCACCTTAAAAAAATCACAAACCAACAGCCTCTCCCCCGTCGGTTGAACCATCGCCGGCTCGTGATCCTCCCACTGGATCGACTCTAAAGCCTCCTGCACATGCAGTTCCCGCGATTTTCCCCGCTCATCCTTTCGACCCCAATCATCCACCCGATAGGTCGTATCCGAGTTCTGCTGAATTTCTAATATCACATTCCCCGCCCCAATGGCGTGTACCCGTCCCGAAGGCAAAAACATTGCTTGGCCCGCCTCCGTCCCCAAACGGTGAAAACATTCCGACACTTTCCCCGTGCTCAAGGCTTTCTCAAACTCCACTTTGCCAACTCCGTTTTTTAAACCCGCGAATATTTCCGCTCCCGGTTTAGTTTCTAAAAAAAACCACATCTCTGTCTTCGGCTCCCCACCCAACTCCTTCGCCTTCCCCGCAGGGGGGTGGACCTGCAAAGAAAGTTTGTCCTGCGCATCCAGTAACTTAATTAAAATAGGAAAGCGCAACCCGTCGGGCGCCCGACTCCCAAATATCTTTTTTCGATCCGTCCCCGACCAAAAAGAACCCAGCATCTGCCCCGTGCCTTCCACCACCGACTGCGCCTCAGGCCGATCGACCAATTCCCACGTCTCCCCAATCTTTTTCCCCTCAGGCAATATCCGCCCAAACCTCTCCTCCAGATTTCTCCCTCCCCAAATCCTCTCTTGCACCAACGGCTCGAATTTCCAGATTGCCATACACCACGCTAAGCCAGAACCAGCCTTTCATCAGCCAAAATTAAAAATCCTCCCCATCCCAATTCCGACCATCCCGATACGCCGCCCCCACTCTCCACCTCCCCTCCTCCCACACAAAAGGAATCACCCCCCTCTTTTCCCGGTCGCCCACCATCCTCCCAATCTCCGCCTCCGCATACTTCCCCTCAAACTTCGGCACATCCCTCAAGCAGTACTCCGCCCTCTCCTCCCGATCCCGTCTCGCCACCACCCCAAGCACTGCTTTCGGTTCCCACCCCTCCGCCCGAATCCTCCCCTTCAACCCCTCCGACATCACCCCCTCTAACCCCCCATACCTTCCCGCCTTCACCTCCCCAATCATCCCCCGCACCTCCGCCTCAAACCTCCCCCTCGGATCCGGCCCGCACCCCACCCCAGTAAAAATCCACACCCCTACCCACAAAATCTTTAAACTTACCTTGAGAACGCCCATCCTTACGCTCAATTAGACCTTCCACCCCTTCTATGGCCAAACCTAAACCTAACCGCCCCGGACCCACTCTTGGCCAAGAGGTCATCGCTCTCGCCATTCTAGGTACAGGTATTCTTCTCCTTCTCGCCCTCTTCTCCTTCGATCCCCGCGATCTATCTTTCTACTCGCAACCCCCGCAAAATCCCAAAGCCAACCTCGTCGGCCCCGCCGGCGCTTACCTCGGCGGAATCCTCTTCCTCCTCTTTGGCCTCGGCTCCTATCTTTTCCCCGTCGTCTTCATCGCAGGCGGTCTCCTCCTCTTCTTTGCCAAAGAAGTTCGCTACTCGCAAAAATTTATCTTTCTTGGAATCCTTCTCGTCACTGGCGCTTGCCTCCTCCAACTCGCCGCCCCCGTCTTCGGACCCTCCCTCGCCAACCCCCTCTGCTCAGGCGGCCAAGGCCTCGATGGAGCACCCTCCGCCGCAGGCAAAATGCCAGGCGGCTACATCGGGTACTTCCTCAATGATAAATTTCTCGCCCCCATCCTCGGCCAAGTCGGCGCCGTCCTCGTCTTCGGACTTTCCTACCTCGTCGTCCTCGTCCTCCTCTTCGAGTTCCGCCCCGCCGAACTCGCCCGCGCCTTCGGCGAAGCAGGTCGAGCCCTCGTCGATCAGTATCTCGACTACAAAATCCGCCAAGCCGAACCCACCGAACGCCTCCACCTCGAACAGAAAAAAATAGAAATAGCCCAGAAACGCCTCCGCCGCGCCATCGCCAAAGAAAATCCTCCCACACCATCCCCCACTCCCACTCCCACTCCCACTCCCCTCCCCAACCGCCCCGCCCCCAAAATCGTCGATACCACCCTCACTCCCTACCCCTCCACCCCAGCAAAATCCGCCCCATCCAAAACAGAAAAACCCTCCTCCACTCCCACCCCCGAAAAATCCCCCTCCCCCACCCCTTCCAAACCCAAATCTTCCCCCAAACCCACGCCCGCTCCCGCCTCCACTCGCCCCACCTACGACTCCTATAAACTCCCCTCCGTCGAACTCCTGCAAAAACCCGAACGCGATACCCGCCCCACTTACTCCGAAGAAGAACTCAAAGCCAACCAACTCCGTATCATCGAAACCCTCTCCCACTTCGATATCGAGGTCAGCCCAGGCGATATCACCCGCGGCTCCACCATCACCCGCTACGAACTCTATCCCGCCCCAGGCATCCGCGTGGAACGTATCTGCAATCTCGAACGCGATCTCGCCCGTACCATGAAAGCCGAACGCATCAACATCCTCGCTCCCGTCCCCGGTCGCGATACCGTCGCCATCGAGGTCGCCAACGCCTCCAAAATCAAAGTCCTTCTCCGCGACCTCATCGAATCTCCCGAATGGACCAGCTCGACCTGCCACCTACCCATCTCCCTCGGCAAAGATGTCTACGGCGCTACCCTCGTCGACGATCTCGCCGATCTCCCTCACCTCCTCATCGCTGGCACCACCGGTTCCGGAAAATCAGTCTGCATCAATACCCTACTCCTCAGCCTCCTCTACCGCTTCAGCCCCGACGATCTTCGCCTCATTCTCATCGACCCCAAAGTCGTCGAACTCCAAGTCTATAACCGACTCCCCCACCTTGTCGTCCCCGTCGTCACCGAACCCAAAAAAGTCCTCCTTGCCCTCCGCTGGGTCATCAACGAAATGGAAAAACGCTACCGCTACATGGCTAAAGCCACCGTCCGCAATATCGTCAGCTTCAACACACGCACCCTTGTCCCCAAACGAATCGAAGCCCTCGACCTCGCCCCACGCCTCGAAAATGGCGATGAACCCGAAACCGCTTCCTCCCTTCCCTCCAATGAGGAAGTCCTGCCCGATCGCCTGCCCTACATCGTCGTCATCATCGACGAGCTCGCCAACCTCATGCAGGTCGCCCCCGCCGAAGTCGAAAACGCCATCGCCCTCCTCTCCGCCAAAGCCCGCGCCGCCGGTATCCACCTCGTCATCGCCACCCAGACCCCACGAGCCGCCGTTATCACCGGCGTCATTAAAACCAATGTCCCCGCCCGCATCGCCTTCCAAGTCCCCTCGGGCGTCGATTCCCGCGTCATCCTCGACGAGTCCGGTGCCGAAAATCTCCTCGGCAAAGGCGACCTCCTCTACCTCCGCCCAGGCGCCAGCAAATTAATCCGCGCTCAAGGCGCCTTCGTCACCGAAGAAGAAGTCTCTCGCGTCATCGACTTCATCGCCGAACAGTCCAAACCCTTCTATGAACAGGAAATCCACGCTAAATTAACTAAACCCAGCGGGGGCGACTCCGATCTCTCCGAAAAAGATGAGGACCTCCTCTCCCGCTCCCTCGAGGTTGTTAAACTCGAGAAAAAAGCGTCTACCTCGTTGCTCCAGAGGAGGTTAGGAGTGGGGTATGGACGCGCTGCATGGGTGATTGATCAATTCGAAGCTCGCGGTATGATTGGTCCAAAGGATGGCGCGAAAGATCGCGAGATCCTTATCGACCTCGATACCGTCCAACTATGAAAACAAAGAAAGCTCCAGCCACCGAATCCGGCGACCCCGTGGGCTCCCAGCTCAGTCTCGCACGCCTTCGCCTCGGTTGGACCCTCGAAGAAGCTTCCGTCCGCACCCGCCTACACCACAATATCCTCCGCCAACTCGAAGCAGGCCAGTTCGATAAACTCCCCAGCCTCGCCTACACCCGCGGCTTCCTCCGCATCTACTCCCGCGAGCTCGGCCTCGATCCAAAAACCCTCCTTCGTGAATTTCAACCCTCGGCAGAAAGAGAAGACTCCATCCTCGATCTCCGCCCAGAAATGCTCGAGGCCCTTCCTACCCGCGCCTCTGAACCCATCTTTACCTCCCGCGGTCTTGGCCTTGGCGTCCTCTCCATCGCTGGCCTCTTTATTCTCGTCGTAGCCACCATCCAAATCTACCGCGTCTGGCCCGTCAAATCCTCCAAAGACCCCTCCACTCTCGCCCCGATCGGTGCCGCCGAAAAAAATAACTCCATTCCCTCCTCCACCCCCTCCTCCACCCCCTCAACCACACCCGACGGCTTCGTAAAATCCGCTCTCCCCGTCAAAGCGGGCGAACCTGCCAGCCCTTCCATCTCCTCGCTCCCCGCCGTCCAAGCCTCCGCCACCCCCACACCCAAACCCGCCACCCCCCAGCTCCTCCGTATCCGCGCTAAAAAAGATACCTGGGTTCGCGTCGTCGCTATTCGCGATGGCCAAGAAGTTCAACTTTTTGAAGATACCATCGACGAAGACGATACCCTTCCCGACAAAGACGATCCCGCTTGGAGCGGAGACTCCTTTGTCGTCACCACCCGCGAAGCCGCCGATGCCGAAATCATTTTCAACGAATCGAACTTTGGCGCCTACGAAAAATCAGGCCCCCAGACCTTCTCCCTCCCCGCCCGCTGATCTGCCACCCACGTCGCCCTCCCCCCCGTGACCACTAAAGTCGGGCTTATCTCTCTCGGTTGCGCAAAAAATCTCGTCGATTCAGAAATTATGCTCGGCCACCTTCGCTCCGCCGGCATGGAACTCACCGCCGACTCCGCCGAAGCCGACGTCCTCATCGTCAATACATGCGCCTTCATCGACTCTGCCAAAACCGAGAGCATCACCGCTGTTCTCGAAGCCCACCGCGATCGTGGCCTTCATCGCCGCCGCCCCGATCAACGCCTCATCGTCGCAGGCTGCATGTCCCAACGATTTTCGACCGAACTCACCGGGGAACTCAATGAAGTCGATGCCTTCATCGGCCTCGACCAACTCGAAGAAGTCGCCCCCATTGTCCGTCGTGTCCTCGCTCGGCCCGCAGGCTCTTCCCCCGAAGACCTCGTGCCCGACCACCTGCCCGTCTACATCCCCGACTTCGATACCCCCCGCTGGCGCCTCACCCCAAAACACTTCGCCTACGTCAAAATCGCCGAAGGTTGTAATCACCCCTGCTCCTTCTGCGTCATCCCGCAAATGCGGGGCAAACACCGTAGCCGCACCATCGAATCCATCCGACGTGAAGCGGAACAACTCATCTCCGAAGGGGTCAAAGAACTCCTACTTATTTCTCAGGATACCACCTACTTCGGTATGGATCGTTGGACCGAAGGACGTGGACCACGCGCCCAAGTCACTTCTGCCCGAGGAGAAAATCTAATCGATCTCCTCGAGGCCCTCTCCTCCGTAAAGGGGGATTTCTGGATCCGCCTCCTCTACACCCACCCTGCCCACTGGTCCGATGAACTCATCACCGCCATCGCTCGCCTTCCCAAAGTTGCCCGCTACGTCGATATGCCCCTGCAACACATCGAGGAGGGGATGCTCAAAGATATGCGACGCGAGACTTCCGAAACCCATATTCGAGGCCTCGTCACCCGTCTGCGCGCAGGCATCCCCAATCTCGCTATCCGCACCACCTTCATCGTCGGCTTCCCTGGCGAGACCGATGCACAATTCGACACCCTCCTCGGCTTCATTCAAGACGCCAAGTTCGATCGGATGGGCATCTTTACCTACTCCCAAGAATCGGGAAGCCGCGCCGCCAAAATGCCCAACCAGGTTTCTCCCGCCATCAAAAAATCCCGCTACCGTAAAGCCATGGCCGCCCAACAAAAAGTTGCCACCCAACGCGCCGCTTCCCTCGTCGGCCAAAAGCTTCGTGTTTTGGTCGATACCCCTACCTCCGCCCGCACCGAAGCCGATGCCCCCGATGTCGACGGCAAAGTCATCCTCACCTCACCTCTCACCCCAAACGAATTTGCTGAAGTCACCATCACCGGCCACAAAATCTACGACCTCATCGCCTAACCCCACCACCGTTCACTGGTAGGGCGCATCATCCGTGATGCGCCGATTGAACCACTGGTTGGCTTGAAACTCTAAAATCAGGTAGGCCTGCCTCTCCGGGCCCCGCTCGGAATCAGGGCGCAGACGCGAACGCGGAATCAAAGCTAGGTAGCGGCGACATCTCCGAGGTCGCCTCGCGTAAACGTGTCCCGCAACCGCGGTGACGCGTCCCAAGAATGCGGGATTATTCTCATTCGCTGGTAGGGTTGACCGTCTCCTAGCCTTCGAAGTAACGTCGGCGGAACGTAGTAGGCTCGGTCAGCCGATTGAGTCCTCAACCGCTCAGGCCTAAATCGCTCTATCGGCCAATGGAGACCATCGGCCCTACCACCACCCGCCTGCCCCGACCAGCGTCGGGGCCCTCCTCGGGCGCCTTACAGCAATCCCATCCCCAATCAAAAATCCGCGCGTAAGCGCGTTCCGCAACCGCGGGAAAACATCCAAAATCGCGGCGCTTCGCCGCCTCCCTCCCTCTTTCCCTACACCCGAAATTGGGGTAAAATCATCATTCTTTGAAATCTACCTCTTCCCATCCCGATTCCCTCCCAGACACCCAAGCCTCTCCCGATTCCAGAAATCT
>JBBAWB010000016.1:0-30020 GCA_040397385.1 Methylacidiphilales bacterium
TTGGCAAATCCGATTTCTCGACGAACTCCTTCAAGGTGCTTAGGTAAAGTATGCGCTCTTCTGGGCCCCAAGTTGTGCTAGTTCGCCACGGCGAGACAGAGTGGAGCGAAAGCGGACAGCACACCTCCTTCACCGACCTGCCTCTGACACCCGCCGGAGAAAAGCAGGCAAAGTCTCTTTGTGATTCTTTGAAGAACTGGGAATTTACTCTGGTCCAAACCAGTCCGCGGCAACGGGCGGTAAGGACAGCAGAGTTGGCAGGATTCAAGGGGCGCGCGATCGAAGATTCTGATTTGGCCGAGTGGAACTACGGAGCTTATGAGGGAATGACCACGGCAGAGATTAGAAAAACCGATCCTGGATGGACCGTCTTCGGAAAAACCCCTCCTGGTGGGGAGTCCGCTACCGAGGTCACGGTTCGTTGTGATCGGCTGATTGCAAAAATACGAGCCACCTCAGGCGATAGCCTGCTTTTTGCCCACAGCCATATCTTGCGAGTTTTGATCGCACGCTGGCTGGAGTTGCCCCCAGAAGATGGCCGACATTTTGTGATTCAGACTGGAACGATGGGAGTCTTGAGCTACGAACACGAATCACCTGTGCTGCTATCGCTGAATGCCGCACAGTTTCGGCAGGGTCGGCGGCTTTAGAAAAGACGCCGGAAAAAGTTCTTAAGAGTTCGGCTCGGGTATCGAGCGGTCCAGCGCTTTAACTCAAGGACTGGGGTTTGGGTTAAGTTAATCCCGCGGTGCATGGTGCAGGCAGTTTTGAATCCCGCTTCTCGAACGAGTTCGACGGTAGAGTTATCATAATCGCCATAGGGATAGGCAAAGTGCTCTACTGGAATCCCAAACCGATCCTCCAGTTTTTTACGGCCAGCAGTGATTTCTTCTCGAGCCTTACCTCGAGGAAGCTGGGAAAGACGCGGATGGGTGCAGGTGTGGGCGCCGATCCAGTGCCCAGCAGCGAGCCAATCTTTAATCTGGGATTCATTCATGAGCGGATCGGCCTCGCCCCCTTCGCGAGCTTCCCAATCACTCGTTCGACCAATTCGATCGGCCACGAGGTAGTTGATTGCGCGGATGCCTGCTTGCCGCATTAGAGGAACCGCCTCGGTCAGATTGTTTACGAATCCATCATCGAAGGTAATGGTAATGGAAGATCCGATCGAGCGAGTCGCCTCGTGGGGTAGCGTGGAAATAAACCCCGCCTGCGAAATTTCATTCATCTGAATAAAAAATAGGTCTGAGCCGAGATAGAGACCCTTGATCCGGGCCTTGGCGGGTGGGGGCGCAATCTTGTGATAACAGAGAATGGGGTGACCCTCGTCAAAGTCCTTTAGAAAGGGACGCAGCTCGGAGTAGTAGTCGGGCAAAGCCATCATCTTAGCTTTTTCCATTCATCGGAAGTACGCTTAGCGCAGCTTGAGCAACCTCGGTAGGGGTGACTTTGGAAAGGCAAAGAGCGCGACTTCCTGTGCAGGCTGCTTTGCCGGTCTGGTTGCATGAACAGTCTCGCAGGAGAACGCGGTGCTGTTCCCCTCGCGGGGCCCAGCCTGGACGGCCTTCCGAATCGCGAAAAAGGGAAACGGTGGGCTTGCCGAGGGCCATGGCAAAATGCAGAACACCGGAATCCAGGCCGAGGTGAAGGCTGGATTCCTGTAGAAATGCGGCCAGTCGGGACATGGGCAAGGGATCGAAAAAGATTTGCAACCGTTTATCTTGGACTAAAGACACAAGATCTGCGAGGCGGGCGATTTCACGTTCTGAACCCACCCCGGTGGCGACGACTCGAGAATGAGGAGATTTAAGCCAAACCTGCCGAAGTGTTTCCGACCACGCATCCAAGGGCCACTCGTTGAGCGGGGAGCTGGCGGCACTAATGGAAAGATGGAGAAAAGGAGGGCTGGTTTGCTCTCGAGCCCACCTGACATCGGCCTCGGGTATTTTCCAAGCCCATCCAGGATTGTTTCCGGTCCAACCGAGATGCCGAAGAATGGAGAGGCGTTGTTCGTAGACGGGATGGGCGCGATCACGGCCGCTTACTGTTTGGGTGAGGCGCCATCGGGCGGGCCAAGAGTTGCGGCCACTTAAATGGGCGACCCGCTGGCGGGCTCCGCTCCAGCCAGTACAGTAAAGATTTCGATCCGATCCAATGAAGGTGATCGCGAGGTCGTACTTCTCGGCGCGGATGGCGCGCAGAGTTCCAAGATGACGCCACGGGGGGGGACTTGGCTTCGCTAAAGGAACAATCCAAGAGCGACTTACTTCGGGAACGAGGGCGAGCAATTCAGCTCCAACAGAGGTGGTCATGACATCGACTTGGGCTCCAGATTGCGCAAGGGCGCGCAGAGCAGGAATCGAGTGAACGGTGTCTCCTAAAAAACCCAGATCCACCACGAGTACCTTTTTCCAAGAAGGAAGTGCCATGGGGGGAGTTTCCGTCAGAGATAGGGAATGGCCAACCCGAAACGCCGTCTTGGCCAAGGGCCCAAAATCGAACAAGATAGCGAAATGCGACCTGATCCTCTTCCTTATGTCTTTGAATACGCCAGCAATCTTAAGGCTGACCCGCGGAAAGTATTTGAATTTCATCTTCAGCCCAAAAACATTTCACGGGTTAACCCATGGTGGATTCGCGTGGTTTCACTCCAGTCTCCCGAACAGATCGTGGCAGGCGCCCAAATTCGCCTCAACGTCCGCTCGATGGGGCTTCCTCAGACTTGGGAAGTTACCGTCCAAGAAGTAGAAGATTTTTCAGGGACTCCCGGCCGCGCCCATATTTTGGATGTGGCCCAACGGGGACCCTTTCCATTTTGGCGGCACCTGCATGAGTTCTGGGCGGCTCCCGATGGGACAACGGGGCTGGTGGACCGAGTAGAGTTTCTCCCTCCAGGAGGTTTGGTGGGAGTTTTGCTTCTTCCCTTGATTCGGAAAGTTTTCACAGAAATGTTCCGGGCACGACATGAAGCCACCCGAAAGATCTTTGAGTCGTGAGCACCCTTGGGTCGGGTCTCGTACTACTACCAAGCTAGGCCGCGACGGTTGCTGGTTTTTCTAAGAGATACTCCACGGGGCCGATGGTCGCCCAATCGACCTTGGCAAATTGCCTCAGCTTGGTTTTAAAGCTCATGTAGGCCACTTGCCCCGTGCGAACCCCGTGTTCGTGAACCATGCGAGTCGCCTTAACGTCGTAGCAGCAGTATTCGGCTACCTGCTGATGTTTGCCCTCGCGCCACCACTGAATGGATTCGAGACCCGAGGCTGTTTTTTTGATTCCACAAGTGGCGCTGGCCACAGCATCTAGCCCTACGCGGTGACCAATCTTTTCCTCGAGGCTGACCATGAGGTCGAGAGTGGGCACGCTGGAAAAATCGAAGACCGAATAGGCGGAAAGAACGGTGTAGTCGAAGCGGAGAACATTGAAACCGACCACCAGATCGGCCCGGCGCAGGTCGGCCACGAGCTGGTCCGCATCTTTTTCCAAATAAACAGAATATTCGTTCTTGTCGGTGTGATAAAGCACGGCAACGGCCAAGCCCATCTTATCAATATGGCCCCAACCACCGACTTCCGTGGCAATTTTTTGGGTTTCGAGGTCGAAGTAAACAATGTTGGCCATGTCGCATATGGAAATCGCACAAAGAGCAAGAAAGGCAACCGCTTTTATTTCGGCGAGTTTGACTTGTTAATTTAGCTCCCACGGCGTATAACGACAGGTTATGACTGACTCTAGACTGGCAAGACAAACGGCGGAACGATTGATTGGCTCAAGGGCCCAACTCCTAAAATTCAGCTGCTTGCTGGGTTTCGATGGCTTTCTCGACTCGATTTTACAGGTGGTGGACCAGCGTCAAACAGCCACCAAGTACCTCCCTTACACCTCGATAAAGCCTTTTGCCAAGAAGCTGGGCGAAGCGGCAGGTAAGAGCGCTAATTTCGAAGTGGTGCCGACAATGGAGAAAATTGGTGGGAACGGACCTTTGATGGCTTTCGCCATGTCCACCCTCGGCGCTCCCGTGGAGTACATGGGAATGTGCGGCTACCCGAAGATCCACCCCGTGTTCACTGAATTTGCTAAACGGGCCAAGGTTCACTCCTTTGCCGAGCCTGCACAGACGTCCGCCCTGGAGTTCAATGACGGGAAAATTATGCTCGGCCAATTGGCTTCGGTGCAAGACGCCAACTGGGAAACGATGCAGGCGCGTCTCGGCGATAAAGTGATGCAGAAGCTTTGGTCCTCAGCCGCTTTCGTGGGAATGGTTAATTGGACCATGCTCCCCCATATGTCCGCCATTTGGAAAAAATTGCTGACCGAATACAAACCAGTGAAGCCTGACAAGCGGAAGCATCTTTTCTTTGATCTGGCCGATCCTGCGAAGCGGATTGAAGCGGATCTCTTGGCCGCCTTAAAAATCATCGGCGAGTTCCAGGTCGATAACGACGTAACCATTGGATTGAACGAGAGCGAGGCGATGCATGTGGCCAAAGTTCTCCGTCTCCGTGGCGGGACAAAAACTCCGAAGGCCTGTGCTTCCTTGGCGGGCGCCATCCGTGAGAAGATGGGCGTTCAAGTGGTGGTGATTCATCCCATCCAGTACGCCTGCGCGGCGGATGCGGAAGGGGAGGTGTTCGTCACCGGTCCCTACACCTCAAAACCGAAGATCAGCACAGGAGCAGGAGACCACTTCAATGCGGGCTTCTCGATTGCGCGCTTGCTGGGCTTGGGCTTGCCCCACTCGCTTCAGTTGGCCGTCGCGGCCTCGGGCTTCTACGTGCGTCACGGCAACAGCCCGAACCGCGAGCAGCTCGTCCGCTTCCTGCAGACGCTCTAATCCGACTTAGTCGCGAGCTTTTTGGTACATGGCCAGCGCGCGGACGCGTTGGCGGGCGTGATCCACAATCGGAGCAGGGTAGGTGAGGCTTTGGGCTTCCGGCACATACTTCTCGATAAACTTTCCCTCAGGATCGAAGCGTTCCGCCTGGCTGGAAGGATTGAAAATTCTAAAATAGGGCTGGGCATCGGTCCCTGTGCTCGCGGCCCATTGCCAGCCCCCGTTATTCGCGGCTAAATCGCCATCCAAAAGTTGTTTCATAAAGTAGCGCTCGCCCCACTGCCAAGAGATAAGCAGGTCTTTGGTGAGGAAAGAGGCCACGATCATTCGTAGGCGGTTGTGCATCCACCCCGTTTGATTCAGTTGGCGCATAGCCGCATCAACAATGGGGTAGCCGGTCTGGCCTTCGCACCAGGCCTGGAAGAGTTGCTGATTGTTTTCCCAATCGAGCTGGTCATAAACCGGCCGAAAAGCTCCCTGAGCGACGTGAGGAAACTCCCAAAGGATCTGTTTGTAAAAATCTCTCCAGATCAGCTCGGATATAAAGACGTCCACCTGCTTTTTGCTCGAGGGATCCTCCACTTTAACCCTTCGTGCCGCCGCCAAGACCGTGCGCGGGGAAATCGTGCCGAAACGTAGGTGTGGAGAAAGGCGAGAGGTCGAGTCCGCCAGAGGAAAGTTTCGGGTGGACTCATAGTGCCGGATGTTTTTGGAGACAAAGGAGCGCAAAAGCTCTTGGGCCGCCTTCTCTCCCCCTAAAGGGATAGAAACGTCCAGCTTCTCTAAGCCGAGATCAGCAAGAGAGGGAAGAGGAGTTGCTTTGAGCTGGGAAAATTCCGTCAGCTTCTTAGGTCTGGGCAAAGGATCGTGAGGTGGTCGAGCCAACCAAGTCTTCGAGTAAGGAGTGAAGACAGTGTACGGCCCGCCCGTGCCTTTCTCAATTAGACCAGGCGGGTGAATCATCAAATCATCACAGGCCACCACCTCAACGCCCTCCTCCGAAGCCATCGCCATGACCTTCTCATCGCGTTGCCGTGCGTAGGGCTCAACATCCTTGTTGAAGAACAGGTGTTTGGCTCCGGTGCTCTTGAGCAAGGCTCGTAACTCGACTTCGGGAGGGCCCCTTCGAGTGATAAGTTTAGGGCCAAGGGCCTGGAGGTTTGAGGAGAGACTCTCGAGGCAGGAAAGGAGAAAGGCGACCCTCCGACTACTGGCGCTGGAAGGGCGCAAAAGCGCGTCATCGAAGATAAAAACTGGCACGATCGGCACGGCAAGTTCGGCGGCGCGATGGAACGCAACATGATCGGAAACACGCAAATCCCGCCGAAACCAAACGAGGACGGGCGCGTGCAGCATTCTTTTTTTTAGCGCAGCGCGAAGAAGATCGCACGCTCAAAGGTATGATCTTTTTTTTCCTCCTCGTAAAATCTGCTTTTTTATGTTCAAGCAAGTTGTCAAGCGAAGTTGTTCAAATAAATTTTCGATAAAAAATAAAATTCCGCTTGCACCATTATTTTTTGGCGCGAATGATTCATCCCCGAAACCAAAAAGGAAAATAAAAACGAATGAACAATCCTCCGGAAATCTGGGTCAAAGTCTGTCGTGAACTTGAAAAAGTAATCACCCCTGACGCTCTTCACCGCTGGTTCTCCTCCATTGTCCCCTTGAGCTATGAGGCTGGCCGCCTGGTTCTCGGAGTAGAAAACGCCATCTATCAGTACTGGATCGAAGAAAACTACCTCAATCAGCTCCGCGAGTGCGCCACCTTGGCCATCGGCCGTGAGGTGAAAATCAGTTTTGATGTGGTCGGCTCGAAGGATCGTCCTACCCCCACCGCAGAAGACCACCTCTTGCAAGCAGAAGGAAAAGAAAAGTCCAAGCCTCTCTCTGGAGAGTTGGTCAGCCGTTACACCTTCGAGTCCTTTGTCGCAGGGGTGAACAGCCAGTTTGCCCACGCCGCCGCCACTGCTGTGGCTGACGCGCCTGCCCGCACTTATAACCCTCTTTTCATTCACGGCTCTGTTGGCCTTGGAAAGACCCATTTGCTCCACGCGATCGGCCATCGGGTCATGCAAAAGAAAAAAGGTGCCAAGATTGTTTACGTGACCTCGGAACAGTTCACCAATGAGTTCATTTCCGCCATCCAGCATGGGGAATTGGTCAAATTTCGTCGTCGCTTCCGTCAGGCCGATTGTCTTCTGATCGATGACGTGCAGTTCTTCTCGGGTAAAGATCGCTCCCAAGAGGAGTTTTTCCACACCTTTAACACCCTCTTTGATGGCAATCGCCAGATCGTCTTGACCAGTGACAGTCCTCCCGGAGACGTGGCCAATCTGCAGAAGCGTCTCGTCTCCCGCTTCGAGTGGGGGCTGAGTGCAGAGTTGCAATCGCCAGACATCGAGACCCGCTTGGCTATTTTGCGGAAGAAAACTTCCACCATGCAGGTTCGCCTGGGGGAATCGGTGCTCCATTTCATCGCCGAGCGCGTGAAGACAAACGTCCGACGTCTCGAAGGCGCCTTGAATCGGGTAGCTGCCTGGGCAGCGCTCCACGATCGTCACATCACTCCCGTACAAGTGGAAGAGCTCCTCAAGGATTTCATCCAGCAGGAAACCAAACCGATCGTAACGATCGAATTGATCCAGCGCCGAGTGGCCGAAGGCTACGATCTGCGAATCGCAGATATGACGAGCAAGCGTCGTCCGGCTCACATTGCCCTCCCACGAATGGTTGCGATGTATCTCAGTCGGAAAATGACTGGGAAGAGCCTGCAAGAAATCGGCGAGTCCTTCGGGGGTCGCGATCACGGCACCGTACTGCACGCGTGCAAGACGATCACCTCCAAGATGCAGGGCGATGACCGGCTTCACCAAATGGTTGGCCTGCTCACCCACAAGCTCGAAGAGCCTGCTGATCGCTAACTGCGCCACTTGCTCCGTCTGGCCTTGGCTCAAACTACTTTCGTGTGGCTTGAGGTGCGTCGCTGTGCAATTGGCCTCTTTTTATCTATACAAACCGATGAACCGCTCAACCGAACTCAAACACGACCGATCTTTTTCTCGGCGCTTACTGGAAACTTTTCCCGAGTTATTCCTGTGGAAATCTCAGGTTCACCCCATCTTGCTCACCAGTACAGAGGGAGATTCGTTTCTCTTGTGAATAGAGGCATAACCAATGTGGAATCCATGTGAAAAGGAGTTCTCCAAATCAACAAGCGCATTTAAAACCCTTTTTATTCGTGGCTTATTCTTGGCGCAAGGTTCTCGTCCGCCGCGTCTTAGGCAAAAACGCGTGACTTATCCACTCGCTTATGATTATGGTTGTATTGAATCTATATCTATCTATTCCAAACTTCTAACTCACGAACCTAAATGAAACTCATCCTCCAAAAGCAAAAATTCCTTGGTGCACTTGCCGCAGTCCAGAACGTCGTAGGCACCAGAACCCCAATCGGCATTTTAAATAACCTCTTGCTCAAGGCAGATAAGAACCAGCTGATGATCTCGGCTACCGATTTAGACATCGGCATTCGGACGTCTTGTGAAGCAGGCGTCGAAAAAGAAGGGGCCGTAACACTCCCCGCCAAAAGACTTTTCAGTATTATCCGGGAGCTACCGTCAGAAGAGCTTACTTTGGATGTAGACGGGAAGCTTGGTGCAACCATGCGGTGCGGTTCGGCCTTCTTTAAGATTATGGGGATGCCCTCGGATGAATTCCCCGCGATTCCTGAGTTCCCCTCAAAAGGCGGAGAAAAAAACCCAATTTACAAGATAGAGCAAAAGGGACTGAAGGAGCTGATGAAGCGGGTTTCCTACGCGATGTCGGCCGACGAGAAGCGCTATGTCCTCAATGGCCTACTCATCTGTTTGAAAGAGGGGAAGCTTACGGTGGTCGCGACTGACGGACGGCGACTTGCCTTAGCGGATCAAGAGCTCGATTTTCCGAAATCCGGCGAACGGGAGTTCATTCTGCCTGCCAAGGCGGTGCACGAGCTCCAGAGGCTTCTGGGGGACAAGGATGACGTCTCCTTTGCCATTCTAGAAAATCAGATACTCTTTTCTTTCGGGCACACAGTGATCGCGGCCAAAATGGTTGAGGGTAATTACCCTAACTATCGGCAAGTCATTCCCGCCGAAGCGAAAGAGCGGGTTACTTTAGAGCGGGAGTTGTTTCTTAACTCTGTTCGGCGGGTGGCCTTGCTCTCAAGCGAGAAAACCAACTCGGTGAAGCTGACCTTTGGCAAACACAACTTGGAAATTGCGGCGAATACCCCCGATGTGGGTGAGGCCCATGAGTCGATTCCCGTTCAGTATAAGGGGAAAGATTTTACCATGGCCTTTAATCCGGAGTTTTTGGCGGATCCGCTGAAAAACATTGATAGCGACACAATCCATTTTGATTTTATCGACGAGCTCAGCCCTGGAGTCATCCGCTACAACAAACCTTTTCTCTACGTCATCATGCCGATGCGGACCGCCTGAGCCGAGCGGGGTGCTTCGCCGACTCCGCCTTACTTCGGTACGCTGTCACACAGCTCTTGATTTAGAAAACCTCGGATCGCGCGTTTTACTCGCGGGAGCTAATGGGCTGGGCAAAACCACCATTTTGGAATCGGTCTCGGTTCTTGCCCGTTTAAGATCCTTCCGCACGCGCGCTTTGCGGGACTTGACCCAACATGGAGCCGAAGGTTGGCGAATTGAAGGCTCGTGGGCGGATGAAGCGGGGCCAGTTCGGCTAGGGGTGGTTTTTCGGGGGGCGGGTCGAGAGCTGGAGTTGGACGGGCGGGTTGGGGTTACGACCGATGAGTTTTGGGGGAGAGCCCTAACGGTGGTGGCTCATGGGGGGGATACGGTTGTTCTTGAGGGAGGCTCGGCCGAACGGAGGGCAGGATTTGATCTTTTGTTAAGCGAAATTGAGCCGAGCCGACTTCCCGAATTTCGGCGATTGAGGGAAATTACTCGCCAAAGATCGGCGCTACTCCGCCGTCCCCAGGCTTCGCGGGAGGAGTGGGAAGCGTGGACAACCACACTTGCGGAATTGGCAGCGAGCATCCGCCCCGCCCGGGAAGCCTTGGCACGCACCTTCTTGCCTCACCTCGAAAAAGCTCATCGAGAGCTGACGGCTGGAGCGGAAAAACTGAGGGTGTCCTATCAGCCAGATGATCCAGTTCCTTTGAGTGGGGCTGAAAGAGATCGGCTCTGGGATCAGGAAAGGGAGCGAGGCCTCAACTGTACCGGGCCACAGCGGGACGATTGGGATTTTAGTTTAGGGGGACGGAGTTTGTCGCGATTTGGGTCGGAGGGGCAGCGGCGTTCGGCGAGCTTGGCGGTGCGAATCGCCGAGCTGGAGCTGATTCGTGAAGTCAGGCGACGCACCCCAGTTTTGTTAGTGGATGATGCCTTGAAAGAGCTGGACGAAACTCGGCGGGAAGCGTTTTGGAGAATTGTGCCAAAGGAATGTCAGGTCTTGTACGCATCAGCGCATGATCGCCCCCCACAGGGGAGCGATTCGTGGGTTATTCTCGAGATCTCCCCCGGTTCGGGTCGAACGAAATAAGGGGAGGTCTTGCCAAGGGCGTAGCAAAACCGATACGATTTACCCCGTTTGATTTACCCAAAGAAAAAAGAAGGAGACGAGTTATGGCCACTGAAGTAGGACCGGTTCAAGCAGTTGAGGCACCGCCTCTTTGCCCGCTGAAGATTCCCAACCGCTTAGCGCCGACCCCGTCGCAAGGGCCGAAATATCCCGCTCACGTAAAAAATGGAGCGGGCGATCAGGTTACTCTGGCTGATCCGGTGATGACTCGGGCTTTGATCGCGTTGATGGATACTCATGCGGTGATTGGCGGAGCGGCCTGTCACTGGGGCGGCCCTGCAGCTTTGGCCGAGATCATGTCCGCGATTCATGGGCTGATGTTTGTGGAAAAAGGACGGCCTTGGCATGAAGCGTACAACTTTGTCAACGACGCGGGCCACACGGAAAACGGGGTTTACGCCCTGCGAGCCCAGTACGGATTTGATGGGATGACTTTCAACGACCTTAAAAAATTCCGCTCGATCGAGAGCAAGCTAACTGGGCACGGGGAAAGCCATTTGAATCCTGAGGGAGTTTTTATCAGCAATGGACCACTGGGCTCGGGAATTCCCGTGGCCCAAGGACTGGCCTTGGGGGATAAGCTGGCCCATCGGGATCGGTTAACTTTTTGTGTGATATCAGATGGGGCCTGCATGGAAGGGGAAGCGAAGGAGGCGTTCGCCGCCATTCCTGGCTTGGCGAGCCGCAATGAAATCAACCCCTTCGTTCTAATTGTTTCCGACAACGACACGAAACTTTCGGGTCGCATCTCCGTCGATAGCTACACCATGGAACCAACCTTTGCTGGCTTGGCTACGCTCGGGTGGAACGTTCGCCATGTGAAGGAGGGGCAGAATCTTCAGGTTGTCTATCAGGCGGTGGAGCAGGCGGTGGCAGAGGCCAAAGGGGATCCGCGTCGGCCGGTTTGCCTTTGGGTTAAAACCGTCAAGGGATATGGGGTGAAGGCAACGGTGGAAAGCTCTTCGGGCGGACATGGATTCCCGCTGAAAGACGGGGAGAAAATCATTCCCTTTGTTGACGAAATTACGGGGGGAGAGACCCCGCCTGATTTGAAAAAATGGGCAGAGTCTCTGCGTCGGGGCTGGGAAGAAAAGCAGGAGGGCAAGAAATCAGGATCGAGTCACATAAAGAAAGAAAAAGTGCAGGCGGGTTTTGCGCGGGCGGCAATCAAGGCGGCACAGGCTGGGTTGCCCGTGGTTTCGATCAGTGCGGATTTGCCAGGATCGACTGGGATGGCCGCATTTCAAAAAGCGGTGCCAGGCCGCTCCTTCGACATCGGAGTGGCGGAAGCCAACATGATCAGCACTTGCACGGGCTTGGCAAAAGCGGGGTTTCTTCCCGTCGCGGACACTTTTACTCAGTTTGGAGTGACCAAAGGAAACCTGCCTCTGATCATGGCCGCGCTTTCCCAAGGGCCAATCGTGACGGCGTTCACCCACGCAGGATTTCAGGATGCGGCTGACGGCGCGTCACATGAAGCCACAACCTATTTTGCCGCGGTCAGTGCGATTCCGCATACTCTGGCGATTGCGGTGAGTTGCTCCAATCAAGCGGAGGCCTTAATGCTCGCCGCCTTTCAGAGAATTGCAAAGGACGTGCAGGCAGGAAAAAACGGAGAAAGTGCGCTCTTCTTTGCTGGGCGAGAAGATTTTCCCGCTCAAGTGGGAGAGAGACCCGAAGGCTATCCTTGGGGCAAGGCAACGGTTCTCCGCGCGGGCACGGATGTGGTCTTGGTGGCCTGCGGTCCGATGGTGCCTTTGGCCCTAGAAGCGGCCGAGAGCTTGGAGAAAGCACGAATTCATGCTGCGGTCATCGACAATCCGTTTGTCAATCGCCCCGATCTGGAGACGATCGGCGCAGCGGTGCAAAGTGCGGGAGGCAAAGTGGTCACAGTGGAGGATCACCAGATTATCGGAGGAATGGGGGCAATGCTTCTTCACGCGTTGATCTTGGCTGGGATTAGTTGTCGGGCAGCCCCCATCGGGATGCGGGGCGAGTTTGGACGCTCTGCTTATAGTGCGGGGGAGTTGTACGATCACTTTGGGATGGGCCCAAAAGATATCGCCGCGGCGGCGCAGAAGTTGTGCGCTTGATCCAAAGCCGAAAAGTACGGCTATTCGTTTCTCTCCTGGTTCTTTGGGCGATCGAGTTGCGTGCAGAGCCAACCTTTTTGCTTTTTGATTCTGGCAAGCCCGAGGCTCCGCCTGAAATGGTGTTGGGCGAATGGGAAACAGCCAAAGAGGGAATGATGGTTCTTCGTGAAAAAAGAGGGCATGCACGAGAGGTAGCGGAATCACGCATTTTAGCGCGCCTACCTGGCTCCCCTCGGGTCGATGAAATTGTGGCTCGGGAAATGGCGGTGGCCGCTATTCGCGCCCTTCTAGAGGCGAAGGCAAAAGCACCCGCTTTGGACAAAGTTCTGCAAGATGAGGTGGAAAAATGGAAAGAACGACTTGATAAAATACCCAGTGAGGAGGATCCCGAGGCGTTGGCCAAGGCCGAAGCGGCCTATGCGGAAGCATTAGCACTGGCGATGCCCAAGCCCTACGACGCGGGGGTTGCCTATTCTGCGGCGAAAGTGGACGAACAGATTGCGGCGCTCGAGGCCCTGAAGAATCAGTTTGTGGGGCGAGCGGATGAGGTAAATCTTCTGGCGAGCCCGTGGAATATAGAAAAAACCGAACTTGCCGCAGGAAAAAAGAAGTTTGAGGGGCGCTGGCTCAACCCAACCGAGTGGGAACAGGAAAAAGGGGATCGAGAAAAAGCGGCTCGCGCGGTTTTTCTGCAGAAATTTCAACTCCCCTTGGTTTCGGCGGTTCTTCTGGGCCAAACTCTCTTGCTGGGATCATTCGCTGGGGCGGTGGTGGCGGCTCTTCTGGGCGTGAGTTTTTTCTTTCATGGAATGATTGAGCTCTGTCGGTACCGGGCATGGTGGAAGGGAACGGCTTGGACGATTGCAGGAATTGTGGCGATAGGACTTTTGGGTCGTGCCACAGGACTTCTTTTGGCGACTCCCGAACCCTTGGAGATTGGACAGGCGCAAAGCGCAGAGGGATTGGAAGAGCTAATGTGGAAAACGGCAGGGCAAAAATTAGCGATGCAGGGGGAAACCCGTTTAGGCGATGGGGAGTTGAATGCGTGGTGGCATCAGCGCTTACGCTTTACCCCTCTGGCGGTGACGGAAATCGCGGTGGTCAGTGTGGATTCCTGGCAAATCAAGTTTTTAAGCGGGGGCTTGAGGCTGGATCGTGTGGGCCATCTTCTGGGGCGCGCCCTCATCCTGCGACATGAACTTACCTTAACCCGATCGGAGAAGGGGGATGATGTTTATCGAATTGAAGCCACGCTGGGGAAGTTGCCCCTGCCTCCATCCCTTGCCCTCTGGTCGTGGGAGGCCTGGATCGAGGACGTGTCGAAAATTGTCCAAGTATTTCCAGGGGCGGAGGGGCAGGGAGCGGAGCGATTTGCAAAAGGGGCGGTCGTCGTGACAAAAAAATAAGGCTGAGAAAGCTCATTTCGAAAGGCCTCCGCGGTAGTTGAGTTTTGGAAAAGCTTAGGGAAGATAGAATAAAGGAGGATTTGTGTTTATGGCAAAAGGACAAGAGTGGGCTACCCGTATTCGGGAAGAAGTGCAAAAATCGATCATTGGGCAGGACGAAGTCATCGAAAGGCTTTTGGTCGCCCTTCTGGCGAACGGGCACGTGCTACTCGAAGGGTTGCCAGGGTTAGCCAAAACACTTCTGATTAAGAGTCTTGGGGCGGCCATGGGGCTGGAGTTCGAACGAATTCAGTTTACGCCAGATCTTCTACCGAGCGACGTGGTCGGCACGATGGTTTTCCAGCCTAAGGAAGGCACCTTTCGCGTTCATCAAGGACCGGTTTTTGCCAACCTAGTTCTGGCGGACGAAATTAATCGGGCTCCCGCTAAAGTTCAGAGTGCTCTGCTGGAAGCGATGCAGGAACGGCAGGTGACAATCGGAGGACAAACCCATCTTCTTCCCAAGCCTTTTCTGGTCATGGCGACACAGAATCCGCTCGAGCAAGAGGGAACCTATCCGCTGCCTGAAGCCCAGACTGACCGTTTTCTTTTTAAGCTTCTAGTGGACTACCCATCCGAGCACGAAGAGCGAAGAATGATGGAACGATGGGGACAACTCAGCATGCAACCAAAGTTGTCGGCGGTTTCTTCAGGAGAAGAGCTTCTTTCGCTCAGGGCGAAGGTGGATGAAGTGCATTTGAGCGCTCCACTGCAGGCCTACATGTTGGCCCTTGTCCGTGCGACACGGGAAGCAGCGGCCAACCATAACGGCGCAGCGGGAAGTGCCGCGAAAGTTCTTTCTTACGGGGCGAGTCCACGGGCTTCCCTCGCGCTGGTGCAAGCGAGTCGGGCGCTTGCTTGGCTTCATGGGATGGATCACGCCACACCAGAGGTGGTTCAAGAAATCTTCCTTGATTCCTTGCGGCACCGAGTGGGACTGACCTATGAAGCCGAGGCAGAGGAAACCTCTACTGACGAAATCCTGCAGGGAGTTCTCGCTCGGGTGCCCGTGCCGACAGGGGCGTAAGGAGGAGAAGAGGAGCTGACGAAGATGAGTACGGCAGTTGCGCCTGGAGAGGTCGCTCGCAAAGCCCCGCTGGCTCTATTGCGAAAACTAGAGTGGCGCGTGCGCATGGCAGCGGACTCTTTTTTGGGCGGGGAATATCGCTCCGCCTTTCGCGGACGAGGAAGAGAGTTCGATCAGGTGGTGAAATACGAGTTTGGGGACGATGTGCGGGACGTGGATTGGAATGTTTCCGCGAGACTGGGCGAACTCTATCGAAAAAAGTTTATTGAGGAGAGGGAGCTAACCATCGTTTTGTTAATGGAAGACACCCCAGCACTGCAGTTCGGTTCGGGCTTACGAACGAAACGGGAGGCGCTACTCGAATTGGCAGGGCTTTTTGCACTGACCGCCGCGGGCAATCGAGATCGAGTGGGATTTTGGCACGCCACCCCCGCTGGGCATCAGGTTCGGCAACCCGTCAGGGGGAGGGTGAATATTGTCAGGACAGCAGCGACACTATTAGGAACACCAATTCCCAAGTTGGAGGATGGGATGGAAGCTTCGCTGGACTGGAAACTTTTCTTCCACGCGTTTCCCAAGCACAGCGTGGTTTTGTGGCTGGGAGATTTTCCTCCTCGGCCGGTGGGCCCAGGGTGGGCGGCGCTCAGAAAAAGGTACGAGATGATCGGGGTTCGGGTGGATGATCCTTGGGACATTCATTTACCGTCCTTAGGAATTCTGCCGGCGGTGGATCCTGAGTCGGGCGATGTGCTGGCCTTTGATATGGGAACGCGCGAAAGCCAAGAGAGGCATGCCGCCTGGGTGGCAGAGCGCGAGGCGGCTTGGCAAGAGTGGTTTCCCAGCCCAACTCAGAGATTAACCGCAAGCACGGAGGGAGATCTTCTTGATCCGTTGGTGACTTTCTTTCGTCGCAGAATGAGAGGAGCAAGAAAATGAGTCCTGCTCTTTTGCCTGGGGGCTGGACTTTGGCAGATCCTCTGTGGCTATTGGCACTGCTCTTAATTCCTCTGGCCGTTTGGTGGAGGGGACGGCGAGCGAGGCCAGTGTTGGTTATTCCGCGAGTGGCCAGATGGGCAGGGGCTCCGGCTGTGTCCCTCGGGAGACTTCCGTCGATTTTGGCGGGAGTAGGATTGGGCTTGCTGGTTGTGGCGCTGGCGCGACCCCAGCAATTGGAAGAGAAAAAACAGATTCGGCAAAAAGGGCATGACATTATGTTGGCGATCGATCTTTCGCCGAGCATGTTGGCGGAGGATTACGAAGGGCCGAATGGCAGAATGAATCGGCTCGAGGCCATTCAACCGATTATTGAGGCCTTTATATCGAAGCGGCCGACCGACCGGATTGGGGTGGTGATTTACGGGGGTCGGGCCTACACCTTGGCCCCGCTGACTTTTGATCACGAATGGCTGGGGAGACAGATTCAGCGACTGCGGGTGGGGTTAGTGGAAGATGCTACGGCGGTAGGGGATGGTTTGGGGTTAGCCGTCTCGCGGTTGGAGCAAACCGAAAAGGAAAAAGACGGACAAAGAAAAGGAGCCTTCATCATTCTTCTGACCGACGGGTCGAACAACAGTGGAGTACTTGCCCCCATGCAGGCGGCGGAGTTGGCTCGGGCGAAGGGGATTCCTGTTTACACCATTGGGGCGGGGCAACAGGGGGTGGTGCCGATGCCCGTGATCGACAATGCGGGACGCAAGTTGGGCTATCGGCAGGTGATTTCGGATCTGGACGAAGGGACTTTGCAAAGGATCGCTGAGTTAACTGGAGGGAAGTTCTTTCGGGCGATGGACCTAGGCACGGCTGAGGCCGCCTTTGCCGCCATTGATAAAAAACAGCAGATCGAGTTTAGTGCGAAATCTCAGCTTCATGCGCATGAGTGGTACGTGGTCTGGGCGACGCCAGGAGCGCTAGCGCTTCTTGGCGGTTTGGCTCTCGCGCGTCCCGGAAGGTGGGGGAGGACGGCATGAACCATTTGTTTGGAGTGAACTGGGAGTACCCCTGGGTTCTGGTGGCCGTGCCAATTCTGCCCTTAGTGGCTTGGACCATTTTTAGAGGAAAGTTGGGACGATCGGCTCCACTCTCCTTGCCGAAAATTATGAGACGATGGGCTGGGGTTCGAGCGGTGGTGGATCGACCTGGCACAGCTCGAGGACCGAGAGGGACTTGGTTGGGGGCAGGCCTGATGCTGGTCGCGGTTGCTTTGGCTCGGCCTCAGTTGGGAAACGTCGAGGAAACTGTTTTTGACCAATCGCGGGAGGTCCTCATCGCGTTAGATCTCTCGGCCAGCATGTTGGCAGATGACGTGAAGCCGACCAGACTGGCGCGGGCAAAACTGCTCGTTGGAAATCTTTTGGATGAGTTGCAAGGAGAGCGGGTGGGTCTGACCTGTTTTGCGGGCACGGCATTCTTGCAGGTGCCCTTAAGTTCCGATTACGAGGTGCTTCGGGATATTTTGCCTGGTCTGGACCCCTCTTTTCTTCCGCAAGCCGGAACGGATTTCACGGGGATGTTGCGGGTGGCGGGGGAAGCGTTTGGCCAGAGCACGGCAGCGGATCGTTTTCTAATTGTGCTGAGCGACGGGGAAGCCCATGACCCAGATTGGCGAACGGGACTGGAGGAGTTGAAAAAGAAAGGGGTAAAGATTATTTCCTTGGGAGTAGGGACGGCGGCGGGATCTCTCCTTTCAGATCCGCAGGGCGGAGTGGTCAAGGATGGGCGGGGAGCGGCGGTTTTGACACGGCTCGAGCCTGCCACTCTCGAGGAGTTGGCGCGGGAGACAGGGGGAGCCTACCGCGAGGCCGCTAACTGGGTGGACGTGGCCGAACTGTTGAGCGAGACGGTCCAGCAGGGGAAGACGGGAGACTTTGCCAAAACAAAAGAGGCACGGCAGGCGGAAAGGTTTCAGTGGGCGCTGGCCCCAGCGGTTTTTTTATTAGCCTTGAGCTTGGCGTTTGAGATTCCGACATTACCTGGGCGGCGACGGGTGGCGATGGGTGTGACTACTTCCGGGGAGCCGATTCTGTTGCCTCTGAATAAAAAAACCACCAAGCTTGTTTCCACCGAGCCGAGAAAGAAAATACCAGCATGAGAATGTGCGTAATTTTCTTGGCGCTGGCTGGCGTTACCGGAGTGGGCGCTGGGGTTGCGGCGACGAGCTCGATGGGGGGAAGCGGGGGATTTGATCTTTCGGCAGGATTAAAAACCACGGTGGCGACTCTTTCCGAAAAAAGTAAAAAGGCGGCACCGGAGTATGCCCAAATGGCGAAGGAGACGATTCAGTTGGGGTCGAGTCCTGAGGCGGTGCAAAAAATGACTTTGCCGCAGGAGGGAAATCCAGATCCGCAGGCGCCATGGCGGAATATGATTGGGGACGCTTTGGCGGGAGTGGACGAAGGGGAGAAAATTGATGAGAAAGCCGCAGACTGGCCGAAGTTGCGGGAGGAGTTAAAAAACCTTCAACCTCCGCCTCCCCCCGAGAAGAAATCATCTCCGAAGGACAAAAAAAAGGATAAGGAAAAGAAGGACAAGAAATCAGGGAAAGAAAAAGGAAGGCCCGAAAAGAAGAGCGGAAAGGGAGAGAAGTCCCAGGAAAAAGATAAGGGAGGCGAAGAAGGAGATGGGGAGAAGGATAAAGGCGATTCTCAGGGTCCGCCATCACCAGGCAAGGACGGCAAAGGGGGTGAGGCTAAGGATGGAGATTCTGGGCAGGAACCCGGACAAGGAGAGCAGGGGGGGCAAAAGCAGGAGAAGGGCAAGGGCAAAGAGAAGGATCCCAATCAGATAAAGGATTACAGTTCAGGCAAGGATCAAGAGGGGGAGATGCGTGAACGTGGTCAGGAACAGGATATGAAGGGAGTCCAAGACGAAAAGGCTGGCTTTGGCGGGATGGGCCAAGAAAAAGAACAGAAGGAGAAGGGCGAACAGAAAAACGGAGCGATAGCTAAAGGGGATTCGAAGGAAAAGAAGGAGCAGGCGCCAGCAGGGATGCGCGCGGTTGGGGGTGGATCTGGTAAAAGAGAAATGGGTACGATGGGAGACCCTATGACGCAGGAAACACTTTCGCGATTAGAGCAGGTCCGACAATCGGACAATCCCGCCGCTCTACAGCAGAGGCTACAGCCCAAGGACCAGCGACCATCCCCATCCTCGACGGCTAAACCCTGGTAAAATCGGATGAGAACCTCATTAAAACTATCGGCTCTCCTTGTTCTGACCTTTCCTTGGGCGGGGTGGGGCCAATCGGTTGCTTGGAATAACCCAGGACCAGTTGCGCCGAATGAGCCAACGCAGCTCGAACTGGTTTTTACAGATTGTCAGCCTGCAGGGCCGGTGAATCTTCCCGAGATCAGTGGGCTCCAGGTTCTGGGACAACCTGGGCGGGCGCAGAACTTCTCGATGATTAATTTTCAGACCAGCTCTTCGACCACCTTAAGCTATGCCGTCAGGACGACGGTGGAGGGTAAGGTGGAAATCCCATCACTGGAGATCGCCACGGATAAGGGGAAATTTAAAATTGCTGGAATCACTCTCAATTCCACGGGGGCTCCTACAAATACTCGACGACGATCCCAGCCCAACTCAGGGTTCTTTAATTCTAATTTTATGCCAGGGGCGGGGCAAGCTCCAGCGGCCCCGACGGCTCCCTTGCCTGCGGGGGCAGCGCAGGCAGAGGCCTCGGCGGAGCCTCGCAATCCGTATGCGGGGGAGATTTTTGATGTGAACTACCGGGTGTTTATTATTGGAAATCGAAGCGGTAGAGTGAAAACAACCCCCCTGTGGGATGTGCAGAATTTTAGTGCGGAGGCGTGGGATCGGGGTCAGCAGATCGGGCCGGGAGGGAGCAAAGGACTCCAATTTCATACTCGAGCGATGATTCCAAAAGCGGGATCTTTTACTTTACCTACCATTCGGCAAAAATTGGATATCGAAACAGGGCAAGTTGGGCGCTCGATCTTTTTCACGTCGCCGACATCGCAGGAGGTCGAAGTCGCCAGTGAACCAATCTCGTTGCCAGTGGAACCACTACCAGCAGGAGCCCCCGCTGGATTTAAGGGTGCGGTGGGGCAGTTTACGGTGGAGTCCAAGATGATTCCTGAGCAGGTGAATGAAGGGGAGCCAGTGACCTGGACTTTAACTCTGCGCGGGACAGGGAACTGGCCAGCTGGAGTGGAGCTTCCTCCGAGGGCAGTGCCTAGCCAGATTAGGACAATCCAACCAAAGTTACGCCGAGAGTTTAACGGAACAGAAATATTCACTGGGGCGATTGTGGAAGATCTGGTGATGATTCCTGTTTCAGCGGGAGAGTTCGAACTTCCGGCGGTAAAATTCGTTTATTTCGATCCCAAGAAAAAATCTTACGAAACGATCGAAGCCAAACCACCGAAGATCCTGGTAACGAAAGGGGCATCAGGCCTTTCGATTGCCACGCCGCCAGGAGCGGCCTCGCCTGCTTCCACGCCTGCAGGAAAACAGCCGATGCCGTCAGCGGCGGGTCGTCCCAATCAGCCCTTGCAGTACGGCGCGCCCGGTTTGCCGAGGGATCCGTTGGTAGGAGTGGGGGTGGGGTTTTCGCCTGTGGCGGTGGGCTGGCTGAAGCTACTGAGTATTTTACCTTGGATAGTTTTGTTGGGGATCTGGTGGATTTGGGCAAAGCGACGAGCGGTTTTGACTGATCCTGAAAGAAGTCGAAAAGAGTCGCTGGAATTGTGGAAAATATCTGCATCGGGTATTGGGGACTCGTCAGAGGATTATAGGTTGCGGGAGCGCACACTACTTGTGTGGCAAAAATCTGTGGCGGGGACTCTTGGCGTTGAGGGCGCGACACCTTCTTGGGAGGATATTATTCAAGGAGCACCCACGTTGCTGGAGGAAGATCGAAGCGAGCTGGAGAAATGCTGGGTGGAATCGGAAGAGGCACTTTACGGAAGAGGCCGTGCTTTGGCGGAAGATTGGTCGGACAGAGCGACGCTTCTCGCTCAACGGATTGACCTGCCAAAGATAAAAATCTGGGAGACCTTGCGTCCACGAAATGTTCTACCTTGGGGAAGTTTCATCCTCCTCTTGTTGGCAGGAGGATTGCAAATCGAGGCAGCGGAACCAAAGGGCATAGTCGCCCAAGAAAAAGCGGTTGATCCGGTGGGAATGTATCGGGTTGCTGACTTTAAGGGAGCGGAGAAAGTCTGGTCGGAAAGAGTTCGACTCAAGTCCAACGATCCCATTGCACGGAACAATTTAGCCTTAGCAAACTATCAACTGGGTGATAAGGAGAGAGCGCTAGCGCACGGACTTTCTGCGTACCTGATGGCCCCCACAACAGAATTGGTGGCGTGGAACTTACGTATTTTTGCGGGGGCGGCAGACCAACTTGATCCAGCAATCGATCGATTGGGGGATGATAACTGGACGGCGGGGCTAACCGCTCGTCTGGGTGTTTTTGCGTGGCAGGCAATCTTGGTGGCAGGAATTGCCCTAGCCGCTTTGGGATGCGGCTTTTGGCTGGCTTCGGGATATTACGGTTTTTATCGGAGGCTATTCTTTCGTTTAGGATCGGGAACTGTTCTGGTTGGAGCGGTCATGGCGCTATTGGCGGGATTGGCTTTAGGGGTTTATGGCAAATTGGCCGATCGCGGGGCGGTCATGATTGTGGATGTGGAGCCATTGCGCTCGATTCCGTCGGAGCTAGAACCACAAGCGGAGAAAGCTTATCCCCCGGGTTCTATCGCGCATTTAGAAAAGAGTTTTCTGGGTTGGAGTAAGATCCGACTGCCCAATCATGATATGGGTTGGATTCGTACAGAGCATATTGTGCCGCTCTATTGAGATAGAAGAAAAAGCTAGCGGGTGGTGCGGAGAGGCATACGAGAGCGCGGCGCTTCTTCTTCCGGTTGAGGGAGGAGGGAGGGAGGATTTTGGGGAGGGAAGAGCTGTTCTAGAACGGAGGATGGCTTACTGGTGGAAAGAACTTGAATCACGAGATTGGTGGTATTGGCGGAAGGGACGGAGGGAGGTTCCCAAAGTCGGCGGTAAGCGAACTTAAGGTTAAACCGGCCCTCCCGTGAAAAAACAACTTGGAAGGTTTGTTGGCCAGGGGAACCGGGAACTTGGGTGGAATCCGGTTGATAGGATTCGGAGAGAATCTGGGCGGTTTGCACGGGTGGATCCAGAACCCAGCGGTATCCGGTCGAAAAATTTGCGGGGAGGGTCACGGCAAGAGGAACCCCTGCCTGTGCTTGAAGACCTGGCTTTGAGCGGAGGAAATCACAACCGCCCAAGATGGCGAGGGAACCAAGCAGCAGCAAAGGCAGCTGACCTTGGAAGCGGCGAAGGTTTTTCAGATCTTTTCGCGCAGTGGGGCGAGATCGGCGTCGGCTTTGGCCGCATCTGCCCAGCTATGATCGATGCGGATGGCGGCTTGGACGTAGGATCGTGCCTTTTCGAGATCGCGGAGCTGGCAGTGATAGCAACCGAGCTGAAACTTGATATGGGAGTTCTCGGGAAACTTTTGTTCGGCCTCGAGAAGAATAGAGCGACCCTGCTGAAGTGAATCCTCGTGGCGGACGGCGTCGGCAAGGGAAACCCAGGTCTCTGGTTCTTCGGGGCGTTGGCGGTGAAGTTTTTCTGCGGACTTGCGAAGTTCGACAAAGCGCCCTGCGACACGAAGGATGCGGGCGCGCAAGAAGGATAGGGAAAGCGTGGGATCGCCCTTTGCGCTAAGTTGATCGATCCGGCGAAGAGCTTCGTCGTACATTCCGAGCCCGCAGTAGCCCTCGAGTTCTTCCTGCAGTTTGAGTGGGATGTCCATTCGCTAATTTGAAGCTTGCACGGTTATGAAGAAGCACAAGAGACAGGAAAAGATTGTTCCCAGCCTAAAATGAATTGTCTGTTGGCAATTCTTCGGTGCCAGACACGTGTCTGGCACAAAATGGGGGTGTTGCGCGGGAAGGGGTTAGGACATGCTTTTACGGATGAGGACGATTTTAGGAGTGGATATAGGGGGGACAGGGATTAAGGGGGCGTTGGTGGAGTTTCCTGGGGCTAATCTCTTGGGGGATCCGTATCACCTGCCAACCCCACAACTGGCCACTCCTGCGAATGTGGCAAAGACTATCGCTAAAATTGCGCAACACTTTCAGTACAAGGGCCCTGCGGGGGCCGGCTTTCCTGGAGTCATTCGCTCAGGGCTCGTCGGTTCGGCAACCCATTTGTCGTCTAGCTGGCTAGGCAAGAATGCGGAGAAAATATTTAAGAAAGGGACAAGGTTGCCTTTTACAGCAATCAACGATGCGGATGCGGCAGGGATGGCGGAAATGCGGCATGGTGCGGGGAAAAAAGAGATGGGAACGGTGGTCATGATTACATTGGGGACGGGCATCGGGAGCGCACTTTTCGTTCAGGGGATTCTCGTGCCCAATACCGAGTTAGGTCACGTTACGTTGAGAGGCAGGGATGCAGAAAAAATGGCCAGTGCGAAAGCCCGAACCGACCATAACTGGGGATGGAAAAAATGGGCACGTAAGGTGCGAGTGTATCTTCAGCAGGTGGATCGATTGATCAATCCAGATCTAATCATCGTCGGGGGAGGGGTAAGTAAGCGGTCGGAAAAGTGGTTGCCGCGCGCTTCAGAGGGGGTGCGAGCTAGGGTTGTGCCAGCAAAACTTCATAATGAGGCGGGAATCGTTGGTGCGGCCATGGTGGCCGAGGCCAGGTTCTTTGGCCGATCTAAGAGGCGCGGATAATTCCGAAAGAGCGGGAGCTATTTGCGAGCGGAGTCGACCCCTCGGGTGCAGCGGATCTTTTTTGTAAGGAGAGTTTCTTCCAGACGAGATTTGGACTTTGGGAGGTGATCCCGGCCTAGAATCGGGTGGTGCAGGTGATAAAGGATGGCGCGGCCGTAAACAAACTTTCTTGGGCGACCGAGATGGTAGAGGCGGGAACCGACGTCGGAATCCTCACCGAGACCCCAACCTTCGTACTCTTCGTCCCAGCCGTTGATTTTTAGAAGATCGTCCCGCCACATGGCCATATTGCAACCAATGATTCCGCGTTGTCCTTGATTGCGTCGAATGATGGGCAGTGGGAGGCGGAAGGCTTTGGCCGCACCGCTTAACTGTCCCGATAAAAAGAGAGGGAGAGGGTGAATCGAATCGGTGGAAAGGAGGGTGTCGGAGAAAGTGGAGGAGAGGTAGGAGCGGCGGCCTTGAACCCAGAATCCCTTTTCGGCGAGGGAGGCATGATCTGCAATAAACTTGGAGTGTGGAATGCAGTCGGCATCGGTCAGGACAAGGTAATCTCCGAGGGCGGTGGAGAGGGCTCGATTTAGAATAATATTTTTTCGAAATCCCAGGTCTTCGTGCCAGAGGTGGCGGACGGGACAGGGGAGAGAGGGGGCGAGGCGGGAGATAAGTTCTCGAGTGGGGGAAGTGGAGCCGTCGTCGGCGATGATAATTTCTTTGGGAGGGGTGGTTTGTTTGCGAAATCCAGCGAGACAAAGTTCTAGGGGGCGGACGTGATTGTAGGTACTGATGATGAGGCTGATTTTCTCAGGGGCGATCATGAGCCGAGCTCCTTGACCTTGGATTCAAGTACGGAGAGATGCGCCTCGGGATCGAGAGCTTTGCCTGTGGCTCGCTGGACAAGTTCGGAGGCGGGATAGCGGCGTCCGTGGGCGTGGACTTTTTCACGGAGCCAGCGAAGGAGAGGTTGATAGTCGCGGTTCTCGATTGAGGAGGAGAGAGAGGGGAGGTCTCGATTGGCGGCCTGCCAGAGTTGGGAGGCGGTCAGATTCCCCAAGGTGTAGGTGGGAAAGTAGCCGAAGCCACCTAGGGACCAGTGGATGTCTTGGAGGCAGCCACGGGCGTCGTCGGGGACTTTAAGGCCGAGGAGTTTTTCGAAGAGTTCGTTCCAAGCGGCAGGGAGGTCGCGAACGGCGAGATCACCTTTAAGCAGTTGGGTTTCCAGTTCAAAGCGGAGAAGGATGTGGAGATCGTAAGTGACCTCGTCGGCTTCGACGCGGATGAAGGAGCGTTCGACAGCATTGGAGGCACGCCAGCAGTCATCGTGGTTGTGACGGGATAGATCGGGGAAGGCTTGGATGAGGTCGGGCCACCATGTTTTCCAAAAAGAGCGAGCTCGGCCAATTCGATTTTCCCAAAGGCGGGATTGGGATTCGTGGATACCGAGGGAAGCGGCTTGGCCGAGGGGAGTGCCGAGTTGGGATTCGGGTAGCCCTTGGTCGTAGAGTCCGTGGCCAGCTTCGTGGAGGACACCGTAAAGGGAGACCATGAAATCGGTTTCATCGTAGCGGGTGGTCATGCGGGTGTCGCCAGGTCCGAGTCCCGAGCAGAAGGGGTGGGTGCTGGAGTCGAGACGACCTGCGGTTACGTCGAAACCGATTTTTGGGAGCAGGGAGTGAAGAAACTTTTCTTGTTCAGTGCGGGGGTAGTGGCCGCGAAGATTTTTGCGGGAGGGGGGGGAGGGCAGGGCAAAGGCTTTTTCGGCGATAGTGACAAGGCGGGGGCGAAGTTTGGCGAAAAGAGTGGTGACGTCTCGGGTGAGCCATCCTGGTTCGTAGCCCTCGAGGAGCGCGTCGTAGGGTTGGTCGGCATAGCCCCAGAGATCGGCCATTTGTCTGGAAAGGGAGAGGAGCTTTTCGAGGTGCGGCGCAAAGGATGCGAAGTCGGAGTTTTTGCGGGCCTCGACCCAAGCGGAGCGGGAGAGGCCGATGGCGAGTTCATTTTCCTCGACGAGTTCGGCGGGGATGCGAGTCGCACGGTGGTAGTCGTGGCGCCAGCGGGCGATGGCGGCGGCTTCGGGAGCGAGAGGCGGGAGGGACACATTTTCGCACTCATCGAGCCAACCCGCGATGTCGTGATGGGTAGCGAGGCGATGGGAGATGCCAGCGATGAGGGCGGATTGTTCGGCGCGAAAGGAGTGGCCTTTGGGTGGAAGGAGGGTTTCCTGGTCCCATCCGAGCAAGCCGCCGGTGGCGCCAAGGAGGGCGAGATCTTTCCCGCGGGCGCGGAGTTTTTCGTAGGCGTCAGGAAGAGGGGTCATGCGGGGATGATGAAACAAGATGGCACTTCATGGAATGTTTTCTTATGAGGCGTGGGATGTCTCGCTGATCATCCTACATTCCTGGGAATGTAGGAAGATTGTCTTGAGGTGGGGCATGGAATTTTAAGGGGACCGAAAAGCAGGGATTTGGGGCGTTGTGAGAAATTGACGATGTGGGTTGCTAAAGGGGGTGTAGGTATTAAAGTAGGGCTATGAAGTTTAGGGTCGTAGTTGAAAAAGATAAGTTAACAGATCGCTGGTCGGCAGTTTTTCCTGAAGTTCCGGGTTGTGCCAGTGCGGGCGACACGGAAGCGGAGGCGGTAGAAAACGCCCGGGAAGCGCTCGAGTTGTGGTTGAAGCCTTCCAAGATAAAGTTTCCAAGTCGGGCGAGGATTTTCGAACTTTCCGTTCCTTGAGCCGAAGATTTCCCGTTCGCAACGCGAAAGAGGTGATCCGGGCTTTGCGAAAGCACGGGTTTCAGCAGATCGACCAATCAGGCAGTCATCAGAAATGGCGAAACGAGGACGGGCGACAGGTCATTGTTCCTTTTCATGGATCGAAATCGATTCCGATTGGGACTTTGAAAAGTATTCTTGAGGGGAGCGGATTAAGGAGTGAGGACTTGTGAAGTGTGGACTTAGCGGGCCTTTAAAGCGTCGGCGGGAAGGAGGCCGCGGGAGATTAGCTTTTTGGCAAATTCGATCTGGCTGGGGTTGAGGGTGGAAGAGGAGGCGCGGGGCAGGGAACCGTCGAAGATTTCGTAATTGAAAAGCTGGTGGGAGATAGAGGGAAATTGGGTGGCGGGAAGGATAGGAATGGAGAAGGCGAGGCGGTTTTGATCATTGCCATCGTTTTCCGTGACGATGGGGGGGAGGGCTTGGGCGAGTTTGACTAAGCCAGGGAAACCGAGAACTCCGAGATGGCGGGCAGTATGGAAATTAAAGAGAAGGACTTCGGCCATGGTGGCGTCGGCAGGGGTTGCTTGGGGTTGGCCGCGACGGGAGATTTCTTGGAGGACCTCTTGGACGTCGGCATTGGCCATATCGGCTTCACCTAGCCAGTAGAGGATTAGGTACAGCTGTCTCTGCATTTCAGCAGGGGCGCGGAGTTTGGCGAGGAGGAGGGGATCGGTGAGACGCTTGAGATTGGTCATGGCGGTTTGAGTTTTCTTGAGGAGGGACATTCCGTGGGAAGCGGTCAGGGAGTAGAGCATCAGGTTATCGTCATTGGTCATGTAGTTTTCGCCACCGAACAGATCGTAATCTCCGTCGTAATCTGGGGTATAAGGAAGAACGAGAGGGGGATTGGCATGACTGGTTTGGAGGAGAAGAAAAAGAAGAGCACAAAAAAGAAGAGTCGATAAACGCCGCATGACTTGAAATATATCTGGACGGGGTGCAGGAAGAAAGAAGAAGCGGATATTGAAAGATTTTTAATTTTGGATTCTTGATTTTGAATTAAGAAAAGAAACCAATCGAGGCCGATTGATGATTTTGGATGCTTAATTTTTTCCCGCGTTTGCGGCCCCGACGCGGGTACGGGGTAGAGACGCAAAGCCCCGACAGGAGCCCCGACCGAGTCGGGGCAGGTATGGGGCAGGCCCCGACGCGGGTCGGGGCGCAGACGCGGACCAGGGGAACCAGCCGTGGGATGCAACTTCTCAAAGAATTGCGACTTTTACCAGACATTTTAGGCGGTAATATTAGGAAATTCACACCGTCGAACATTCAAACAAGAGTATGGATTTTACAATCGTCACCCCCAGCTTCAAGCAGCTCGACTATTTGGAGTGCTGTGTCAGCTCCATCGCAGAGCAGACGGGGGTGAAGGTGGAACACTTCGTGCAGGATGCGGGGAGTCCTGGGATTGAAGAGTTTGCGGAAAAGACGGCGGAGCGGCTTTTAGGAAGATATGGGGGAGAGCGGGTTACAAAGCTCGAGGCCTTCGAGCTTTTACATATTCGCACAGCCCATGGCTACAGCTTGCGGATCTTAAAAGAAAAAGACGAAGGGATGTATGATGCGGTGAACAAGGGGTTAGAAAAAGCCACGGGAAAGATCTGTGCTTATCTGAATTGTGACGAGCAGTATTTGCTGGGGGCATTGGAGAGCGTCAAGGCAGGTCTGGAGAAAAACGAGGGTTGGGATATTTGTTACGGGGGGTTCCTTGTGGTCGACGGGCGAGGAGAGCTGATTACGGCCCAGAGACCCGTGAAAATGTTTTGGGCTCATGTGGGTACATCTCATTTGGCGAATTTTACCTGCGCGACTTTTTTTACTCGAGAGATGTTGGAAAGGGAGAAGGCTTACTTTGACACCCAGTATAAATGGTGTGGGGATGCGGTGTGGACCATGGAGCGATTAAAAAAGGGCACGAATGCAGGAAGGCTGGATCGTTCGGCAAGTGCATTTGTAGAGGCAGGGAGCAATCAGGGGATTGGGAGAGAGGGACTGACTGAAGCAAAAAGAATCCGGGATGGGTTGCCGAGTTGGGTGAGGTGGACTTCTGCTTTGTGGAAGTTGCGGCACCGAATAGGGAAGTTGCTGTGTGGAGGCTACTTTCCGCAACGTGTGAGCTACGTTATTTTTATAAAAACGGAGCTAGAAAGACGCCGACATTTTCCAGCGAGATGGGCAAATCCGTTCTGGGGATCGAGATTGCGGATGGGTTGAGAGTAAGAGCCGTCGACAAAAAGTCTGCCATGGGTGTATGGAAAATATAGAAGAGCGGGAATGGCTTAGCCCTGAAGCAGAGCAGACAGAAGGGTAAGGATTTTTTTGCCTAGGGGTACAAGGTCATGCTCAACCTCTCGTCCGCGGTATCGTTTTCGAACTAGGCCTGCAAGGGTGAGTCGTTGTACATGTTCCGCTATCGTAGGCAAACTACTCCCAGTGCACTGGTGGATCTGTTCGAGGCATAGATGAGGTGTTTGGGAGAGCAGGAGAAGAATCCGTAATCGGCGGTGATTGCCGGCCCCTTTAAGAATGGTCACCAAATGAAGTAACTGTATTTCGTTCATAGTAGATTAAACTAGGCAAACCACCAAAAGATGCGGTCTCACGAAAATATATATACCCCCTAGGCAGAGGTCCGTTCGCGCAAAAATCGGGGCACTCAAGCAAACAACCACCTAAGCGGGTTCAACATTATGGCTTTATGCATAATGTCGAAGTGTGGGAGGGGGTGTTGGGACTACGTGGAAATGACGCGGGAGGGAGAGGTTGGGATAGGACACGCAGGGATTAGCGGTAGCCGAGCTTGACGAGAAGTTGTTCTAGGGTGAGGGCATGGTGTTCCATTATTTCACCAAGGATAGTTCTGAGAGTTCCGACGCGGATAGGATCGTGTTGAGGAATGGTGAGGTGATGCTGGCCGCCGATCGGGGTGGTCACCCGGCGGTGGGAGCCAACCTGCCGCGTGAATTCATAGCCGAAGGTGCGACGGAGGGATTTTTCGAGTTGGGCTGAGGAAAGGTCGCGTGGCAGTTTCATGCCGTCGCAAGCACCTCATCTACGATACGATGAAGGCGAATGACGGCGGGGGCTTTGCCTTCGTCGAAGTGGCAGAGGACCGCTTCGCGGACATTTTTTCGAAGAGACGACCAAGTATCGGCTTCAGTAACGATGGAGTGACCCAGCGCTTTGGCGATAAAGCCCCCATCGATTTCGTCTTCGGTTACTTGGAAGATAATTTCGCTCATGCGTTCAGTTTATAACAGATTGGGATGGAGGGAAAGTGGGGAGTAGGGCATTTGAGGGTCGTAGATGGAGACCCCGAGACTGGTCGGGGTGGGCGTCCACACTCATCGGGGCAAGTACGGGGCGCAGATGCGAAAAGGGCAGGTGAGAGGAAAGTTGGGACGGAACATTATGGCTTTATGCATAATGTCGAAGTGTGGCGATGGGTTAAAAAAGAGGGGGGTGAGAGTGGCGGTGAAGTGAGTGCGGGAGGGGGCCGGGTGGGGACATTATGGC
>JBBAWB010000017.1:0-24941 GCA_040397385.1 Methylacidiphilales bacterium
TCTGATTCCCCGAAGCGGAAAGATACCCGTTGGTGGTCACAGTGCCGCTCGAAGCCGACAAGGTCAGCGTCGCATCCCCCACCGCCAAGGTGGGCAGAGTTACCGGAGGAGTAACTGGAGTGGAAGAAGAGGCCACCGTTAGCGTCAAAGCCCGGGTAGCAATAGCCGCAACGGAATCCTTCGCTTGAACCGTAAAGCTTGCCGTACCCGCCATGGTTGGCGTCCCGCTGAGAACTCCCGTGGTGGAGAGATTCAACCCTGCGGGCAAGGTGCCAGTGGTGACGCTCCAAACGTAGGGCGCAGCTCCGCCCGACACCGCTAAAGCCTGGGTCGTGGCAGTGCCTACCGTCCCATTACTCAGAGCCAAAGTAGAAACAGAGAAAGCCGGAATCGTGGTGGAAACACCGTTGAATAGAATATTCGTCGGCTGAAGTCCTGCCGTGGTGAAGTTCGCCACAAAACCAACATTCACAATTCCCCCTGTCGGGATCACCCCGTTAAAATCCGAGTTACGAACCACATAATGATTCGCAAGCCGACTTGAGATCACTCCATCCCAAAGGCTCGTGATGTCCCCTAGATAGTCAAATTCCAGGGTCCAACCCCGGGTCGCATCCACCGAGGTATTTTTAATACTAAAAAGCCCCTGTCCGCCGCCTAACCATTGGTTCACGTACGAAAAGGTGGCCGCGGCCGAGTCCACATGCGTGTGGGTATCTTCATCCACATGAGTGTGGATCCCTTCATCCACTGGGGTCGTACTCGCAGGCGGTGGCGTAACCGGAGTCACCGCCACACCGTAATCCACACCGCCGAAATCTAAGTCACTGGTGGAAAAGAACACCTCCCCCACGGGGTCGATTCTCTGCCAGATGACGTAAAGAATATGCCGTCCAGTGCGGGCGGGCAGATTCAGGGTCATGTAATAGTTCGAGCCACTCAAAGTCGTCGCCTCCGCTCCGGGAAGTTCAACTAAATCCGACCAACGGAGCGCTTCTCGGGCATTGTACCCTTCCCGAGTGATATAAGCCTTGAAGAAACTTGGGTCATGAACGGTGGTCGCATAAAAACGGCAAAGTTTGGGCCCTGCCACCACCTTGGTTGCCGGCCAATCCGTGCGAACCAGGTTCAATCCGGCATACTTGTCCAATCCAACCCCGGGCAGCTTTCCGTCTGGAATGATGGCCGGGTAGTTGTAATCGGGAATCTGGCGCCGAACTTCCATCCAATCATAAAAAGGCTGGGTGCCCGCGACCCCGATAGCAGCCTTGGCTGCTTCGCTTGTTGGGGTTTCTGGATTTTCTAGAAAGACTTCGTACGAACGGCTGATGGGATCCGCCATCGAACCGTGCCCGAAGGCACTAACCGCACCGAGGACTAACGCTTGAAAGAAACTTCCGATGAGTTTTGTTTTTGTTTTCATTTGCGGAACCTAATCCACGTTTTTTCTCTTTTTCCGGAAAATCGACCAACAGGCCCGAAAACTCTTTGAACCAGACCAGAAAAATATTTAACCCGTTTACTAAAACCTGAAATAATCCGCCCAAGTGGAAATTAAATATCGTGATCAGCTCAGCTTTGAAACAAGGCGGGGGTCTTGGCCGAGTCGGGATAAACCAGTTTCTCGCTCGGCCCGCTCTGAAACACGCCGTTCTTGTGATACCGAGTCTTGAACGCGAGATCGATTTGAGGAGGTGAAGCAAACCCCAGAGAAACAAGCCAGCTAAGACTGCTTCGATGCGTGAAACACACCAAGCGGCGCAACCAGGCAATCCAACCTATCCACCTCCAACCCCTGCCAGCGAAACGCCTTTCCTGCCACAAAGACGTCACTAGGAGATTTCCCGCCCCCAACTACAAGCTGTCTCTCGTGAACCCCCTCAACCCTAGCGAAAAAGAGGTCGAAGCAGCTCTCCGCACTCTCACTCTCGTCACAGGCCAAGACCGGTCCGCCATCCTCCGTAATATGGTTTTGCGGGAACTCAAATTTGCTCTGCCCCCCAATGAATAAAACTTCGAAAAATTCCGAACGTTTCTGCCTTCTACCAGTCTAACCTAATATGAGAACAGAAGGAGTCAGTGCCAATGCAGTGAAAGTCTCTACCCCCCACGTCGAACTCCCCGCGGCCCTTCACTCCTATCTCCGAGGTATCGGCGAAACTCCCCTCCTCAACCGCACAGAGGAACTTTCCGTCTCCCGCCGTGTTCGCAAGGGAGAAGGTCGTGCCCGCGAACTGATGATCAAGGCCAACCTCCGCCTCGTGGTCAAACTCGCCGCAGACTACAAACACTGCGGCCTGCCAATTCTCGATCTCATATCCGAAGGTAACCTCGGCTTAATGAAGGCCGTCGAGCGATTTAAACCTAGCCGCGGAGTTAAATTTAGTACTTACGCCTGCTGGTGGATCAAACAATCCATCCGCCGGGCTCTCACTAACCAAAGCAAAACCGTCCGACTTCCCGTTCACCTCGTCGACCGTATCCAACGCCTCCGCCGAGTCAGCTCAGCCCTCAGCGCTGAACTCGGGCGCGAACCCAACGAGTTCGAACTCGCCGAAGAGCTCCAAGTCGAACCCAGCTATGTTACCAGACTGCGAGAAATCTCCTCGGGGACCGTATCCCTAGATGTCTGCATCGGTTCAGAAGGGGAGGACAGTACCCTTGGCGATCTCCTGGCAGATCCCGTGGCCGTGGATCCCACGGAAGAACATGAGCGGATCGATTTCCGCGAAGCGGTCACGCGCTCGCTTCAAGTTCTCACCTCCCGCGAGGTTGAAATTCTTCAACTCCGCTTTGGCTTAGGCGACGATCGGGAGCGAACCCTCGAGCAGATCGGTGACAAGCTCAGCGTCACCCGCGAACGAGTTCGCCAAATCCAGAACAGCGCCCTCAGCAAACTCCGTCGGCGGCTACTCAAAGAGGAAAACTTTCCAGAATACTTTCGTAAGCTCGTCCAACGCGGTGGCCTTCTCCGCACCTCCTAACTCACCACCCCCAACCGCTCTCCGCACTTACCTCAACCGCCACCTTCGGCTAGCCTCCGTTGATGGCTATCGTCCAACTCCCTGCCTCCGCCCTCTACTCACACCCCTCCCTTGCGCGCCTTTGGAAAGAAGTTCACCTCACCTGCTCTCCTTTTCATCAGCGCCCCGCCGTTCGTCGCCTTTACACCCAACCCGCCACCGTTCTTCGCGCTCTACTTCGCCACGCCCCCTACCACTTCATCGCCCTCGGTTGTGCCGAAGGCCTCAAGGAATCACTTCTTCTCCGCAAACTTCCCAAACCCAACCATCTCCTCACCGCCGATACCTGCCTCTCTATGGCTAAATTCGCTGCACGCAAGCTACCCGCCCACACCAAAATCGCCCGCCAGATCGATCTCGCCTCCCCCTCCTCCATTGCGCGTATTCTTATGTCCCCAACTTCCTATTCAAAAACGAAAGCCCCACGCCCACCCCGCCTCATCACTCTCTTCGGCGTCCTACCTAATCTCGATCCTCTCCCTCTGTTGCGCCGTTTGGCTCGAGCCATGGAACGTGGCGACCTTCTCCTCTTCAGCACAAATCTAGCTCCAGGAAATTCCAGCTTTGCAGGCGCCCGCAAGGTACTACCCCAGTACAATAACCCCGTCACTCGCCGATGGGTGGAGGCCGCAGTGCAGCGATACCGTCCGAAGCTTCCCCAAGGCACTCTTCACATTGGCCTTCACCCTGATCCACAGCAAAGGTCCCTCCCGCGAATCGAGGCCCGCTGGATCTCACAGAAAAGCACCCGAATCGTCTTTGCCTCTCGTCGACCCACACGATCCCAAGTCGAACAGTGGATCCAAGTTGCACGTCTTCATACAGTCGCCCGATTCATCGACACCCTTGGAGAGGAGGGGGTTTGGCTAGCCTCCCGTTGATTCCAATCCAACAGTGTAAAGGTCATGCCTTTCCTCTTTAATCTCTCTTAGCTCCCCTGCCCTTTTCAGGCCGAAATCCCGACTCGAATCGCACACCCCAAAGACCTAAGATAGTTATATGGGTTCCTCTCTCAGGACGAAAATTATGTCGGGCGTTGTGGCACTTCTGATCTTCTTTGCTGCGGCCCTGGCATTCACCTTGTTGCTCATCCACGACTCCTCATCGGAACTGGAAGGGATCGAGCAGTATCACCTGCCCCTCACGAAAAACATGAATCTACTTGATATCTACACCTTCGAGATGGAAATCATCGCGCACATGGTGGTGAATGGCGGATATAGTCGCGAAAGCAATTTAACCCGCCAAGAGAGAGCGAAAAAGTTAACCGAAGATGTCGATCGGATTTTTAAGCAGTCGAACCTCTTAACAGAGGAGGGTAGTAACGACCAGCGAAACGACCTTCAAGACCGGCTTGCCATGGCCCGCTCAATCGGAACTATCCGAACGCTGGAGTCCCAAACCCAAAGCTTCATGCGTATCGCCCTTGAGGCAGTTGACCTCGGCCTTGAGGGAAAAACTTCGGAAGCCAAAAAAGCACTTCAACTTTTAGGTAAGTATGAAGATCTCAACCCCATCTATGAATTGTTACGGGTCAAAGCGACAGAGCTAACCGCTAACTCGATCTTGGAAACAAACGAAAATATTCACCATATCATCCGCGCCAACCTAATTCTGTTTGCACTTGCAGGAGGCCTGGGATTTTTTGTCTTTCTTGGGATCACCGGAAGGCTTCAAACCTCTTTTCGTCGCCTTACCTCCGCCTTTCACGAAACTGCAGACGGAAAATACTCCGATCCCCTTCCCGTCACCTCAGGCGACGAAATCGGCGATCTCACCACTTCATTCAACACCATGGTCGACCAGCTCAAGTCGAAAGAAAAACTCCGTGAAGCCTTCGGTCAGTTCCTCGACCCACGAATCGTCGCCAACGTCGTCAACCCGATCACGGGCGAACTCCGCCAAAGCGCTGAACGTCGCAACCTCACCATCTTCTTTTCCGATATCGCGGGCTTCAGCGCAATTGGGGAACAGCTCACTGCCGATACGGTCGTCCGCCTTCTCAACCGCTACTTCACTTCCGCCACTGAGATCATTCGCCGTAATCATGGCATCGTCGATAAGTTCATCGGGGACGGCGTCATGGCCTTTTGGGCCAGCCCCTTCTCGGAGGGCGAAAGCCATGCCCACCACGCCTGCCTCGCCACTCTCGAAATGCGCTCCGCCTTTGCCGAGATCGCTAAAGATATTTCCAATATTACAGGTCTTCGGCGCAATCTCCCAAAATTCCATGTTCGCATGGCCCTAGCAACTGGGGACACCCTCATCGGTACTGTAGGATCCGATACTACTAAATCGTTCACCGTCATCGGCGACACCGTCAACATCGCCTCCCGCCTAGAAGGCGTTAACAAAATCTATGGCACCGATCTCCTAATCAATGAAGAGTGCTATCGCCTTGTCGAAACCGAGGTCGAAGTCCGTGAACTCGATTTTGTCACTGTCTACGGGAAAACGGAACCGATTCGTATTTACGAGCTTCTCAGTAAAGGAGGGGAACTAGATGCCCCTACCACCGAACTTTGTCACACCTTCCACACAGCTCTCGAGAATTACCGCCAGCAGAAGTGGCAAAATGCTGAACAAGGCTTCCGCGCCTGCCTGCAAATCAAACAACACGATGGTCCCTCCCTGGAATTCCTTACCCGCATCGCCACCTTTGCCCGGACCCCCCCTCCCAAGGACTGGAACGGGGTCTGGCAGACAAGTTCAAAGTAGTTTTTTACCCTTAAATGCGTAATTTCACAAACTTTATTTATCCCCATTTGTCTTTCGCTCGCTCGGCACGCTCACCTTGACCTTACTCCATTATTTCTGTATTAATTTTCTTAGCAATACTGCTTTTCACCCATGAAAATAGGCTTAGATAAAGATATCCCGCAAACTATCATTGGTAAATCCGTTACGGTTAAAGGTGAAATTCTTGGGAATAAACAACTTACCATAGAAGGCACCGTCGAAGGACGAATCACGATCGAGACCACTGTTTTGGTTCGTGATTCAGGTGTCGTCAAAGCCGATGTCGATGCTGCTAACGTAAATGTTGCTGGCGGTGTCATTGGAAACATTTCCGTCACCGAAAAGATTGAAATTGTCAGCGGAGGCTATGTCGTCGGTGATATTCGCGCCCCTCGCCTCATCATCAATGATGGCGCTAGCGTCAAAGGCAACATCGATATGGAAATCAAATCCGAGCATGTCACCTCAGGCCGTACCGAGAACAATACCACACGCTCCGACTCCACTTCGATCGACGGCACCAGTTAATCCCATCACCCCCACTGGGGATCGTCTGCCTGACCAAGTTCCTCTCCCCTACATTCATTTCACGAAACAACGCTTCGCACTTACGGGGTCAGGGGTAAAACCATCTGCGTATCCCCCAGCAATGCCCACGCCTTCCAACCCCTCTCCTGCAAGTCCATCGCAAACTCTTTCGTAAACCCGTGGACCGTTCGCACCTCCTTCGGCTTTACCTTCTCCACCATCTCGATCAACTCTCCATAGTCCGCATGATCCGATAAGACAAACGCCTCATCACAACCATAGCGGTAAATAGCCCCTCGATCCAAAGCCCACCCACTTGCCACCGCCACTTTTCGTCTATCTAAACCCTTCAGCCCCTTACCTCTGACCATCGACGGAGGAACAATTAAAATATGCCCCTTCACCTTCTCCTGCGTGATCTTGCCTAGCCGTTTCGCAGGGGGCAGGGCCTGACCCAACTCCCGATACACCTCACATATTCGATGCCCTGCCGCATCCATCAAAATCGGCATGCCAGCCGCTCCCATCAAAGATAAGAGCTCTTGGCTCTTTCCTAACGAATAACCAAGAAGGATCGGCACCTTTCCCTCCTTCAATGCGCCACGACAAAAAGAAATCATCTTTTCCGCAACTTTCTTTACTTCAGGAAATCGATACTCGGGTCGGCCAAAGGTTGTCTCCATCACCAAAACATCCGCTCGCTTCGGCTCACATTTCTCCGAAGTCTTTCCTCCACGAATTTTAAAATCTCCCGTGTAAAGTAGCCGACTCTCCCTCCTTCCCACCCGCCGCTTCACCAGCACCATCGCCGATCCCAAAATATGCCCTGCAGGAACCAAGCTGAAACTCGCTCCAGCCTTCAAAGAGAACGAGTTTCCAAACGGAATCGCCCGAATCTTCGTTCTCTTGGAAACCCTCAACCGCAATAACCGCGCCGTTGCAGGACTCGCCAAAATTTCCTCATGCCCCGCCAGATGATCATAGTGCGCATGCGTTACCACCGCCCGCTTTTGCGGACGCTTCGGATCCATCCATAAATCCACCTGAGGAAGATAAATCCCTCCTTCCCGTCCCTCCACCACCCACTCCTCCAACCCACTCTGGACTCTTTTTCGCCTCATCCCACCTTCACCCTTTCACAAAATACGCCGCAATCATCGCTGCCACCTTTTCCCCCACACCCTCTACCTCCGCCAACTCCTCCACACTCGCCTTCGCCACCCTCCCCACCGTTCCAAACTTCTTTAACAACGCCCTCTTCCGTACCCCACTCACCCCAGGAATCGAGTCCAACTCACTCATCTCCATTCTTTTCTTCATTAAAAGCTGGTGATACCCATTCGCCACCCGATGCGCTTCATCCCGTACTCTCTGCAATAACCGAATCGCCCCGCTTTCGTGCGGTAAAACCAGCGGGTCAGGACGCCCAGGTCGAAAAATCTCCTCATTCTGCTTCGCCAACCCAATCGCAGGAACACCCTCCCAACCGACAAGTTTCAACTCTCTCACTGCTGCGCCCAACTGACCCTTGCCCCCGTCCACCACCATCAGATCGGGTGGATTTTGACCCTCTAACTTCAATCTTTGGCACCTTCGCCGAATCACTTCCGCCATGCACCCCACATCGTCTTGCCCCTGCACCCCCTGTATCCGAAAACGCCGGTACGCCTCCTTCGCTGGTCTCCCATCACGGAAAACCACCATTGATGCCACGCTATGCGTATCCGAAATATTCGAAATATCGAAACACTCGATACGTGCAGGCACCACCGCTAATCCCAAAGCGTCCCGCAATGTTTCCAGATCCTTCTCCGGAACCACCGTGCTCGGCAGTGACCGAAAGAATTTTCGCGTAGGTCGAGTCGTCTTTTTTAGATCTTCAACCAGGTTTCGTAAAGAAGCCGCCTTCTCAAAGTCCTTTCGTCCCGCCGCCTTGACCATCGCCTCCTCCAGCGACTCCCGCATCTCCAGCGTTTTCCCCTCCATAAACTCGCAAGCCAATCTCACTCTCTCCCCATATGCCTCTTGCGTGATCTTGCCCACACACGGAGCACTGCAGTTGCGAATTACATCATCCATGCAGTGCCGATAATCCTTCTCTCCGGGCGAAGTTGGCCGACAAGACCGCAACCCGAATTTTTTCCGAATGAGTGACAAGGTCTGCCGCAAGGCTCCCGAATGGGCAAAAGGCCCAAAGTATCTCGCCTGATCCTCATTCTTCATCCGGGTCATCTGAAACCGAGGATAGGGTTCCGCTAAATCCACTCGCACCAGCAGAAATCGTTTATCATCCCGAAAACTCACGTTGTACCTTGGTCGATACTCCTTGATCAACCTTCCTTCCAATAAGATCGATTCCGGCTCGCTCTTCACTACATGGGTTTCTAACTCCGCTATGCTTTGCAATAACGCCCTAGTCTTTAAATCTGCCCCGAATTTTCTCGAAGGATGAAAATATTGCCCTACCCGCCGATGCAAATCCTTCGCCTTGCCCACATAAACTACCCGATGAAAGCGATCCCGAAAGAGATACACCCCTGGCCGATGCGGTAAATCCCGCAACTGCTTGGACAGCTCAGCAGAAACCGTTTCCATCAACGAAAAGTAGACTATCCTAAATCAATGAGCACCCCAACTCACACTTGGCCTTATTCCCATTGGCTTCTTTCCCTTTTTCTCGCCGCCTCCCTCCAAGCCAACCCCCTCGCCCGTACCCCCCAACTCACCGTGGAGCTCACCCCCGTTCCTCCCCCCCCATCTTCAGGCCAGTCCTTCACCGTTGGCCTCCGCTTCCTTCCAAAACCGGGTTGGCACATCTATGCCTCCAATCCAGGAGACTCCGGTCTTCCTCCTTCGGTCGATTGGAAACTGCCCCCTGGATTTTCTGCTTCTGCTCTCCAGTTTCCCTTCCCCCACAAAATACTTGCACCACCTCTCGTCAGCTACGGTTACACCGACGAAACCATTCTCCTCACCCAAATCACTCCTCCTTCCAATTGGCCTAAAGGAAAACCCTTCACCCTCCGCGCCCAACTCGATTGGCTCGTCTGTAAAGAAGCCTGTCTTCCAGGAAGTGCCACTCTTTCTCTTGCCCTTCCCGCCAAACCAAATCCGAAACTCCTGCCCAGCATTGCTCAGACCCTCCTCAACTTACCTATCTCCGACCCCTCCTTTCGCTTCACCGCGACCCCCTCGAACGACTCAGTCGACCTCCATCTCCTTCAACCTTCCCGACCCCTCGGCCAACTTACCTTTTTTCCTGATACCAGTGACTGGGTCGATGAATTCACTCCCGCAAAACTCCGTTCCTCGCGGGATGGACTCCACCTCATCCTGCCCCTCCAGAAAAAACCTCACCTCCCTTCTCTCCTCACCGGCGTGCTCCTTGCCGATCAACCCTGGGACTCCGCTGGACACCGTGCCCTCAAGATTTCTGTTCCGCTCCCACCCCTCCCTTCCGCTTCTTCAACCGCCAACTCCAGCTTCTCCCTCGCTCTGCTCCTCGCTTTCCTTGGCGGACTCATCCTAAATATTATGCCCTGCGTTTTCCCTATCCTCTCCCTCAAAGCCCTCCACCTCGTTCAGATCTCAAGGGAGAGCCCCACCGCCGCTCGTCGCGAAGGACTCGCCTTTTTTGCAGGCGTCCTCCTCTCCCTTCTCGGCCTCGCTGGACTTCTCATCATTCTGCGATCTTCAGGCCAAGCCCTCGGTTGGGGCTTCCAACTCCAATCTCCTCCCGTCGTTTGGCTCCTCCTCGCCCTCCTTTTCGCCCTCGCCCTCAATCTCCTCGGCGTTTTCGAATTTCAAGTTCTCCTCGGCGACCTTGCCTCGAAAAGCCCAAAACAGGGCTGGACCGGAGCTTTCGCTTCCGGACTTCTGGCCGTCGCCGTCGCCTCCCCCTGCACCGCACCCTTTATGGGGGTCGCCCTCGCCACCGCATTCTCCCTTCCTCCACTTCATACTCTCTTCATCTTCACCTCTCTGGCTTTCGGCTTCGCTCTGCCTGTCCTCCTTTTCTCTTATTTCCCATCTCTGCTTTCTTTCCTCCCCAAACCTGGCGCCTGGATGAACACTCTAAAAAAGATTCTCTCCCTCCCCATGTTCGCCGCCGTTCTTTGGCTTCTCTGGGTTGCTTTTCGCCTCAGCGGAACTTCCTCCATCCTGCCCGTACTTCTCGGACTCCTCAGCCTCACCCTCGGACTCCTTTTCTGCGGCCAATCCCAACGATCCTTCCCCCCTCTTCGCCCGCTCCGAATCCTCGGCATCACCCTCACTCTCCTCGCCTGCCTCCTGCCCGCCCTCCTTCTAAAAACCGCCCCTTCCTCCCCCCCCTCCACAACCTCCACCGATCGCCTCCCCTGGTCCGAAACCGAAGTCGCCCGCCAACTCGCCGTTGGCCGATCTGTCTTTATCGATTTCACCGCTGCTTGGTGCCTCACCTGCCAAGTCAACGAACGACTCACCCTTTCTCGTCCAGAAATCAAAACCGCCTTCCGTGAAAGAAATGTCACATTTCTCGTGGCCGACTGGACCCGCCGCGATCCAGCCATTACCGCCGCCCTCCAGAAATATGGCCGAGAAGGGGTTCCCACCTACGTCCTCCTCCGCCCCAACCCAGATTCCACCCCCCAACTCCTCCCCGAAATCATCACCCCGTCTATCGTTCTCGAAGCCCTCCGTCGGTAACCAGATCTTTCGCAGCCACTGCACCCCTTCATTCCCACCCCAAAGATAAAAATCAGCCCAAAGTTTTTTTCGCCGCTTCCGTCACTCGCTCCGCACTCGGCATCACCGCCTGCTCCAAGACCCGCGCATACGGCTGAGGCACATCAAGGCCTGTCACCCGCTCAATCGGTGCATCCAAAGAATCAAACGCCCGATGCTGTATCTCATACGCCACCTGAGCTCCCCATCCCGCAAAAGGCTTATTCTCCTCTACAATCACCACCCGACTCGTCTTCACTACTGAAGCCAGAATCGTCGGAATATCCAACGGCTTGATCGTTCGCAAATCTACCACCTCAGCCGATATCCCATCCGCCGCTAACTGCTCCGCCGAGGCCAACGCCACATGCGTCGAGGCACTATTCGCAATCAACGTCACCTGACTCCCTTCCCGACAAATTCGCGCCTGCCCAATCGTTGTCAGCACATCCCCCTCAGGCACCTCCCCCTTAAATCCATACAGCTTCTCATTCTCAATAAAACAAACTGGATTATTGCTACGGATCGCACTTTTCAACAGCCCTTTGGCGTCATCTGGAAAAGCAGGCGTGATAACCGTCATCGCAGGTACATTCGCGTACCAGTTCTCTGGAGTGTGCGAATGGGTCGCCCCCACCTGCAATCCCGCTCCCGAGGATCCTCGGAAAACAATCGGTATCGAATACTGCCCACCACTCATATAACGGATCGCCCCCGCGTTGTTCACGATCTGATCATACGCCACCATCGAAAAACTCCACGTCATGAACTCCACCACGGGTCGCAAACCCTGCATCGCCGCCCCCACCCCCAACCCCGCAAAACCTGACTCACTGATCGGTGTATCCAAAACCCTCTTCGCCCCGAATTTTTGCAAAAGCCCAGAGCTCACCTTATACGCCCCTTGATACTCCGCTACCTCCTCACCCATCAGGATCACACGACCATCCCTCTCCATCTCTTCGCTCAGCGCCTGGTTCAGCGCTTCTCTCATCGTGATCACGGCCATGGCTAGCTCCCAATCGGCGGACGGAATTCCGCAATCTGATCCTCTGGCGCATGGATATCTTCGAAAACCGTCGCCACCTCAGGCTCAGCCGAGGCTTCCGCAAAGGCAATCGCATCCTCCGCTTCTGCTACCGCCTGCCGCTCAATCTCCTCATACTCCTTTTCCGTCAAAACCTTCTCCTTGTACAACCGCTCTTTAAACATCGAAATCGGCTCCGACTCTTTTTTCCGCTCCGCAATTTCCTCCTTCGTCCTGTAATTTCCAGGATCCGACATCGAATGACCCCGATACCGATAAGTCTTTATCTCCACCAGCGAGGGCAGACTCTCCGTCCGTGCCAGCTGAACTGCATCCCACATCTTCTCTCTGACATCATCCACATCGTTCCCATTTGCTGTGATCCCCGCCATGTCATACCCATCCGCACGCTTCACCAAAGGATATCCCGCTGAACTGCGCGACTGATGCGTGCCCATCGAATACTCATTGTTCTCAATCACATAAATCACCGGCAGCTTCCATAAGGCCGCCAAATTCAAAGCTTCGTGGAAAGCCCCCTGATTCACCGCTCCATCGCCCAAATAACAAACCGTTACCTCCCCCGTTCCATTGTATTTCTGCGCAAAGGCAATCCCCGCCGCCAATGGGGTCTGACCCCCCACAATTCCGTGCCCACCGTGAAAATGCTTCTCCTTACTAAAGAAATGCATCGATCCACCCTTACCCCTCGAACAACCCGTGATCTTTCCGAAAAGTTCCGCCATACACTCCCGCGAACTCATCCCCCGCGCTAAAGCATGCCCGTGATCCCGATACGCCGTAATCACTGCATCCGTCGGATGAAGTGTGGAAATCGATCCCACCGCCACCGCCTCCTGCCCGATATACAAGTGACAAAACCCGCGGATCTTTGCCTGCATGAAAGCCTGCGCCGCCTTCTGCTCAAACCTTCGGATCAACACCATCTTACGCAGAAGATCCACCCTCTCCGAAGGGGTCAGGGTAGGCAACATCGCGGGCGAGTTGCCCGGCTTCTCCTTCGAACGAACCTTTTTTGCTCCTGATGATGCCATGCTGTTTTGGCTCCTTTTTTGATCCAACCTGTCGTGGTCGGAATCTGAATCAAATTATCATGCCATGCTTCTCCAGCTTTTCAATTCCTACTTCAAAACTTCCTCACCCCATCACCTACAAAAAGTTCGGGCATCAGTTCCCTGCCCCACCGCCAACTGTTCGGCATCGCCTGATATCCAATATGACCCTGCGCTACCTCTCGATAGTGTGCTCCACCCCATCCCTCCGCCAACCTCCGCAACTTCATCGGCGGTGCCACCGAATCATAGGTTCCCCCCACAATCAAAACCCGATTCGCCGCCAACCGAAGTTTTCCGTGCGAAGGACAAACCAGCGGGAAAAGTCGTTCCGCTCGCTCCCGATCAAATCCCCTCTGCTCCATCTGCCTTCGTAAAACCCACCCGCCCTCCGAATCCCATATCGCCGTCGCCACATCTGGAATCGGTTGCACCAACCAACCGCAAGCCAACTCCGGTTCATGACACAACACCAAACCGCCTACCCACCCACCCAAACTCATCCCCCACAGCCCCACCTCCGGTGCCCCCGCCGCTTTCAGCATCCTCGCCACCATCCGTACCTCAGTGACCGATTGCCGAATCGCCTCCGCACTCCGAATCAGGTTACCACCAAAAACCAGCTCCCCACTCCATGTCCTCTTTGGACGCCTCCGAAAATGGTACGGCAAATCATAAAAAACCGCCGTCCACCCTAGTCGATTTAAAACGCCCGCCCAATGGGCATACCCCACGTCGCTTGCGGAAAAGAGGGAGTGCAACATGACCATCGCAGGAGATTTCATTCCCTTCGGACCAGGCCATACCCGCAAATGGAATCGATTGTTCTCCTCCCGATCAGTCACCACGGGCGAAGAAAAATCCACCCGCCCCTCCCTCAACCCCAAAGGAAGATTTTCCGGAACTCGGTAAAACTCCTCCCCACCCTTCCCAAGCCACTCCTCCACGTACCTATCCCAATCCTTCACCCCATGCCGACCCGCCCGCCCAAGCAACTGCCAAAGCCCAATCCCAAAAAACGTCCCCATATCCACAGCACGCGATTGAACTGCGTGCAAACTCCTCATCATCTACCGTCCCTCCACCGTTCCTGCGGCGTTTTGGGTAAGACCACCGCTTCCAAAGCATACCTTTTTTTGACATCCACGTATAAAGCCCGCATCGCTTCAGCCAACTTCTCCGCCCACTCCTTCCGCGCTTCCCCTCGCATTGGAGCAGGAATCGGCTTTCCCACCGCTACCACCACTCGGGGTCGACGGAACCAGTTTCTTGCCACATAAAGCTGATCGCTTCCCACCAGCACCACCGGCCGAACCGCACAGCCCGATCTCATTGCCAAAAGTGAAAACCCCTCGGTTAACTCTGCCCCCTCCAGCACCGAGGTTTTTCCTGCACGCAATCCTCCCTCGGGAAAGATCCCCACAATCCGCCCTGCCTTCAACCGATCAAGAGCGATCTTAAACGCTTTCGTGTCTACCCGCTCTCGGGAAATCGGGATCACGTGACATTTTTCCATTAAGAAACCAAACCAAGCAGGATGGAAAAGTTCCCGCATCGCCAAGAAATCAATCGGCCGAGTAAAAGCACTCGCCAAAAGTGGCGGATCAAAGTGACTCAAGTGATTGCTGGCTAAAATCCAAGGACCCGCAGGGACCTCCCGCGTCCCACTCACCTCAATCCGGCAGACCAAGGAAAGAATCCCACGCAAAAAACCTACCACCGTCCAGTAAGCCAGATCTCTCATTCCCTCTTTCTATCTCATCCCAAATAGAAACCCGAGCAATACTCAACGCTCAACTCGCTAAAAAAGAAAACCCCTCGGACGAGCATTGCTTATGCGCGTAAACGCATAGTCCAACCTACCCGGAGGGGTAGCCGCAAAGGCCAGGGGCGGGTGTACGGGGGCCAATTCCCTCGCGTAAGCGAAAATATTTACCCTAGCCAGAGGCGTGAATCGAATAGGCCAGGGGCGGGTGTGCGGGGGCCAATTCCGTCGCGTAAGCGAAAATACTTACCAAGCCGGAGGCGTAAATCGAATAGGCCAAGGGCGGGTGTGCGGGGGCCAATTCCATCGCGTAAGCGAAAATATTTACCTAGCTAGAGGCGTGAATCGAATAGGCCAAGGGCGGGTGTGCGGGGGCCAATTCCGTCGCGTAAGCGAAAATACTTACCAAGCCGGAGGCGTGAATCGAATAGGCCAGGGGCGGGTGTGGGGGGGGGCAACTCACTAAAAACAAAAACCCCCGGGACCCAATCACTGGTCCCAGGGGTTTTGTTTAAGAGTCTTGCTCTAAATAGTCTTTAGAAGCTGTAGACAACTTCAGCACCGGCGTAGTGGCAAGGTCCGCCGCCTCCGCCGCCGCCGGGAGAAACATAGCTCTCGGAATTAGCATTGATATTGCTGCCCCAATCCAAGCGGTACTCCGCACGGAGGAGGAGGTTATCAATCACGTTAAAGCCAGCCGTGAGGGTGTACTCCCACCAGTTGGCGCCAGTGACGTGTTTGGAAATTCTCGCATTACCCGACGTGGAAGCGGATCCTTGCGCACCGAACTTCCCCGAATTGTTCGAACCGAGGTACTCACCGCGGCTGGCCAACGAGAACCAGTCGTTAAACTGATACTTCGCATAGGCCCCAGCACCATACCAGGTGCTGTTAATGGGGAACGAGCCTCCTGCAAAATTACCTGATACATTGCCACTTCCAGTGCTGTTTCCCAAAACCCCTTGGAAAGCGAGCAACAGCTTGTCATTGGCAAACTTAGGCGCCCAATTGCCCCAAGAATTATACAGAATCAGGTTGCCTGACTGCGTGGTCGTCCCCGTCCCGGCGGTACCGGCACTAGTCCCACCAATGTTTGCCGGAGTCGTCGAGTCATAAACACCCGTAGACGTATTATTGTCGGCTGCAGTGCTATACTGAAAGTTATTGCTCCAGTTCGCATTGCCGCCGGGGGCAGTCACGTTCAACGCTGCGAGCAAGGCCACGCCGTCACCCGTATTGGGATTGAGAGTCGTGTTGTTATCGCTGTTCGAACCGTTCACCACACCCAATTTCCCGTCAAGGTAGTCGTCAAAGCGGTAGGATGAGAGAACACCAGTGTAGTAGAGGGGCATCTGTTGGAACAATAACCCGAAGGTCGTGTTCATGTTGGCGGGCCGCTCCATCACCTCGTAACCGAGGATCGAAACGAACTTACCCACTTTGAAATCCCAACCATTACCCACAGGTGCGCGGATCGAAACATAAGCCTGTTCCAAGAAGAGGCTGTTCGAGTTGCTCTGATCATTCGTCGGACCACCATCGCCAGCGACTGTTCCTGTTCCACCGTTCAAGTTGTTGTTTGGGTAGGAACGATCGATGAAGTAGTTTGCGTCTTCACCAATCATCACATCGGCGCGGAATCCAGCCTGTGCTTTATTTTCCGAGGTCATCGCCTTTTCCAGCGCGATTTTCACAGCATAAAGCTGGAAATCACCGCGTTGGGCAGTGTCGGAACCGAAGCGGGAATCAACCACAGACTGATTCCCCGAGCCGGTAAAGTTGTAGCTGTAACCAGCATCAACGTATCCGCTGAGCTTAACGCCCTTCTGGGCGGTTTCAACGAAGTTATTCTGAACCATCTTTTTCGTATCCTGGGCGGATGCTTCCGGGGCGCTGTCCGCGAGGGACAAGCTGGCCACGGTCACAAGCACGCCAAGAATCCGTGCAATATTCTTGATCATTTTATTTTCTCCTTGTTGTTTGTTCCCACTGAACCAACAAGGGTTATTCGCCCTAGATAGCCAATGGGGCGGAAATTAAATCAAAACTACTAACAGGAATCAACATTTTATTCACACAAAACGCCAAAATAATTATTATTTCACAAGTTACTGTTTATTAGAATATTAGCCTTCTTAAAAAAGGCGGTAACTGATTTATTTAACTCGAGCGGGGGTTCACTAAGATCGTAATCACTAACAATACATTATCTTCCAAACCTCCGCGCCTTTTCCTTGCGACGCGCCTCCACGTGGCGTTTCCGATCCACCAACTTCGTTTTCCGCTTCCTTAACTCGCTGCTTAATTTTTCCTCCGCCTTATCAATGGCTGCATAAAGATCCGCCTCCCCTGCCTCCGCAAAAATATCCGGTCCGGGAACGGCCAAGTGGACTTTCACCCGATACTGCTGTTTGGGTGGCGCACTACGATCATGCCATAGCACTACGTGGGCACCAATAATTCGGCTCTCAAAATGATCCAAATGCGAGAGTTTGTTATGCACGTACATGTCGATTCCATCCGTCAGGGGAAGATGCCGAGGCGTAATATGGATATTCATAAGTATACCCTATTCCTCTTTTTTCCACTTGTCGATGGCCCGTCATGCGAAAAACTTTTGCGAAAACCGTTGGCGTTCGCCCCTTCCTTGGACATTGTTACCCTATGTTGCGTGTTGGCTTTGGTTATGATGTTCATCCTCTGGTCGCGGGGCGTCCCCTCGTCCTCGGTGCCGTCACCATTCCCTACGAACGTGGGCTCGAAGGTCACTCCGACGCAGATGTCCTTCTCCACGCTCTGACCGATGCAGTCCTCGGTGCCCTCGGCGCAGGTGATATCGGAGCCCACTTTCCCAACACCGACCCAAAATGGAAAAATGTCGCCAGCACTCTTTTCTTGGCTGAATCCGCCCGCCTCGCCAAAGAAAAAAAGGCCACCATTCTTAATGTCGATGCCACTCTTCTCGCCGAGGCCCCAAAACTTCTCCCCCACTTTCCCGCCATGTGCGTGAAGATTGCCGCCGCCCTTGGGCTATCTGTCGATCGAGTTAACATCAAAGCCACCACCAACGAAAAGCTTGGCTTCATTGGTCGGGGAGATGGCATTGCCGCCCTCGCCATCGCCGCCCTCGACGTTCCCGAATGACCTCCCCAGGTCGTTTCATTACTTTTGAAGGGTGCGAAGGGTGCGGCAAAAGCACTCAAATTGCTTCCACCCTCACCTGGCTTCGCGCCACCAACTTCACCATTCACGAAGTCCGTGAACCCGGTGGTACCCCAGTCGGCGAATCCATCCGCCATCTTCTCAAACACGATCCCGTCGGACACTCCATGACCGCCGAAACTGAACTCCTCCTTTTTGCCGCGAGCCGCGCCGAACTCGTTCGCCAACTCATTCATCCCGCCCTCGCTCGAGGAGAATGGATCATTGCCGACCGCTTTCACGACTCCACCACCGTCTTCCAAGGCAATGCCCGCGGACTCCCCATCGAAGCAGTTAACTTTATCAACCATTTCGCCATCGCCCACCGCGAACCGGATCTTACCCTCATCCTCGATCTCGATCCCGCCGAAGCCCGTAGCCGTGCTCTCCGCCGCCCTCGCCCCGTAAGCCAAAAAGATCGGATCGAAGATCTCGACCTCGGTTTCTATAAAAAAGTTGCCGACGGATATCGTGCTCTTGCCCAGCGGGAACCCCAACGAGTCAAACTCATCGACGCTTCTGGCTCCCGCGAGGAAACCTTTGCCCGCATCCAAAAGGAGCTGCGCCATGCCTTTTCCACCCTCCCGCGTTGAAGAGGTTTTTCAGGCCGCCTCCAAAGAAGGCCGCCTCGCTCACGCCCACCTTCTCACGGGCGCACCTCCCGCCGAACTCGAGTCCCTCGCTCGTGGACTCGCCGCCAATCTTCTCGATGCCGACCTCGAGGACCACCCCGATTTTTTTGTCCTCCGCCCTGAATCAAAATCGCGTCGCGTCTCCATCGCCCAAGTCCGCCAGCTGGAACACTCTCTATCTCGTCGCCCCCATCGTGCCCCCCTCAAGGTCGCTCTCATTCTTGAGGCAGAACGTATGTGCATTCCACCAGCGGAAGCGGCCAACGCTTTTCTTAAAACCCTCGAAGAACCGCCCGACCACACTCTTCTCATTCTTACTTCCGATCGTCCCGAACAACTTTTATCTACCGTCCGTTCCCGTTGCCTAACTTTCCCCATCATTCCCAGCCAGCATCCAGATCCCATTCCAGGACTGGAAGAGTTAGCTGGCCGTTGGACCCAAACCGGTCAACCCAACGCTCTTGATGCCTATCGCCGCGCATCACTCCTCCAATCCTTCCTTCTTGCCACCCGCGATCGTCTTAGCGCCGAAGCTTCTGAATTGAACGATGAAGCAGGCGATGAAAATGAGTTAGCTCATACTGCCTCGACTGCGGGTCAACTCGTCCGTGTTCGGGAAGATGTTATCGCCCATCTCATCCGCGGGGCTTGGGCCCGTGCAGAGTCCACCCTCCAACCTGATATCGTCCGGGAAGTGGACGCCCTAGAAAGACTCCGTTCAGCCCTCGCTCGCAACGTCGATCAAACCCTCGCCATCGAAGTCTCCTGCCTCCGCATCGCCGGCCTCCTCTAACCCCCCTCCCCACCACCCCGTGCTCGCAGCATGCTCGCAGCATGCTGCGAGCACGCTGACGAAACCTACTAGGTTTACAGGGTACTTTAATGATAAAGTATTTTCTTTTTGATTCCTGCCGCTGGTAGGCGGTAATGTTGTGCTTATATGGATATTAAAGAGATCAAGGCGGTCATCGATCTGATGCGCAAAAATAGCCTCGCCGAGTTCGAGTACGAAAAAGACGGCACCAAGATCCGTATTCGTCGTGGCCCCAACGGCGAACCCCAAATCTTTACCACCTCCCACCCATCCGCCCCCTCCCTCCACTCCATCCCCCAACCCCAATCCCTTCAAGCCCCGTCCACCCCACCACCCACCCCTACTCCCGTTCTTCTCCCTTCAATCAACTCCCCCATGGTCGGCACCTTCTACGGTGCCCCCTCACCCGATTCCCCCGCCTACGTCGATGTCGGTACGGTCGTCAACGCCGAAACGGTCGTCTGCATCATCGAGGCCATGAAGGTCATGAACGAAATCAAAGCCGAACTCTCAGGCACCATCACCGAAATCCTTGCCGAAAGCGGCAAGCCAGTCGAATTCGGTAAACCACTCTTTCGCATTCGGCCCTCCTAACCCCACCAGCAGGAAGCCCCGCTTCCCCGCCTCACACCTCCCCTCATGTTCAACAAAATCCTCATCGCCAACCGCGGCGAGATCGCCCTCCGCGTCATCCGCGCCTGCAAAGACCTCGGCATCCGTACTCTCGCCGTCTACTCCGAACCCGATCACGACTCCCTTCACGTCCAAGCCGCTGACGAAGCCATCTGCATCGGCCCAGGACCCAGCGCACAAAGTTATCTTAAAATCGATCGCATCATCTCCGCCGCCGAAGTCGGCGATGTCGACGCCATCCACCCTGGGTACGGCTTCCTCTCCGAAAGCGCCCACTTCGCCGAAGTCTGCCAATCCTGTAACATCCGCTTCATCGGCCCCTCCCCCGATTCTATTCGTAAAATGGGAGACAAATCCCTCGCTCGCGAAAATGCCCGCAAAGCTGGCGTCCCCATCCCGCCAGGTAGCGATGGCCCCGTCGCTACCGAACATGAAGCCATCAAAGCCGCAAAAAAAATCGGATATCCCGTGATGATCAAAGCCGTCGCTGGTGGCGGCGGCAAAGGCATGCGACCCGCCCATAACGACGTCAGCCTCGTCAAAGGATTCCTCGCCGCCCGCATGGAAGCGGAAAAAGCCTTCGGTAACCCCGAAGTCTACCTCGAGAAACTCATCGAAGAACCTCACCATATCGAATTCCAAATCCTGGGCGATAAACGCGGTAAAATTATTCACGTCGGCGAACGCGACTGCTCCATCCAACGCCGCCACCAAAAACTCCTTGAAGAATCTCCCTCCCCCCTTCTCGATAACGATCTGCGTAAACGAATGGGCAAGGCCGCCATCAAACTTGCCGAAGCCGTCCACTACGAAAACGCCGGCACCATGGAGTTCCTCGTCGATAACTCCGGCCACTACTACTTCCTCGAAATGAATACCCGCATCCAAGTCGAACACCCCGTAACCGAAGAAGTCTACGGCATCGATCTCGTTCGCGAACAGATCCGCATCGCCGCAGGCGAGCGCCTTGGTCCCGAGTTCGATAATCTTCGACCCCTCCGCCACGCCGTCGAATTCCGTATCAATGCCGAAGATCCCGCCAACGACTTCCGCCCTTGCCCAGGCACCGTCAATCTCTTCTACCCTCCAGGAGGCATCGGTATCCGCCTCGATTCCCATCTCTACGGCGGCTACACCGTACCCCCCTTCTACGATTCCATGATCGGCAAACTCATCGCCTCGGGTCCCGACCGCTCTACCGCCATCGCACGGATGCAACGCGCCCTCGACGAAACCATCATCCGCGGAGTTAAAACCACCATCCCCCTCGGCCAACGAATCGTCCGCGATCAAGACTTTCGCCGGGGCAAATACTCCACCAACTTTCTCGAACGCTTTTTTGAACGTAAAATCGAGACTCCCGCCTGATTCATGTTCCCTGTTCTCGATCCCGCCCGCGCTCACGCCGCCCTCCAGCAAGCTCGCCTCTACGCCATTCTTGATTCCACCTACGCTGCGCCCTCCGCGTGGCCCGACCTCGCCTTCAAACTCGCCCAAGGTGGCGCCACCATCTTCCAACTTCGTGCCAAAAATCTTTCGAAAGACGAAATCCTCTCCGCCGCCCGTACTCTCGTCCCCCTCCTCGCCCAACTCGGCCTGCCCCTCATCCTTAACGATCACCCCGACCTCGTCGTTCCCTCTGGCGCCGCCGGTTGCCACCTCGGCCAAGACGATCTCCCCATCCCCGAAGCCCGCCGCCTCCTTGGCTCCTCCATCCTCCTCGGCCTTTCCACCCACTCCCCCTGCCAAGCCATCGCCGGCCAAGCTCTCGGCCCCGATTACCTTGGCTTCGGTCCCCTCTTCGCCACAGGCACAAAACCCGATTACACCCCCATCGGCCCCGCCAAAATTCGTGAGATCGTTCGCCAGGTCACTCTTCCCTTCTTCTGTATCGGCGGTCTTACCCCCGATCGCGTAACCGAATCAGCCCAGCACGGCGCCACCCGCGTCTGCCTCGTCTCCCATCTCCTCCTCGCCCCCGACCCCACAGCCGCCGCTCGCGAAATCTTTTCTCGGCTTGGCACAGCCTCCCCTTTCAAGGAGTCTCTTCGCCCATGAGCGTTCTCGTCGTCGGATCGGTCGGCATCGACCGTGTGCAAACCCCCAAAGAAGATCGCTCCGATCTCCTTGGCGGCTCCGCTTCTTTCGCAGGACTCGCCGCTAGCTTCCACGCCCCTGTCAGCCTCATCGGTATCGTCGGCAACGATTTCCCCGCCCACCACCGCGCCGTCTGGGAAAAAAGAAATATCGATCTCACTGGCCTCCAAGTCGTCCAAGGCAAAACCTTCCGCTGGCACGGCCGCTACGAAGAGAACATGAATAACCGCACAACCCTCTCCACCGATCTCAATGTCTTCGCCGATTTCAAACCCCAACTCGCCGCCTCTCACAAAAAACTCCCCTTCGTTCTTCTAGGAAATATCGCGCCCGACCTTCAACACCTCGTTCTCGATCAAATGGAGAAACCAAAATTCACCATCGCCGACACCATGAACCTCTGGATCGATATCGCCCAACCCCGCCTTCTCGAGCTTCTTCCCCGGATCGATATGCTCATCCTCAACGACTCCGAGGCCAGCCTACTCTCGGGCGAACCCAATCTCCTCCGCGCTTCTAGCTGGCTACGTGACCGCGGTCCCCGCTACGTCGCCATCAAAAAAGGAGAACACGGCTGCTTCCTCATCGGACCGGATGGCGCTTTCGCCGCCCCCGCCGTCCCCCTCGATCAAGTCATCGATCCCACTGGCGCAGGAGATACTTTTGCAGGTGGCCTCACCGGCTACCTTGCAGGCCAAAAAGAGGTGAACCTATCTTCCCTCGCCATGGGCGTCATCGAAGGAACCCTCCTAGCATCCTTTAATGTTGAGGATTTCAGCCTGAACCGCCTCAAATCTCTTTCCACTCAAGATCTCGCTACCCGACGCCAAGAACTTTTGCGTCTGATTAATCCTCATCCCTGATTTCGTGCTAAGGTCTTCCCCGTGGAAGAATCCGAAGAAATCACCCTCGTCCTTCTCTTGCTCGTAGTCATCGGCTCAGTCGCCCTGACCTTAGTTCTCTCCTTCCTCCACCCTCGCTATCGCCAACTCCGCCCCCGCCTTCTCCTCTCCGCAAAAATGCTCGGCGTCCCTCTCGCCACCTACGGCATCCTTCGCGGATTAACCTCCCTCCCTCTCGCCCGCTTCGACTTTTTCCTCATCGTCCTTCTGGCCGTCTACACTCTCGAACTCCTCTTTTTCTTCACCGTCATGCGCCACCCCCCTCGCGGTCCTACCTAGATTTCACCCCCGCTTAGCAGAATAAAATTGAAATAATACTTATCTTAAGTACCTTGTTATCATGGCTTTAGTTTATAATATTCTACATATTAAAGAAACTTACTCCTAAGCCTTGCCCTCAACGAAATATAGCGCAGTCTTATCGGATGTCTTCATCCATATCCCACGCTCAAGCAACCGATCCGCTCACTAAAACCATTCTCCTCGCCCTTGTTTGGCTCCCCATCTTCGGGGTGATCTCCGCTATTGTTCTTCTCTGGAACTCTTACGTCACTTGGGTCGATCTCACTCTCCTCCTTACCTTTTTCACCCTTTGTGGTTTCGGCATCACCATCGGCTACCATCGGATGCTTACCCACAAAAGTTTCCAAGCTCATCCTTGGCTAAAAACCTTCCTCCTCATCTGCGGTTCCATGGCCATGCAAGGCCCCGCCCTTCACTGGGCCGCCACCCATGTTCAACACCACGCCAACTCGGACGAAGAGGAAGATCCCCATAGCCCCCTCAAAAGTCTTTGGCATGCCCATGCGGGGTGGATTCTCGACAACTTTAAGCCCGACATCCAACGCTATGCTCCCGCCCTCCTCAAAGACCCCATCATTGTTGCCATCAACAACACTTGGTGGCTCTGGGTCTTTACTGGCCTCCTCATTCCCACAGGAGTGGGAGCCCTCGCCGCCTTCTTTTTCGGAAAATCAATCCTCGTCGGCGCCTTCGGTGGCTTGGTTTGGGGTGGTTTCGTTCGCCTCTTCATGAACCAGCACATCACCTGGTCGGTTAACTCCATCTGTCACACCTTCGGCCGTCGCTCCTTCGAAACTACCGATGCCAGCCGCAACAACTTCCTTTTCGGAATTCTTGCTATGGGCGAAGGCTGGCACAACAACCACCACGCCTTCCCCCGTTCCGCCCGTCACGGCATGCACTGGACCCAGCCCGACTCCTCCGCCTGGCTCATCTGGCTTTTTGAAAAACTGGGTCTGGTCAAAGAAGTCGTTCTTATCTCCCCCACTCGGATCAAAGCCCGCCTCGCCTCACAACCCGATCCAGAAGCCGAATCGATCATCCTCCCCGTCCCCGCCAGCCAGCAGGACTAACTCCACCTCACTTCCAAACCACAACACCGGTAGGGACGACCATCCGTGGTCGTCCTAGTTCTTTTCTAAACGGAAAAGAACGTAAACAAGCGCTCAATTCCCCCGCGTAAGCGCGTCCCGCGAACGCGGAACGTTGTAGGGCCAACCCCAGAGGGGTTTTAGAAATTAGCCGGCTGCGCAAGCTGCCGGGTTTTCGTTGTATTTCTGCATGCGCCCCTGCGGGGCGCTGGAAAATCAAACTCGTCCACCGATAGGGCGCATCATCTGTGATGCGCCGATTAAATCACTCAACCCCCTCACCCCTAGGCACGTCCGTGTCCCGCAACCGCGTAATTCAAGCCTCAAGACCTAGGTAGGGCGGTCTCTCCGAGAACGCCTGCGCTCAATTCTGTGTGCCCAATCGCCCAGCTAGGCGGCCTCGGAGATG
>JBBAWB010000018.1:0-23828 GCA_040397385.1 Methylacidiphilales bacterium
CGTTTTAACATAGTCGGCGCGGCGGTTTTGGTGTTTGAGGTAGTAGGCGTGTTCCCAGACGTCGATGCCGTAGATCAAGGTGGCGGATTCCATCAGGGGTGAGTCTTGGTTGGGGTAGGCCTTAATGAAAAGTTTTCCTTCTTTGTTTTGGGCAAGCCAAGCCCACCCGCTCCCAAATATTCCCATGGCGGTTTTGGTCATCTCTTCTTTCCATTTCTCGTAAGTACTAAAAGCTTCATCGATTTCCTTGGCTAGTTTGCCTTCAGGCTTCTTGCCGGGGTTGGATAAAGTTTTCCAAAGGTGGGAGTGATTGGCGTGGCCTCCAGCATTATTGCGGACGGTGGTGCGAATTTCGGTTGGGACGGAATCTAGATTGGCTAAAAGTTCTTCGAGAGACTTTTTTTGGAGGTCGGGGTACGGGGCGATGGCTTTGTTGAGGTTGTTGACGTAAGCGGCGTGATGCTTGTCGTGATGCAAACTCATGGTTTCCGCGTCGATATAAGGTTCGAGCGTATTGGGTGCGTAGGGAAGAGGGGGGAGGGTGAAGGGACCAGTAGCGGCAGCATCGGAAGGTTTTGCTGCGACTGGTTCTGCCATGGCAAAGCCCGAAAAAATCTTTCCAGTAATGGCTGAACCTGCAAGGAGTTTGAGGAGGTTACGGCGGGATAGGTTGGTCATAGGAGATGATGGTCGGTTGGGTGGATAGGTGGCAAGGGGTTCCCGCGCCCCGCGTTCGCGCGGATGTTTAGAACTGGTTGAGGCGGTCGAGGAGGGCTCGGAGTCTGCCGAGATTGCGACGATTGAAGGGGACGCAGAGGCGGGCGAGGGAGGCGAGTTCGGGCTCATTGGCTTCCTCGGGGTAGGGAGCACAGGTGGTGATAAGGGTCTCGGGGCGGAGAATATCGTGAAAATCTTCGTTGAGACGGACGAGAGCGCCACCGGGGATTTGGCGCTGCATTCGAACGAGCATGACATCGCCGATATAGCGATAGGAGTGAAAGTTGTAGTAGAAGTTGACCACTTCGCGGCGGGCGAATTCGAGATCGTCGGTAACTTTGAAGAGGGTGAAGTCTTCTTCGGAAATGAGACCATCTCCGAGTAAGTGTTCGCGCATATATTTCTCGAAGGTTTTCCAGAAATTGCCACGGGAAGCATCGACCATGATGAGAGGGATGATGTTGGTTTTCCCTGTTTGCATCAGAGTGAAAGATTCGAAGGCTTCGTCCATGGTGCCGAACCCGCCAGGAAAGAGGGCGATGGCATCGGAGTGTTTGACGAAGTTGAGTTTGCGGGTGAAGAAATATTTGAAGGTGAAAAGTTTGCTATCCCCGCGGATGGTTTCGTTGGGTTCCTGTTCAAAAGGGAGTTCGATGTTGAGGGCGAAGCCGTGTTTGCGTCCTGCGCCTGCTTGGGCGGCGCCCATGATTCCTTCTCCCCCGCCCGTGATGACCATATAGCCAGCTTCCTGCATGAGTTGGCCGAAGCGGTGGGCCGCTTTATAGGTCGGGGATGTCGGTTGGGTGCGGGCGGATCCGAAGACGGAGATTTTTTTGATACCGCGATAAGGAGCGAAGACTTGGTTGGCATCTTTGATTTCGCGCATGACGCGTTTGAATTGTTTGAGGTCGCCTTGGTTGGTGCCATCGGAGGCAAGACCGACAATCATGGAGATCATCTCCTTAAATAGTTGCCGTTGATCGGAGATTCCCGCGGCCTCAATAAGTTGTTCTATGTTGTGATCCAATGGGTTAGACTTGTTTTCATGCTTCGCGCTGTCAGAGGAAGATTTCACTTATACAACGGTGGCTGAGAGAATTGGCTATGGCAAATCTTTTGGAAGCACTTGGGTCGAGGGTGGTTGTAGGGGATGGGGCGGTAGCTGCCTATCTTTATGCGGAGGGGGTGTCTTTAGGGCGGAGTTTTGAAGGGCTGAACCTAACGGAGCCTGATCGAGTGAGTGAAGCGCACCGCGCCTATCTTGAGGCGGGGGCGGAACTGATCGCGACGAATAGTTTTGCGGCGGGTAAAGAGGCGCTGAAGCGGCACGGGTTGGAAAGTCAGGCAAATGAGATCAATTGGAAGGCATCAAAGCTGGCGGCTCATGAAGTGGGCAAAAGTGGGGCTTGGGTGGCGGGGTGTATTGGGCCGAGCGGGTTGGCGAGGGTGGAGCGGAGTGGGTTGGGAGCGAAAGGGACGGAGGATCTTTTCCGGTCGCAGGCAGGGGCACTGATCGATGGGGGGGCAGGGGTGATTCTTTTACAGGCGTTTGGGGATCCTGAGGAGTTGGAGATTGCGATTGGATCGGTACGTGAGCTCCATCACTTGCCAGTGATCGCTTTATTGTCGGCGGGCCGTGAGGGCACGTTACCCGGTGGGAAAAAATGGGAGGAAACGGCAGCGAAGCTGCGCCGAGCGGGGGCGGAGGTGGTGGGGGTGGCGCCAGCGTTTGGGCCGAGTGGGTGTGTCTCGTTGCTCCGAAGATTTTCTAGTGGTGGAGATAAGTTTCTGGCGGCTTATCCTGACGCGGGTCAGCCAGAATTCTCGGAAGGGCGGTATCTCTACTCTAATCATCCTGGCTATTTTGCGGAGCGAATGGCGGCACTACCCCCGCTGGGAGTTGGGCTAGTCGGAGGAGGTTCGGGGGTGAGCCCAGCCCATATTCGCGCACTGAAAGCTAAGCTAGTTGAGGTGAAGTTGGCGACCACACTGCGGGTGGCGGAGGAACCCAAACGGGAAGCAATTACGGTGGCTGCGCCTGAGGGGCAGAAAAAGCAGAAGCGGGAAGAATCGATTTTGGATCGACTGAAGAAAGAGCGGATTGCGGTGGTGGAGTTGGACAGTCCACGGGGTCTGGATATGGGGCCGTTTCTAAAAGCGGCGGAGGAGTTGGTTCAAGCGGGAACGACGGCGTTGACGCTTGCGGATAACTCGCTGGCGATTTTGCGGGTGGCGAACACGGCGGCAGCAACCTTGTTGCGGGAAAAGTTGGGCACGACTTGTCTGATCCATCTGGCGTGCCGAGATAAGAATCTGATCGGGTTACAAAGTGAGTTGATGGGTTTGGCGACGTTGGGGCATCGGCATGTTTTGGCGCTGACGGGAGATCCTTCGAAATTTGGGGATCACCCTGGCGCCACTTCGGTATACGACGTGAACAGCCTGGGGTTGATCGATCTGATCCGGCAGATGAACGAGGGAAGAAACTCAGCCGGACGGGAAATTGGAACGGGCGCGGAGTTTGTCATTGGGGTGGCCTTTAATCCCAACTCTCGCAATTTTGATGCCCAGGTGAAAAAGCTGGAGAGGAAAATGGAGCGTGGGGCTCATTTTGTCATGACTCAGCCCGTGTATGAAAAGGAGATGGTGCGGAAAATGAAGGAAGCACTTGGGCCGTTGGGCATTCCCGTGTTGGTGGGGGTGATGCCGGTGGTGAGTGCACGCAATGCGGATTTTCTGCACCACGAAGTGCCAGGGATTTCGATTCCGGATGCGGTGAGAGAGAAGATTCGTTCCTTGCCTGAAGGTCCTGCGCAAGCGGAATACGGGCGGGAGGTGGCGGCGGAGTTGGCGCGGGAGGTGGCAGAGCATTTTCGTGGAATTTATCTGATCACGCCGATGGTACGGTCGGGAATGACGGCCCCGATCGTGAAGGAGTTTCTAAAAACCTGATGAGTGAAATGGTCATTAGCGGGAGTCGACCTCGGAATGTGGGTTGGCTGAGGGCGGCGGCCCTACTTTATGGGGACTGGGGGACGAGCAAGGCGTATGTCATCGGCTTGTCGGTTCTTTTGGCAGGCTATGCGGCCCCAGCCTATTTGGCAGCAATTGTTGCCCTTACTCTTTTGGTGGGATGGAACTACATCCACGTTTGTCAGCTTTTTCCGCATGGAGGAGGGGTTTATCACTCTGCCCATCTTCACAGTCCGCGCCTGGCGGTGGTTGGGGCTCTGCTTCTCCTTGCGGACTATATCGTGACTGCCTCACTGAGTTGTTATGAAGCCTTCAACTATTTTGGGACGGGTGATTCAACCCGGTGGGCGATTTTGGCGGTATTCGGGGTCGGGGTACTAAACTATTTCGGACCAAGATTTTCCTCAGGGTTGGCGGTCTACTTGGCGGTGCCGACCGTCATCTCGGTCGTGGCTCTGGTGGGCTTTGGCCTACTCAAGCAACCGGTGTTGCACTGGCACTGGCCCGATGTCGGATTTTTTCGTAGCTGGGAGCTTTTTGCAGGGATGGTGTTGGCTTTGTCAGGGGTAGAAGCGATTGCGAACACTACGGGGGTGATGAAATTGGATCCTGGATCGAGCGTTGAGAAACCCTCAGTGCATCGCTCGGCACGCAAAGCGATCGGGCTGGTGATGCTTGAGGTATGTCTTGTGACTTTGGCGCTGGGAGTTTTGGCAGCGGGAATGCCAGAAGAGAGTTTTGCTCATCCCGAGGGGTTTCTTCGACGAATGGCGGAATATTATGTGCATCCGACTTTTGGATTGGTGATGGGCTTGACCATGGGGTTGCTACTTCTTTCTGCGGTCAACACATCGATTGTTGCCATGGTCGGGCTGCTTTACAGCTTGGCTCAGGATGAGGAATTGCCTCCGGTATTCAAACTGCTGAACGGATTTGGAGTGCCTTGGGTGCCGCTTATTGTTGCGTTTGTCCTGCCGATTCTCGTTTTAGATCTGGCTCCTGGGTTGGAAGCTTTGGCGTCCCTTTACGCAATCGGCGTGGTCGGGGCGATCACCCTAAATCTTGCCAGTACTTCGACGGCGCGAGGACTGGGAATGCATTTGGGTTCTCGAGCTCTGATGATGTTCACGGCACTTTTGATGGCGGGAATTTGGATCACGATTGCCGCAACCAAGTTGCATGCCTTGGTTTTCGTCTGTTTGGTTTGCGGGATTGGGCTTTTTATCCGAGAAACCTATCGGGCCAAAGCACGAGGTGAGGCAAGCGCCCAATTGGCATTTCCAGCCAAGGAGTCAAAAATCGCCCCCACTCCGATTTTCGGGGAAGAAGTGGGAGAGGAGGGAGGGCGGATTGTGCTGGCGGCACGAGGACTTACTCCCTCCGCTAAATATGCAATCCAGGAAGCGAAATTGCGCAGCGCGAGATTATACTTTCTTTATATTCGGGAGGTGCAAGTGGCAGCTGAACTGGTGGGGCGCCTGCAGGATGACGTAAAAGCGCAGGAGGTGATTGGGGAGATGAAGAGAGTGGCAGCAGATGAAAAAGTGGCGATGACGCCGGTGTACTGTACGGCGAACAAGGCGTCGGACATGATTGTGGAGTTGGCGGCGACCTTGGGGGCTGATCTGGTGGTGTTGGGGGGGACGAAGCGCGGAGTGCTGGTCAACTTGTTGGGAGGAGATACCGTGCGAGAAGTTTCCGCGCAGTTGCCGGACGAGATTCCGCTGGTGGTGGTAGCTTAAGGGCAGAGCGAGGCTTGGATCCAGCGGGCGTAAGGGGCCGCGGCTTTGCCAGATAGAGTGACGAGTTCGGGGCAATCGTAGGGGTGAATTTTTTTCCAGAGTTTTTCTAGAGATTTGGACTTACGCTGGGTGGTTTTGGCGAGGAGGAGGTACTCACGAGAAATTACTTTCTTCCCTTTCCATACGTAGTGGGATTCTAGCCTGGGGATTATCTGGATGCAGGCGGCGACGCGGTGTTGCAGGGCGGCGGAGGCGAGGCGTCGGGCGTCTGATTTTTTGGCAACGGTGGTGAGGAGGACGAAAAGAGTCACGTCGGAGGGGGGAGAAAAAAGCCGCGCTGTTTTTCGGAGATGGGCAGGGGGAGGCGTTCCATGACGGAGAGGAGGTCTTCCCAGACGAGTCTTTTCAAGGCGAGATTTTGGTTATGGAGGAGGTAACTCGGGTGAAAGGTGGGGCGGACGGGGACACCGTCGAGTTCCATCCAGGTTCCGCGGAGGCGAGAGATGGTGGTTTTTTGCGGACCGAAGAGGCCTTCGACCGCAGTGGCGCCGAGGGCGACGATAACCACTGGGGCAATGATGGCGACTTGGGCTCGGAGGTAGGGCAGGCAGGCATCCATTTCGGTGCGGGTGGGTTTACGATTTCCGCTGGTGCTTCCTGGCATATCGGGGCGGCACTTGAGAACATTCGCGATATAGATCTGCTCACGGGTGAGTTCCATGGCGGTGAGCATTTTTGTGAGGAGCTTACCAGCGAGGCCGACGAAGGGTTCGCCTTTTTCGTCTTCATCGGCGCCGGGAGCTTCGCCGACAAACATGAGACGGGCCTCGGGATCACCCACTCCGAAGACGACTTGGGTGCGTGATTTAGCGAGGTGCGGGCAGATTTGGCACTGGAGGGTTTCGGAGCGAAGGGCGGCGAGGCGTTCGGTTTTGGTACCTGAGGGGGGCAAGGTGGGTGCGGCCATGGGTCGAGCTTTGGAGGTTAAATCGGGTTGGGTTCCGCGGGTCTGAGGAGAGGTCGGAGAAGCGGAGGCGGTGGGAAGACGGCGCATGAGTCCAGTGGGGAGCCAAGCGTCACGTTGTCCGTGGCGGCGGAGGAGTTCAAGGTAGCGGGCGGTGGGTTCAAGAAGTTCGGCGTGCATCGAGGTAAGATTGGAATGCCGTAAAATCGGCCGGAGGGGGAGCGAGAAAAGAAAGTTGTTCGCCCGTGCGGGGATGAGTGAAGCCGAGGCGTTGGGCATGGAGGAGCTGGCGGGAAATTTTAGCCACGCGGGTGAGGGAGTTTACCCCGCCGTAGATGGTATCGCCGGCGACGGGGCAACCCGCCTCGGCGGAGTGAACGCGGATTTGGTGGGTGCGGCCGGTGTGAAGATTGAGTTCGAGGAGGCTGGCTCCTGGCCAAGAGGAGATAATTTTCCAATCGGTTTTGGCAACCCGACCGCGAGTGCGAATGGCCATGCGTTGGCGGGCGACGGGATGGCGTCCGATGGATCCTTCCCAGGTGCCGGCGTTACCGCGGGGGCGTCCGAGAACGAAGGCGAGATAGGTCTTTTCTGTTTCACGATCGCGGAATTGGCGACTGAGCTCACGGTGGGCGGCGTCGTTTTTTGCGGCAACGATGAGTCCGGTGGTTTCGCGGTCGAGTCGGTGGACGATTCCTGGGCGATCGGGGCCACTGCCTGGGGCGAGTTTGCCATCGCAGTGATGAAGGAGGGCGGCGGCGAGGGAGCCGGTGGGGCGCCCTGCGCCTGGGTGGATGTGCATGCCAGCGGCTTTATTGAGGACGAGAATATCGGAGTCTTCGTGAACAATGGTTAGGGGGAGATCTTCGGCGAGGACGTCGCGCGGGGCGGAGGCGGGGATACGGATGGTGATAAGGGAATCGGGAGGAAGAAGATCGCGGGCGTGGATGGGTTTCCCGTTGAAGGAAACGAGATTCAGCTTCATCCATTTCTGGATATTGGAGCGGGATTCTCCGCTGAGGCGGGCGAGAGCGGTATCGGCGCGTTCGTAGATATCTTGGGGGAGGGTGGTGCCGGTCCAGATCCGTTCTTGGGGAGGGGGTGGGGTCTGAGGCAACTTCTTAGGATGACGGGCCATACGTATCTGATCCTGCCTCTTTTTTCCTCCGTGGTCTACGCGGTTGGAACGCTTTTTTTAAAGAGGGCTTTGGAGTTGGGGCAATCTCCGAGGCGGGTGATCGTGGGTTCGAACTTAGCCATGGGGGCATCTTTTTTACCTTTGCTCTTTTGGGCGAGCTTTCCCAAGGGAGAATTTCCTGGGTGGATGTGGTTGGCGCCGCCTTTGTGTTCGTTTCTGTTTTTTCTGGGGCAGGTGGGAACTTTTCGGGCATTGGCGGGGGGGGATGTATCGGTGGCGACGCCGGTCCTGGGGAGCAAGGTGGTTTTGACTGCGGTGGGCAGTGCGCTGTTGTTGCCTGGGGCGGTTCCGGGAAGGTTTTGGTTAGGGGCGGCGCTCTGCTCGGCGGGGGTGGCTTTATTGGGGTTGGGGGGTGGGGGCGGTAGCAAGGGGGCGGGGCAGGCCTTGGGGTGGGGGTTGGCAGCAGCGGCAAGTTTTAGTCTGACAGATGTGATAGTGGCGAAGGCGGCGCCCCATATAGGGCTAGCGTTATTTGGGCCGCTGATGATGGGGGGGGTGGCGATGCTTTCGGTCTTGGTTTTGCCGGTCTCGGTATGGGGTGGGTTGGCGACTGGGGTGGGGCGAGGTTGGTTGGTTTGGGGGGTTGGGCTGATTGGGGTTCAGGCCTTGGGGGTGCTGAGTGGGATTGTGATTTCAGGGGATCCGATTGGGGTAAATGTGGTCTATGCGCTACGGGGGTTGTGGTCGGTGGGGTTGGTGGTGTTTGTGGGGGGGTGGGTGGGGAATCGGGAGGCGGGGTTACCGTGGAGGGTGCTGGGGATAAGGGCGGTGGGGGCGGGGCTATTATTTTTGGCGGTGTGGGCGATCTTGGCCTGAAGAGGGAAACAAGCTAAGAAAGAGTTTGTCTATGTTCACCCCTGCGACAATTTTTTCCTCGGAGATTGGGTTGGATACGCGTGATCCTCTGCAGGTGCTGGTTGTTTTGTTGGCAGGAATTCTTCTGCAAGGGTATGGAACCCGTCTGCTGGTAGACGGAGGATCTGGTTTAGCGCGCAGGCTGGGGATTCATCCGATGGTGATTGGTTCCACGGTGGTGGCGTTTGGGGTTTCCATGCCTGCCTTTTTTATCAGCCTTTGGGCGGCGAATAAGGGGCAAGGAGATTTAGCGGCGGGGACGGCGGTGGGAGGTGTGCTGGTGAACCTCGGGGTAGTTCTGGGAATTTCCGCCTTGGCCCGACCTTTACGATTTAGGCCGCAACTTTTTCAAGGGGATATACCGATTATGGTGGCAGGGGCTGCCTTGGCTGCCTTTTTGATGCGCAACAGTTGGTTGGGGCGATTTGAAGGTTGTCTCCTGATTGCCTGCTTGATTGGTTACACCATCTTTCTCTGGTTCTCTGCCGAGGTGGAAGCGGATGCGAGGGTGATCCATGAGATCGAAAAAGATCTTCCGCCGGCTGGCCCTTCGAAGCGTGTGGAAATCGCGCAAGCGGCGGGAGGAGTGATCTTGCTCATCGCCGGAGCCCGTTTTTTGGTGAAAGCGGCGGTTTCGGGAGCAGAGATGATTCATTTATCGGAGCCTGCGTTGGCTCTGGCATTTATTCCTTTGGTCGCTTCGGCACCTAAATTATTAGCCTTGTTCATGGCGTTGCTTCGGAAAGAAAAGGATTTAGCTGGGGGGATTATCATCGGGGGCTGCATTTTTAACTGCTTGGGCGTGCTCGGTTTTGCGGCGTTTTACCGACCGATCTTGGCGCCGACGATTGGGCAGTTTGATTTAGGGATAATGTTACTCGCGACCTTGGCGGTGTTACCGATGATGAAGGCGGACGAGAAGCGGCGACGTGCGATCGGATTAGCTCTCTTGCTTGGCTACGGTTTCTATCTGACACAGCTTTTGGGTCGGGTTTCTTCTGGAAACTTGTGAGAAAAGCCAGTCGGGTAGGGATTGGATTTTCGGGCGGTGGGGCGATCTCTGCGGTGGTGTTACGTTTAGAAAAAACGCAGAAGCAGCAAGGGCTTTCGATTGCTCAGTTGGTTCACGCGTTAGAGGGGAAGGGGCATGCAGCGATTATGGCGATTTTGGCCTTGCCGTTTTGTTTTCCGATTCAAGTACCGGGGTTATCTACGCCTTTTGGAGTAATTTTAATTTTCAGCGGACTGCGGATTGCTTTTGCGCAAGGTCCTTGGTTGCCTCGATGGCTGCTGGTGAGGGAGATTCCTGAGAAGACGGCACATGGGTTGCTGGAGGGATTGCGTAAGCTGGCGTCTGTAGCGGAGAAAGTTCTTCATCCTCGTTTGACGTTTCTTTGTCGGAACCCTTGGTTGCATCGGTGCCACGGGTTGTTGGTGGCTTTTTTGGCGATTTTGTTGGCTCTGCCTTTGCCGATTCCTTTTAGTAATTTGCTGGCGGCCATACCGATTCTTTTAATCTCGTTGGCTTTATTGGAGGAGGACGGGGCATTTTTGATTGCGGGGTATGTGGCGGCGGTACCCTGCACCGCATTTTTCGCGGCGCTTTTTCTGTGGGGGCCAAAGGCGGTGATGGGGTGTTGGAATTGGCTGGCCCACTTTTGGTCCTAGGGCGGGGGGGCTTTCCTAGGGGGCTATTTTGCCCTATGATTTTAAGTTAGCCGTGAAACAAAACGTACTTTAATAGCATAAATAACTACTATGGAAGGATTTATATTAAGTATTCTGATTTTAGCTAATGGCCTATTTGCCATGGCGGAGCTGGCGGTTGTTTCGAGCAGGCGGAGTAAGTTAAAGCAGAAGGCGGATGCGGGGGATCATGGGGCGAAGGCGGCATATGATTTGGCGGCATCGCCTAGCGAGTTTCTTTCGACCGTAAGCGTGGTGATCACGATGATTGCGATTCTTTCTGGAGCGATGGGAGGGACTGTGTTGGCAAAGCCTGTGGCGACGTTGCTGCAATCATGGATGATTCCTGTGGGGATTGCGGAACCGCTGGCGTTGGGGTTGGCGGTTTTGATCATTACCGTGGCATCCATCATTTTTGGGGAGTTGTTGCCGAAGCGATTGGCATTGGCACACAGTGAGGCGATTGCGGCGCGCTTGGCCCGACCGATTCAGGCGGTGGCAATTGGGCTGGGGCCAATTGTGAAACTTCTGAGTGGGACAACCAACACGTTAGCGGCCCTGTTTGGAGTGAAGGAGAGTAATGAGACAATTCCGGTGAGTGATGAGGAGTTGCGGTATTTGTTGGAGCAGGGAAAGCGGGCGGGAGTTTTTAGTTCGACGGAACAGGGGATGGTGGAGCGGGTGCTCCGTTTGGATGAGTTGCGGGTGGAGGAGTTGATGACTCCTGGGGTGCGGATTGTGTGGATCAATGCGGACGAGAGTGCGGAGGTGACTTGGCGAGCGCTGGTGGCGAGCGGGCATTCCCATTTTCCGGTTTATCGTGGGAGTCGGGACAACATTCTGGGAGTGGTTTCGGTGAAGGCACTTTGGGCGAATATGGCGGCGGGTTTACCTGCGTTGCCGGCGGATTTAGCAACGGTGGCGTTGATCATTCCGGAAACGATTCCTGCGTTGCGGGCGTTGGAGCAGTTGCAAAAAGCGAAGCAGCGGGTGGCGTTGGTCAGTGACGAATTTGGGAGCATTACGGGAATTCTTAGTCTCTTGGATTTATTGGAGGCGATCGTGGGAGATTTGCCGTCGCACGAGGATCGGCAGAAATCGCGGGCGGTGAAGCGGGAGGATGGTTCTTGGTTGGTGGACGCAACCTTACCTGTGGAGGACTTTGCCAAGGAGTTGGGCAAGGGTGCGGACTATCTTGATTTGGATGGGGATTACCAGACGGTGGGCGGATTTATCGTGCATCATCTCGCGAGAGTACCGAAGGAGGGGGACTACTTTGATTATCGGGGGTATCGGTATGAGGTGGTGGATATGGATCGGCACCGATTGGACAAGGTGTTGGTTGCGCCGATGAAGAGTTGAAGTGGTGTGATTTGACGAGGAGGACAACTGGGAGAATGATAAAAATAGATTTTGGGCGGGGTAGCCAAGTGGTAAGGCACGGCTCTGCAAAAGCTGTATTCGTCGGTTCGATTCCGACCCTCGCCTCCAAAATTTTTAATGGCTGACGGAAGATTTGTGATGGGGCGATGGAGGTTTTTTCGCTCGCTCGGCCAGTGCACATGCTGGGTGCTGGGATTGAAAGAAGTGGCTAGGGCCGGAATCGAACCGGCGACACGAGGATTTTCAGTCCTCTGCTCTACCAACTGAGCTACCTAGCCAATAGCCCAAGAAGAAAGCATAACGAAAATAGGCAGGAATGAAAGAGAAGAGGATGTTTTTTGGCGGAGAGGGAAGTTCTGGAGGCAAATGGAGGGTGGGATTATCTGATTTTTGGAATCTGGGGGAGAAGATCGAAGTGGGGGTCGCGGGTATAGATAACGAGGGAGTGTTCCATGGCGAGGGCCGCTATCCAAATGTCATTGGTGGGAATGGGTGTGCCCTGTTTGCGAAGGTAGGCATAGAGAGTGGCACAGTGGTGGGTGGTCACGTCGGTGGAGTGGGCGGTCCGTACCCCAGGTTGCTGGAGAAACTCTATGAGCATTCGAGCCTGAATATCCCCGCGTTTTAAAAGAAGAGAGCCGACTCGAATCTCGGCCAGGACAACAAAGGGTACGATGACGAGGGACGCAGTTTCGAGGCGGGAGATGACTTCGGGATCGCCCGAGCAGAAATCGATAAAACGGTTGCTATCGATAAGCAGACGCACGTTTTATTTCCAATCGTCTGGATTTACCTGATCCATCTGAGTCAGGGCCTCGGTCCAAGAGGCCCGATCCGCGTCCTCGGGTTTGTGGAGTAAAGAGCGAAGGGAGCGGTAGCGGATGGGTTGATCTGCCATTCCGAGTCCCCGCTCCATCGCCTGCAGGGCGGCTTGATTAAGGCTAATCTCCTCTAGCGCGGCCTTTTCCCGAAGCCGAGAGTCGACAGACTCGGGGACGTCGCGAATGGTGTGCTGGATTTTCTTCTTTTTAGTAATGTAGGCAGTGTAGGCACTACTTGCAGGCAAAACAAGTTAAAAATCGGTTTTCGGCCCCTAGATTCGTACCATAAGAAAAACTAAAGTTGTGGAATATGGTTCGACTAACCTCTGGGAGGTAAGTGGAACAGCTTGGCATGGGCCGATCTTGTCCCTCTATTGAAGGACTACTCATGGGGTTCTTTTTACCTTTTGCTAGCGCTGCTGCGGGAGCTCCGGTTTCCCCGGCGGCGACGACAGTTTTCAACCTGGGACCACTACCGGTGACGAGCAGCATGCTCGCTCTTTGGGGGGTGGCTCTGCTGATTCTTGCGGTGATCATGGCTGGGACGCGCCGGATGGCTATGGTGCCGACAGGAGCACAAAATCTGATCGAGGCGACAGTGGAGGCGGTTTACAACATGGTGGCCGGCTTGCTTGAACCCAAGGTCGCTCGTTGGGCGTTTCCGCTCATCGCCACGTACTTCATTTTTATTCTGCTCTCTAACTTCGTCGATCTCTTGCCCGGCGTCGGGAGTCTCGGCTATGGCCAAGCCAAAGAGGGTGGGTTGCCTTTCGCAGTCGAGCACGTAAATCGTCCGCTTCTTCGTCCACCGACGGCCGATGCGAATGTCACTATCTCGATGGCGGTAATTTATTTCGTTCTGAGCACGATTTGGGCTCTGGTTTACAACGGTCCGATGGGGTTGATGAAACACATTTTCGGGGTGAAAGGGAAAATGGGGGGGGTGCTCCTTTTGCCCATGACGATTATTTTTTTCTGCGTGGGTCTGGTGGAATTGATCTCAATTATGATCCGGCCGATCTCTCTTTCCATGCGGCTGTACGGGAATATTTATGGAGGAGAAAGCGTTCTGACGCTGATGCTTAAAATCCTACCGTACGGAATCGCCGCGGTGCCTTTTTACTTTCTGGAGTTGATTGTCTGCGCGGTGCAGGCGATCGTTTTCACCATGCTTTGTGTGGCCTTCACGGCCACGCTTTGTTCGCATTCCGAGGAGGAAAGCGGACAGCACTAGAAAGATCCCGGAAGATCTCGGAGCCAACGACCCGTGTGGGTTGAGGAAACGAGAAACCGGAACCAAGGAAGAAAGGGACACCAAACATGATATTGGCAGAAGTAGGACAAATTACCATTAACGGAATGCAGCTGGCAGTTGGGATCGCAGGATTGGGCGCGGCGATCGCCGTCGGCATGATCGGCGGACGCGCGGCAGAAGCGGTCGGACGCAATCCCGGCGCTTTTAATCCCGTGCTGATCATAAGCTTGCTTGGAATGGCGTTTGCCGAGGGTCTCGCGATCCTCCTCTATTTCGTCGTCAACAAATAAGCCCAAAGAAGGAACCACGTTATGCTGGCTAGTTCACTTGTCGAAACCGGTCACCAGCTCGCGGAGCAGTTGGGCCTCGATTGGGCGAAGTTCACCGCTCAAACGATCAACTTTCTCATCGTGTTGGCTGTGCTTTGGCGTTTTGCCTATCGGCCCGTGCTCAATATGTTGGCCGAGCGGACTCGGCTGATTCAGGAAGGTTTGGCGGGGGCAGAAAAAGGGCGCCAGAGCCTTGCGGAAGCCGAGGAGCAACGCCGAACGATCTTGCGAGAAGCTTCGGCTCGTGCGGAAAAGATGGTGGTGGAAGCCCGCCAAGCAGCCGACGTCCAGGGAGCGAAGCGATTGGCTGAGGCGCATGCCCAAGCCGATACCTTGGTGAAAAAAGCGCAAGAAACCATGACAAGGGAACGAGCAAAACTGGAAACAGAGATGCGCCAAGAGCTGGGACGCCTTGTCGTGCGAACCACGGAAAAAGTTGTCGGCCGCGTGCTCACTCCGCAGGACGAAGAACGTTTGCGGAGCGAAGCCGTAGCCCAAGTGGCTCGGTAGGTGGCTAGCGTTTCGCCCTCCCGACGATGAAGATTAACCGATCCGCTCGCGCTGAAGCCAAAACGATTTTCCGAATCTGTCGTTCGGAAAGTGGATTGGACGAAAGCCGGCTATGCAAGGCGGTGGCTCTGATCGCAAAGCAACGCCCTCGGGGCTACCTACAAGTGCTCGGGCGTTTGGCGCAACTGGCCAAGCTGGAAGTGGAGAAACACACCCACGAGGTAATCTCCTCAGTGAAGTTGGAGGATGGGGGTAAGGCGGTCTTTGGCATGTTGGAAAAACATTTTGGAAAACCATTAGCCCAGAGGACCGAAGTTCGGTCTGAACTTCTGGGCGGATTAAAAATCCGCGTCGGCAGCGATGTCTGGGACGCGACCATCCGCGGGCGCCTTGAGGCGCTCACCCGGGTGACTTAAATCACACCAAGGAAAAAGAAGGAGCTAACTTATGAGCAGTGGAATTATTGCCGAAATCGAATCAGAAATTGGAAAGCTAAAATCGGAAGTTACCCAGAGCCATATTGGGCGTGTCCGCGAAATCGGTGACGGGGTGGCGAAGATCGAGGGCCTTTCAGGGGTGGCTCTGAATGAAATGATCGAATTTTCAAATGGGGTTACAGGTCTGGCGCTCAATCTGGAAGAAACCGAGGTGGGTGCGATCATCATTGGGGATTTCACCCATATCAAGGAGGGGGATGAGGTCAAAGCTACGGGCAAACTCCTGCAGGTTCCTGTGGGCAAGGGTTTACTCGGGCGTGTGGTGGATGCGCTGGGCCAGCCTTTGGATGGCAAGGGGCCGATCCAATCGAAGGAATCGTATCCCGTAGAAAAAATCGCGCCCGGGATTATTAAACGTCAGTCGGTCAATCAGCCTTTGCAAACGGGGATTTTGGCGATCGATGCGATGATTCCGATCGGGCGAGGACAGCGGGAGTTAATCATTGGGGATCGTTCTACGGGAAAAACAACCGTGGCGATCGACACGATTATCAATCAAGCTCGGATCAATCAGCTTGCGGAAAAGCTGGGGGATAAGACTTTTCGTCCAGTGTACTCGATCTACGTGGCGATTGGGCAGAAGAATTCCAGTCTGGCACGCACTCTGACGGTGCTGGAGGAGACGGGGGCACTGGCCTACACGATTATTGTTGCGGCCAACGCCTCGGACTCGGCCACTTCGCAGTATCTCGCGCCTTTTGCGGGATGCGCGATGGGCGAGTGGTTTATGGATAACGGCATGGATGCTTTGATTATTTTTGACGATCTTTCGAAGCATGCGGTGGCCTATCGGCAGGTCTCTCTGGTCTTGCGCCGTCCTTCTGGTCGCGAAGCGTATCCCGGCGATGTATTTTATCTCCACTCCCGTCTGCTGGAGCGGAGTGCCCGCTTGAGTGAGAAGGCAGGAGCGGGTTCTTTGACGGCGCTGCCGATTATTGAGACGCAGGCAGGGGACGTCTCGGCCTACATCCCGACGAACGTGATCTCCATCACCGACGGGCAGATCTATTTGGAAACCGACTTGTTCTACCAAGGGGTACGGCCTGCGATCAGCGTTGGTCTGTCGGTCTCCCGCGTGGGATCGGCCGCCCAGATCAAAGCGATCAAGCAGGTGGCGGGGAAGATCAAGTTGGAGTTGGCGCAGTTCCGTGAATTGGCGGCGTTTGCGCAGTTCTCCAGTGATCTGGATGCAGCCACCAAAGCCAAGCTGGATCGCGGGGCCCGCATTGTGGAAGTTTTCAAGCAGACCCAGTACCAACCTCTTTTGGTGGAGTTGCAGGTGGCAATTCTTTGGACGATCCAAAACGGATATTTTGATGCGGTTCCGGTGGACAAGGTGAAAGCCTTCCAGAACCGTTTAATGGAATATCTGACGACGCAAAAAGATAAGATTCTCAGTGGCATCCGCGACAAGAAAGCGGTGGATGACGCCCTCGCGGCTGAGTTGAAGAGCGCCTTGAGCGACTTTGTGGCGAGTCAACCTGCGGCCTAAGGATTGATCGATGGCCAGCACGAGAGACATCCGTCGTCGGATCCGTTCGGTACGCAATACCGCACAGATCACTAAGGCGATGCAGATGGTCGCGGCGTCCAAGATGCGCAAGGCGCAGCAGGCGGCGCTGGCGGGTCGGCCTTATGCGGAGGCGTTGAACCGGGTGCTGGCCTCGTTGGCGAATCGAGTGGGTTCGTTGTCCCATCCTTTCCTTGAGAAGAGAGATATAAAAAAACCCTGCGCCCTGATTATCAGCACGGATAAGGGTTTGTGCGGGGCGCTGAACACGAATCTGCTGCGAGAAGTTGTGGGATTGCCAAAGAACACGGTGTTTGTCACGGCGGGAAAGAAGGGGAAGCAGTTCGTGGCGAGGGCGGGGCGGGAGTTGCTGGCGGATTTTGAAGTGAAGGACGATACCTCGAGTTACAAAGTGAAGCAGATCAGCCAATTTCTGATTGAGCAGTACTTGGAGGGGAAGATTGATAGCGTGAGCGTGTGGCACACCCGTTTTGTGAATACCTTGGTGCAAAAGCCTGAGAGGACCGATCTTTTGCCGATTGGGCAGCTAGAAAAGCTGGCGGCGGGCACGGGGGAGCATGCCAAGACTGAAATTAAGGCGGATGAGAATTTGCAGTATATTTATGAACCCAACGGGGATGAGGTCCTCTCGGCTTTGCTTCCCGCTTATATCCATTTCCAGGTGTACCAGCTGATGCTGGACGCCAAGGCCTCCGAGCATTCCGCGCGGATGGTGGCGATGAAAAGCGCCACGGATAATGCGAAGAGCATGATCAAGGACCTTACCCTGGAATATAACAAAGTCCGGCAGAGCGGCATTACGACCGAACTGCTGGAAATTGCCACCGCTCAAATGGCGATGGCCTGACGGAAAAAGGAGAACGTATTATGGCAACCAAGAATGCAAACAATGTGGGATCGATCGTCCAAGTCATCGGGCCCGTCGTCGATGTGGAATTTACGGGGGATGCGGAGATGCCGCCTCTTCTCGCGGCGTTAGAAGTGAATTTCGAGGTGGAGGGGAAAAAGACTCGGGTTGTCTTGGAAGTTCAACAACATTTGGGGGATGATTGGGCCCGGGCGGTGGCGATGTCCTCCACCGAAGGATTGAAGCGAGGCATGCCCGTGACGAATACGGGTGGTCCGATCACCGTTCCCGTGGGGGAAGGGGTGTTGGGTCGGGTGCTGAATGTTTTAGGGGAACCAGTGGACGAGCGGGGACCGATCACTGCGGTTAAGCGTTATCCGATTCATCGTCGGGCTCCGACTTTGGTCGAGCAGGATACGCAGGCCAAGGTGCTGGAGACGGGGATCAAGGTAATCGATCTTATTTGTCCGTTCACCAAAGGGGGCAAAGCGGGAGCCTTCGGAGGAGCGGGGGTGGGCAAGACGGTCGTGATTATGGAGTTGATTAACAATATCGCTAAAGGACACGGCGGATTCTCCGTCTTCGCGGGAGTGGGTGAAAGAACCCGAGAAGGAAATGATCTTTATCATGAAATGTCGGAGGCGGGAGTCATCGACCTGAAGGACATCTCAAAATCAAAGGTGGCCTTGGTCTACGGGCAGATGAACGAACCCCCGGGAGCGCGTATGCGGGTAGCCTTGAGTGCCTTGGCGATTGCGGAGTATTTCCGCGACGAGAAGAACCAAGATGTGCTCTTGTTCATCGATAATATTTTCCGATTTAGCCAGGCCGGCTCGGAAGTGTCGGCGCTGCTTGGGCGGACGCCGAGCGCGGTGGGGTATCAGCCGACTCTTTCGGCGGAGATGGGAGATTTGCAGGAGCGAATCACTTCGACGAAGAAAGGATCGGTGACCTCGTTCCAAGCGGTCTATGTGCCTGCGGACGATTTAACCGATCCGGCTCCAGCGAATACCTTTGCGCACTTGGATTCGACGATTGTGCTGGAGCGATCGATTGCCGAGTTGGGCATTTATCCTGCGGTGGATCCGTTGGCTTCGACCTCGAAGGCTTTGGCCCCAGAGATCGTCGGGCAGGAACACTATGAAGTGGCCCGCGGAGTCCAACGCGTCCTGCAGAAGTATAAAGATTTGCAGGATATCATCGCCATTCTCGGGATGGATGAGTTATCGCCTGAAGACAAGTTGACTGTATTCCGAGCTCGTAAGATTCAACGATTCTTGAGTCAGCCTTTTGCGGTAGCGGAGGTATTTACGGGAACCAAAGGGGAGTACGTACCAGTTGCGGAAACGATCAAAGGGTTTAAAGAAATTCTTGAGGGCAAGCATGACGATGTGCCTGAAGCGAATTTCTATATGAAGGGTGGCATCTCGATGGTCTCGAAGACCTAAGACGGGCAGAGAAGGAAAAAAGAAATCATGGCAGGAAAACTTCGGCTGGTGGTGGTGACTCCAGAGGGCAAAACCTTCGACGATGATGTCGAGCAGGTGGTGATGCCTGGGGTCGAGGGCCAGTTGGGGATATTGCCTGGGCACGTCCCGCTGCTGACAGCGATCCAGCCTGGGGAATTAGATTTGAAAGCGGGTTCGCGTGGGGATGAACTGGCGGTAGGTGGAGGCTTCGCCGAAGTGGCAGGTGATCGTGTGACGATTCTGACCGACATGGCAGTAAAACCGCAGGACATTGATGAGCACGCGGTGGAGGAGGCTTTGGAAAGTGCGAAGAAGGCTTTGTTGGAGAAGAAGGATGGGCCGGAGGCGGCGGCCTTGATGGCTTTGATTCAGAAGTCGATGGCGCAATTGAATCTGAAGCGCAAACGACGCACTAACGCTTAACTCTTTTTTGGAGTATGGGATAGGGGATGTTGGCCTTGCCCTCAAATGGGAAGGGGTCGAAGATTGGTGAAGTGAGTACAGAAACACTCTTTCATTCTTTGGCGGAAAAGTTGGTCGGCTTTCCCAAGAGGATTGTTTTTCCTGAAGGTACTAATCCGCAAGTAGTGAGGGCGGCGGCCCGCTTTGCCCATTTGCGACTCGGGCCCGTGGTTCTTCTGGGGCAACCCGACTTGATTCGGCGGCAGGCGAAGGCGCAGAAAGTGGATTTGGATCGGGTCATGCTTCTCGATCCTGTCGAGGGGCAGGATCGGCAGATGTTTAAAGATCACCTGCGGACCGAGCCGAGTGGAGCGAAATTAAAGTTAAGTCAGATCGATGACTATCTTTCGGATCCGATTATTTACGGAACCTTAATGCTCCGGTTTGGTCAGGTTGATGGGTTGGTGGCGGGGGTGGGAGCTTATTCGGGCAATGTGTTGCGACCGCTCATCCGGATGATTCCGCGGCTCCCGCATATTTCGAGGATTTCGAGCGCAACGATTTTAGAGTGTCCGGATAAAAATATTGGGGAGGGTGGGCTTTTGCTGGCGGGGGATGCGGCGGTGGTTCCGACCCCGACGGCGGACGAGCTAGCGGCCACGGCGGTGGGTTTGGCGGGATTGAAGATGCGTCTGACGGGAAAAAAAGCGCGAGTGGCGCTTCTTTCCTATTCGACGAAGGGGAGCGCGGGTCTCAATGCGGAGACTGGAAAGGTGATCCAAGCCACGCAGAAAGCGAAGGTACTGGCTGATCGAATTGGCCTGAGGGCTGAATTTGATGGGGAGTTACAAATTGATGCGGCCTTGGATCCGCAGAAAGCACTTTTGAAGGCAAAAGGCTCGACGGTGGCGGGGAGGGCGGACTGCTTGGTTTTCCCTGATTTGGGTGCGGGCAATATTGCGGTCAAAAGTATTCAGCATTTCGGAGGGGTACGAACCTATGGGAATATTCTTTTAGGACTGCGTTTACCTGCAGCAGAGATCAGTCGCGGGGCCAGTGAGGATGAGGTGCTGGGGGTGGCGGCGATCGTGGGTCTCTTGGCGGTGGAGTACAGAAAACTATATCCCGAGCCTGCTTCACCGGTGGTGGCACGAGGGAGATAGAGGCAGATGGAACTGAACAAGGTAACGCCACGAATCTTCGTGGCGGCGACTCGGCAGGATGATGGGAAGACCACTTGTTGCTTGGGTCTGTATGCAGCGTTATCGGCCAAGTTTAAGAAAATCGGGTATACCAAACCGGTCGGACAAAGATTTGTGGAAGTCGCGGGAAAGAAGGTCGATGAGGATTCGGTTTTGCTGAGCAATACCTATGGGGTGAAGCTACCCATCGAAGCGATGTCACCGATTGCGGTGGATCGAATGTTTACGCGGGAGTATTTGGATAAGGGCGATTTGCCTGCGATGAAGGAGACGATCGTGACCGCCTTTAATCGAGTGGCTTGGGAACATGATTTTGTTCTGATTGAAGGGACGGGCCACGCAGGTGTTGGCAGTGTGATCGACCTTTCTAACGCGCAGGTGGCGAAGTTACTGGAGAGTCAGGTCATCCTGGTCACGACTGGGGGTGTGGGGCGGCCCGTGGACGAGGTGAGTTTGAATCTGGCTCTTTTCGAGAAGCATGGAGTGAGGGTAGTTGGGGTGGTTTTAAATAAAGTTCTGCCGGCAAAGATGGAGGCGTTGCGGCCTTGGGCAGAAAAAGCATTTGGGCGAATGGGTCTACCGATATTGGGGATGTTGCCTTATCAAGGGGAGTTGCGACGTCCTACACTGGGGCAAGTCTGTTTGGAGTTAGGAGGGGAATTTTTGTCGGGAGAAAGTTTTAAAAGAAGGAAAGTTCGGTCGGTAGCGGTGGGGGCGATGACCGCGGCTCGTCTCCATGACCAGCTGAATCCGGGAGCTCTCTTGATCACGCCTGGTGATCGCGAGGACCTTCTCTTGGCTGCGCTGGAGTTTCAGGGGAAGGGAAACCACGAGTCGAAGCCAGCGGGGATTATTTTGACCGACGGGTTAAGGCCTCAAGCTGGGCTGATCAAGATGCTCCACGATCGGGGTTTGCCTACAGTGGCGGCGGGAGGGGATAGTTATACGGTGGCAGCAAAAATTGAGAGGATGACGGTGAAAACGGCCCCTGGGGATAAGGAGAAGATTAAGATGATCCAAGAGGTGGTGGCGAAGCACATCGATTTGGCGGCGGTAGTGCGGGGCAGTCTGCCCGTTTCGCCGGTTAAACCGAAAATTCAAGCGGTGGCAGAAGATTCCTGAGTTTCGCGTGGTCCCATCGTCGGGGTGATGCGGGGGATGCTGGCGGATTGAGGGGCGTAGCGCAGAAGAAATTCTGCTTGGATTCGGTGATGGGGCGATCCCGCAGGGAGCGGGCTCCGGTGATAGAACCCGTCTGGATTGAGAAAACGGGATTTGATGTTATCGGCGAGGTATCCTGGCACGATAATTTCGAGAAACTGTCGCCGAAGTTCGAGATCGAGGATGGGAAAAACGACTTCGACTCGGCGGTGAAGATTGCGTGGCATAAGATCGGCGCTGCCCAGATAGATGTGAGGGTCTCCACCGTTGGTAAAAACATAAATGCGGCTGTGTTCGAGAAAACGATCAACGATACTTCGGACGGTGATGTTCTCACTGAGGCCTGGAACCCCTGGGCGCAAGCAGCAAATCCCGCGGATCAAAAGTTGGATTGGGACCCCTTCTTGGGAGGCTTGGTAGAGTGCTTGAATAATTTCTTTGTCTACAAGAGCGTTGGCCTTAATGAAAATACCGGAAGGGCGACCTGTACGGTGGTGGGCGCTTTCACGTTGAATGAGTTCGAGGAGATTTGTATTTAAATTAAAGGGGGCGACAAGAAGCTCGTCGAAATGAGTGGCTTCGGACATTCCGGTGAGGACATTGAAAAGGGTGGCAACTTCTGCGGTGAGGGAGGGTCGGGCAGTCAGGAGGCTAAAATCGGTATAGAAGCGGGCGGTGCGAGGATGATAGTTGCCCGTTCCGAGGTGAAGGTAGGAAACGAGGTGGCTTTCTTCACGGCGAACGAAGAGGAGAACCTTGCAGTGGGTTTTGAGCCCCACTAAGCCATAGACGACGTGGATGCCGGCTTCTTCCATTTTGCGGGCCCAGGCAATATTATTGGCTTCGTCGAAACGGGCTTTAAGTTCGACGAGCACCGTGACTTGCTTTTCGTTTTGGGCGGCGGTGATGAGAGCATTAAGAACGGGGGAGTCACCGCTGGTGCGGTAAAGGGTCATTTTGATCGCGAGAACTTGGGGATCGAGGGCGGCTTGTTCCAAGAGGGAAACAATCGGTTGGAAGCTTTCGTAGGGGTGAAATAAAAGAATGTCTCCCTTGCGGATCGATTCGAAAGCATGGGGGCCCGCTGGAAGGGAAGTGGGGATGGTGGGGCTGAAGAGTGGGTCGTGGAGTTCTGGATAGTTGCGACCCTCTTCGGTTAGGGCAAAGAGCTGGGTGAGATTGAGAGGCCAAGCGACGCGATAAATATCTGCAGGCGAAAGATGGAGGTGGCCGAGGAGGTAGGCTTCCACTTCCACGGGGCAGTCGAGACTGAGTTCAAGGCGAACGGCCGCGCCACGGTTTCTTTTTTGGAGTTCTTCTTCAATGGTGAGGAGAAGATTGTGAGCTTCTTCTTCGTCAATATAGAGTTCGCTGTTGCGAGTGATGCGGGTGGGCCAAGCTCCGATGACTTTGGTTCCTGGGAAAACTTCATTGACGAAGTAGCGGACGAGATCGGAGAGGAGGATAAACTCTTTTTGGGTGGGGTCCTCGGAGGGCAGGGGAATGAGGCGAGGAATTCCTCGTGGGACTTGAACAAAGGCATGTCGGGTAGATTCCTGGTGGCCTGGTTTCGTATAAAGAACCACGAGGTTGACAGATTTATTCAGGAGCTGAGGGAAGGGGTGGCTGGGGTCGACTGCGAGGGGGGTAAGGATAGGGAGAATATCGCGGAGGAATATTTCGTGAGCCCAGGTGATTCTTTTTTCTCCGATCGTTTTTATGGGGCGTAAGTGAATTCCTTGGCGGGATAACTCAGGAAGAAGAGTATTTTCGAAAAGGGAGTACTGGTCGGCGAAAAGCTTGAGGACACGGGTGCGGATGGCGGCGAGGGTTTTGGGGGGGCGGAGACCGTCGGGTCCATGGACATCGCTACGGTTTTCGACGAGTTGTTTGAGGGCGGCGACGCGGATTTCGAAGAATTCGTCGAGGTTGGAGCTGACGATGGTGAGGAATTTGAGACGTTCGAGGAGAGGTTGGGTGGGATCTTGGGCTTCTTCGAGGACGCGCTGGTTGAATTCGAGCCAACTGAGCTCACGATTGAGATAAGATGAGGAGTCGAGGGACATCAGAGAATAATATCAGAAAACGGTAGGTAAGACTAGGTGAGGCGAGGTTCCTACATTCCCAAGAATGTAGGAATGTCATCGTGGATTCCGTCCTACGACCCCATGGAAAGCGTTGCAGGGCAGTGGGTTAGATGGGTGGTTTTAAGGGGATGGGGGGAGGTGGGTGGGGGGCGAGAAGTACTTGATTGTTATTTAATTGGCAAAAGGTGGCCACGGGAAA
>JBBAWB010000019.1:0-5148 GCA_040397385.1 Methylacidiphilales bacterium
TCCTAAACTCCTCCCGCGCCTCCTCTCTGCCCTGAAGAAAATCAATCAGAACATCACTATCCATAATCGCTCTCAACCCGCACCCCACTCTCCCCTAATCTCATCCAGGTATTTCCCCGACTCCAACTTCTTTCCCCTCCACAACCCAAACCCCTTCTCCCTCTCCAAGACACTCTTCTCAGTTAACATCATCTCAATCGCATCCCGGATCGCTTTTGCCCTAGAAATACCACGAACCTTACAATACCTAGAAATTTCATCCAGCTTACCATCAGGTATTTCCACAATCGTTCTCATTTATGATATATAACATCGTTATCATATTATTCCAAGCAGTATTCTTGCGGTTAATCCAACCGTTAATATTCCCACCCGCCCGCTGCGAGCGTAGGCGCGTCTGGGCTTCTCACCTCCAAACCACAGCGCCGGTAGGGCGCACCGTCTCGGTGCGCCGATTGAACCACTCAGGCCTAAATCGCTCTATCGGCCGATGGAAACCATCGGCCCTACCACAAACCACAGCACCGGTAGGGACGACCATCCCTTGGCCTTCGAAGTAACGTCGGCGGAACGTAGTAGGCCCGGTCGTCCTAGTTCTTTTCTAAACGGAAAAGAACGTAAACAAACGTTGAGAGTACATTTTTCTACGCAGGCGGCCTCGGAGATGCCGCCCCTACCTAAGCTTCCAACTTTAAAACCTTATTCACGCATACCGTGTCTCTACCCCGACCTGCCCCGACCAGCGTCGGGGCCGGCGTCGGGGCTTTGCGTGCGTAAGCGCGTCCCGCAACTGCATGTAAAATTAAGAATCCAACATCAAAAATTACAAATTCCCCCTTTTCCGCCCTTTGCGTCCTTGGCGGCCTTTGCGTGAGCAATCCGTGTCCCGCAACTGCGGGAAAAATTAAGAATCTAAAATCAAAAATTACAAATTTTCCTTTTCACAACTTTTCCGGATTTTCTAAAAGTTCCGCCACCCGCGCCAGCAGTCGTCCCGCCGCCCCACCGTCGATCACCCGATGATCAAAACTTAAAGTTAAAGGCGCTTGCCTCACTGGCTGAAAAGATTTTGTCGCCTCATCCCAAACTGGCACCACCTTTGCCGCACCCAACCCCAACACCAAACTCTGCTCAGGCAAGGGGATTGGCGTGGCCCACTCCAACCCAAAGGTCCCATAATTCGTCACCACCGCCACCGAACCGCCCGCCGCTTCCCCGGGCAACTTACGCGCCTTGGCTTGCACCATTCTCTCCGCATAAAGCCCGATTAACTTATCCAAGGTAGTCTGATCCACTTTCCGCAAAACGGGCACCAGCACCCCGTCGTCCGCCTCCACCGCAAATCCAATGTCAATCGAGCCTGGATGAACAATCCGATTTCCCACCAACCTACCCGCCGGCAAACTATTTTCTCCTAACGCCATCCCCAAAGCACGAACCGCATAAAGAGTCGGCCCTGGTTTCGCTGGATGCTTGTTCCGATGAGCCATCAACGCATCCATCCGAGCCGATCTTCCCACCGTGGCCAAGGGCCGCGTCCAACTCCTGCGCATCGCATCCGCCACCGCCACCCGCATCGACGAAGCCGGAGTCAATTTCTGCTTTTCTAAATCCGTAATAAATCGCTCAAAATCTTCAATCGTCACTCTCCCCTTTGCTCCGCTCGGCGCTAATCCCGCCAAATCCGCCGCATGTAAACCCAGCTCCTCAATCCGCGCCTTCATCCTCGGAGACAGATAACTCGCCCCCGCCGCCCTCGCTGGCACGGGCAATCCCTCAACCGTCGGCAACACCGCCCGACCATTTCCATTTCCGTTTCCATTTTCAACCACCGCATGCCCATTCGATAAGGTCTCCCCCGAACCATCTCTCTTTCCACGGGAACTCATCGCCCTCTTCACCGGCTTTTCCTCACTTCTCCCCGCCACTTCGATGTGGCCCAAAACATACCCCACTGGATAACTAACTCCCTCCTTTGCTTTCCAAGCCTTCCAGATCCCTCCATAACTCGTCGTAATACTCATCACCGCTTTACTTGTCTCCACCTCCGCCACCTCCTGATCCGCTTTCACCTCATCCCCAGGCTTCACCTTCAACCGAAGCAACGTCGCTTCCGCGATCGACTCCCCCAACTGGGGCATGGAAATAGCAAATTGTCCCATTTCTTTTTCCTGCCCCACCTTACCCTGCTTCCCCCACAGCGACAATGCCGAGGGCGACCAGCCCGGGATTCCCTTGCGGGGCCGGGCCAGTCAATCCCCAGCGCAACCGTTCCTCAGACGGCTGCTTTATTTTCCAACGTCCGGATGCTGGAAAAGAATATCCGGATCAGAATGTCCACCTCTTCCAAAGCGGTACGCACCGCTTGCCCATCACAGGGCACTCCCGCTTTCTCCAACAGCTGCAGAGCTCGGCGCGAGATCCGCAATTCTGTCAGACTCGCTCGGAACTTCTCCGTGAACTCCTTCGCCGAAGGTGATCCCTCCGCTTCCCCATGCCGGAAGTAAGCGGATGTCCCCGCACGGAGCAACTGCTCCGCCAGATGTCCGCCCGCTCGATCCTCTGGCAAGCTTCCCGCCAACCCAAGTAAGTTGGCCGTGAAGGAGAGCAGACGGTCGGACAAGTCCGGCCCCCTTCTCTCCTCTTGTGCAGGAGCCACACCCTTCGGTGCGCTCACGTTTGCTTTCTCTTGGGGTTTCCATCGATTATCTGGTGTGGTTGTCTTCATGGAGGATTAAACTGGACCCAAGGCAAAAAGTTGCGGTCTTTTGAAAATATATTTTTCCACCTCCACCTTCACTCACCCTCAATCCAGAAACCCCCCGTATTCACAAGAGTTTACAGACGCCGAGTACCCTCCAACATATTCACTACGCATCCTTGCCATGAACTACTCCCTCGGCTTTTGGCTCTTCGCCCGCATCACGGGCCTCACTTACCTCTTCGCTTTTCTCTCCCTCCTGCCTCAACTCCCAGGCCTTCTCGGCCCGCACGGCATTCTTCCCGCCCAAAACCTACTCTCTCGTGTCACCGAAATTGTCCGCCCAAACTCCGCCCCCCTCTCGCTCCCCTCTTTCACCTGGCTTTGCGGCACCTCCGATTTCTCCCTCCAACTCATCGCCCTCCTCGGAATCGTAGCCTCCATTTTAATCATCACAGGTTATCTTCGACCCCTCGGGGCACTCCTCGCATGGCTCTGCTGGCTCTCCTTTGTCAACATCGGCCAAGATTTTCTCTCCTTCCAATGGGATACCCTCCTACTCGAAGTCGGCTTCCTCCTCATCTTCGCTGAAAAACCCGGACTTCTCCCCCGCTCACCCGGTCGCGATATCCCACCCCTCCTCATCCGCCTCGCACTCACCTTCCTCCTCTTCCGCCTCATCTTCAGCTCCGGCATCGTCAAACTCCTCAGCGGCGATCCCACTTGGCCCAACCTCTCCGCCATGACTTACCATTTCGAAACTCAACCCATCCCCAACCCATTCTCTTGGTTCATCCATCAACTCCCCACTTCACTTCTCCATCTCTCCACCCTTTTCACTCTGCTTATCGAACTCCTCCTCCCCTTCGCACTTCTCCTCCCCCAAGCCAAAGCCCGTCTCACCGTCTCCCTCGGGTTCCTCTCCCTCATGCTCCTCATCACCCTCACTGGAAACTATGCCTTCTTTAATCTCCTCACCATCGCCCTCTGCCTCCCTCTCATCGAAAACCGCTTTTACCCTTCCTCCCTTCGCCCAAAAACCATCCCTCTTCCGTTGATCCCCGTCCCATGGCGACATCTCGCCTCCCTTGCCGCTCTCCTCCAACTCTCTCTCGCTATTCCTATCTTCCTTTCCACTCTCCAACTCTTTCCCCGCTCCTCAAGCACCCCATGGCAAAACTCTTTCGCCCCCTGGCACCTCACCTCCAGTTACGGACTCTTCTCCGTCATGACCACTCGCCGCCCCGAAATCACCCTCGAACGCAGTCCCGACGGACTCCGCTGGGATCCCATCCTTTTCCCTTACAAAGCCGGCCCCGCCGATCGCCTTCCTCCCCAAATCGCCCCCTTCCAACCCCGCCTCGACTGGCAAATGTGGTTCGCCGCTCTCTCCGCCGAGCGAGGCCAACTCCCAGGCTGGTTCACCCCCTTTCTCGAAAAACTCCAGCAAGGCTCTCCCGAAGTTTGGCACCTCCTCTCCTCCACCCCCTACCCCTCAGGCCCCACCTACCTCCGCCTCCGCCTCGATCAGTACCACTTCTCCACACCCACCGAACACTCCTCCACTGGCCACTGGTGGAAAATCACCCCCGGCCCCGTCCTTCTTGTTCTCTCCCCAGAAACTTCTCGTTAAGCCATCTCGTCCAACTTTAACCTAAAGCAAATGCCTCACCTCCACGTCTCCATCTCCGCTCAAAGACTCGAGATTATTTCCGACGACGGCTCCGTCTCCCGCTCTTTCCCCATCTCCACCGCAAAAAAAGGGACAGGCTCCGAACCCGACAGCAACAAAACCCCCCTCGGCTGGCACCGCATCTGCCAAAAGATCGGCGACAACGCCGATTTCGGCACCCACTTTGTTGGACGCAAACCCACCGGCCGTATCTGGAAATCGACCGACCCCGTCGAAGAAAAGAACCTCGTCCTCACTCGCATCCTTTGGCTCGACGGCGATGAAGACCACAACCGCACCAGCAAAGACCGCTACATCTACATCCACGGTACCAATCGCGAAGACCTCATCGGCCAACCCGCCAGCGCTGGCTGTGTCTGCTTACGCAACGCCGACGTCATCGAGCTCTACGACCTCACCCCCATCAACACCCGAATCGAGATCATCGCTTAAAACCAGAACCGCGGCCCAATCGCGGAACGCAGTAGATCCAACCCCAGAGTGGTTTTAGAAATTAGCCGGCTGCGCCCCGACCCGCGTCGGGGTTATTTCAAACATCAAAACTCAAGCCCAGGTAGGGCGGTGTCTCCGAGAACGCCTGCGCTCATTTTTGTATGCTCAATCGCCCAGCTAGGCGGCCTCGGAGATGCCGCCCCTACCTAAGCTTCCAACTTTAAAACCTCCTTCGCGCGTGAGCCCGTCCCGCACCAGCGAGACGTACCCGAACAAAATCAGTTTCTACTTTTCGCACTTCCCGCCGCCGTCTCAAATTTCT
>JBBAWB010000019.1:5248-21739 GCA_040397385.1 Methylacidiphilales bacterium
CCCGAACAAAATCAGTTTCTACTTTTCGCACTTCCCGCCGCCGTCTCAAATTTCTGTATCGGTTGAGAAACATAACTTTCCCGCTCCTTCTTCTGCATCCAACCCCAACCCGTCAGGAAAAGCGTAACCAGCAATATCCCCACAAACAAAAGCCGCATCTCCAAAATAAAACCCTTCGACAAACCCGCCCCGTTTTGATTCCGACTTCCCATTAATATTTTCAGCATCTTCATCTCTTAACAATCGGTCCACTGGGCGGAATTTCACGAAGTTTATTGTGACATCTTAGAGTCAAACCCCCTTCACTTTTTCCCTCAAAACCTTCGTGGCCTCGTTCGCTTCCCTCCACCCTTTCGCATCAAAAACTTCCGATGGCTTGAAAAGAGTTCGTTCAAACTTCTCCACCGATTCCACCGCCCCCGCCCAATCCTTCTCCGGCATTTCCGCCAACGCATCTCGCGCGATCTCCACACACGCTGGATTATGACAAATCAGCAAAATCTCCTCCCCCGCCCGAACCGCCTGCCTCGACGCCTCCGCACTCCCATACCGATTGGCAATCGCTCCCATCTCCAAATCATCCGTCATGACCAAACCCTTGTACCCCAGCGTCTCTTTTAATAAACCTGTGACAATCTCCCGATTCAAACTCGCCGGCCCCGAGCTCTTTCCCCATGCAGGAAATTGCGCGTGCCCCACCATGATCGAATCGCACCGCTGCCCCACTTCACGAAATACCGAAAGTTCCTCCTCCATCTCTGCCCTGGTTCGATCGACCAAAGGTAGATCCCCATGCGGATCCAATCCGCAAAAAGTATATCCAGGAAAATGCTTCCCCGTTCCCTTGACCCCCTCCTCCTGCATCCCCCGTAAAAACTCCCCTGCTCGCCGTATCACCTCCTTGGGGTTCTCTCCAAAACAGCGCCCTGCCAGCGAATTATCCACCCCCGCCCTCGCTCTCGGCGCGTAATCTAAAACCGGTGCCAGATTTAAATTCAGCCCCACCAGCTTCATCACTTTTCCCGTCCACTGCCCATGCTCGTAAAACCACTCCTCCTTTCCCGCCCTCGCCAACTCCTCACCCGAGGCCGGCCTCTCCCCCATCACCGCCAACCGCGCCACCCGCCCCCCCTCCTGATCCACCGTCATAATCGTAGGATGCCGTACCAACTCCGCACACTCCTTCACCAATCCGTGAAACTGACTCGCCTCTGCCATATTCCGCGTGAAGAAAATAAAACCCCCGGGCTGCACTCTTCGAATCAGATCCCGCAACCCATCCGTCAAATCAGGCCCAGGCAAACCCATCACAATCAATCGACCTGCTGGATGTAATTTCACCCTATTGGCTCTAAGGATTTTCCCCTCCCTACGCACGCTCAATCCACCGCCTCCAGTCTCGACCTCACCCCCCCTCTCCCGTAAGGTTTTTTCTCACATGGCCACCTTTCAGATCATCTTCACCCCCGCCAGTTCCTCCGAAATCACCCAACTCCCTACCCCTCTTCAGGTCGAGGTCCTCCGCGAATTCGACGTCCTCACCGCCGACTTCCTCGAAAAACATCCCGACCGTTTCGGCATTGTCCGCCGGCCCGACCGCACCCTCTACCGCTATCGCGCTGGGGAATACCGCATCTATTTCGAAAAAACCGAGCCCGGCCTTGTCATCCACCGCGTCCTCCACAAAAACTCCCTCAAGGATTTCGCCTTCCGCTCCCAGCTGCCCCTTTCCGAAGACGAACTTCTGGCGGAGAACCCAAAGTTTTGGGATCTGATCAATGCCGCCAGCTCCACCTCCTCCAAAAATAATCTGTGAACCGTACCCTTCCCCTACTTCTTGCCCTTCTCTCTATCCTCACGGGGTGCCAACCTTCGGGACGCGTGCCCAACCTCGTCGCCCTTTTCACCGATTTTGGATCGACCGATCCCTACGTCGCCCAACTCAAGGGCGCCATCAAAACGATCTCCCCCTACGCTGAAATCATGGACCTATCTCACGAGAACGCCGCTTTCGATATCCCCGCCGCCTCCTACCTCCTCGCCAAATCAACCCGCACTCTTCCCTCAGGCACCATCATCATCGCCGTCGTCGATCCAGGCGTCGGTTCCAATCGAGCCGCCCTCGCCATCCGCACCCAAGCTGGCCGCATCTATCTCGCCCCCGACAATGGACTCCTCACCGAAGTTCTCGCCCGCGAAGGCGTTTCCGAAGTCCGTACTCTCGATCCCGTAAAACTCCGCCTCGCCTCCATCCCCTGCGCTACCTTCCATGCCCGAGATATTTTTGGACCCACTGCCGCCCGCCTTGTCGGTTCCACCCCTCTCGACTCCTGCGGGCCCAAAGCCGAAAAGATTCTCCGCCTCCCTCGCAACACCGCAACCGTTATGGCAAATCAGGCCAAGGGACAAATCCTCTACGTGGATCACTATGGGAACATTCTCACAAACATTCCCGGGTCCGAGTTGGGTAAACTAAAAGTCGGCCAACTTCTCAGCGTCACCATCAAAGGCAAATCCGTCTCCCTCCCCTTCCTCCGCACCTACGCCGAAGCCCCCGCCAATCGCCCCTTCGCCCTGATCAATAGCGATGGGGAGTTCGAGATCGCCATCAATCAAGGACATGCCGCCCGCGAACTTGGCGTTAAAGTCGGCGATCCCGTTGTCCTCAAACTCTAACCGCCCGCCTCAGCCCCGCTTGTTCCAGTCAAACACCCCTTTTTTGTAGGCGTAGAGGTGCCCTACCTCCACCAGTAAGACAAAAGCCAGCATCAGCCCAAAAACCTGCCAACCCATTCCTGCTTCTTTGAATCCCATTAAACTTACCGCCCACGGGTACATAAAAATCACCTCGATATCAAAAAGAATAAAAATCATCGCCACTAAATAAAACTTCACCGAGAAACGCGCCGAGGGCGATCCCACCGGATCTTTCCCACACTCATACGCCATATCCTTTCCCTTATTCCTTCTCCCCACCTTTCCCATGACAATTCCCAGCCCAATTCCACCTAAGGCAATGGCTAGGGCCATTCCCAAGGAAAAAAGCACTGGAATAAATTCACGGATCACCCCTCTGTCCTAACCAAGCCACCGTCTAAGCGCAAGACCTCCTCCAACTTGGCCACGAGCAATACTGCGTGCATTCTGCCCTATGCCCTTGGCCCTCCCCCTTCTCGCCTCGTTTCTTTATGCGGTCGGTTCTTGGTCGCTCAAACTCGGTCTTCGTCGTGGCGCTCATCTTTCCATCGTCACCGCCCTTTCCAATCTATCCATGGCAGGCTGGTCCGCCCCGCTCATCCTTTTCTTTCCAGGCCAACCCCACCCCCAGGGATTTTTGGGCGCTGCCCTCGCAGGAACCGCCCTTTTTGTCGGTCGCCTCTGCGCTCTTCGCGCCCTCGCCCAAGGCGATCTCTCTCACGCCACCCCCCTCCTCGGAATCAAAACTATTTTCGTCGCCCTCCTCACCTTTCTTTTCCTCGATGAGCCCCTCAGCCTAGGCCTGCTCGCCGCCGCCCTCCTCACCACCCTCGCCATCACCCTCCTTTCTCTTTCCCCCCAGTTCAATCGAAGATCGTGGTGGCCGAATAAGTCCCAGTGGATCACCACCGCTTGGGCCATTCTTGCCGCCTTCTTTTTTGCTCTAACCGATATCACCGTTCAGAAATACGCCCGCCTCCTCGGCGTCGGCTGGTTTCAACCCCTCATGTTTGCCACCCTCGTCCTCCTCACCCCTCTGCTCTTCCTCCCTGCTTGGCATCACCGAGCCACATTGTCCGCCGCCCTCCCGCAATCCTCCCGCGTGGGTGCCCTCGCAGGTTCGGCCATAATCGGATTTCAAACCTCTTTAGTCATCCTGGTCATCGGCATCTTTGGCCACGCCACCGCCACCAACGTCGTCTACGCCGCCCGTGGCCTCTGGGCCGTTCTACTTGAGGGAGCTGCCGGAGGTGGCGCCGCCTATCACGACAAACGCCTCCTCGCCGTCCGCCTCACCGGAGCCGCCCTTCTTCTTGCCGCCGTCGCCCTCGCCGTCGGCTCTCTCTAAAATTCCGAACTCTGACCTCTGACCCCAAGGTTTATACTCGACCCATCTGGAGCATCACTAATCCGACAGCCGTAAAAATTAGGCCTCCAAGCTGTACCCCCGTCACCGGCGCCTTCAACCACCACCAAGCCACCAACTGCAGAAGCACAAAACCCGCTCCCAAAGTAAAGGCGTAGACCAACTGCGGACTCTGCTCCCGCAAGGCATAGGTAATTAAAATCGGACAGCCAAACCCCGCTACATTCCCCGCGAGAAACCAGAGCCACCACTCCATCCCGCTTTTCGAAGCCGTAACTTTAAAAAGAAGATTCGAGCCCGCCATCGATACCGCATAGCCCAAAACCAGTAGGGCGAATTTCATTCCGCAAACCTAATCCAACTAGGCCAGCACCGAACCGCCCCCACAGTCACTCCCATCCCGATGACCCGGTTGGCAGTGCATCGCATATTCTGCTCCACCCATCTGGTCGCACCAATTCGCAAAAGCCTTGCGCTCCTCCCCATCCATCGGAGCCTTGGTCGAGGCCACCGCCGCCTCCTCCACATACTCAATCTTATCCACCCCAATCAGGTGGGTGCACACCTCGGGATAACTTAATGCATAGCGCATCACCTTTTCCGCTGTCATTAATCCCTTCTCCCCTGATCGCTTGCTTCCACCAAACCCTTTCATCCCGATCACCGCGATCTGCCGTTTCGCCAGCTCAGGAATTGTCTCGGTCTCGAATTTGCGTGAATCAAGGGTTCCCAATGCCGAAACCGGCTGAAGAGAGGCATCGAAGGGATATCCACCGTCTAGAATTTTTCGGTGAACCGCAGGATTGGTGTGCCCCGTAAATCCCAAATAACGCACTTTGCCTTGCTTCTTCGCTAGATCAAAGGCTTCAGCCGCCCCGCCTGGTCCGTAAAACTTGTCTACCTCCTCCGCTTTTTCTACCTGGTGCAACATCCACAGATCCAAACGATCGGTTTTCAACCGCCGAAGTGAATCTTCCAGATACTTTATCGCCCCCTCCTTGCCTCCATCAGGCAAAGATTTTGCGTGGGTGCAACATTTCGACATAATAAATGTTTTATCCCGAATTCCACTCAGAGCTTGCCCCATCCACTCCTCGGCCCGGCCCCCATGATAACACCACGCATTATCAAAAAATGTTACGCCTCGATCCACCGCCTCATGCGCAATCCTTGTCGCCTCGGGAATGTCTTTGGCCAACCCCAAAGTATGACCTCCGAAGCCAAGAACACTCACCCTCTCGTCATACCGGCCGAACTTCCGGGTTGGAACCCCCCCGACAACCGCCCAGCTCTTCGCCAGACCCAACCCAGGAATTAAACCCAAAAAACCTCGCCGTGTGATCATCTTCCAACTCTGCTCATTCATTGACCCTCCGCAAGGCAGGAAAAATTCTCTTCCGCCCCCCCACGGCTAATTGGATCTTTTGTGAGAAGCTTAAATAAAAGAGTTTCCAAATCCCTCCCAGAACCCAACCTACGGAATCGGCTCGACCGAGCCACTAACCCAAAAGGAGACCCCACTATGTCATTCAGCAGCGCGAGCAAAAGAAACGGTAAAACTTATTTCCTCCACAGCCGCCAGCAGACTCTTAAAGGCGGCGCCGTCGTCACCCTCTACTACTTCGCCTCTGTGGCGGGTGCAGGTGCCATGGAAGCCCTCCCCCAAGGATACGAAGTAACCGAGAACGAACGTACTGGCCTACCCTTACTCAAAAAGATTAAGCCCCCAACCGCTTAATCTTTACGCCTATATCCCCTCTGGCCCCGGTAATTCTGGGGTCAGAGGCCATTCTCACCCTTCGAAGCTCCTCCGCGAAGCTGTTCAGGAGCGTAGTAGGGTTCGCGGCCTTTGCGTGAGCAATCCTAATCCCGTAATCGTGGCGTTCTCGCCGCCTCCACTCCCCTCAAACACCCTCCCTTTTCTAATTTTTCTGGCCTAAACTAACTGCATGCGTCGTCGGCTACCCCTGCTTGCTCTCCTCCTCACCACCTCCCTCATCCACGCCCAATCAGAGGTCGGCCTCATCATCAATGCCCTCCTTCAAGGTCTTCAAGCCGCCGACGCCATCCGCCAATCGGTTGATCGTGCCAACCAGTTCCCCACTCCGCCCAATCAACCCCTTGGCGATCCCATCTGGAATTATGACGAGGCCTCTCTCGTCCCATCCCACGTCCTGCGCGACGGACCCTACCGCAATCTCCAAGGCGAAATGGTTCTCAGCGCCCGCCAGTCGAAACCCAATACTATTGAACTTCTTTTCTATCGATCCAACGGCTCTCTCTCCCGTCGGGAGTTTTGCCAGTCCGATCGCCGCGACGGCCACCGGGTCGACCTCGACGAGAAAGGTCTCAAAGCCTCCGAAGGCCCCATCCGCTCAGGCCTTCCCGAAGGCGACTGGCAGTTCTACTCCGGCGACGGATCTCTCCAAGCTGAAACCCGTATGACCGCAGGCCAAATGACAGGCCCCCAAACTCTCTTCGGTGGCGACGGAAAAACCCGCGCCTCCAACACTCTCCTCAAGGGAAAACGCGAGGGCCCCTCCACTCTTTTCCACCCCGATGGCTCCGTTTCCGATAATCTTTTCTACTCCGCCGATAAACTCAACGGCCCCGCCACCGGCTGGTGGTCCTCTGGTCAACCGCGCTACTCCGCCACTTGGAAAAATGGTCAGCTCGATGGACCCAGCTTCGAAAACTTCCCCTCGGGCCAAAAGAAATCAGAAACTCTCTATGTTCTTGGAAAAAAGGAGGGCCCTTCCCGCGAATGGAATAACCAAGAATCTCTTCTTATCGAAGAGAATTATCAAAACAATCTCCGCCAAGGTCCCTCCTTCACCTACTCCCCTTCTGGGGTCAAACTCTCCGAAACCCTCTACGAAAAAGGCAAAAAAAACGGCTGGGCTGGCATCTGGTCCCCCCAAGGAAACAAAATTTCCGAAGGGGATTGGCGCAACGATCAGCTCGAGGGAGCCCTCCGGGAATACTACCCGGACGGAAAACTTCGCGCCTCCGCCACCTATCTCCACGGAAAAAAAGAGGGCCCCTATCAAACTTTCGCCCCCAACGGAACTCTCACCACCTCCGCCGAATTCAAAGCCGACATACTCGTCGGCCCCATCACTCTCTACTATCCCCAAGGCCAGCCCTTTGCCGAATGCCTCTACGACGGGGATCGCCTCTCAGGGGGAAAACTTCTTTACCCCGACGGCAAACCCCTCGGCCAGTTCGGTCCCGTTCTTCCACCCTCCACCAATAAAATCAGCTCTCTCCTACTTCAGTATCCCGATGGCCGCCCTCTCAGCTCCGCTCAGTACGATCCCCGCTTAGGCAAAACTACCTGGCAAGGCTGGCACCCCGACGGATCCCCGCTCGGTAATTTCGATAGCCTCACCACCAAAGACTCCAAGCTATGGCTAGAACAGCAGTCCTCCCTCGAACAGCAGATCGGCCTCTCCTTCCCTTCCGAATTTAATCTTCTCCCCCGTTAGCTAAATCGAATTCCCTGCAAGCAAATCCTAACTCTCGAGCCTCTTCTCCTACTTCTGTTTTGCCATCCACCAAGGCGGGTAAGCAGCCTGATGAAAACGTCGGGGCAACCGGTGGAGTCTTCGGATTCTTTTTAAATCCACCAAGGATCCAGACTCTGTGATTGCCTTTGTCGCGTAGATCACCGCCGCACGCGCGTGCGCCGTTACATGTGCTGTGGCAACCGCGTGCCCAGCGGATCTCGCCGCCGCCCGAGCCGCCCCGTCCTGCGTTTCCCTTGCCGCCGCATGTGCCCCCAAAGATGCCTCACGCACATCCTTCATTCGAAAGCAGGATCGGTCCTTGGCCAAAGATCTGGCCAGCCTTAAAGCTTTTCTTGGCCTCTTGTCCTTTGGACAAACGGTTTCATAGATTGGGAGCACGCTATGGGCACAATCGTGAGCCCATGAAATCATCCGCTGGTAGTCCCCCAGCGTAGGCTTCTCCCTCCTGCCCTTCTTCACAAATACAGCTGGCGAATCTCAGCTTTGCTGGAAATTCGCCCGCCAAAGAAGAAAGAAACCGTACCCCTGCAAAATCAGGTTCGGCATCCAAACAATCAACTCAGGATACGCCCCACCCCGGTTCTTCAATCCCTCCGCCAATAATATCAAGGCGTAGTAAGCCATGACCAAAAAGAAACTGATCACCACCCCTACCGAGGTCTCCTTTCGCTGCACTCGGATTCCCAGCGGAATCCCCACCAATAAAAGCGTAAACGGAGCCAAGGCAAAACTAATCCGCTTCTGCATCTCGGTTAACATCGGATAAATCTGCTTCGGATCAACAAACCCCTCTACCGGACTCGAAATCCTCTTGGCTAAATCCCCCATGGCCGCAATCCGAATATCTTTCATGTCATCTGGATTCAGGAAACTTCGTAAGGAAATTTTTAAAGGCAACTGATCCGCACTCAACCCCGCCCGAATCCCGTTCAAATCAGCCGCATTCTCCCCTCGCTCCTCCTGACGCGCTTTCTGCAAGGTGATCGTCAAACTCAAGTCATCCAAATCGGCCGAAAGACTGCCCTTCTCCGCCCGAATATTTCGGCGCGGGATACCCGCAGAATCCAATTCCCAAATATTAATATCAGTCAGATCGGTTCCGTTTTTCTTTCCAATGTAAATCCGATACCCAGGAAATCGGTCCATCGCCTCTCCCGCTCGAATCAGAAAAGCAGGATTGTCGCGGCCAATATCCAAGAGGACTGACTTAAATTTCTGCAGGGTCAGCGGAACCAATACCGCATTGTTATAAAAACAGATTCCCGAGATAAAGAGCCCAAAGAGAATCACTGGAGCCACCAACGGAATCAGTCCAATCCCTGCCGCCCGAATCGCCTGCAACTCCAGATCCTGCGACATCCGACCGAAGACAATCAAGGCCGCCACCAAAATCCCCCATGGCATCGTAAAGGTCAACGCCTGCGGAATTAGCAACCCCACCATTTTAAAGATTAGGCTGATTGGCAACTCATCGTTCACCAGCAACTCAAAGATCTGCTTAAATGCATTTCCTAAAACAATGATCGCCGAAAGCACCGCCACCGCCCCAGCTGTCGCGGCCATCATCTGTCCGGTAAGGTAACGATAGAGAATACTCAAGGGGTTCTTGACTTTCGGATGAACTCTACCCTGTCTTGCCAGGTGGTAGGTTGTCCACTCTTCAGACCACGACAATCGTAGAAATGAAAGGTCGGGCCCGTCGGCTTTCCCCATGTTGAGCGCCGATAAGTCTTCACCACCTTGACTGATTCAAAATCCCTTGCGATCGGCGGCAACGGATTAGGCTGTTCCGCTACGTACAGCCCCGTGCTGCCCGAGGGAAAGGTCTCCCGATAGCTGGGCCAAATGGAATACTGAGTCATGATCTGAGGCCAATCAGGAGTAAAGGCCCGCGGCCGATCGGGAAGATAGAACGAAAGAAGACTGGCCGTTTGATACTCATCCGCTACGACGAAATCGGCGCCAATCTCCTGGCGAACTTTTTCCGCCTCCACCGCCAAGTCATTCCAGCCCTTCGCCCGATCAAGCGGATTATTCTTAAAATGGAGCGGGAGGAAGTCGTGGAGTAGCGCCGTCTCCACAAATCCTATGGACAATCCAGCGACCATTACGCCGCGCCAGACACTCTTTCCCTCGCTCCACTTTTGCACCGCCCAACCCGCCCCCAAGACTAATCCCGCCAACAAAGCTGGCGCCGTCCAATTCCCATTGGCGGTTTTATTTAAACTGATCCAGCCATACACCACAAAGAGTGGCCAAAAAAGGGTCAGCAGATATTTCTCTCCCTCTCCCGCTTGTCGAGTGGTCGCAGGACGGATGGCGCTGATCAACATCAGAAAAAAGAGAATCGGAGAGACCACGATCGCCTGCAAAAGCCAGAAACCAGCAAACTTTCCCCAGTTCACCCGAAAGCCCCGGTCTAAGTCCCCACCCTCAAATAAGTGCATCGCCGTAATCCAGCCATAAAAAGCATTCCAGAAAACAATCGGCAGAGCCAGAAGCACGAAGGTCCCCAACAAAAGCAACATTCTGCCCGAGAAAAGAAGTTTTCGCCGTTCAGAAACCAGCAGAAGAAAGAGAGCAAAGGAGATTAACTCCGCTGCATTGGTGTATTTCGCCTGAAAGCCGAGCCCAATCCACAGTCCGGTCAGGATCCAATAACGCTTTTTCCCGCCCTGCACCGCTTCCCAAAAGGAAAGAGCCGCCGCCGCCCAGAAAAACACGCTAATCGGGTCGATCGTCATTAAAATACTGCCTATCGCAAAAAGCGGCATAACCGAAGCCGCCACCACCGCCACCAACCCCACCCGCTCACTGTAGAACGCCCGTCCAAGAAGAAAGATCAACCAGCCAGTGCCCGCCGAAAGTAATACTGCGGGCAGACGCACCGCCCAGACATGATCCCCCAGAAGAAGGGTGAAAACCCGAATAACAAAGGCCGCCCCAGGCCCCTTTCCATAATGATTCCAATCCAACGACCGCCCGCACTCCCAGTAGTGCGCCTCGTCTCCCACCAGATCAAGATGCGGAACAAACCAAAGCCGAAAGAGAGTCACCAAACCAATCCACCCCAGAGCCCAACGGGCTTCTCTGCTTTTCAGAATCGATCCCATAGACCGACCCTAGCCGAATTCACCCCTCCATCGCAAAGCCTGCGTGCTTACCATTTGACCCCCGCCTTTTCGCTGGTTGAGTAAGGTTATGTCCTTAGCCCTTAAAATCGACGACCAGATCAAAGAAGCCATGAAAGCCAAAGATGCCGATAAACTCAGCGTCCTCCGCATGCTGAAGTCTGCCATGAAATATGCGGTCATCGAAAAATACGGGGCCGACGGGGTGGCCAAAGATGAGGATGTCTTGGCCAGCGTTCGCAAGGAAATCAAGAAACGGCAGGACTCCATCGAAGCTTTCGAAAAAGGGGGCAGGCCCGAACAAGCCGCCAAAGAAAAAGCCGAAATGAAGATCCTCGAATCCTACCTTCCTGCCGCTATGCCCGAAGCCGAGCTGGAATCACTCGTCAAAGCAGTCATCGCCGAACTCGGCGCCACCGATAAAAAAGCCATGGGTGCCGTCATGAAAGCCTGCCAGACAAAAGCCGCTGGTCGTGCCGACAACCGTGCCCTCAGCGCCCTAGTGGGCAAACTTCTTCCCTAATTTTACAGTCGAACATCAGGCCTATTCTTTCTCTTCAAAGCTTGACATATTATCATACATACATATGCTTTGAGTATTGAGAACGACACTTATCATCGATGATGATGTTTTTGTGAAAGCCAAAAATGCTGCCCTTGAGTCAGGCACTTCGCTCAGCAATTTCATCTCCAAAACTCTCCGCGGAAGCTTTTTACAGCACAAAATCCAGCCCTCCCCTACTCGGATCCAAATTCCATTATTTCGCGGTTCCGTAACCCCACAAAGTCATCCTCTTTCCGAATTAGCCAGACTGCGAGACGAGGGACGCTAAGCAATGCGGATGCCGGACGTCAACGTCCTGATCTACGCTCACCGCGAAGAGGACCCAGATCACCCTTTCTACCAGAACTGGCTCGAGGATTTAATCAACGGCCCCGAACCTTTCGCTCTTTCTCCTCTCGTGGCCGTTGCCTTTGTCCGCATCGTCACTCATCCATCCTTTTTTTCCAGCCCTACCCCCCTGCCCCAAGCCCTCAGCGTCATCGACTCTCTTCGATCCTCCCCCCATCACCGCTCGCCAGGACCAGGCCCTCACCATTGGGATCTCACAAAACTCCTCTGCGAAAAAACCTCGGCCTCAGGAAAACGCGTCGCCGATGCCCAGCACGCCGCCCTCGCTATCGAAAACGGATGCACTTGGGTCACCCGTGATCCCGGTTTTCAAGAATTTACACGCTGGGGTCTTCGCCTCGAAATTCTTGAGCCCAACTCGTAGTCAACCCCACTCCTCAGTTCGATATTTTTTCCGGCCCCTTCTTTCCCCCGCCCCCTCCGCCGGGTCCACGACGTGCCTTTTGCGGAATATCCTTCGCATACTCCTGCAAGGCCAGAGATAGTTCCTCTAAGATCTCAGGATGCTGGTTTGCTTGATCACTCTTTTCAGAGGGATCAGCCAGCACATCAAACAACATCGGCGTTACCCCTTGGCCCTGCCGGGAGGTGATTAATTTCCAAGGTGGCCGGAAAACCGCCACCTCTTTGTTTCCCATAAAAAAGATCGGACGCTGCGTGGCTTGCCCTCCTTGCAAAAAGGGCCAGACATCCTTTCCATCAAATTTCGGCGCGGAGGCCATCTTCACCCCCGTGAGATCCAGAATCGTCGGAAAAAGATCCGCAACGCAAATGAACTGCTCACTCTTTTGTCCAGTCGGCAGGACGCCGGGCCAGTTCATCGCCGCGGGCACATGAATTCCCCCCTCGAAGACCGTTCCCTTCCCCTCCCTCAAAGTCAGGTTGGTCGAACCCTTGGTTATGTCCCCGCCATTGTCAGAAAAGAAAATGATCAGAGTATTTTTTCGTACCCCCTGCTTCTCCAACTCCGCCACCACTCGCCCGACCGCCGCATCCAATCCTGTCATCGCCGCCAAAAGAACAGGACGGCCGCGCATTCTCCCGTCACCCGCTTCCGAAGGAGGAGTCGCGATTGGGCCGTGAATCGCATTGAAGGCCAGATACAAAAGAAAGGGTCTGCTCTTGTCCCGCTTCTGCATCAACTCGATCGCCTCATTTGCTAAAAGATCGGTGGAATACCCCACCTCCTCAACAGGTTGACCATTCCGCCACCAGTCCAACTCCTGAGTTCTTGGCTTCATGTGGGTGTTATAATCTACTGCCCCACCCAACTGACCGTAGTGATGGTCAAAACCGCGAGCCGTCGGCAAATACTCAGGTCCTGACAAACGATTCTCCTTCGCCCCACCCAAATGCCACTTCCCGCACATCCAAGTCTGGTATCCCCCTTCACGCAAAGCCTGCGGAAGCGTCTGGTATTTTAAATCCAACCCTGAAAAGTTTTCCACCCCCGTCCTCAGGGTGTGCATCCCTGTCATCAACGCCGCCCGAGTGACACTGCAAATCGGGTTCACATAGAAATGGTCTAACCGCACTCCCTCCCCTGCCAATCGATCTAGGTTCGGCGTCTTCACCTCAGGATTATTCCACCCGATATCTCCCCACCCCTCGTCGTCCGCCACCAAGATTACCACATTCGGTTTTTCCGTTGCCCCCAAAACCCATCCCACCGATAGCATGGCTGCGAGAAACGTACTTCTGATCACGGTGTTTTTAAAGTTGGAGAACGCGGAAATGAAAACCCCTCTCCTCGAGAATACTTTTCCCACATCTTCATCGCCACCGCCTTCAACTCCTCCAATGAAATCGATCCACTCCCGTCCGCATCCACCTCCGTAAAGTGCTGCTTCACAAACCCAGCCATCGACGACCGCACCCCTGGTCCATTCGCCTCCCCCTGACTAATCTTCCCGTCTCCATCCGCGTCGTAGCCGCTGAAAGTCTTGTTAACCTCCGTCATCATCTCCTCCTGACTCAGTTTGCCGTCCTGATCCCCATCCATTTCAGTTAGATGATTCTCGATCCATGGCTTGCGGGGTTGCCCATTTCCCTCTTTTTGTGACGGACCTCCCCTCTGCCTTTCATCTGGCGGAGGCGGCGGACGATCTCCTCCCTTCCTCTGTTTTCCTTTCTCACTCGTTGATTCAGAAATCTTCCCGTCTGGACTCTTGAAAGTGAAATGTACGTTTCCGTTAGAAAGTATCTCATAGTTCACCGAGCCGGTCTTGCCTCCCTGCTTGTACTCCAACTGATACTTTTTCTTATCGGCCGAGACAACCAGCCCCGTGATCTTCGCTCCGGGCAAAGGCTCCCCTGCCTGCCGCACGGGATTGGCACTGGGTTGAGGTTCCACTTGCCCACCACCGATCGATACCTCCCCATGAAACCCGCCGTTGATGTAGGGATAACTTTTGCTCGCGTGGTAGTGATACTCTCCTGCCGCGCTCGCGTGACCGTGAAATGAATCAAGTCCGCTCACCGTACTGCCATCCGGTTCCGCCAACCCATAAATCGGATACCCATCCAAGGCATACCCCAACGGCATGCTCGGACCCAACCGCTCCGCTAAATGCCAAGGAGCCACATGGTAATGGTAATCGTCCGCCCGCCCACAGTGTCCCCCATACTCATCCAACTCCCCCGCCAGAAAAGTGTCCGTCCGCCCATCATTCTTAATCGGATTGAAAATCGGAATTCCGTTCGCCGCCACCGCAATCGCCCCACGGAAAAAGTTCGTCTTGGCCGACATTCCATTCGCCGCGGGCACAGGATGCAGTGGAATCGACCAAGCATTTCCCAAATAATAGGAATGGGGAAGTGGCACTTGCTGTTGCCACGCCGTAATTCCCACCATCATCGGATGGTCAGGCAACCCGTCCGACCCCACATAGAGATACTTCTCATCCCAATCCAAAAGAACCGCCTCTGAGAATTTTTGAAAGGGTTCTGCTATTTTAGGAGCGGGGCCAGTTTGCGCCGCCGACTTCTTTTTCATCGCCTGGTAATCGGCCTCCTCAATCATGTGGGCCGACGCGAATTCCGCACCGAGGAGCCACAAAACGAAAACCAGTCGGTGCTTCACTGCGGTGGCGGAGCTCCGCCACCTGGACCACCCTGATTTCTCGGTGAGGGTAAAAGTTTTGCTTCATCCGCATCGATAACCCCATCTCCGTTGGTGTCATGCATAGCAAAGTTCGTCTTCATCGGCCCGGGAGCCTCCTCCATCGATATTTTCCCGTTCCCATCCTTGTCGAACTTCTTTATCGGATCGCCACCCTGCTTGCCCACCCCGCCTTGCCCCCCTGAGCCCGCTGTCTTTCCTCCCCCTCCAGGCCCACCCCCAGGCGGCCCCCGCCGAAAACTCGCATCGGGAGTTCCTTTCAACATTCGCGGATAAAAAGGGAACTCCGCCGTGGCCACGTAGTAGTAAGTTCCTTCAGGATATTCAGAGGTCACACCCATTTTCCCATTCGCCTCATCCAGATCCCCTGATCCCTGCACAAACTCATAATCAACGGTGTAGGTTCCATCATATTTTCCACCTGGACCCTCCGCACCACTGGGACGCGTTCCCCCTTTCAGCTGGTAGCTAGATCGGTTGCCCGAAGTCTGAAGATAAATTGGAAAGCCGTCCGCCGCATAGCCTAGCAAACTCGACTTTCCACCCGTCTCGCCCAACGCCGATACCAGCCCCGTCGGTATGCCGTGGTAATGGTAAGCCCCGTTCGGTTGGACGTGCGCATGATTCTGATCCAGCCCCAGACTCTTACTTCCCCCGATCGCCTCAATATGCCAAATCGAACTGTGATCGTTTTTCCAATACTCCGCCGTCCCAGGATCAAAAGGGACCCCGTTCACCGCCACCCCAATCGACTGCTGCTTCAACTGCGTAAAAGTGGAATTGGTTTTAGGATGGAGTGGCATCCTCAAACTATAACTCTGCGCCGAAGCCGCATTCGGACACCCAGGCCCTGGGAATTGGCCTATCTCGTGGTTCGGCACCCCATTCGCCTTGATCACCCGATATCCCCCCTCCTCTGTTATTGATACCTGCGGGGCAGGCAGACTCGAGGAACTACCCGCCGCAGTTTCCGTATCTCCCTCATGCCCAGGGTGGGCTCGGCCCTCCGAACTCACCGCAAAAATCAATGCCCCACAAAGCAACAGAACTAGATCCAACTTCTTTAGCAAAAGAATACGCACCTCTTTGTTCACTCTTCCTCGGATCCTACTTCCTTCGCCGAACCATGGCCAACCCAGAAAGCCCTAGCAACAAAAGCGAAAGTCCGGAAGGCTCTGGCACTCCCGTCACCTCATAAATCCAGTTCCCAAAACTTTGTACCGATACCACCCCCGCCAAATCCCCGTAATCCCCATTCGGCCCCGTTGTGTCCAGCGGATCAGGTAAGGAAGCTAAAAACGAATTCACCCCCACCAACTTGGTCACTCCCCCTATATCGATAAAAAGCCCACCCCCGCTATCGCCACTCCCAATCAAATACTCCAAGGCCAGCGGCGCGGTCGAGCCCATCGAACTCAAAACCGATTCCGGCGGCTTATCAAAATCATGAAAGAGCACCGTCGAAGAAATTCCATCCAGATCGAGCAACCCGCCATCCCCCATCGTCGTCAACATTCCCCCACGGGCATCAATCATATTTTGCCCTGCCCGCTTCGTCCCAGGATAAGTGTTCATTCCCGTCAAACCTGTTCCACTCCTCCCATACCCCACACTCGTTCCCAGCAACCCAACCAGCGAAGTGCTAAAATCCATCTGCGCAGGCGTCACATTGGTAATCGCCTGACTCAAATGCACCAACCCCAAGTCCACCCCCGCCCACAAATTTCCCCCAC
>JBBAWB010000020.1:0-18994 GCA_040397385.1 Methylacidiphilales bacterium
TTGCGTCCTTTGCGTGAGCAATAGGCGTCCCGGGAATGCGGGACGTGAGTAAATCACCCAAGACAGGCCATTACGCCCCCATAAACAGCTCAGCCCCGACACTTGTCGGGGCTGAGGTAATCCAATTTATGTTTAATCCGAAATCAAGAATCTTCGCGGCCGCGACGAAACGCCCTCACCGCAACCAGTGCTGCCATCCCAAAGGCTAACAACGATTGAGCTGAAGGCTCAGGCACGGCGTTAAAGGTCAACAAGGTACCCGTCGCCACTGTTCCCGTGGTGAAGCCCGCGCTTGTTACTGTCGTATCTGACAAGGTTGTCTTCGCGGCAATATCACTATTCAGCGCGTAGTAACTGAATCCATTGTAATCCACGGCCGATCCCGTTCCCAAGGTGGCACTCGTCGTGTAGTAGGCGAAGCTTGCAGGAGTTAACGCTGACGCAAGCGCATATGTGCCATCCACGAAGAATCCACCGCTGAAGGTCGTGTTAGTCCCTGCCAGCAGGCTATTCGTAATCGTTGCGTTATTCAGGTAGATCGAAATGATGTTTCCTGAGGTAAATGTTCCGCCAGCAAACGGACTCGAGCTCGCCGTCAGATGCAGCAGATCATTTCCACTAGCTGTGGCGCTCGTGTAAGTCGGGCTGAGCGCGGTGAACTCAAACTTGAAATCTGTTCCCGCTGTCGGATCCACGCTCGGTGCTGTCAGAATCCCAGGGCTATTGCCAGGTCCAACTGTTCCCGCGCCCGTGATTGCTCCAACTTTACCCGATCCACCAAGGAATCCACCTGCATTCACCAGCACGGAACTGTTTAGTAGGGATCCGTTCACCGCCAATGTCCCTGCATCGATTGTCGTCGTTCCCGTGTGGGTGTTTGCATCACCCAACACCTGAGTTCCAAGCCCGCTTTTCCTCAGGGAGATAGCGCCACCGATCACTCCAGAATTCGCCGCCGTCCCTGCTCCGTAGGAAGTTATCGTGCCGTTAGCCACATTAATATCGAGTGTGGCCGCCACCGTCGATTTCACAGTGTTCTTAAGCGATGTAGAAGCATTCGATCCAGTTGCCGACACAAGCCCCGCGACCTGCTGGTTAAGCCCGTTCAGATCGAGGGTGCCAAGAGTAGTGCCAGTACTACCCAAAGATACTATCGTGCCAGTCGGCAGGCGATCATTGCTGCCAGTCAACTGCAGGATACCATCTTCGATCGCTGTGTTCCCAGTGTAGGTGCTCACACCTCCTAGCGAAAGAGTGCCCGAGCCTTGCTTAACAAGGATTCCATTTGATCCAACTTTGTTTTGAAGAACCCCATCGTATTTCAAGATATTGGTTACACCGCCCGTGGCACTGATCGAAGTGCCTGCTGTGGATCCCAAAAGAATTGAGCGTGAGGAAAGATCCACAGTAGTGCCAGCCGTACTTAAAATACCTAATCGGCCTCCATCGACGGTGACGGTATTGCCTGCATTACCAAGGCTGCCATTACTTGAGAAACGAACTTCACCAGCGGTGATATTGATCGGGCCGGTGAAGCTGTTGGCAGTGCCGGTGATGTCAAAGCGACCCGCACCCGATAAACCTGAGTTCGCACTAAAAGTAATCCCGCCGGAACTATTGGAAATGATGCCGCTGAAGGTCTGAACTGCATCATTTCCTAAGGTGAAAGTTCTCACAGCACTTCCAAGGGAAACATTGTTCGCAAAGGACAGGTTGGCTGTGCTGCTAGCGAGTGACACTACTGTCGCAAGCTCACCAAACTGCACGTTCCCACCGATGATAATACCCCCACCATATTTGGTATTTGCTATTGAACGGGTGGCATTAGAGGCGACAGTTCCGCCATTGAGAGTGAGCACGTTAGACGCGCTACCACCCATGGCATCAACGCCACGCATGATGACTGTTCCAGCATTCAAGGTAAATCCACCCGAGTATGCGCCTCCAGCTGTGGCTAGAACACCTGCGCCGCTCTTGATAAATCCGGTCCCAACTTGCGTTGACGTGGCTTGTGTACCAAAATCAAGAAGAGATCCAGTTCCAATGTTCAGAGTCCTGACAGCTGTAGTTCCTATAGTGCCCGATACTGCTGAGAAAGTGACAGTTACGCCGCTGGCTAAAGTAATATTCCCAACGTTGACAGCGCCACTAGTATTCGCGCCAGTGAACGTGTAGGCGCCAGCTGCGAATGATGCTGAATTACTTGCTATCCAGGCCGAAGTGAAGGGAGAAGCGTCGGCTGAGTTGTTCCAACGGCTCGAATTCCAGAGACCCGTAGAAGCTGTCCCTGTATAAGACGTCTGCGCTTGAGCATTTGCCACTCCCGCCAACAAAAGAGCGGTGAATGTTGCGATGGCAAACTTGTAGTTCCGAACTGTATTGAGAATATTATTTTTCATTTTATTTTTTTCCTTTGTTTGCCTACACTTTCCCCACCGAATTCAGACGACCCTGACAACCGCCATTAAAGCGGAAGTAGCACAACTCAAGTCGCATAGGATTTAATCCCACAATCACAACCTGCTCCTCTTCCTCCAGAAAGCTAGGACTTTATTGTGACAATCTCATGACACCTGTTTTATCGTAAATATACTAATTAAATGTTGTCCAACAATTCTTAAGCTATATTTTGGGTATATATTTTTATCGCGCCACCAGAGAATAGTTTTCCTAGTTTTTCACGTATCCACCAATTTCTCTTCTCATCGCCCTAAGCGTGAGTAATCCACGCGAGAGCGTGTCCCGCAAACGCGGTGACGCGTCCCGCGAACACAGGAACAAACCCTAGGTAGGGCGGTCTCTCCGAGAACGCCTGCGCTGAATTCTGTGCGCCCCATCGCCCAGCTAGGCGGCTTCGGAGATGCCGCCACTACCTAAGCTTTCAACTACGAATAATTAAAAATTAAACATCCAAAATCAAACATCTCTCCACCCATACACACACGCACCCACATTTCGACATTATGCATAAAGCCATAATGTTCCTCCGCACCGCTTGCACCCCTGATACTCAAGACCCACACACCAACCAAGGCGCGTCGGCGCTGAATACTGTATGACAAATCCCCCAGCTAGGCGGCCTCGGAGATGCCGCCACTACCTAAGCTTCCTACCTCAAAACCACCCGCCTCCCGTGCATCTGGAATTCTTTTCCGACCTTTGCGGACCGCGTCTGCGCCCCGACCCGCGTCGGGGCTTTGCGTCCTTGGCGTGAGTAATTCCTCCCCCAATTAAAAATCCGCGCGAGAGCGCGCGTGAGCGCGTCCCGCGAAGCGGGTCAGGAGCGTAGTAGGGTCACCCAAATTCCTACATTCACACCCGCCTGCCCCGCACCTGCCCCGACCCGGTCGGGGCCAGAGTCGGGGCCCGCTCGGGGCCCCCGTTTCTACCCCGCTTGACCTCCTACCCATTGATCTTAGAATCAACCCATGGATTCGTCCGCTCTGGCCGCTACCGTCCTCGTGAACCCTGAAATCCTTGGCGGTATTCCATGCTTTGCTGGCACCCGTGTCCCCGTCCAGGCACTGCTCGATCATTTGGAGAAAAATGCCACTTTGGACCAATTTCTCGAAGGGTTTCCCTCTGTGACTCGTCAGCAGGCGATCTCCTATCTCGAGCTCTCTAAAAATCATCTGCTCGAATGCGTGTCCTCTTAGACGAGTGTGTTCACGCTGGGCTGAAAAAGGCCTTACCCACCCACAACATCCTCACGGTATCGGACATGGGCTGGAACGGAATTACCAACGGCCGACTCCTCCAGCTCATCTCAAGCCAGTTTGATCTTTTCCTCACCGTCGACACCAAGATGCCGCATCAACAAAACCTGAAAGGCTTGTCCTTCGCCATTTCCTTTCTTGCGATTGCTGACAACAACTTCTCCTCCTACACCTCTCTACTTCCCTAGCTCGAAAGGAACATTCCCTCCGCCCTCCCGGGACAAATCATCCATATTCCCTAATTTTCCTTCCTATCTTCTCATCTTCGTATCTTTGCGCCCCTACTGCCTCAAAACCACCGTCTCACTTTCTAACCTTCGCACATTCTCACATCTGAAATCACACTTAAATGATTCTCGATTAGCTCCGGTCAATAGTTTAAAGCCTTCACCCTCTTTATATGCGCCCACTCCTTTTTCTCATTCTCCTAATTACCTCCAACCTCTTTGCCCAACCCAAACTCGAATCTCTCAGCTCCATCCCATCCTCCACCCTCGACTCGCTTAACGAGACCGCAGGTAGCTTCGGCTCTGGGGCCACCTACGACCCCTCTACTAAAACCCTCTACCTCACCACCGACCGCGGTCCCGGCGACGGTGCCGTCGATTTCTCTCCCCGCCTCTACTCCATACCCCTGCAAGCAGACGAAAAAAATATCGCCTCTGCCATTCCATCCCATCTTTCCGCCCACCTCTACAAAGATCCCGACGGCAAACCCTTTACTGGCCTCATCCCCGACTCCTCCGATCCCGAACCTCGAATGAAAGATGGTCGCCGCTGCCTCGACCCAGAAGGCCTCGCTCTCATGCTCGACGGCAATCTCCTCCTTTGCGAAGAGTACATGCCCTCCATCCTGCAATTTAAACCCGATGGCACGTTCATGGCTCGGCTCATTCCCCTTGAAAACTATTTTCCCCGTAACCCCACCACTTCCGAAATCGATTTCCGTGAAGCTGCAAACCGCACGGAGGGGCGCGAAGATAATCGCGGCTTTGAAGGTGTCGCCCTCTCCCCCGACGGCAAAACTCTCTACGCCATCCTCCAATCCGCTCTCACCCAAGACGGTGGCAAAGACGCCGGTGCCACTCGCCTCCTCGTCTTCGACGCCTTTTCAGGAACCCCCAAATCCGAATACGCCGTCCACTTTACCGATCCCTCTTCGCTCCCCGAAGGTGGCAAAAAGCTGAAAACCAAAAACCTCGTTTTTTCTGATCTTCTCTGCCTACCCGATGGCCGCCTTCTCGCCCTCGAACGCGATAACCGCGGCCAAGACGGCTCGACAAAACCCAAAGTCGCGATCTTTAAATCCGTTTGTGTCCTCGACCTGTCCAGCGCCACCGATCTCCTTTCCCTGCCCGACAAGCCCTACTCGCTCCGCAAGACCGATCCTAAATTCAAACCCCTCAATGCCACTCAACCGATCGAATACGTGAAAAAGAACCTGCTCTTCGACTTTCGCGATCTCGATCTCCCTTCTCAAGGCCTCGCCTGGGATCAAATACCCGAAAAGTGGGAAGGCCTAGCCCTCCTCTCTCTCGATCGCCTCCTCGTTCTCTCCGATAACGATTTTCTTACCCCCCTGCTCACTATCAATGGGAAAAAAATCCCCTTCCCCAAATGCCAAACCGCCGTTCCTACTTACCTCTTCACCATCAAACTCCGCTGACCACCCCCATACAAAATCCCCCTTTGCCGGCCACTTTTCCTAGCCTCGTTTACCCTAAAATATTGCCTCGGCTAGGGCTCGAACCTAGGACCCGCCCCGACCCGCGTCGGGGCTGCTCCCCTCCCCAACCGCACTCATCATAAATTTCACTTTTGCATAGTTTTTCCATGCCTTCTACCGCCGCTCCAAAACTCGAGCCCCCTTGAGCGTGGAAACTTCTTGGAATGCGACAAGTTGGCACGCCTTGCCCAAGCGCGCGGTAGAGTAGACCTGCTGAGAGCGATGTTGCTCAAGTCGTCGCGCGACATCGTTGGTTGAGCCCAAGTAATGCTTACCCGTATCAAATTCTAAAAGATAAACTCCGCATTTCATAAAATATTGCCTCGGCTAGGGCTCGAACCTAGGACCCGCCCCGACCCGAGTCGGGGCTGCTCCTCTCCCTCCCCATAAAATGCGCCCATGCCTTTCAAAAATAATCGACCGCTCACATCCAGAATATTGCCTCGGCTAGGGCTCGAACCTAGGACCCGGTGATTAAGAGTCACCTGCTCTACCAACTGAGCTACCGAGGCGTAAGCTGAATATCATATCGCCCCCGGCTCCCCTCGGCAATTCCAGACCGCCTCAGATTTTCTTCGGTTCCACTCCCTCATCTCCCGCCAAAATTAACGCCACCACCACCAATCCCAAATGAATCCCAATATCCGCCACCGTCGATTGCCCCCCAATTAACATCTGCCCAAAAGCCAAAGAAATATAAAGGAACCCCGCTAAAACCAATGGCACCCGATTCCTCCCCGCCACCAAAATCCCCGCCCCCAACAATATCTCGGCATAGGGCAAGCCACCGACAAACAACTTCACCGACCAAATCGGCGGGAAAGGACGCTCCAGAAACGGTTGCATCAGCGCCGGCATGACCTGCGCGTAAAACTGAGAAAAACTCAATCCTTTCGGCCCATTAAATTTCCCCAGTCCCGCGGTTAAAAACCGCAGCCCCAGAAATAACTGCAAAAGAAGAAATGCCCAATCCCGACTTCCCCACCGAATCCAAAACGGCCGCGCGTCCAACGAATCTATCCTCATACCCTTTTCCCCAATCGAAACTCCCGATGCGCCGCACGCACCGCCTTCGATCCCGCCTCTTCATCCACCACCACCGTAATCTTGATCTCGCTCGTGCTGATCATCTGAATATTCACACGCGCCGCCGCTAACGCCCGAAAAAGTTGAGCCGCCACCCCACTGTGGCTGCGCATCCCAATCCCCACCACCGACAACTTCGCCACCCCCTCCTTAAATAAAATCTGCCGGGCCCCGCCCGAGCGTACAAAAGGCTCAAGAAATTTCCGCACCTTCGCTAACTCCTCTCGCGGCAAGGTAAAGGTGATATCCGTTTGCGCTTTCCCTTGGCGCCCCCCCATCGGTAGCGAAATATTCTGCACAATCATGTCCACATTGATCCCCGCCTTGGCAATGCCCGTGAAAAGTTTTGCCGCCACCCCAGGTCGATCTGCAACCCCTACCAGCGTCACCTTCGCTTGGCTTTTTTCCAAACTCACCCCACGCACCACCACCCGCTCCATCGATTTTGCCTCTTCTTTAACCATAGTTCCTCTCGCACGATTGAAACTCGACCGGACCTCAAAGACCACCCCGAACTTCTTCGCAAACTCCACCGATCGCGCCTGCATCACTTTCGCCCCTGTACTCGCCAACTCCAACATCTCGTCATAAGAAATCTCCGCAATCTTGCGCGCCCTCGGCTCGGTTCTTGGATCCGCTGTGTACACCCCATCCACATCCGTATAGATCTCACACCGCTTCGCTTTCAGCACCGCCGCCAAAGCAATTGCCGTCAAATCCGATCCTCCACGCCCCAGCGTGGTTACCTGCCCCTCCATCGTCTGCCCCTGAAATCCAGCCACAATCACCACCCGTCCCAAACGAAGATGCGCTTCCACCGCCTTTGGGCTCACATTGGCAATCCGTGCTTTCATATGGGTACCGTCCGTCACAATCCCCGCTTGCGCTCCCGTCATCGCCACCGCCGCAATTCCACGGGCCTGCAAAGCAATCGCCAAAAGTGCCGTTGTCGTTTGCTCCCCCGTAGCCATCAAAAGGTCCATCTCCCGCTCGCTGGGCTCCGCATGCAAACCCCTAGCCATCTTTAAAAGCCCATCCGTCACTCCACTCATCGCCGAAACCACCACCACAAGCCGATTCCCCTTTCGCCGCGACTCCGCCACCCGGTCCGCCACCTTCTGAATTCTTTCCAAATTGGCCACCGAACTCCCCCCATACTTTTGCACTAAAAATGCCATAGTCATACTTTGCCACCCGATTCCCCCAGACCAAATCCAAAAGTTCACTTTTCCCAACTGCTCATTCCCCATCCTAGACTTTCACGCCCTCCTGTTTTGATCTAGAGTTTACCGATGGCCTATCTGCGTTCCCAAACCCTCGCCTCCTTCTCTTCTGGCTCCACCTCCTACCATTTTCAAAGCCTCCCCAAGCTCGGCCAACAACTAGCCCTCGACCTCTCCCGCCTTCCCATTTCCCTCCGCATTGTTCTCGAATCCGTTCTTCGCCACTGTGACGGCTTTTCTGCTCGTCCCCGCGATGTCGAGAATCTTGCTCGCTGGAATGCTAAAAAACCCGCCTCAGAAGAAATTCCCTTCACCGTTGCCCGCATCGTCCTACAAGACTTCACTGGCGTACCCCTTCTCGTCGATCTCGCCGCAATGCGCGATGCCGTCGCTCGGCTTAAGAAAGATCCGCAACTCATTGAACCCCTAGTCCCCGTCGATCTCGTCGTCGATCACTCCGTCCAAGTCGACGTGAACGGAACCAAACAAGCCTTCATGCTCAATATGCAGTACGAATTTAAACGTAACCGCGAACGCTACGAATTCCTCAAGTGGGGTCAACAAGCTTTTCAGACCTTCGGCGTCGTCCCCCCAGGCATCGGTATCGTTCACCAAGTTAACCTCGAGTACCTCGCCCGTGGTGTTTTTACCAAAAAACAAGCCGACGGATCTCTTCTCGCCTACCCCGACTCTCTCGTCGGCACCGATTCCCACACCACCATGATTAACGGTCTCGGCATCGTTGGCTGGGGCGTCGGCGGAATCGAAGCCGAGGCGGGAATGCTCGGTCAGCCACTCACCTTCCTCACCCCTGAAGTCGTCGGCGTCTACCTCACTGGCGAACTCCCCCCCGCCGCCACCGCCACAGACCTTGCCCTCACCCTCACCCAGATTCTTCGCCAGCACAAAGTCGTTGGTAAGTTTGTCGAATTCTATGGCCCTGGCGCCGCTAAACTCACCCTCCCTGATCGTGCCACCATCGCCAATATGGCCCCCGAATACGGAGCCACCATGGGCTACTTCCCCGTCGATCAAGAAACTCTCGCTTACCTCCAGGGTACCGGACGTCCTCAAGAACTCGTCCAACTCGTCGAAGACTACTATCGCGCCCAAAACCTCTTCGGCATCCACACCAAAAAGGACGCCATCGACTTCTCCTCCCTTGTCGAACTGGATCTCACTACCATTCGCCCAAGCGTCGCAGGCCCCAAACGTCCCCAAGACCGCATCGAAATTCCTGCTCTCCAGTCCACCTTTCTCGGCCTCCTAGCCAAGCCCATAGCTGAAGGCGGCTACGGCAAAGATCGCCACCAGTGTGCTCAATCGGCCCAGATATCTCTCTCCATCGACGAACAGGAAATGATCTCCGATCGACCCACTCCAGATCCTCTTCCCAAAGTTTCACAATCGAAAAACCAAACTCCAGTTTCAGCCACGCTCCATAACGGCTCGGTCGTAATCGCCGCCATTACCTCCTGCACCAATACCTCCAACCCCTCCGTCATGCTCGCCGCAGGCCTCCTCGCGAAAAAAGCGGTCCAACACGGCCTGACCGTCCCCGACACCATCAAAGCTTCTCTAGCCCCAGGCTCCCGTGTCGTCTCCGACTACCTCGACGCCACCGGCCTTCAACCTTACCTCGATCAACTTGGTTTCAATCTCGTAGGCTATGGATGCACCACCTGCATCGGCAACTCAGGCCCGCTTCCCGCCCCAATTGAGAAGGCAGTCCTCGACCACGATCTCATCACCGCCAGCGTGCTTTCTGGGAATCGCAATTTCGAGGCCCGCGTCCACTCTTCTGTCAAAGCCAATTTTCTTATGTCTCCGCCCCTCGTCGTCGCCTTCGCCCTCGCCGGTCGCGTCGATATCGATCTTTCAAAAGATCCGCTCGGCCAAGGCCACGACGGCAAACCCGTCTACCTCCGCGATCTCTGGCCCACCCGCGGAGAAATTGCGCAGGCCATGAAATCCGCACTTAAGCCCGAAGTCTTTCGCCGCCTCTATCGCGATTTCTCGCAGCAAAATCCTGCCTGGAATGAAATTCCCAGCACCCCCGGCCAAACCTACGCTTGGGACCGCAAGAGCACCTACATTCAAGAACCCCCTTTCTTTGCTAACTTTACCCTCCAGCCGATTCCAGTTCCCGCCGTCACCCAAGCCCGCTGCTTAGGTATTTTCGGGGACTCCGTCACCACCGACCACATTTCCCCCGCAGGCAACATTAAGAAAACCTCCCCTGCAGGGTCCTACCTCATCGAACACTCCGTGCCTGTGGAAGATTTTAACAGCTATGGCGCCCGTCGAGGAAACGACCAAGTCATGACCCGTGGAACTTTCGCTAACGTCCGCATTAAAAATCTCATGATCCCAGGAGTCGAAGGGGGCACCACCCTTGACCTGCTCAACCCTCAACGCCCGCAAATCTCCATTTACGAAGCCGCTCAAAAATACCAAAATGCCAAAATTCCCCTGATGGTTCTCGCTGGGAAAGAGTACGGCACGGGTAGCTCCCGCGATTGGGCCGCCAAGGGCACCCGCCTCTTAGGCGTCCGCGCAGTCATCGCCGAAAGCTTCGAGCGCATCCACCGCTCCAATCTAGTCGGAATGGGCGTTCTTCCTTGCACTTTCCCCGAGGGCGTCACCGCTCAAACCCTAAAACTCAACGGGACGGAAACTTTTTCGATCGAAGGACTAAGCCAACCCCCCAAACCCCAAGAGAAACTTACCCTGCGAATTCAACGGGAAAACGGCTCAACCGAAACAACCCCAATTCTCAGCCGACTCGATACACCCATCGAAGTTGAGTATTACCTTCACGGAGGCATTCTTCCCTTCGTCCTCCGCCAACTTCTTTCCCGCTAGACGCTAGATTTTTGCGAGGATTTTCTTCTCAAGCTTTACGATATCCGCAGAAAACAAACGAATCCCTTCCGCCAACTTCTCCGTCGCCATCGCATCCTCGTTCAGCAAGAAGCGGAAACTCTTCTCATCCAACGGCAGCTTCTCTATCGAATCCTTCTTGGCCTCCACCATATCTAACTTCTGTACCACCGCCACACTCGAACTCTGTAACTCACCCAGCAAGTTTGGACTGATCGTCAACAGATCACATCCCGCCAACTCCAAAATCTGCCCCATATTCCGAAAGCTCGCCCCCATCACCTGCGTGGCATATCCGAATTTCTTGTAGTACGCATAGATCTGCTTCACCGATTTTACCCCAGGATCTTCCACCCCCACATACTCCTTCCCCGTGCTTTTCTTATACCAATCGTAAATCCGCCCCACAAAAGGAGAAATCAACCGCGCCCCCGCCTCCGCACAAGCCACCGCCTGCGGAAGCGAAAACATCAGAGTCAAATTACACTGGATCCCCTCTTTCTGAACAATCTTCGCGGCCTGTGCCCCCTCCCAAGTCGCCGCAATCTTGATCAAGATCCTTTCCCGATCAATTCCCGCCGCCCGATAAATCTCAATCAAGTGCCGCGCCTTCTCCACCGTAGCCTGCACATCAAACGAGAGCCGCGCGTCCACCTCCGTCGAAACTCGCCCCGGCACAATTTTTAAAATCTCCCGACCGAAAAGAGTCAGTAGTTGATCAATAATCGCACGCGCACGCACCTCTTTCGAGCCAACCCCACCCATTCCCTCCGCCACCGCCTTTTCTAGCAATCCTTGGTACGCAGGCATCTCCACCGCCTTCTCGATCAAAGTTGGATTCGTCGTTGCATCTTGCGGAGCATACGCCTTCATCGAAGCAAAATCCCCCGTATCCGCCACCACTGTGGTGAACTTCTTCAACTGGTCTAAAGCGTTTGTGCTCATCGTCTCTTATTCTCCTAAATGTTTCTGTAAAAGAGGCTGTAACCTCTCTTCAACATGACGAATCCTATCAATTTCGTCCGCTTCGACAAGCAGTCGTATCAGATTTTCTGTGCCCGAATACCGCAGAAGAATACGCCCCTTCTGCCCCAGGAGTTTCTCCATCTCCGCTACCGCACCAGCCAAAACCGGAATCGTTTCCCACGGCACTTTCTGCCTTACCCTGACATAACTCAGCTTCTGCGGATACTTTTTCATCCCTCTTCGTATTATCGCCAACCGCAACTTTTTCCTTTGCACCAAATCCAAAATTTTCAGGGCCGAGAGCAGTCCATCCCCCGCAGGCGAGACGTCGTGAAAAAGTAGATGGCCCGACTGCTCCCCCCCAAAACAAAAACCACCCGCCCTCATTGCCCTGGCCACGTATCGATCTCCCACCGGCGTCCTTAGCACTTTCCCGCCCTGTGACTCGACCGCTTCATCTAATCCCATATTACTCATCACTGTCACCACCACCGTCTTCCCTGATAACTTCCCTCTTTCCAGTGCATCCAAAGCCGCCATTGCAATCACCTCATCGCCATCCACCCGCTCCCCCTCCTCATCGATCAAGACCATCCGATCCGCATCCCCATCATGGGCCAAACCAATCCAACCCGGTTTTTTCTGAATCACCTCTATTAGCTTCTCGGGATGCTCAGATCCACAACCCTCGTTGATATTTTTCCCATCGGGCTTTCCCGCAATTACCTCCACCTCCGCCCCCAACCCGCGTAAGATAGACGGAGTCGTAAACCACGCCGCTCCATTCGCCGCATCCACCACAATCTTTAATCCCGCTAACGAAAAATCCGCAGGAAACCCTTTTCGCAACCGATTCCCATACCCTTCCAGCGCCCAACTAGCACAGGAAAAATCCATCTTCGGCGTTTTCTCCGTGATCAAAGGCGGATGCTTCTCATCCAGAAACGCTTCAACCGCTCCCTCCTCTTCATCCGTCAACTTCGCTCCATCCGGCCCACAAAACTTCAGCCCGTTATCTCCCACCGGATTATGGGATGCACTCAAAATAGCCCCGCCACACGCTCCCCTCTCCTCCACCAACATCCCAACCGCCCCACTCGGAATCACCCCCAAGACTTCTGGAACTAAACCCACCGCTCGTAACCCAGAAACCAGCGCCGCCTCCAGTATCGGACCCGACCCGCGCGTATCTCGCGCTACTAAAATTTTCCCGCCAGCCGACTTTTTAGAAAAATACTTCCCCGCCGCCCATCCCATCGCCGCCACAAATTCAGGTGTCATCGGTACCTGGCCCACTTTCCCACGAATCCCATCCGTCCCAAACCACCTCCGCACCCGTCCCCCCTCTCCCATTAACGCACTCCCGCCCGCATCCCCGCCACAATCACCCCCAACCCACCCCAGGCAATCACCGCCAACCCCAAGCAGATCGCCGCCCGCACCATCCTCCTTCCAACAGCCTTAGGCCCGGCCGAGGGACGCAAAAAACCTCGCGCTAGCCCACCCACCCAAGAAACCCCCTCCCCACCTGCCACCAGAATCTCCGTCAGCTTTTGCCGTAATGCATCAATCTCCAAAGGCCTCTCCATCGTACCACGACGACACAAAGTAATCTGACCCGACTCCTCCGAAAGAACTAAAATTACCGCATCACTTTCCTCACTCAAACCCAACGCCGCCCGATGCCGCAACCCCAACACCCGACTCATCCCTTGCTGGCTTACCGGCAAAATACAGCCCGCCGCCACCAGTCGGTCGCCCCTCAAAATCACCGCCCCATCGTGCAACGGGGTTTGGTTAAAAAATACCGTCGCCAGCAGCTCCTCCGAAACAGTCCCTTGTACAGGCACGCCCGAATCCATCACCCCTTGCGCAAGATCCGACTGCTCAAAAACAATCAACGCTCCATACTTCCGTTCCTGGAGTGCTTCGATCGCTTTAATCACCTCTTCAATCACGAACGACTGGCGCTCCGCATGAATCGAAAATCCACCCGCCCGTCCAATCTCCGCCAAGGCCCGCCGAATCTCGGGCTGAAACAAAATCAAAAAGGCCAACACCAAGACCGAAACAAACGCCTGCAGAAGAAAACTCAACACCCGTAACTCCAGAAACCTTGAGGCCACCAGAGCAACGACGAAAACCAGCAAAAATCCGCTCAACACCTTCGCCCCCTGCGTCCGCCTCAGGAGCTTGTATCCGTAATAAAAAACCGCCGTCAGAATCAGAATCTCCAACGCCCCCTGCCAGCGCAGATCCCGATAAGGCTCCCACCAGCTTTCGGGTATCATCATTCACCCAGCAGACCAGAAACCACCGAAAGTGTCGATGCGGAGTGTGGAAATTACTTCGACCGCTTCGAAAACTCCACCCGATCCAACTCCCGCCCCATTCGGCCCAACGTCACCACCTCCACCGTCTCTTTTTTTAATTTGATGACGTTGATGTAGTTTTCCTGGGCATACGCTTTGCGCAAAGGGATCGACTCGGCACACCTCGCCTCCCTTGGTTCCACCCCGATCGACCCATTCCCCAAAACCATAACTTTCCGCCCCCCCTTTCCCTCACTTTCCACTCTCTGCATATCATGATCGTGGTGATTAAAAACTGCCGTAGCCTCCGACTTCTCAATCAGCGGAATCCACTCACTCCTTGCATATCCACTCATCGACTGCTGGTTCCAAGTTCGAGCCGACGGATAACACGCGATATGCCATGAAACGAAGACCCACGGCACGCTCTTTCTCGCCGCCAGGTTTTTCTCCAACCACTTCGTCTGCCGCTCCATCGGGGTGATATGCCCCGTATCCAAAAGAAGAAGGGAAAGATAATTTCCAAAATCCATTCCGATAGGCTCATCTTTTTGGTAGAGACCGCCAAATAAAGCAAAAAAAAAGGGGGCCTTCTTTTTCATATCCTCAAAGGTTGCCCCCTCCTGCCAATACCCTCCTTGCACCTCATGATTTCCGATTCCTGCCACCAACGGGATTAACTTTCCGTCCGTTCCATGGGCGACTCGGTGCCACATCTCCCAAAACCGAATCTCCCTGGCAACATCTTTTCCGTCGCTATACGAAATATCCCCTCCAAGACTAAAGAAGAGGGGATTTTTCTGGCAGGCCAAAGTCAACATCTCCTCCGCAGCCTGGGTGGAGTCGGAATCTCCCCCCTCCGCGAAGATCAGCTCCTCTCCCATGTCCAAAGGGGCGGTTCTAAACCTCTGCTCCGGCGAATCCCCCAACTGGAATACATACTCTTTACCTGCTTCCAATCCCTTCCAGCGGACTCGTGATAAACTCCACCTCGGCATTCCCCTCTTCTCGGGATCGGGAAAGTCAGTGCTCGTGCTCCAAGCCACCTGCCACGTCGGTTCTCCTAGCTTTTTCCAGCGCACCTTCTCCCCTTTGCCCTTTTCAGGACGATCCCCTAACCCCGGGCCCCGCAACCACTGGGCCGTCATCGTCGTAGACGGATCACCCTCCCACGTCAGAAGCAATGTTTTGGGAACTTCCTCAGCTTGAAGCAGGCGAGAGAGAAGCAAGAAACCGAAAATGAGGTAAGAACGTTTCATCCATCCTTTCTAGAGCAAGAAACAAAAAAGCCAATTTTCTAGCGCAACATTTCTGTGACACACCCCACTTACCCCCTACTCCCCTTCCCCCACCTAGGTTTAGGCACCTCAATATCCTTCACCGCCAATTTCACCCGATCCGGCCCCAACACCTCCCTCAACTTCCCCAGCACCTCCAGGGTTGGCCTCAACCGCATCTGCGTTCCCGCTTCCAATAGCACCATCTTCCCCTCCACCTCCAACTCCAACCGCACCGGCACATCTCCCGCCTGAGCCGCCACAATCTCCTTCACCCGCGCCATCTTTTCTCCCGCCAAATCCTCACGTGTCGGCACCAAATGTACATGGGTCACCCACTTTCCCACCGCTGCTTCCAAGGTCACACACTCCGACGTCCGCAACCGTACCCGCTCCTCTGCATCCGTATCCACAGATCCACCGACCACCAAAGGAGTCCCAATCTTCAACGCCATCCCCGCTTCCCGATACAAATCAGGAAAAATCATCACCTCCATCCGTCCCGTCTTATCCTCCAACATCACCCGCGCATACGGTTTTTTATCCTTCTGCGTCAATCTTACCTCCATCGCCGTCACCACCCCCGCCATCCTCGCTACCGTGCCGCTCTGCATCTCATCTGGCTCCCCCAAGTTCAGCGTCCGAAACGCCCGCAAATCCGCCTCAAACTCATCCGCAGGATGACCCGTCACATAAAAACCCAGCAACTCCTTCTCCGCCGTCAACTTGTCCCTCTTCGGCCAATCCGCATAATCATGCGGAGCCTTCTCCCCGCTCTTCGTTGCATTCGGCGAAGCTTCCTCCATCAATCCAAAGAGCGTTCCTTGCCCCCTTTCCTTATCCCTCGAAACAGATCCCGCTAAAGCCAACGCCGTTTCCACCTTGGAAGCTAACCACGCCCGATTTCCACTCAGCCCGTCAAACGCCCCACATCGAATCAAACTCTCCACCGCCTTTTTGTTGATCGCCTTATATTCCACCCGAGCACAGAAATCCTCGATCGAGACAAATTTTCCACCCTCCTTTCTCGCGGCCAAAATCGCCTCAACACACGCCGATCCCACGTTCTTGATCGCCCCCATCCCAAAAAGAATCTTGTTCGGTTGCACGGTAAAGTTCATCTCACTCGTGTTCACATCCGGAGGTAAAATGTGAATCCCCATGTTCTGCGCCTCCGCCACAAAGAGGGCGATCTTATCCGTATTATCAAGCTCATGAGAGAGAAGGGACGCCATGTACTCCGTGGGATAGTTCGCCTTCAAATAAGCCGTCTGACACGACAACACCGCATAGGCCGCACTATGACTTTTATTAAACCCGTAGCCTGCAAATTTCTCCAATAATTCAAAAATTCGCAACGCTTGAGATCGCGGAATCTCATTCACCTTCGCACAACCCAAGACAAAGGTTTCCCTCTGCTTCGCCATCTCTTCCGCCTTCTTCTTTCCCATCGCCCGACGAAGGAGATCCGCTTGTCCTAAACTGTATCCCGCCAAAACCCGCGCCGCTGCCATTACCTGCTCCTGATAAATCAACACCCCGAACGTCTCTGCACTGATCTTCTCCAGCAAGGGATGCTCGTAGGTAAACTGGGTTTTCCCACGCTTCCGCTTTACATACTCATCAATTAAATCCATCGGGCCAGGCCGATAGAGCGCAATCAATGCAATCAAATCCCCAATCCCCTTTAAATCAAATATCGCGCACGTCCGCCGCATCCCTGGTGACTCCACTTGAAACACCCCCACGTTCTCCGCTCGATTGAGCAACGCATACGTCTTGGGATCATCCAAGGGAATTTCTTCGGGCGTCATCTTCTTCCCCGTGGTTTCCTCCATCAACGCCAAGCAGTCCTGAATCACCGTCAGGGTCTTCAATCCCAGAAAATCCATCTTCAACAGGCCAATCTCCCCCACCGCATTCATCGAGAATTGGGTCATGACCGCCCCCGTATCATCCCGCGTCAAGGGCAAGTAGTCGGTCAGATCGCGATCCGCAATCACCACTCCTGCCGCATGAGTCCCACTCTGTCGCACCATCCCTTCCAGCTGAAGAGCCGCTTCGATCACCGGCTTGACCGACTCCTCTTGCGCCATATTCCGTAGCTCGGGCACCTGCTTCAACGCATCCGTTAGTTTAGCCCCGGGAACCTTCGGAATCAGATCCGCAATCCGTGAGGTCTCCCCAAATCCCATTCCCATGACCCGACCCACATCCCGAACTGCCATCTTCGCTCCCATCGTGCCAAAAGTAATGATCTGCGCCACTGCCCGCTCCCCATACTTATTCCGCACATAAGCAATCACTTCCTCACGCCGGTCAGGACAAAAGTCCACATCGATGTCGGGAGGCGAAATCCGCTCAGGATTTAGAAACCGTTCAAAGAGCAGTCCGTACCGAATCGGACACAAATCTGTAATCCGCAGCACATAAGAGACCAAGCTTCCGGCCGCACTGCCGCGTCCTGGCCCTACTGGAATTCCCTTCTTTTTCGCATAATCGATAAAATCCCAAACGATGAGAAAGTAACTTATGAACCCCGTCTTCTCGATTACCCCCATTTCAAACTCCAAACGCTCCTTGAGCTCGGCATCCTGGCCTGCCCTTTCCCCATACCGTCTCACCAATCCTTCTTGGCACAATTTTCGGAAGTAAGCCTCCCTGGTCATTCCCGCGGGCACCTCAAAGGCAGGAAACTTGTTTCCTCCTAAGGGCAGATCCAGATCGCAACGCGAGGCAACTCCCGCCGCATTTTCATACGCTTCAGGAAATTCCGCAAACAGAGCCGCCATTGCCTCACTGTCTTTCAAATAGAACTCAGGCCCATGGGGCTTCATCGCTCGATGGGGATCATTGATTCTCCCATTCGTCTGGATGCAAACCAGAATCTCTTGGGTAATCGCCTGCTCCTTCCTCACATAGTGCACATCATTCGCTGCCACTAAGGGGGTCTTCGTCTCTTTCCCTAGGACACGGTAAAACTCCCGAATCTTTGCCTGATCCTCAATTCCATGCTGATGAATCTCTAAAAAGAAATCCCCTGGCGCAAAGATATCACGGTACTCCCGCAATATTTTTCGCGCCTCCGCCTCCTTCCCGCCCAAAAAGGCTGCAGCGATCTCCCCCTTCAGACACGCACTTGTCCCGATTAGTCCCGAAGCATGTTTAGCGAGGAGAGCCCGATCGATCCTTGGTTTATAATAGACACTTTCCAAGTGGGCCGCCGTCACCAGATGAATCAGATTCCGATACCCCTCCAGATTCCGGGCAAGGAGCAGGAGATGATAGTTCGCATCTTTTCCTCCTGGGGCCGCCTTCTTCTCAAACCGGTCTCCTGGTGCGACGTAGACCTCGCACCCCACGATCGGGTTGATTCCCTCCTTCTTTGCCTCCTGATAGAATTCTAGGGCCCCATAAAGGTTTCCATGATCAGTCAGCGCCAGCGCAGGTTGCCCCAGCTCCTTCGCTCTCCCCACCAGCTCAGGAATACGACATGCCCCATCTAGCAGAGAGTACTCCGAATGACAGTGCAGGTGGACAAACGGCTTAGCCATAATCGACTAATCTGATTCCTCCCCAGCTATCTTCCAGTCAATTCCACGCACACCCTTGCCTCTGTTGTGCAAAATCGACCACACTCCCATAATGACCACACCCTGAGCCTTTTCATCCCTTTGTAATTATCCGCTGAGGCAAGCTAGCAGCTAAAAACAAAAACCCCCGGGATCCATTGCGGGTGTGCGAAGCACATAATTTAACCCACCCGGAGGGGTAACCGCAAAGGCCAGGGGCGGGTGTGCGGGGG
>JBBAWB010000021.1:0-13644 GCA_040397385.1 Methylacidiphilales bacterium
AGCGCCACCTTGACACGGTGGAGGTCAGAGGTTCAAGTCCTCTACGGTGCACTCCTCCCAACCTGAATCCCTTACCTAGGTAGCGGCGACATCTCCGAGGTCGCCTACGCTAGCCACCCTCACCTCTTTCCACATTCCCGCGTAAGCGCGTTCGCATCCCGCGAACGCGGGATTATTCCCATTCGCTGGTAGGGCTGACCGTCTCGGTCAGCCGATTGAAACACTCAAGACCCACGCCCCAGGGCGCGTCTGCGTCCCGCAACCGCGGGAGCGGTCTTTCCGAGAACGCCTGCGCTCAACCTCCAATTTTGTTCGCCCAGCGAGGCGGCCTCGGAGATGCCGCCACTACCTAAGCTTCCAACTACAAAACGACATTCTGACCTTCACACATTCTCACATTTAGAATTCTTTAGCGTCCCGAGTCTGCGCCCCGACCAGAGTCGGGGCTTTGCGGCCTTAGCGTGAGTAATCCACGCGTGAGCGTGTCCCGAAACCACGAAACGTTGAGGGCTAACCCCAGAGGGGTTTTAGAAATTAGCCGGCTGCGCCAGCTGCCGGTTGTCAGTTTAATTTATGCCTGCGCCCCCGCGGGGCGCTGGAAATTCAAACCCATCCACTGGTAGCGCCCCGACCGGCGTCGGCGCCGATTGGACGCTGCACGCCTGGTAGGGCGGATCATCCGTGATCCGCCGATTGAATCACTCAACCCCCTTACCCCAGGGAGCGTCTGCGTCTCTACCCCGACCGGCGTCGGGGCCGCAACTGCGGGGCGCGTCTCTACCCCGACCCGCGTTGGGGCCGCGAACGCGGGATTCAAGCCTCAAAACCTAGGTAGGGCTGTCTCTCCGAGAACGCCTGCGCTCAATTCTGTATGCCCAATCGCCCAGCGAGGCGGCCTCGGAGATGCCGCCACTACCTAAGCTTCCAACTACAAAACGACATTCTGACCTTCACGCATTTTCACATTTAGATTTCCTTAGCGTCCCGCGTCTGCGCCCCGACCGGCGTCGGCGCCGATCCGACGCTGGACGCCTGGTAGGGCGGATCATCCCTGATCCGCCGATTCAACGACTCAAGCCTAAATCGCTCTACCGGCCGATGGAGCCTACTTCGTTCCGCAGACGCGTTACTTCGAAGGCCAAGGGACCATCGGCCCTACCTAAGCTTTCAACTACAAATAATTAAAAATTAAACATCAAAAATCAAACATCCGCGCGTAAGCGCGCGTGAGCGCCGCCTCCCCCCTATCTTTCATGGCTGGAGATTAAGCCCTAAATCATTCAAGCTCATGAAGTGAAAATCGTCCGGCACCTCAATCCTCATGGTACCCCTTCCTACGCCGAACTCCTATCCGACGGCACTTCCCGCCAACTCCAGGGCGACCCCCTCCACGGCTTTCACTCCAGCCAACAACAAATTGCCCTGGGCAAAATCCTTGCCCCCCTCATTCCCACTCAGATTCTCTGCATCGGAATTAACTACCGCCACCACGCCAACGAGACGAACTCCCCGATCCCCCAATATCCAATTCTTTTTATCAAAAGCATCTCTTCGCTCCAGAATCCGGAAGATCCCATTTTTCTGCCACGTCACCTCCGTAGCGACCGCGTCGACTACGAATGCGAACTCGCCGTGGTCATCGGTCGGACTTGCAAAAATGTCCCAGCCTCACGCGCCCTCGATTTCGTCTTAGGCTATACCTGTGCCAACGATGTCAGCGCACGCGACTGGCAGAAAAACGCTGGTGGCGGCCAGTGGTGCCGAGGCAAAACCTTCGACACCTTCTGCCCCCTCGGTCCCTACCTCGTCACTCCTGACGAAATCCCCGACCCCCAAAACCTTAAACTCCGCACCCTCCTCAACCGCACTGCCGTCCAAGATTGGAATACCGACGACATGATCTTCTCTGTCGCCCAAATCATCGAGTTCCTCAGTGGCAGCACCACGCTACTTCCAGGAACGGTTATTCTTACTGGCACTCCCCACGGAGTCGGTATGGCCGCCCAACCCCCGCGCTGGCTCAAACCTGGAGACATCGTCACCGTAGAGATTGAAAAGATCGGCTCACTCACGAATCCTGTGTTGGAGGAAGAATTACCCTCAACCCCATGAACGTTTTTCAGATCGATCAAAAGTTAATCTCTGCCCCGATTCAAGACGTGCCCAAGGCAGTCCACCGCGCCCTCGACCAAATGGGCAAAGAACCGCCGCAAGGAGATGTCGCCATTACTGCCGGAAGCCGCGGAATTTCCAACCTCGTTCCCATCACCAAAGCGGTCGGCGATTGGCTTCGTGCCCACGGCGCCAAACCTTTCCTCGTCCCCTCGATGGGCTCCCACAACGGAGCCACCGCCACAGGGCAACAAAAGATGGTCGAATCCCTCGGTCTCACTTTCGCCGCCACGGGCCTTGAAATCCGCTCGAGCATGGAGTGCATCAAGGTCGGCTCGGTCGACTCGGGCGAAGTCTGGATGGATCGCCACTGCTTTGAATCAGCCGGGGTCCTCATTCTCAACCGAATCAAACTCCATACGTGCTTCTCAGGTCCCGTCCAAAGTGGCCTCACTAAAATGATGGTCGTCGGGATGGGTAAAATTCGCTCCGCCGAAACTTTCCACTCCGCTCGACCCGATCGTATGCCCCGCATCCTCGAGGAAATGGGATCCCTTCTCGTCCAATCGGGAAAGATCTTTGCTGGCCTCGCCATACTCGAAGACGGGTTCGATGCCACCGCCGAAATCCACGCCCTCCCAGGGGACAAAATCCTCAAAGAAGAACCCTCACTACTAAAACGGCATCGACACTACTTTCCTGCCCTCCCATGCGATAACCTCAACGTCCTCATTGTCGATGAAATCGGTAAAACCTACAGCGGCACAGGGATGGACACCAATGTCATCGGGCGGCGTGGTGTCCACGGCTTCGAGGATCTCACCCAACCTACGATAAAGACAATCGCCGCCCTCGGCCTTGCCCCCCAAGCCCAAGGCAACGCTCTCGGCGTTGGCCTGGCTGATTTTATCACTCGCCGCCTCCGCGATTCGATCGACGAACAGAAGACCTTCGTCAACGCTTTCACCACAGGGGACATGCAGCGCATGGCCATTCCTTGCACCCTCAAGGACGACGAGGAACTCATCGCCAAGATCCGCGAGCGATTTGGGGATAAACGCTGGATGTTCATCCCCAATACCCTTCACGTAGAAAAGATCTTCGTCAGCCAGGACTTAGCCCACGACCTTCGATCTAACCCAAAGTGCCATATCCACTCTGCTCCTATCCCGCTGAGCTTTTCCGCTGGTCGCCTCCAACTTTTCTCCACCTAACCCACTGCTCATAGGCGCAAGATCAATCGCTTTATCGGCCAATGGGAACCATCGGCCCTACCTAATCTTTCAACTACGAATAATTTAAAATTCAAAATCCTAAATTAAAAATTCCGGCATAAACGTGACGCTTTTCCTAAATATGTTTTTAGTCCCGGCCTCCTCAGCTCTGCTTCCGACGCAGTAACCGAGTCAGCACCAACCCACCTAAGCCAAAGGCTAGCAAGGAGCCCGTAGAGGGCTCAGGAACGGCCATCAAGTTGAGTGTGCGAAGATCTCCTGAAGTTCCCACCTCAACCTTAAATCCGTTAGTTGGCAGATCTCCACCATTGAAGGCTGTTGCGTTAATATTGAAGAGGTCAGTCACATTCGTGCCATCGGCCAAACCGGCTCCAGTGAACGATCCCGCTTGGGCAATGATCCACGAAAAGGATGTCGTAGTGCTGAAGTTGACCAACGAAAGACTTTTCAAAACCAAGTTCATTTGGGCTGTAGAAGAAAGAGCACTTAGATCAAGAGCTCCAGTCACAGAGAACAGATCCCAGTTCGTTCCAGCTATACCCGTCGCATTGTTGATCTCCCATTCGTACGTTGAACCTGCTCCCCAACTGGAGGAGGAGGCCGTCAAGAGTCCTGGACTGTTGCCAGGGGTTAGGAATGAACCACTTTTCAGATTTACAGCACCGACAGTTCCGGAGCCACCCAATAAGCTATTATTTTCTAGAACAACAGCGCCTGCCGTCCCGTTTACAATCAGGTTACCCCCCGAGTAAACCGTAGTGGTGCTACCACTGAGAAGAGAAGACCCGGATGCCACGTTCAAAGTCGCAGCTGCCGTTCGCGTTGAGGAGGATGAACTGACCGTACCGGCTGTCGATACCGTTAGGGCCGTCGATCCAGTCAACGTAGCATTATTAGTCAACAGGAGGGTTCCGACATCCACAGTTGTCGCCCCATTGTAGTTATTTCCCGCTCCAGCCAAGGTTAAAGTCCCGGCCCCAGTTTTGGTTAACCCACGCACTCCCGTCGAACTCCCGTTGGTGATCGCGCCATCGACTCGGAAATTACCAGCACCTCCAAAGGTGACAGCGTTAGCGGCACTCGAACCGATATCAATATCTCCGTTAAATCGAACGTTCAGATTTGCGCTTTGATTCTCAAGTTTTTTAGACCCTGCGGTTCCAGAGGAGAGTGTGATGTAGTTATTGGCGTTGGTAAAGGTTAATGACCTTTGAGTGGCACTGCTGTTTATAAAAATCATGTTATTACCTTCGATAGTAGCTGTGCCGAAGGAATTTAAAATAATGTCACTAGCGACTCCTATCTCTAGCGTGCCGATCTGATCAGTGCTGCTAGATCCCAGCAAGCTACTGGAACTCGAAATAGCATTGGCGCTATCCAACCGCACCACTGGCTTTTTGCCTGTGCCCGTGCCGCCTGCAATTTTCACATTGCCTACAGCAGAGCTATTGTTGCCTGAAATGATGTTGGTCCCAGAACTCACAAATTCAGTAGTGCCAGTATAAGTGTTGTTACCAGTTAATCTGGTGACACCGTCGCTGTTAAAGCTAACACCATTTGCAAATGAACCAGTGCCATTTTCAATCGCACCCATAGTCACGTTAGCCGAGCCTTTAATTTTGTGTTGTACGGCTTGGGTAGGGGTAGTAGCCCCGCTGATTCTCCAACCATCCAAATCGAAAGTATTCCCTGCCCCATCGAATTGGAAATCGTAGGAACCGGCTGTTCCTGAGGTGGTTAATGTGCCCATAGAAATGGTCACGCCTGTGCCCGCAATGTTCATCGCTCGGTCGGTGCTAGCGGTGACTAATCCAGTACCAAAGTCCATATTATTGGCACTAGTGCTAGCCGATGTGCCAAATTGAATGCCTGAATTAGTGCCTGAAGTAAGGGCCACGCCAGACCATTTCACCCCGCTGAGCCCTGAGAAAGTTAGAGCACCGCCTGACGTGTTGTTTATGATGCTGCTGCCATAAGCAGTACCCGTTACAGCACTTAACTCTAGCAAACCTGTGCTCAAGGCACTGGCGTTGTTGAGGTTTAAAGTTCCCGTAGTCAAGACCGTACCACCCGTTGCACTAGAATTATTTCCCGTCAAGTTCAACGTTCCGCCTGTGGCATTCATCGTGGTGACTCCCGTATAAGTGTTGTTGCCCGAAAGGGTCGTTGCCCCCGTGCCGGTAACGGTCAAGCCGTTGCCAGGAGTCGTGCCGTTGACAATCGCCCCAGTAACATTGATGTTCGCCGTTCCGACTAGAGACACCGTAGTTGCAGTTGTACTTGCCGAAAGGGTCATCCCCCCCATTTCCAAAGTGTTACCCACGCCGTTGGCAGTGATCGTTCTGCTAGTAGAGGTACTAGTTATGTTTACAGCACCAATCGTCAACTTGGTGCCCGTTCCCGCCAAAACAATCGTCCTAGAGGAGCTTGCAGAGACAACTCCAGTTCCAAGATTGAGGTTGTTTGCCGCAGTATTTCCAGCCGCTCCGAAAGCTAGTCCATTAACCCACGCCCAAGCCTGATTTCCTGCATTCACCACCGCCGTCCCACTGGTGTTGTTGATCGTATTGGCGCCAAGGGTCAAAGCTCCCGATCCCAGAGCATTATTGTTATTAATGTTCAACGTTCCCGCAGTCAGGGTCACCCCGCCTGAGGCTAATGAATTATTTCCGCTCAAGGTCAAGGTTCCGCCTGTGGCATTCATCGTCGTGAGCCCAGTATAGGTGTTGTTACCCGAAAGGGTCGTTGTCCCCGTGCCGGTAACGGTCAAGCCGTTGCCAGCAGTCGTACCGGTGACAATCGCCCCGGTAACATTGAGGTTCGCCGTCCCGGCTAGGGTCACCGTAGCTGGAGTATTAGTTGTCGAAAGGCTCAAACCCCTCATTTCTAGAGTGTTTCCCGTTCCGTCGGCTGTGAATGATGTTCCTACGCCATTGATTAGATTACCCACCGTCAACTTGGTCCCCGTTCCCAACAAATTTATCGCCCTAGTACCCGTCAAGGTGACAGTTCCAGTTCCAAGGTCGAGGTTGTTTGCCGCAGTACTTGCCGCCGTCCCGAAATTCAGTCTGGTAGTACTATTCCACGACCAATTGTTATTTCCTGCATTTACCACCGCAGAACCACTGGTGTTGTCAATCGTCGCACCGCCAAGGGCCAAATTTCCAGATCCGAGAGCATTGTTATTGTTGATGTTCAATGTGCCCGCAGTCAGGGTCACCCCTCCTGCGGCACCAGAATTATCTCCGCTCAAGGTCAATGTTCCGCCCGCAGCATTCATCGTGGTTAGACCGTCATACGTGTTGTTACCCGATAAAGTGGTGGTTCCAATAGCGGTGACTGTCACCGCACCCGCTGTCGCAGTTCCACCATTGGCTATTGCGGAGGCCACGTTCCAGGTTCCCGCCCCACCAAAGGTCAGGGTACGGCTGGCGTTGCTGCCAGAGGTAGTAAGTTGTAAGCCATTGTTGAAAGTTGTTGTTGAACCTGCGTTATTGGTCCAAAGCCCGGTTCCGTTATTAGCGACAGATAAATTAAAAATCTGGTTCTGACCTGAAACATTCTGGAGCCCGATACCAGACATGATGTCCAATTGTTTGGCAGTAGAAACGCTGCCAAAAGTGTAAGCATTGGCACCATTCGTAAAAATCAACCCATAGACGGTTCGATCGCTACTCAGAAGGACCGAGTTATTTCCTGCCCCAGTCGCGGCAAAAACGGCAACATTAGTGTTAAGAGTTGAGATGGCTAATTGAGGTCCGCCGTTTGGAGTCCAGGCGGTAGTCGTGCTCCACAAGTTCGTGCTGTTGTTCCAGGTGAAGTAGTTAGTAGTTTGAGAAAATCCTTCTGATATGGAGCTAAACAAAATTCCAATCAGAAAAATTCCAATTGCTAATGAGTGGTTAAATTTTTTGCTCATATTATTTGGACTCCTTAGGGCTACAAACGTTCAAACGAAAGATAGTTTTTATATCGCTTAAAATGCTTTCATTTATCACTACTTTGCTCACCTTCGAAAATAATACACTTAGGACTACAGAAAATCAAGTTTTTATCATAGTAAGCGGTTGTAAGGTCCTGCTAAATATTGCATTTGCATGTCCATCAGATATTTACTGATCTTATTTGATATTATTTAATTTTATATTACACGTTATTCATAGCCCTTTTAGGCTGTTTAAGTCAAGACTTAGAGTACTGCACAGAGAGAGATATGGCCTAGGCCAGACCTCAAAGTTCCTCCAACTTGACCATGTGCTTAATCCCTTAATCCCATAGCCTGCAATCGTAACTACTTGATATGAGATAATCCCAAGAAAAACATCAAAATAGAAAGGTGCCTAGACCATGAGTCAACCTTCCGCCAAACTGGCGCTGTGCTTAATCCCTTAACCCCACATTCACACTTTTAACATTCCCACCCTCACTCCCTTCGCGTCCCGCGTCTGCGCCCCGACCGGCGTCGGGGCTTTGCGACCTTGGCGTGAGCAATCTGTGCGCCCCGCAACCACGGGGACTCTTCCATCGCCTCCAGCTAGATTAGATTGACCGCCCTTGCTTTTCCTTCGGAAAATCATCGGGCCGGTGGGATGTTGGTCCCCTGCAGACCCGCCCCTGACCTAATCTTCTTTCGCCTCCGGCTAGATTAGATTGGCGGCCCTTGCTTTCCCTTTGGAAAATCATCGGGCCGGTGGGATTTGAACCCACGACCTCTTGTACCCGAAACAAGCGCACTACCAAGCTGTGCTACGGCCCGTATGAACTTAAAACAGTAGCCGCTTTTTCGGCGGTCCGAAAGCTTGAACTGCCGCTTGCCCTACGAAGCTCCTCCGCGCAGCAGGTTAGGAGCGAAGTAGGGCCGGGATATTGCGCCCCCCACACCCGCCCCTGCGCTTTGCGGGATCCCCTCCGGGTTGATGGACTTGGGTGCTTGCGCACCCGCGCAATGAATTCCCACTCCGTGAAGCGGAGTAATTCCAGACCCGCCGGAGGCGGAAGTGAGAATGGGCTAGGGCAGGCCTGAGGGGGCCAACCCACGACCTCTTGTACCCGAAACAAGCGCACTACCAAGCTGTGCTACGGCCCGAATGAATTATTATTATATCCCTTTCACCAGCCTCCCGAAAGATTAAACACCTCAAAATTCCTTGTGCCCGCAACAACCCCACTCCCATTTCTACCCCCAGTCCTCTCCGGGCTGTGCCTGCCCCGACCAGCGTCGGGGCTGCGGCCCGAATGAGTTGAAATCGTACCCGCATCTCCCCTTGCCAGAAAGCTTCAAAAATCTCGATCGCTTTCTCCCCACTAGCGAGGGGGCCGAGACATCGGAGATGCCCCGCTACCTAAACTTCGAACTTCAAAACTACATTCTCACCTTCCCCTTTTTTTCACCCTTTGCGACCTTTGCGTGAGGAATGCTTCCTATCCGCCCTTCGCCAACTCCTTCGCCCTGCGGATCGCCGCCTCCATCGCCTGCTCCGCTAACCCACCTAGCCCGCCCGCTTGCAAAACTTTCAACCCCGCCTCGGTCGTTCCCCCTGGACTCGCCACCGCCGCACACAACTCCCCAGGCTTAATCCCCTCCCGCACCAGCAAAACTCCCGTCCCCAACATGGTCCTCGCAGCTAACTCCACCGCCGCCTTCGGCGTCAACCCCGCCCTCACCGCCGCATCCGCCAACTCCTCCACCCACTTCGCCATGAACGCTGGGCCCGACCCACTTAACGCCGTGACCACATCCATCTGCTCCTCTTCAATCTCCAACACATACCCACCTACCGCAAAAATTTTTCGCGCAATCTCCAGATCCTCCTTCTTCGCCCCAGGTCCCACACACAGCGCGGTCACACCCTCCCCCGCCCGCAACGCCTGATTCGGCATCGCCCGTACCACCCGCGCCTTCCCCCCAATCTCCTTGCCCAACCTCTCCGTTGTCACCCCAGCCAAAATCGAAATCAAAAGGTACGAACCTTTTCTGCTCTGCAGCCATCCAGCAACGTCTTTCAACATCGCCGGCTTCACCGCCAACAAAATCACCTCCGCCTCTCCCACCTCCTCCACCTTCTCGACAAACTTTACCCCCGACCCCATCTCTTTGCTCAACGCCGCCCTCCCTTTCGAATCCGGCTCACACACCTCCAAACTCCACAATCCCTCCTTCTGCAACATTCGTACAATCGTCCCGCCCATCCGCCCCGCGCCGATCATTGCCAGTTTCATGCTATGGGTAGATCTAACCGAAAGGCAGGAATACGCACGATCAGATCCTTTCCCCCCTCATCTTTCGCCAAATACGCTCCCGTCGCCTCACTATCCGAATCCACCAAATGATAGCTATTATAGTGAAACTGATCCCCAGGAGTCAGGCGGGGGAACTGACCCACCACCCCATCCCCTTCGATCATTAATCGATGCCCCTGAGCATTCGTCACCACCCACTTCCTCCCCACAATCGTCACCGCCTGCGGGCTATCATTATGAATCGTCACGTAATAAACAAACTGATGCGGCCGATCCGGCGGCCCACCCGCCCCCAGTACATACTCCACCCGATCCACACTCACCCACAACCCTTTCGCCTCTTTTTTCTGACTCAAGCTGGCCATCTTACCTCCTAACAATTTCACGCACCGAAACTTTTTTCTTCGTCCCCCCACTCGGCTTTCTTTTTTCCACATAAAACTCCTCCCATTCGTACAACTTCGGATCTCTTCGCGCCGGCAATCTTTTCCGTAAGCGCATTTTCAGATCCTCCTTCTTTCCATCCCCCACACTCTCCATTCCCTCCATTTTTTCCATTACATCCCCGTATTCCTCTTCCAACTTGTCTGGATTCTCACCCTTCTCCAGCCGCTGCAACATCTCCCCCATCTCCCCAGGCAACTTCTGTCCACTCGCCTCCATCATCCGCCTCATCATCTTCCCCATCACTCGCGGATCAGGATTCTTTTCGTCCATCTTGGAAAACTCATCCGCCATCTTCATCATCTCCCGCTCCATCCTTAGGTCCATCCCCGCCTCACTTTCTCCCTCTTTCCTCTCCGCCTCTTTCGCCCTGCCCGTACAGACAAAAGACGAAACCAACTTCTCCATCCGATACCCCGACCCATCTGGACAACACGGTACCTCCCCCCCCTTCAGCATTCGCCGAGCAAAAAAACTATAAATCCGATGAATATCCGGACTATAAAATTCGTAAATCGGCATGTCCCTAAAGCCCTCCTCTACCTTTTCTCCTCCGCCGCCATCTGCCGCAACGTCTCCGCATAGGCGTTTTTCCCAATCGCTTCCGCCAATCCCCCCAGCTCCTTCGCCCCAATCCAACCCTGCCGGAATGCCACCTCCTCAGGCGAACCCAAAAGCATCCCCGTCCTTGTCTGCACCGTCTGGACAAACTGCGCCGCCTGCAACAACCCATCCGCTGTCCCCGTGTCCAACCACGCCGATCCCCGCCCAAACCTCTCCCCATGCAAGCTCTCATTTTTCATGTAACAGCGGCTCAGATCAGTAATTTCCAACTCCCCCCGGGCCGATGGCTTTAACCCCCGCGCAAACTCCACCGCCCGCCCATCGTAGAAATAAAGCCCGCAATTCGCCCAGTGCGACTTCGGCTTGGCCGGCTTCTCCTCAATCGAGGTAATCTGGTTTTTATCATCAAAGGTCAACACTCCGTACGACGACGGATCCGCCACCTGATAAGCAAAGATTGTCGCTCCTTGCTGCCTCTCTTGCGCTGAAGCAAGCAACCTTCCCAACTCCGCCCCGTAAAAGAAGTTATCCCCCAATATCAGGCACGACGGATCCGTCCCGACGAACTTCGCTCCGATCTGATAGGCCTGCGCCAATCCCTCGGGCTTCGGCTGCTCCGCATAACTCAAGTTCAACCCCAAACTCTGCCCGTCTCCCAACAGAAGTTTAAAAAGAGGTAAATCCTGCGGGGTCGATATCAGAAGAATCTCTCGTATCCCCGCCAGCATCAGCACCGAAAGCGGATAGTAAACCATCGGCTTGTCGTACAAAGGCAGAAGCTGTTTGGAAACAGCTCGCGTCAGCGGCCAAAGACGCGTTCCCGTCCCGCCCGCCAAAAGTATGCCTTTACGATTCATGCGTTCTTCTAATCTCCCGCAAAAAGCTCCCGTAGCCAAGACCGCTTCCACTCTTTCTCCTCACCTCCTCGCCTCCTTCGGAACCCCCTCCATCGGATGCCGAACCGCCGAAAGCACATTCTCCATCGGAACCTCTGTTTCCGACATTCTTCCTAGGAACTCTAAGAGCACTGCGACCCGTTGTCGTGCGGGCATTACCCGCGTGACCACCGCCCGCAACCCCGCAAAGGCTCCCTCCACCACCTGCACCTCCTGCCCCAACTGCACTTCAGGCTGAATCGTAATCGTTTCTCCCACCCCCTCTGGGACCGCCGCCAGCAGATCCCTAATCGCACGATCGGGCACAGGAATGACCTTGCTCCCAAAATGAAGTATCGCACTGATTCCTGGGCAATAGTGTACCGCGCGATGCTGGGTCAAATAGTCGAACCTCCCGAAAAGATAGGAACGAAAGAGCGCCTCCACATACCAGCGTCGACCCGTTCTCGTCGCCTTCTGAAACCGCAACCGCGGGCAAAATACCTGCACCTGATACACCTTGCGCAGATGGGCTATCGCCACGTGCTCCTGCTTCGGCGCCACCCGCAAACAGAACCAGCGCAACTCCAACTCCCCACCCTCCACCATCTGGCTCGGTTCGAAATGCGACCCCTGTGCCTGCTTGTCCGAAAGATGGACTGTTTGGATGGGCACACTTTCCACTCCCTAATCCTGCCCTTCCCCTATTTGAAATTCACGGATAAAGAATTCCGCCACGACTTCGGCTCGACACCTCCGTGATTCGGCCTATCGAAATCTTATGGCTTTAACTCTTTCCAACAACCGAATGATCGCGGGGGTCTGCGGCGGGTTGGCCGAGTGGCTCGGCTGGGACCCCACCCTCGTCCGCATTCTCTATACCGTGCTCACCATCTTCACTGTCTTTTCTGGAGCCATCTTCTACCTAATCCTTTGGATCATCATGCCCAAAAAATCCTAGAGTTTACCCTCCTGCATTGAGAAATCCTTCGGTCCCGCGGAAAACTGTCCCCTCCCCACACTCGCTAATTCACTCTCTTACTTCTTTTTCCCAACCTCGACTTTGCTGACGTTCGAAGGGACAGAAAGATAACTTTCCCGATCTAGCTTTTGCATCCAAGACCAAGCCCCAAAAGTAAAAAGAACAAGCAGGCCCCCAAAAAAAAGAATTCGAATCTCAAAAATAGCGACTCTCGGCACACCCGCGCTCTGCCCCGCCCAACCCTTTTTTCCAAAAATCGCACCTAAAATAGACACTCCTCCAAGATACGCAAAATTAAGCTTATAAGATATAGTTATTATTTTAATTTTTTAAGAGTTTTTCTTGATAGTATTTACGGTAGTGACCTTCAACCTCGATTCTGGCAAACCACAGGGGTTGTCCTCTTCTTTCCCCGCTAAAAAATCTACAGTCAGCTCCACCCACTGGATCATTATTTCAATGGTCGTGGGTATTGCGCTCGGGCACTTTTTGCCCTCCGCTGACTTTCCAAATCTGGCCGTCGCAGAGAAAGCGGTTTCCTCTGTCTTTTTGCGGATGATCAAGTCAATCATCGTTCCCCTGCTCTTTAGTACCTTGGTCGTAGGCATCGCAGGACACGGGGACGATATCAAAAAAGTTGGTCGCCTCGCCTTCCGCTCTCTCATCTATTTCGAACTGGTCACAACCATCGCGCTCATCATCGGACTGGTCGCCGTCAACTGGATCCAACCCGGAGTCGGCGTGAACCTATCCACCGCCACCGCCGAGGCGGGTGCCACCTACGCCCAAAGCAAAATCACTTTCCTTGGGGTGATCGAACACATGGTCCCCCAAAGCTTCTTCGAAGCCGCCACCCACAATGAAGTTCTCCAGATCGTCTTCTTCTCCATTCTCTTTGCTCTGGGCCTTTCGCAGGTCCCTGGGAAACCCAAACAGGTGATGCTCGATTTCTGTGAATCCCTTTCTGAAGTAATGTTCAAGTTTGTTAGCATTGTGATGAAGTTCGCTCCTTTCGGTATCGGCGCCGCCATTGCCACCACCGTAGGAACTAGCGGATTAGGCGTGCTCAAAAGCCTCTTCCTCCTCGTCGGCACTCTCTACGGATCGCTAATCGTTCTCATCGTTGGGGTTTTCATTCCTATCGCCCTGCTCACGCGAATTCCCGTTCGCCTCTTTTGGAGTTACATCAAAG
>JBBAWB010000022.1:0-12677 GCA_040397385.1 Methylacidiphilales bacterium
AGTCGGCAGGCGGATTGGAGAGGGAGGAGGGCAGGGTGTCGATGGATGAGGAGGTGCCAGAGCTTTTCTGCTGAAAGAGATTCGGTGGTGTGAAAAGTTTCTTCGGCCAGCCCGACCGCGAGCCGGGCTTGGGCGAAATAAAGAATGCGCATGGCTCAACCTCCCAGAGCGGTCATGGGGCGCGAGGGTTCGTATCCAGTAGTGAACTCATGATCCTTGGGTTTATTGGCGATCGCTTCACGGAGAAGCTCTTCTGGTGAGTGAGAGCCTTGGCGGAGAGCGGTACGCAGATCGATCTCTCCATGGCGTCCTAGACAGGGGCGGAGTTTGCCATCGGCGGTTAGGCGGATTTTGTTGCAGGAGGCGCAGAAGTCAGGGGTGGTTAGGGCACCGATGAAGCCAACGATCGCCCCAGAAACTTTGTCCTCAAAGTAACGGGCTGGACCTTGACCTCCTGAGTAGTCGGGCTTGGGAATCAGAGTTTCAGACCCACCAAGAAACTCTTGCGCATCTTGGATGGAGAGAAAAAGTTCTTGGCCGTGCTGGGGTGAAAGAGTGAGAGGCATGAGTTCAATGAAGCGGATGGGGACTTGATGTTCTGCGGCAAAGTGGACCAGGGGACGAAGTTCCAGCTGATTCATTCCACGCAGGAGCACACAATTGATTTTGATCTGGGTGAAGTCAGCATCAAGGGCAGAGCGGAAACCTGCAAAGAAGTCGTCGAAGGAACCGCCGGTAATTTTGCGGTAGAGCTCGGGCTGAAGGGCATCGAGGCTGAGGTTGATGGATTGAATCCCAGCTTGCTGAAGTTGACGGGCAATGGGGGCGAGGCGAGTTCCGTTGGTCGATAAGGAAAGGGATGTGAGATGGGGAAGGGAGCGAAGGCTTCGAGCTATTTCAAGAAGGTCTGGGCGGAGGAGGGGCTCTCCGCCTGTCAGTCGAATATGTTCGAATCCAAGGCGAGTGGCAGCAGTGATAACTTGGATTAATTCGGGGGTGGAGAGGTGATCGGGTTGGGGGGACCAACCGTGGTAGGCGGCGGGGCGGCAGTAGAGACAGCGTTCGTTGCACTGATCGGTGAGAGAAACACGCAGGTAGTTTATTTTCCTACCGAGGGGATCAAGGAGAGTGGGAAGCATGGGATTAGATCGGGTTGCGGGTGGTGAAAAACTCGTAATCTTCGTTAAAACCTCCTTCGCCTTGGCCTAGATGGTCAAAGCTTTCAACAAACTCTACGCTCTGAACCCATTTGACTGATTTAAAGCCGAGCTCGAGTTCGTTGCGAAGTCGCAGTGGGGCGCCATGGCGTTCGGGCAGATCTTTACCATTCATTTCGTAGGCCAAGATGGTTTGGTCGTGTTGCATGTGCTCAATCTTATGAGCGTCGTAGTAAAGGCCATGCCCCTTTCCTGAGCCATGAGCAAAGGAGTAGAAGACAACGTAGCGGGCGTTGGGGTGGGGATGGACTAGGGCCATAATGTCTTTCATGCGTACGCCGCCCCATTTGGCGATTCCGGTCCATCCTTGGATGCAGTAGTTGGAAGTGATCTGTTCGAAATGGGGCATGGCGCGTATTTGGGTTAGAGAAATTTGCGTCGGTTTCTCAACTAAGCCTCCGACATTGAGTTGATAGTTCCGAAATCCTTCGGCCAGATGTTTTTTGTACTCATCGGAAACAGGGGCGGTGCCATTCACCCAGAAGTAGGTGGAGATATCTTTTTCCTGGTAGTTTGCCACCGGACGAAGTTTTTCAATTCCATCGAGGAGCCAGCCAATGACCCAGCGTCCGATGTGTTGAACTTTTCTTGGATGTTTAAGGGTCAGCGGAGTCGCCGCCATCCAGGCAACCGTGGTGAATCCCATGATCAAGGTGAAGACAAACAAACCAGTCCAGGAGCTATCGTTGGTTCCTCGAGTCATGTGATTGAGGTTATTCAGGGCATCGGTAGCAAAGACCATGACGACGTGACCTGCGATAAATAGAAGGAAGTAGCCGAGGACAAGGAAGTGGAGAGAGCGTGCGACTTGGCGGTTGAGGAATCCGGTGGCGAGGTGGAGGCGAGCGGCGATGGCGGGGGATTGCATCACTCCGGTGATGAGAGCGAGGGGGGAAGCGATAAAGACGGTGGTAAAGTAGGCGAGAAGTTGCAGGCCGTTGTACTGGAGCCAACCACTGGGGGGCGGGAAATCGAGGGAGAGGTATTGGATAGCGGTGGAGATGGTATGGGGGATGACATCAAATGAAACTGGGACGATGCGTCTCCATTGGCCTGTGGAACAGAGAAGAATATAGACGGCGATTCCGTTGGCAAGCCAGAGGGTATCAAAAACAAAGTGCCACCAGCGAGCGAGACCGATGGAGTGTCGAATACCTGGTAGACCCAGCCAGCCTGGAAGGGCGACGGTATCTTCTTTGGCGTGGTATTCTCGGTCGAGAGGGACTGGGCCAAGGAGTCGAAACCATTCTGAGCCTGGGGTACATCCGGGGTTAAGATAGAGGCGGGGGTGATCGGCCAAGATTTGGATGCCTGAGCGGATCATAAAGAGAAGGAGGAAAAAATTGAGCCAGTGGCAGGCACGGAGCCAGATGGGAAAGCCGTCAGCTAGTGGCGGGGCAAAGGAGCCAGTACCAGGGTAGGCGGCGATAAACTGCTGAATGAGGGGAAGAGTGCGGAGAAAGTGGGCGGTGAAGACGGCGAGGATGGCACCGATGATCCCGAGTGGGATGAGAAAGAGGAGTGATTGACGGGTGGTGACCCACCAAGGGCCGATACGGATTTCGGGAAAGCGGGCCATCTCTTGGGGGATGCCTCCCGCGAATTCTTTGAGGTCGATGGAATCGCCAGCGTTGCGGGTTAATTCATCGGCGAAAGTGTGCTTCATTTAAAAAAGGATGGGAAAAGTTGGTGGGGAGGTCGAGACGGATCTAGGCAGATTCGAGTGGGGCGTTTCGGGTGTAGTGGCGACCTTTCCAAGGAAGACGTCCACGGAGAGATTGGAGCCAGGAGTTGAGTGCGATAGCGATGACCAGGAGCTGGCCGAAGGGGTGGAGAATGGCGCCGAGGTAGCTTTGGCGGAAGCGGTGGGCGAGGGCGAAGCGAAGGGAGAGGAGAATGGCAATTTCGGTCCAAACCAGCGGGCCGTTGGCTGGGGTAAAGAGAAGGTAGAAGGGGGTTAGAAAGAGGAGAACTTGGATTAATTGAAAGATAAGGAAGGCGGGAAAATTTCCGTCGAAGCTGGGGTAGAGATTTTTGGTGAAGCCTTCCCAGACTTCGGAAAAGCGGTTATACATCCGGCAGCGGACGAGCGCGATGGAGTGTCCTGGATTGGTACCGTCGAGGTTGAGGACTTTGAATCCCGCCTGGCGCATGTTGCGGGCGATGGAGATATCTTCGACCATGTGATTGCGAACCGATTCGTGGCCATGGATATTGTCGTATGCGCTGCGACGAAAGAGAACGAACTGGCCGTTGGCGGCGCCAAAGCAGCGGAGGCGACCTGTGGCCCAATGAGGCAGGTAGAAAAGAATAAAAAGGTGGACGAATGGGATGACGAGTTTTTCGCTCCAGCTGAGAGATTCTAGGTAAGGCCAGAGGGATAGGAGATCGGCCCGCTGCTCGTGGGCAACGGAGACGGATTGTGAGATCGTGCGATCGGAGAAGCGGGTGTCGGCATCAACAAAAAGGAGGAATTCGCCTCGGGCTTCTTTGGAGAGTTGATGGCAGGCCCAGGATTTACCAGTCCAACCTTTGGGGAGGGGTTGACCCGCGAGCAGGCGAATGCGGGAGTCTCCTTGAGCTCTACGCTGGATGAGGGCAGCGGTGCCGTCGGTGGAGTGGTCGTCGAGAATAAGAATTTCCATATTTGGGTAGTCGCTGTCGGCTATAGTGCTGATGCATGGGGCAATGCGGTGCTCCTCATTGCGGGCAGGAATGAGAACTGACACACGGGGCGGAGGTTGGAGGACTGTATTCATCGGCGGGAATCGGAAGGCCTTAAGATTCAGCAGGTAATTAAGGGTGATGAGAATAAAACCGCCTAAAATGAAGATATGAAGAAGTTTTACTGATAGCACAGCCATCACTCTAACCAGCAGGGGACAAGCGAAGGAAGTCTATCATTGGCGTGAGCTGGTCTTGAGAACCAACTTATTATGTATTATAAGTTAAATATATATAATACTCGCCACAAGGAACTTACACTACTTTATAACTAAATTACTTGCCTAGGTAAGGAAGTTTGGGCATAGTTCTGGTAAGACATTATGAATAAATTCTGGAAAAACCTTAACTGTTTGGCCTCGGATCACCCTCTTCCGCCGGCTTTGGTCTCAATTTTTAAAAGTGCCTTAGGGGAAGATGCCACCTCCTTAAAATATCTGACCTTTGTTTTATCTCCCAATGGACCGGGCGGGCAGATCGATCGTGATGTGCTTGAGGAAAACTTCAACATGGTGGACACGGCCAGAAAGTACCACTTGTCCCTGCCTGAAGTGCAGAAAGCTATCCAGATGTTTGTCGAGCGTCGGGCGATTCCGATTCGTGAAGGGGCACCCACCAAAGAAGTGGGCGGGCTGAATGGGCGGAACGGAAATGGTTATGTGGCGGCTCGGCGCGAACCGCCCCCCTTGGGACCTTATCCTGTTTGTGGTGCGACGATTTCCCGATTGGACTCGCGTCGGAGTGATGGAGGCGAAGTTGTGGAGGTGGGTGAAGGTTACGCCATGGTCTACTGGGCGAAGGCTCAGAAAAAGACCAAGGTCTCCATTTCTCGTTTGCGAGATGTCCGTCTTTTTAAGGTAAAATCCCCCGCAGGCGAAAACGATAGCAATGGAGCCAAAGGAAAGCGGAATGGTCATAGTTCGAGCAAGGGCAAGGGCAATGGTTTGATCATTAAAGTCCGGGCTCGCTCCACTGGTAAGTCGGTTGTTCGACTTGGTGGCGAAAAACACAGCTAAGGCGATGCCGGGCGCGTCCCCGGAACCCTGGCTTTCCACTCAACGTCTTTACCCAGAATACGTTTGGGCAGATGTTTTTCAGCGAAGTGCTCCGGTGGAGATTGATCTAGGGGCAGGTGACGGTAACTATGCAGAGGCGAGGGCGAAGCGTGAACCTGAACGAGATTTTATTGCGGTGGAAAGGCTCTTAGGTCGGGCCACAAAAATCGCCAAAAAAGCAGTTCGTCATGGCCTGACCAATCTCAAGGTGGTGAGGATCGAGTCGTGGTACTTTATTAGAAATCTTTGTCAGGCGGAGTCTCTTGATGCGATCACCTTGCGTTACCCTGATCCGTGGCCCAAGCGGCGACACCACGGAAATCGGATATTGAACAAGGAATTTGCGCACGACGCTTCCAATGCAGTCCGAGTTGGTGGGCTTTTAAAGTTAACCACGGATGACCTCGATTATTTTGAATGGGCGAAAAAGGAAGTACCGCACTGCGTGTCATGGCAGGTCGAGGAGTCGTGGACTGGAGAGGGGGAGCCCACGAGTGAGTTTGAGGAGTTATTTGCGAAGGAGGGGCGGAATGTTTACCGGCGAGCCTGGCGGAGGGCCTGATTATGCTGATTTGCTAAGGCGTTCGATTTTCTGTCCGGCGAAAAGTTCTCTTGCGGCCAAAAGATGCTCCAATGTGGTTTCAGGTGCGGGACATCCCGCTAAAGACGGGAGAATTTCTTCGCGGGTAAGATCTCCCAAAGATTGACCTGCGAACCAGTGACCTCCTTGCCCTAAGAGATTGTAGCGCATCCGACCGTATTCGGTTAGGTCGAAGGCGATGGCCAAGTTATGCAAACGGAGAATCTCGCGAAAGTTAGCCTCTTTGGGGGCCTCGGGCCACGAGGGAAGACCTGAATCCCATGTTTTCCTCCAGCGTTCAGGGAGAGCTCTTTCCCACTGTTTGCGCAACTTTTCTTCGATTGGGGGCAGAAGAGTTTCCGCCTCTGGCAGGCGAGAGATAGCCGCGACATGTTCTTCGAAATCTGAGGGGCGGGCGGCTCCAATGGAGAGGGTGTGGATATCTTGGTGCCGAAGGCAAAAGAGTGCGTTAAAGGCCATTGGAGTAAGCGGTTGGGTAAGATCCGCTAATTTCTTTGGTGCGGCGTAAAGCATTCCACCCTTGTCATTGGGGCTGATGATAAAGACTCCCATGTCGTTCTTCTTTGCGGCGGCGAGTGAGGGGGTGTGCTCTTGAAAAATGTAGTACCAGTGGAGATTTACGTAATCGAAGCGCCCAGAGGCACAGATCTCCTCGACGAGTTCAGGCGATCCGTGGGTTGATAAACCGACCCAGCGACAGAGGCCCTGTTTTTGCCACTGGCGAGCAAGGTCGAGGCATCCTCCAGGTCGAAGCGACCAGCCGAGGATTTCTCGGTTATTGATACCGTGAAGTGAAAAGAGGTCGACGAATGGAAGGCCGAGTCGGCTCAGAGAAGTTCGAAAGACTTTTTCGAACTCAATCGGATCGGCTTGGGGGGAGACTTTGGTTTGGAGAATAATTTGATCGCGGGGAATGTTCTGGAGAACGGGTGCAAGTTGGGCTTCGGACGTTCCGTAGCCACGAGCGGTTTCGATATGGTTGATGCCGAGCTCGAGGGCGCGATGAATCGTGGCGGCGAGGTTAGCCTGATTATCGGCCGGAATAGGGAGAGGAGGCTCTTCAGTCCAACGGTGCTGGAATCGCATTCCCCCGCAAGTGAGCACGGGCATGGGCAGGCCGGTACGCCCGAAGCGGCGGGTCGGAATCACTCGCCAGGAAAATCCAGCAAGGCGTGAAACTTGAGGCCAAGGTTCTCGAGTTTTTTACGGCCCCCTAGATCAGGGAGGTCGACGAGGAAAGAGCCTGCCTCCACCACGGCGCCTAAAGAACGAAGCAAAAGGATGGCCGCCTCAGCAGACCCACCCGTCGCGACGAGATCATCGACCAAAAGGACTCGTTGGCCTGGGGATACGCAATCTTGGTGAAGCTCGAGGGTGCCTGAACCGTATTCGAGCGCATATTCGCGGCTGACCGATTTGGCAGGAAGTTTTCCAGGCTTACGGATGGGGATAAATCCCGCGCCAAGAAGATGAGCTACAATACCCCCTAGAATAAAGCCGCGTGCTTCGATGCCTGCGACGAATTGAGGTGGGTTTTTCAGGAAAGGGGCTGCCATCCGTTGGCAGGCCTCTCGGAGGGCCAGAGGATGACCTAGAAGTGGAGTAATATCGCGGAACATGATTCCTTTTTTCGGATAGTCGGGAACGGTACGAATTTGCGACAGAAGAGGATCGGGGTTCATAAGTGTGCATACTCTCCTAGAGCAGGAGTCTGTGCAAGGTTGCGCGGGGGCTTGGAATCGTGGCTCGACAGCACCACCCTAGTTCTCGATATTGATCTGATGAGCGTACAAATTCACACAGCAAAGCAAGGCAACGGAACGGTCGTGCAATTTCATGGGAGGGTAGATGCGACGAGCGCTCCTTCAGTAGAAAAAGCCTTAGTTGCGGTGATTGATCAGGGCGAGAAGCGTTTAATCATCGATTGCTCTGCACTCGAATTTATTAGCAGTGCTGGATTGCGATCTCTTTTACTGGCGGTCAAGAAGATGAAGGCTTCGGGGGGCGCCATCGGATTGGCCGCGCTGCAACCCAACGTGAAGGAAGTGTTTGATATCAGTGGGTTCTCCGCTCTCTTTACGATTCATAGCTCGACGGCTGAAGCCTTAGCCTAAGGCTGGATCGCTCTGGCCCCTTAGTGGGCGTGGTAACAGAGAGGGTTTAAGGGGTATCGGCGGGCGTCTCTTTTGACTTACGCAGAAGAAGGATATTACGATCTCCCTCCCGTCGATACTTGGTTTCATCCATCATCTTTTTGACTAAATGAATTCCCAGTCCTCCTAGTTGGCGATCTTCCACAGGGGTTTCAAAGTCGGGTTCGCCGATTTCGAGCGGGTTGAACTCTCTGCCCCGATCCTCGAATTCCATTTCAATCTGCTCTTCGATACGGCGGAAGGTGATGTGAATGGGGTGGACGCCCTGCTCATCAAATCCGTATTTAATAATGTTGGTGAGAATTTCCTCGATGGAGACAAGTAGGTGGTAGCGGAGGCGGCCATTAATTTCATGTTGGGTAGCGAAGCTCTCAAAGATCGAGTTTACCCGTAGAAGATCCTCGATCCGGTTTTTAACTGTCAGTTTAATTTCGGGGTGTTTCATACGGAGGAAAGGAGGAGGGTTTGTAGTCCCGCTAAGCGGAAGATGTGGGCTACATCGGGTATGACTCGCTCAACACCGAAATCATGTCCTGACGCCTTGGCGAGCTTGGAAGCGTCGATGCACAGGTGAACGAAGGCTGAGGCGGCATAAGGTACTGCGCTGATTTCAAAGCGAACGGGGCCCGAGTGGGTGGTGACGAGTTGTCGGATGGGGAGGCGGATTTCGCTGACATGAGCCGCGTCCATCCGTCCATGCATAAAGATGCGCAGGGTGCGGTTGGCGATTTCGTGAGTGAATTGGGGACCTGGCCCACCTTCGATGAGATGATCCATTCCAGTGAGAGCGAAGACCCGACGTAGATCGGATGAGCAGTTCGTGATGCGAAAAGTTCCGTGGCGGCGCTGAAGTTCGCGGGCGGCCTCAAAGATGAGCCGAAGTACGGCGGAACCGATATAGTTCACATTTTGAAAATCACAAATAAGGTTGGTGGGATAATGGTCGATCTCGGTGCGGATGGGTTGTTTGAGTTCCCCACTGGCCACGGTATCGAGCCTTCCTGAGAAGGTGAGGACTGTTCCAGTGCCGTCCCTTTTGGCCTGCATAAACTGCATAGGAAGATTATGACTCGAGTAGGTTGGAGGGGCAAACTCGGACTACGGCCGGTTTTTAGTCTCGGAGAATTCTGGCGAGGTAGCCTGCGGCACCTGGAGTGGGAGGTTGGGCAAAGAACTCTGCGGTGGGACCGAGCCATTCTAGCTGGTGGTTGCGCAAGAAGGCGACGGTACCACCTGTGCGGCGGGCGAAGCCAGTGGCATGGGTGGCCAAGATGAGAGTACGCCCCTCCCGCTGGACATCAGAGAGGGCGTCGAGCACTTCGGCGGTCATTTCGGGATCGAGAGCGGAGGTGGGTTCATCCAAAAAAAGAATTTCGGGTTGATGCCCTAAGGCGCGCGCCAGAGCAATGCGTTGTTTTTGGCCTCCAGAAAGTTCAGCGGGTTTTTTGTGGGCGTGAGGCAGGAGCTGGAATCTGGTCAGAAGAGATTGGGCGCGCTCCTTCGCTTCGGCAGCAGATTGATGATGGGCGTGGCGTAGAGGCAGAGTGATGTTCTCCTCAGCAGTCAAATGGGGGAAGAGATTGCCTTCTTGGAAGACGAAGCCGAGCCGCCGTCGGTACTCGCGGAGCGTGGTTTCGTTCGGGGGAAGAGGGATGCCATCAACCTGAATAGAACCTTCATCGGGTATTTCCAGTCCAGCGAGAAGGCGGAGGAGGGTCGACTTTCCTCCGCCTGAAGGGCCGAGAAGAAGGAGTGGAGAGCCAAGGGGAAGGGTGAGAGTGATATTGCGTAGGGCCCAGAGGTCTCCGTAGCGTTTCCCAGCTTGGATGGACTTAATTTGCATAGGCCAACGATTTCTCCCAGCGCCGTGTAAAGAATGCTAGCGGGGCGGTGAGGACGAGATAGGCGAGAGCGAGGGGGAGATAAGATTCTAGAGTTCCGTAGGTAAAGGCATTTATTTCTTGGGCTACGTGAGTGACTTCAGTGACGGCGATGACGGAGAGGAGGGAGGAGTCTTTGAGGAGGGAAGCGGTCTGTCCTGCTAGGGCTGGCAAAGAGTTGCGGAGTCCAAGCGGAGTGATGATGTGACGGAAAGTGCAGGCGGGGGTCAGACCAATGGCGCGAGAGGAGGTGATGAGAGATTGAGGGATGGAGAGCCAAGCCCCGCGGAAAATCTCGGAAAAGTAGGCTGCTTCGAAAAGGGTAAGAATGAGGGTGCCTGCGAGCAGTCGATTTTGTAATCCGAGGGCTGAGCCTACGATGTAAAAAAGAACGAGGATTTGAACGAGAAGAGGGGTGCCTCGGATGAGTTCGACCAGAAGAGTGCAGAATTGGCGGATGGGGAGCCAACCTGCGATTCGTCCTGCGGCGAGGACGAGCCCTAGAGGGATAGAAAGGAGGAGGGTAGCGGAGCCGAGAAGGAGGGTGGTGCACCAACCATAAAAAAACTTTTCACGGTAGGCCCAGACTGCGTCCCAGCGCCACTCCCAGTGGAGGGATTGGAAAGCGATGGCGAAGAATCCGCCCAAAAGAGACAGAACTAAAAATAGGGAGAGGGCGGTGAGGAGGGGATGGGGGCGGAGAGGTTTCAAGGAGTGGAGGAGAAGATAAAGGGAATTCCTGCCTGACGAAAGAGGGCTTCTTCGGGTGCGAGATATTGAGCGGACAACGTCTGGAAACCACCTTGGTCGCGAAACGTGGCGATGAAGGTGTTGACCTGGCGAAGGAGGTTGGCGTCGGAGGATCGAAGGCCGAGGGCCCAGTTCTCTTCTTGGATGGATGAGAGGAGGGCTTGGGTGGAGTCGGGATAGCGTTGATGGGCGCGGGCGACGGAGAGCTGATCGTAAAGAAATGCGTCGGCTTTACCTTGGCTGATCTCGAGGTACGCGGCGGCATCTTTATCAACGACAAGTTTTTTTGCTTTAGGGAAAAGTCGTTCTGCGGCGAGATGCCCACTGGTGCCGCGTTTGATCACGAGAGTCCGGTCGGGACGGTTGAGATCTTCGGCCTTGAGCAGAGTGGAGTCTTTACGGGTAAGAAGGGCGAGGCCGATTCGGGCGTAGGGTTGGGAGAAGGTGATGACTTTGGATCGTTCGGGGTTGACGGTGAGGGAGGAGAGAATCAGATCGATCTTTTTTGTGAGGAGAGCGGGGATGAGTCCGTCGAAGGAGATGTTTTCGATTTGAAGAGGACGATGTAATGAGTCGGCGAGTTTTTTGGCAAGTTCCACGCTCAGGCCCGAAGGTTTTCCGCTGACGTCGGTCATTTCGAAGGGCGGATAGTTGAGTTCCATCCCGACAATCAGAGGCAGGCCGGCACTAGAGCTAGGCTTAGGGGAGCAACCAACGACCAAGAGGGCGAGCGAGAGGACGAGAGAGTTCAAGCGCGGGAGGCGTCGACGTACTTCTTGTTCATTTCGCGTAAGCGTCGGCTTAGGATAGTGGCTAGGCCGATGAGGAGCATTCCGCCGAGCTGATGATTATTATTCATGAGGAACTCGAGTTGGGGCCAGGAGATTGCCCAAACGACGGAGGACTGAGTGGGAAAAATACTGGCGGAGGTGGGCCCTGGGTCGAAAACAGATATTTCTCCGAAGGTGTCGCCGGGTTGGAGTTTGGCGAGTTCGACCTCGGAGGCTTGGCCTTGGCGGCGGACGGAGAGTTCGCCTGAGACGAGGATAAACATGCGACCGAGTTCGGCGCCTTCATCGACGAGATTGTTGGGAGGTTCGACCGAGACGAACTCACCATATCCAGCGAGCGCGGAGCGGGCTTCTTCGGAGAAGTTGGCTGTAATACCAGAGGCAGGCAGGGTGGCGTGGGCGAGAGGGTCGGACATAGAGAAACTATTAAAGGGCAGAAGGTAAGCGGGGTCAATTCGAAGGGAAAAAATTATGTGGTTGGTGGATCATTTTGGCGGAACGGGTGTTGGGTCGGGCTTGGGTTGAGTGGTGGGTGTAGGGGGAACAAGGGGAATTAGTTTCGGTCGATCTTTTTGGAGATTAGCGGGAGTGGAAGCTGTCTTTCCCTGTAGAGGGGCGGAGCGCATGTAAGAGGGGAGGGTGCTTGGGGCGGGGTCAACGTTGGCGATCCAGGTACTCCGACGCACCGATTCAGGTTTGACGGTGCCGTCGAGGTTCAGTTGGAACTGAACGACCGAGTCCATGCCGACGCGGGTGGCTTGTCGGCGATCGAAGCCATCGATCTCCCATGAGGCTTTATCAAAAGGATCGCGGCCTGATTCTTTTTTCCAAATTGTTCCGTAGGTATCTTTTCTCCACTCGTTGCCGTCACTGTCGCATTTCCGAAAAGTGGATTCTTTGGGGGTGGAAAAATTGTAAAGGTTGCGGCCAAACTGGTGAGAGGTGGTGGAGGTTCGTGGATCATCTTCGCGGAGGAGTTCACCTGCGATGGTGGGGAGGCAGACAAGACTGAAAACAGAGCCAGCGAACAAGAGCCTGTTCATAGTAGGATCGTAGGTTCGGGTTGGGGCGGTACAATGCGTAAGCTTGAGGTGAGGGAGGGTAAGGGTAGGGTAGAAAGTGGACGGGTGGCAGAGCGGTTTATTGTACCTGACTCGAAATCAGGAGTAGGGGTAACTCTATCGAGGGTTCGAATCCCTCCCCGTCCGAGTCTTCGAGGACGGGGTAAATCCCTACTAGCCGGAGGCGAGAGAAGATTAGGTCGGGGGCAGGTCTGAGGGGGCGCTCATTTGGTCCCCCTTTACCCTGAGACCTATGCCATCACCTTTCCAAGAAGAGGAATTGTGCGCTTACGCGCACGCGCATTCACCCTTCTTATTTCTAAAATCCGCGTCCTCGAGGACGGGGTAAAGCCATCAAGCCAGAGGCGAAAGAGGATTAGGTCGGGGGCAGGGTCAGAGGTGGGGTCAGACCCCAGTTGGGTAGATGGGGTTGGGGGAGGGGGAT
>JBBAWB010000023.1:0-12656 GCA_040397385.1 Methylacidiphilales bacterium
CCCCCGCAACCTCCTCAACCCAGGCAAATACATCTAAGGTGGGGCGGTCTGTCCGTATACCGCGATTTAAACTTCTTATCTCAAACCCTAAGGCGCGTCTGCGCCTCTACCCCGACCAGCGTCGGGGCCGCAACCGCGGGAGCGGTCTATCCCATATTGCGATTTAAACTTCTTATCTCAAAACCTAGGTAGGGCGGTCTCTCCGAGAACGCCTGCGTTCGAACTCCAACTTTGTCCGCTCAGCTAGGCGGCCTCGGAGATTCCGCCACTACCTAAGCTTTGGACCACAAAAAAAACTCTACCGAACAAAAATCATCCTTAACTCCTCTTGCAAAACGCGACTAGTCAGTCATACTAGTCATATGCAGATCACCGCTACCGAGTTTAAGGCCAAGTGCTTGGCGTTGATTGATGTGGTTCAGCGCACAGGACAGCCGCTGATCATTTCCAAGCATGGCAAAAAAGTCGCACGTCTGGTCGCCGAACTCCCGCCCCAGCCATGGAAGGCTCTTCGCGGTCGCGGCAAATTCCTCAGCGATCCCTTCGCTCCAGCCATTTCCGAATCCGAAATCAAGGCGCTTCGCTGAACTCAGTTCCCCTACTCGACACCCATATCTGGATCTGGTGGATGTTGGAAGACCCCCGCTTACCCGAATCCCATCGCAATGCCCTCGACTCCTTCCCACCCGATCAACGCCCATTTTTGGCCGATATCAGCCTGTGGGAGGCCTCCCTCCTCGTCGCGAAGGGACGCCTAATCCTAGACCAAGATATTGAATCCTGGCTGGAGATAGCCGCATCACCATCCGTCGTCACTCTTTGCCATATCACCTCGTCCGTGGCCGCAGAAATGGGTCGCCTGCCCGACACCTTTCATCAAGACCCAGCCGACCGACTAATCGTCGCCACCGCCCGTTCCCTCAAAATCCCTCTCGCCACCCAAGATCGAAAAATCATCACTTCCCGCCTCACCCGCATCTGGAAATAAACCCTTACCCTATAAGCAATGGGCAGTCAGCAGTATCTTGCTGACGACTTAAGTCCCAGCTCTCCCCTCGATCCCTCCTTCTTAATAGGCAATTGTAGCACTGATCTCCGCACGATTATCAGCTTTGCTTCCAGGCGGTGTCTTCATTAATTGCCAACCCCAATCAAATTGGACACTAACAAATCGATCGATATTGTAGCGTATTCCAGGACCAGCTCCCATCAGGTAAGTGCCAATCTGACCTGGTAAATTTTGATGAAAGCCAACGTAGCCATAATCAAAAAATCCTAAGAATTGGATTTTGTCCTCAACGTCTTGAATATCAAATATCTGGAAAATACTTCCCGGCGGGGTTCTGAATTCAACGTTCACTACGTACGCATTATCCCCGTTCGCTACACGCTCATCATACCCTCGAACCGTATTGTACCCCCCCAACCCGTACTGCTCGGTAGGCATAAGATTAGTCGAAGATATCTGTCCATTCAGTGCCCCTGTTAGACTAAAGTTTAACGGGAGAATGAAGCCCCTCTTGATCGAGCCCCTCCCATATCCATAGTCAGGATTTGAATCCGGCCGAACAGTTGTATAAGTGGTTTGATTATTTAGATCGCCGATCCCGCCAGGACTATAAAACCCACCAAACTCAAAGTTAGTTGAACCGATTGGGTCGGGCAAACTCCCGCTATAGCCACCCGCAAACTGGATCACATTATAGGTACCAAAGCCACCACCACTTCCAATCGATGTGTTGAAGATCAAAAGGGAATTCGATGCCTGCTTAAAGTCAAAACCCACATAAAGTTCATGCGAGTACTGGTCAATTAGAGGCAAGGGAATGTTATAACGACCACTTGCCTGCCAACTGCTGCCTGTTAGCTGCCCTTCGGGCTCGATATCCGCCTTGGAACCAGCGTAGGCCCCGTAAACCGTAAAGAGATGCCTCCATGGCAGGGGAACAATCCAGCTTCCCGAATAGACATTTAAACTATTGAATATCTGCTGAGTTGTCGTGGTGTACTGAAAGTTCACCTGCTGCTCTTCATTGAAAAGGTTTCCAAAGTTGAACCCTGTGGAAAGGCGGTTTTTACCCGTCAGATCGATTCCATAATTGTCATAAGTAAAAAAGGCCCGAATCGGCAGTCGATCATTCACCTCTAAGATCACATCCGTTGTTCCAGGACTCTCCCCTGGCTGAAACGCCAGGCTGGTGGATCGAAAAGGATTCGTATTCAACCAGCGAATATCCTCCTGCAACTGCTCCCCATCCACCTTGTCCCCTTCCCGCAGACCCACCTCATTTTTCAGTTTGTCGGGATTAAACCAACGCGCACCTTCCACAATCACCTTCCCCACCTTTGCCTCCGTAACCACGATCTGAACTAAGCCATCTCGTACAGTTTGTTTGGGAACAATGACGTTCACAACCGGAAACCCCATCTTACGGTAATATTCAATTACACTTCGGGTTAGTTTATTCAGCGACCCTAAGGTCGCGGGTTTCCCAAAATAATCTTTGACCAGATCCTTAAAGTCTTGGCTTTTTAAAATTTCAATATCCGTAACGATTCCGCTGACTCCACTCATCCCATCTGGTTTTACGAGCTCTCCACTATTTAGAAATACAAGGGCCTTTAAGTCAGCTGTAATTACGGATTCTTTAGCAGCACCCCCTGCGGGTGAAACAACCTTGGACTCAACTTTCACCTTACCATCTGCAGGTTGAGGCATGCTGGGAGCAATAGATTGGAAAGCTTGTCCAAATTGCACACTGGGACCTTCTGCGCGGGTAGGATAAGGAACCCCTTTTTGCTCAATTATTTCTTCCTGACCATAAAGCGGAAATATCCATAAGAAGGTAAGAATGAAGGCGGAGTTGCCTATTACTCGCATTGGCAATCTTCCCACGCGTACTACGCTTCACAATTCCCCCTCTTTTATTACTCCAACATCTTGTCAAAAAGGGCTTAAGAACTTTCCCCTCTTGGACAGGTTTAGATTTGTCTGGTCTATACAAGTTATTAATTAAGAGCACATCACCCCCCCATTAGGGCCGACGCCATAACTTACACGCTGGGATTATTTAGAACGGGCAACCGGAATCGCCAAACCTACCTCGGCATTCGCTCGTTCCTTCACCAGAAGCTCGCTCACTGCACCCCGCTCCTCTCCGTGCGTCTGAAAAGACGCCACTGGTGGCACAAGCTCGGACGAGCTGTTTCCCGCAGGGACTACTTTTTTAGGTCCCTGATTGGCTTGCGGAACTTGACCCTCAGTTGTCAGAGGAACCGTAGTTTTGGCGTTTTCTTGAGCCTCATTACTCTCCTCAGCAGGGTCGAGACTTGATCTTTCCAAAATCGTGTCCGATCTTAACCGATCAGATTGGCGCATCGAGACCTCCCGCCTGTTAATCTCCTCAATTGTCGGCGGACGCCCAAGCTCCTGTCTCAACTGGGATAGCGTGGAATCTGGTAACGTACGTGTTTCAGGCTCAACCCGTTTTGGATAAATCGTATACTCCAGTCCAGCCGAACTAACCTTTGGTAGATTAAATTTTCCGAAGTCAGAAATCATCCAGTTCAGATCATCGCTACCCGTCAGGAAGGTATTGAACTGACCTCCCCCCGTCTGTGTTCCACTCAGATCAACGCCCGCAATCGTCGTACCGTTGGGCGCGAACATGGCCAATGGCGACACCGCATAACTCATCACATTCCCGCTGGCAGGAATCACGCCGTCATACTGGTAGCTGAAACCGGCGAGCCCGGAAACGCTGCTGGGCAACCCCCCCATGAGGGAGAGAGATTTGATCACGCTTCCGAGTTGTACGCCGGCCAGCGGACTTTCCACACCCGTCTGGTTGTTGAACTGCCCTGCCACCTCCAAAGAAAGACGGCCCAGCATGGAGGCAGAGCCAGTCAGATTGAGACCAATTTGGTTTTGAAAAGTGAGCCCACCAGACCCAACCACCAGGGTGCCGAGATTTCTCACCTGATTGGGCTGCGTGAAGGCCACCGTTCCCCCAGAAGTCAGGCTCAGAGACCCAACCGCTATGGAGTCTGCCGTGATGTTGCCCGTGCCTGCAGTGATTAAATTGAGGCCAGTCACTCCCGTTGGATTAAAAGTTCCCACGACGAGATTGCCTGTTCCACTTGCCCTCGCCGCCAAGGTTCCCACATTCATATTTGCGAGCTGCGTCGAAGTTAATTTAAATGCACCCACGCCACTCGCCAGGTTGAAGTCGGTGTTGAGAGGACTGCGCAAGGTGAAGGTTCCAGTGACCACGGTGGATCCCGCCGTTTGGGCCAAGCGGTCTACCCCCGTGGCTCCAGAGGCCATGTAGAAATCGGCATTACCAGCGGTCAAAGACACCGCTCCACCAAAGGAGTTCTGTGCAGCTCCTTCAAGACCAGCCGTCATCGTGACTGAGCCGGCGCCGGCGTTGAAGGTGGAGGCCCCGATAGCCAAACCACCGGTCTGGCTAATCGCCCCTCCGTTGCTGGTGGCAGACAAAGCCCCGGTCACAGTTCCAGTTCCAAGGTTGAGAGAACCTGTGGAAATCGCCGTCAGAGCCCCCGTGCTGAGTGTCCCCAGGATGAGGGAGTTGACGTCCCCAATCTGCGTAGCAGCACCCGTGATAGAGACTGTCCCTTGAAAATCATTCTGGTTCGCAAAGATGATGTCATTTGACCCAGCGTTAATCGTAACAGCCCCGGTTCCGGAACTGATGGTTGTGCCCGAGGACTGCGTCAAGACTCCCCCGCCCACTACTGTTAGGGTTCCGTTCCCAGCAGAACCCATTGAGACATTCCCCAAAACCATGGCATTCTGGTCAAGAATCGAAATCGCATTGTTCCCCGTAGTGCTCAGGGTGACCGCACCGGTGTAGTCATTCCCAGCGTTGCTCAGGGTGATCGCTCCCCCCGTGCTAGTGATTGTCGAGGTACCTCCTACAGTCAGCGCACCCAATTGCGTGATGGCCCCACCAGCTGTAAGCACCAGATTCCCGCTCAACGTGTTAAAATTAGTGGCCGGCAAACCGATCGCAGCACTATCAAAGATCAGGGTTAGATTCCGCAGGGATAAGGCAGTCGTGGCGCTGGGAGTGTCCGCAGTCACGGCTGTATTGCTCAAACTAAAGTCCTGGAAGTTTGCACCTCCAGTCATCACCACGTTTGCGCTAGCAATATTGTTTAGGATGGGATTTCCGTTCGAATCGGTCGCCAAATTGATGGATGTCCCGGTCGCTGTTGCTTGAAGGGTGAAATCTCCCGTTCCAAGAGAGGTGATCGAGGTTCCGGATTGTTGGGTCAGATTGCCACTCGTCACGATCGTCACTGCAGCGGTGCCTGCCGCCGTGGATAGATCACCCAAAACCATGGCATTCTGGTCGCGAACCGAAATCGCGTTGCTCCCCGTGGTGCTCAAACTCACCGCACCGGTATAGTCATTGCCAGCGTTGCTCAGGGTGATCGCTCCCCCCGTGCTCGTGATTGTCGAGGCACCTCCTACAGTCAGCGCACCCAATTGCGTGATGGCCCCACCAGCTGTAAGCACCAGATTCCCGCTCAACGTGTTAAAATTAGTGGCCGGCAAACCGATCGCAGCACTATCAAAGATCAGGGTTAGATTCCGCAGGGATAAGGCAGTCGTGGCGCTGGGAGTGTCCGCAGTCACGGCTGTATTGCTCAAACTAAAGTCCTGGAAGTTTGCACCTCCAGTCATCACCACGTTTGCGCTAGCAATATTGTTTAGGATGGGATTTCCGTTCGAATCGGTCGCCAAATTGATGGATGTCCCGGTCGCTGTTGCTTGAAGGGTGAAATCTCCCGTTCCAAGAGAGGTGATCGAGGTTCCGGATTGTTGGGTCAGATTGCCACTCGTCACGATCGTCACTGCAGCGGTGCCTGCCGCCGTGGATAGATCACCCAAAACCATGGCATTCTGGTCGCGAACCGAAATCGCGTTGCTCCCCGTGGTGCTCAAACTCACCGCACCGGTGTAGTCATTGCCAGCGTTGCTCAGGGTGATCGCTCCCCCCGTGCTCGTGATCGCAGACGTTCCTGGAACAACCAATGCACCCGTTTGAGTGACATTACCGCCAGCGTTTAAAGTTAATCCTCCTGTAAGAGTCGAGGCACCAAAGCCGATAGCATTTAGATCGGTAATCGTCGCATTTTGAACAGAAGTGAAGGTAACAGTTCCAAAGTCATTGGCAGCATTAGCCAAGGTGACATCGCTACCTGAAGCGTTAAAAACGTTAGCTGCGCCAGTCGCTGTAATGGCTCCGCTTTGAGTGATGGCACCGCCAGATACGACATTTAATGCGTTGGCTCCGATGTTAAAAGTACCAAAGTTCAGACTCGTCAAGTTGTATAGAAATGCGTCACCGGTTACTATCCCTTGAATTTTGCCAACATCCAGCTTGAAAGGAATACTCGCGCTTTGACCCAGACCCGTAACTCTTGTGAAGTTTACGATTCCCCCAGTGAATTGAATATCAATATCTGCCGTTCCGTAACGGGTGAAAACCCTGCCGCCCGTATTAAACTCCATTGTACCTGTCGGAAATGGTGAAGTTAAGGTTAAACAGGTACCACTCGTTGCATTAAAAGAAATTGCTCGGTTTAGATTTGCTGCAGCTGGAGACCCGATAAATTTAAGGTTCGACGCAGAAAAAACAACTCCACTAGCTTCACCAATCGCAACATCTCCATCAAAAGTGGCTTCACCAATTTCTATTGCGTCTGTAGAAACCAGATTGGCAAATAAGTGGCTGATGGCAACGTTATCAAGCGAATAGGAGTTGAGGCCAGGAATTGGAGTTTCGTTTAACCAAATCGAACCAGTATTAGAAAATCCTGTAGCAGTAGGAATTGGAGTTGGAACAAGCACAATCTTAGTGGCAAAAATATCACTCTGTAAGTCGACGCTAGTTTGCGATCTTATCGCGACCGATGCCAGCCTAGTGGCTGTAGAGTTCTGCTGACCGACTGGAGCCCCTGCCGCGAGAGTAAAAGTCCCAGGGCTGTTACCTATACCAATTCCTGATTGAAGGGTTAGTGTCGCCCCTGCACCATTAATTGGCGCATTAATTTCCAGATTACCACCCGTTCCTCCTGTCGAGTTACCCGCTGCAATAACAGAGCCAGCAAATCCATAGATTGAATCAGCTGTTGTACTCACGCCTAAGGTGATGGTTGAGTTGATTATAACATCGCCTCCTGTGGAATCAGCACTATTCGCCGACCCTCCTGTGATAACAACACGCCCTGAGCCTCCCGTTGTACTTACTGCTTCATTCACAGTGACCTTACCACCAGTTGCCCCACCATTGGCAGCAAGTCCCCACCCAGCTTGCAAAGTAATCGCTCCGTTCCTTGAGGAAATAGGCGCATCAATCAAGACGTCACCACCAGTTCCACCGGTGTCAGTGAGTACATCACCACGGCAGTTTCCAGCTATTAGGGTTAGATTACCCCCCACAATTATGGTGCTGTTGACATTAATACTACCACCCGTCCCGCCGCGCACTACTCCCAGTCCAATTGTTGGGACTCCTGCAGCTGAATAAGCCGTGGACGCTCCACCAGCCAGCAATGTTAAGTCACCAGCTGTGACCCCATCTGCAACAATGAGGTCTCGAGCAACGGTTATATCACCGATTTGATTGGCAGAACCTGTGGCCGTATTTACCTGAATGGTAACATTTTGACCAGCATCCAGCGCTTGGAGAATAGTATTCGCATTCGCCTGTGACTGTGACCCAAGTGATCCTGCGGGCGGTTGATAAACCCATGGACCCGAAGGCGCGCCGGTTACATCCATGTTCGATGAGGTTGTTGTAATATATAGCTCAGTCGGATCAAGTAACCAGCGCCCCGCCTTGCCAAGAAAGGAGAAGGTGTCGACTGCCCCCCAAGCCTGAAGATTGTCATGGCTGGACGTTTCAACAAATCCCCCATCCCCACCACTTAAACCTGCCCGGGCAAAAATTTCACCGTAAAATCCAGTGTACTCATCCGACCAGAGGATCACCTTCCCCCCATCCCCATTACCCGTGGCATTTGCCCGGATGACTGAATCTGAGGTCATGACTACCGCCTTCGCGTTCGGGACATCAGGGTTCTTTCCCTGATAATCCCCACCTACCAGCACCGTTCCCCCTCCGGTTTTTCCGGAAGCATCAACCTCAGCCTTGAACAACCCAACGCGCTCACCCGTCATTTGGATCTTTCCGCCGTTACCCTCGTCGGACTTGGCTTCGATTTTCCCACCCGCATAGATCGTGTCGGATGCCGAAACCTTAATTTCCCCACCCTTCTCCGATCCTGAAGCCGTCATGATCGAGCCCGGATCGGTGGTGATGTTTTTGGCCGAGGCCAATATCCTTCCACCTACGGTCTCGCCCTGAATATTCTTTTGGATCGCCGCCACCACACCTGTGTTGAGGATATCGCCCTCACCACCCGTCAACGTAACCGTCCCATCTGCATTGGGAATTACGCCCGTAGCCCGAATCACTCCGGTGTTTTTGATGGCTAAGGAAAGATAGTTCCCAGTCGATTCCAGCTCGGCGTTAGCCGCCTCGATGACCCCGGCATTCACAACATCCGCTATCCCATTATCGGTTTTCTGCACGCCCACATCATTCGCCACATCGATGAGCCGAACTTTGTAATTATTGGGACCAATCGAGTGCAGGCACACCTCGGTTCCACTTATCATCCCAACCGTTCCATCTGAAGCCATGATCTGGCCCTCATTAGAAACCTGCCGGGCCACCAGAAAGACATCACCTTCCTTTACCTCAATTCGGCCTTGATTAACGATCGATGCCCCAGAATTACCCGTAAAGTTCAGGTCGCCGCCCGCCATAAATTCTTTGTCGCCCACATCGTGCGTGCTCGCCACAAAACCTGCCGTATCGACTAGTCCACCTGGACCGATAAATATTCCCGCTGGATTAATCAGGTAGACTTGCCCGTTGGCCTGTAATGTTCCGTAAATCGCGCTGGGATTATTGGCGGTAATTACCCGATTCAGAACAGCGGAGGAGGAGTTGGGCTGAACAAATTTGGTGATCTCACCAGCGCCAATAGAGAAGGAATTCCAATTGATTACCGCCCGATCTGGCCCCTGCGTAATGGTTAAGACTCCACCCACCCTTTCAAAGCCCGCCGCCCCCGCTACCACCTGCTCTCCAGCAGGATTAGCTTGCACCGTGCTCGCCCATAAAAAGGCAACCCCTCCAAAAAGATGGAGAGTAACCTTTAAACAAGCTGCGGTTCGTCGCAGAGCCCTAGAAGATTGCGTTTTAAACTGATAAGAGTTCACAATATTATTATGTCAATAATGGCAAATAGGGAGTTGCATTTACAACGTGGCTTACTCATTCCCATTGTCAAGGGGTCCAAATGGAATATCGACGGGTTGGCATGATCTACTGATTGGGGGCGGTGAGTCGCCCCGCCTGAGCGGAAGGGGTTGATGACCCAGATTGAACCGATTTTGGAGAATCCCCCCCTAACCGGTAGACGTTCGCCTTGGGCAACGCCTGCCTGTCGGGTAGCCCCAAAACGGTCAAGAAGGCGGATTTGAGCTTATTTCCAGCACTTTGCATCTCCTCATTATAGGCAATCGCCGGATCAAGAGTCCCTGCGTTCTCCGGGGCGGGTGGACTAGGCTTGGCCAAGGTAGCACTCTCCCTCTGAAGAACGGCGCGTCGACTTACCTCACTTCCGAAGCTGCGGTTCCCTTCGATATAGTAAACTTGCCCACAAATCGATGGTTCGTAAAAAATTCGGCCCTTCTTATCCATAGTCGCTAGCAGTGACGCTTCAGTGGAGAGAACGGTCTTTCTCCCAAAAACTTCTAGAGTGATTGGCTTTTGCATCCCTGGGCCAGCCCGAACTAAAACACTGCGACGCCCCATATCGTCTTTCCCAAAACTTAAGCGATACTCCTGCCCAGACACGTCAACCACTTTGCCCGCTGTGCCCGCAGCCATTTCATCAATCAAACTGCCCAGACTATCCCTCACCTCCAACCTTTCCGTTTGTTCGTTGAAAACTAACCGCCCGCCCACCCCAGTTTGCAAACCAGCTACAATTCCCGCCGCTTCTTGCCCAGCAGGATCTGGCGCGGAAGCCTCAGTAATAGCACTCATTCCCATCAAAAGTAAAAAAAAGCACCACCCGTAGTGTTTTTGCATTCCAACGATCTGGAGCAGAAAAAGCATTCCGTCCACAGCAATCTTTCCCCATGAAAAGGTTTTTTTGAATAACTCGCCAACCCACCTAACCAGACCGCGGTAAATCTTTTAACCTTTGCTCTTTCGCATGCTCCACATCCCCATTCATCTGCGCCATCTCCTCAGCAGAAATCGAGCCGGCAGGCAAAAGCAGGCACCCGTTTGTTAGCACCGTATCGATCCGCGGGGCATAGACCACTCGCCCATTAACGATCACCACCATGATAAGCCCCCGCCCCGTGCTCGTCCCCACCTCCAACTTCGTCTGCCCAAAATCCGTAAATTCAACCAAGATCGATCCATCCAATCGCGTCGACACCTTACGCACTTCCTTCTCCGAAACTTCAGGAATCGTCTGGATCGAGATCGTCTCCGCTGGATTAAAAAGCGTCACCGGAACAGATACCTGACCCTTCGCCCCCTCTGGCGCCTGAAGATGAACTCGAAACAATACGGGTGGCTTCGGGGCCGCCCCAATCCAAAGTAGTAAACCCGCAAGGATGGGCAGAACTCCCCTAACATTATTCATCAAGCAAAGATATCGCAACAGGGCGAAGACGACAGCCCGATTTGTCATTTTCGCCAAAAACCCATAAAGTAAGCTCTTACATGCTTAACCCCACTTGCCTGCTTTTCGCCCTCCTCCTCGCTTGCGTAACAGGAAAGGTAAGGGCCGCCGATATTCTTGATGCCTCCTCACGCACCAGTCAACCCGACAAGTTCCTGTCTTCTCCTGGCCTGATCAAAGGTGGTCTTTTCATGCAGGGCTCGAAAAAACGATTTGAAGGGGCCAATGAACTCAACCTCGAATCCTACAAAACCAAGTTAGAAATCACCCCCGCGCAACTGACCCTCACACGAATCCGTGACCCACAACCCTCTGACGAGATCACCGTCAAATTCACTTTGGTCAACGGTTCCGATAAAGGCTCCACCCTCTATTTTCCAACCTCCCAACGCATGGACGCAGTCATCCGCGACTCGGAAGGAAAGACGATCTACACTTGGTCAGACGATTTTGAATTCGCCACCGAATCTGGCTACAGCTACGTCAATGCAGGGGAGCGATTGAATTATCAGCTCAAAATACCCTTCCAAGCCTTGCGCGGAAAAGTTCCCCAGGGCGAAGCCACCATCACCGCCAGCCTCGTCAATTACCCTGAGGTGAAGGCAGTGATGCCATTGGAGATCCAGCCTTAATCGGAACCTTCACCGGCGCCTTTTGTAACGGATCGATCGGGGCGGGTTGGCCTTCCAATATTTTTTTCACCTCGGCGGGACTATACATCTCCTTTTTTCCCTCCCCTAGATCCCTCCTCATATTCGGATCGTCCTGAGCCACTCTTTCCCGCACGTGAATCAGGCGCCCCTGATACATCTGTTTAGTGCCATCCTCATTCTGAAAGGTACGACTTGCCCGAGAGGACCAATCTCCACTGCCTTTGTGAGCAATCTCCTTCTGCTCTAGATTCTCCCTCGCTTGCAAAGAGGACCTCCGCCCTTGAATAAAACTGGTGTTTTCGGTCTGATCCCATGATGCGTTGCCTTGAGTGCCTAGGGATGATTCTTTTTTTGCCACGGCGGATCCGGATCGATCCCACATCGGAACCGAAGCCATACCTGATTCCCTACGATCTTCATAAAGCCGACCGTTCCTGAATTCCTTGCCAGTGGCATACTCCTTCTGATCGATCTGCTTCACATCCTTCATCTTGCCCGAAAGTGGGCTGATCTGATTCCCAGGCTTTTTCGGCCAGGAAGTATCAGCAAGGCCTTGCTGAGCGTTATTCATGGCACTGGCACTCTCTTGGGCTGGGAGCGGAGAAATTGAGAGAATCAGCAAAGACAAGCCAAGAGGCAAAGAAGGGCTCATCCACGTATTCCACTCCCTTCCGCCTCCCATGACCTTCGATTTTTTTTATTTTCTCACGCCCCTTGTCCACAACCCGTGAATGGCTTGGACCCCTGGGGTGTTGGGTCACAAGTCTGCCGATGGGTCCAGCGATAGAAAAGATTGGGTCCAGAAGGATTTGAACCTTCAACCAAGGGATTATGAGTCCCCTGCTCTAACCGTTGAGCTATGGACCCGACCCAGACGGGCGCCATCTTCCACCGCCTCCCGTCGAAACTCAACCTCCTCCTTTGCTGCTTTTTCTACTTTGAGTGGGAAGTGCAAAACCACACGCTAACCCCTGAAGGCCACCTGGCTAAAACAACACCGCAACTATCATGGCTTTCGCCTCCTACTCATAACCACCGTTACTCCTATAGCTGGGAGACATTTATCCCTCACCGTTCCTCATCCTCATTTTCACTCTCATTCTCAACCTCATTCTTCATCCCCATTCCTACATTCCTACATTCTTGGGAATGTAGGAACGTCCCTACCCGGAACATCCCACCTCCCCGACATTT
>JBBAWB010000024.1:0-12246 GCA_040397385.1 Methylacidiphilales bacterium
CCTGGCCTGCGAATCGCTTTCGGTGGCACGGTCGATTCAGACATGTCGGTCGCCCAACGGGACACCCGGGATTATCCGCAAACGAACATCAATCCTCTCTTCGCCACATCGGTTCCGTTCAATGGAACCATCAGTTATGAGTCGATCGGTTTCAATCCAGGCTTTCGTTTTGATTTTGCCCCAGGTTACCGCTTAAACCAATGGATCAATTTCGAATTCGAAACTGGTTGTATCTACAACACAGTCGAATCGTACACCATCACGGGAAATGGGACTTTCACAGGGGTCGGTGGCAATTCGAATCTCAATGGGACAATGAAGCTGGATGCGGAAGGATATCTTTTGCAGGTGCCACTGATGGTGAACGTCGAGTTTTCTTATCCGATCGGGGATGGATGGAGGCCATTTGTCGGTGCAGGCGGAGGAGGAATGTTCCAGAAACTCACCGTCAGCACAATCTCGGGAACGATCAACTATCAGGGGGATTTCAATCAGTCGAACTTCATGGGGGCGTGGGAAGCGTTTCTCGGTTGCGGGTACCAGGTAGCCCCAGGTTTCGATGTGTCGATCGCGTACAGAGTCGATGGGGTTCTCAATCCCGATTTCGGGGGTTACACCATGCAGAATTTTTATACCCAAGCGGCAGAATTTGAGATGAATTGGAGGTTTTGAGCCCTACTTCGCTCAGCCTCGGCAAGCTCGCTGAGCTTCGCAGGGTTCGCAGACTCAGGGATTATGGGGTTAAGGGATTTAGGGTAGCACGTTGCTCACGCTAAGGACGCTAAGGGCGGAAAGGTTTTTTTAAAGATAATGCTGATGACCTACGTAGCGTCCTTGGCGACCGTAGCGTGAGATTTAGGATTGCTCACGCAAAGGACGCAGTTTGGATGTTGAATTTTTTCCCGCGGTTGCGGGACCAGCTGACGCGGGGATTTTGAATTGGGGTAGAGAGAGATTTATAGCGCAGAGTTGCGAGGCGCTGAGCGGAGCATTTTTAATTCACCTTTGCGTTTCTTGGCGACCGTGGCGTGAGGTTCAGGATTGCTCAAGCAAAGGCCGCAGTTTGGATTTTGGATTTTGAATTTTTTCCCAGCGGTTTCGGGACCCGCTCACGCGGGGATTTTGAATTGGGGTAGAGAGAGATTTATAGCGCAGAGTTGCGAGGCGCTGAGCGGAGCATTTTTAATTCACCTTTGCGTTTCTTGGCGACCGTGGCGTGAGGTTCAGGATTGCTCACGCTAAGGCCGCTAAGGGCGGAAAGGATGCGAATTGGGTTTTTGATTTTGAATTTTTCCCGCGGTTGCGGGACCCGCTGACGCGGGGATTTTGAATTGGGGTAGAGGGAGATATGTAGCGCAGAGTTGCGAGGCGCTGAGTGGAGCATTTTTAATCCACCTTTGCGTTTCTTGGCGACCGTGGCGTGAGGTTTGAGGGTGATGAGCCCAAACTTATTTTTCGGTCAGTGGGTTCCAGACGCGACGGAATCCGATCGACTGGAAATCCTTGCCATTGGTTGTGGCAAATTCCTCGACACGAAAGTGCCGAAGAGTGAGGCCCAGTCGCAGATCGATGATCCGGCGAAAAGGAAAGTTTTTTTGCTTGGCGAGACGCCAAACCTCATCCATTACGGGGGCTGACTCCACCACGCGCCAGTTTCTGTTCCTCCGAAGTCGATCGCAAAAGTCCCACGATTCGGTCGAGGAGAGCGGATTTGGAAAGATCTTTTGATTGCAGAGTTTGAGGAAAACCTCGACGAGCATCAGCTCACAAATCACCACGTCTTTTCGCTGGGCCGTTTCTTCCAAGAACGCACGAGCTTGAGGCGAATCCGCGGAATCCGCGTTGGCCGCATGAACCACAATGTTTGTGTCGAAACTAATCACGTAGAATCGCGGGAAGCCAGCGTCCAATCTTTCTCCAAAAGCTTCACACGACCCAAACGCTTGGCCGAGGGGAGGCTCCAGCCTTCCCCGGGAGCCCTTCCAGGAGGATACCCCTGAACCGCAATCTCGAGGCCCCGGCGAACAACTTCCGCAAAACTCATCTCCTGCTCTGCTGCCACTCTCTTGGCCTCACGATAAAGATGGTCAGGGAACTGAACTTGCGTTTTTACCATGATGGTAATTTGCCACTACTAAGAGCAAAGTCAACTTTTAAAGTGAATTACTCACGCAAAGGCCGCTAAGGGCGGTAATGTTCTGAAAGAAAATGCCAGTGCCCTACGTAGTGTCCGTAGCGACCGTGGCGTGAGGTTCGGAATTGCTCACGCAAAGGCCGCCAAGGATGCGCCCCGCGTTTGCGGGACGCGCTGACGCGTGGATTTTGGATTGGGTGGGGTTGGAAGTGAGAAAGCAAAAAGGCGCGAAAGTGGCCTACTTTTTTCAACTAGGGCCGGATGGAAAGATGAGAGGGATCAGGGAGCGGCGGTCCCGTCGGTAGATGGTAAAATCTGAATCGGTAGTCCATACTTGGGCCTTGTGAAGAAGTTCGGACATTCGCACGAGGCAGGCGTCGGCGAAGGACATGGGCACGTCCGCATATCGTCCGATCAGGATACGGAGGAATCGAACTTCCGGTTCACTAGCAAAACGAGTTTTCAGCACGCCACGCTCGATCATTTGAAGAAGTAAGCTCGAGGGAATTTTTCCGCGCTGCAGTAAAAAGCAGGCCTCAGCTATGACTGCTTCACAAGTTAGAAGAGGTTCGGTGAGGGTATTCATCACGTCCCGAGCCCAATCGTGATGTTGATCGCTTCGATCGAGATAAGCGACAAGCGGGCCTGTGTCAGCGATGATCAACGTGCTTTTTGGCCGAAGCCGACGAGATGTCGAGGGTTAGAGGAGAGATCGCCTAGGCCGCTGGAACCTGCCCCAGAAAGGTCTTGGGTTTGTTGAAACAGAGTGGGTTTGCTTTTTCCCGATCGACGAAGGAGTCCGGCAATCGCACGACGACAAAGCTCGGAGCGGGTCGTGCGGCGCATACGCGCCTCTGCGGCAAGAGATGCAGCCAACTTTTCGTCGAGCTTTAGCGAGAAAGTTGTCATAGATTTAAAGTAGTACGCAATGTAGCATTTGGCAATACCGAGCTTCAATTTCCTCGTACCGCATTCCTGGGGCTGGCGGGTGAGAATGTAGGAATATTCGTTGAGATCTTGGGGGTTGAACCGGCGCATCAGGGATGATGCGCCCTACCAGTGGGGAGCTTCGCAGGGTTCGCAGACTCAGGGATTATGGGGTTCAGGGGTTTAGGATGCGCCCCACAGTGGCGGGACCCGCTGACGCGGGGATTTTTGGTAGGGCGGACCATCCTTGGTCCGCCGGTGGAGCACTCGAGCTGGAAGGTTGAACCGGCGCATCAGAGATGATGCGCCCTACCGGTGGCGAGGTTTTGGGCTTAAAAGGAGAGTGAGTTTTTTATTGGGAGTTATTCTTACCTAGTTGGCATTGGCCTTTAATTGTCACACTACATTTCTCGCTTAGCCACGGGCTCATTTCATTCTTAGGGCTATGGCTTTGCGTATTTTTTTATTGGGTCTTATTTCCTTGTTGGCTTGTCCTATTCAAGCCCAAGTGAACTCAGGCCGGCTATCTGTAGCACCTTCCACCGCAACTAACGCACCATCGGCCACGCCAACCCAGCCACCTGCTGCAAAAGCCCCAGAGCCCACATCAAGTATGGTAGATGCTCCTCTTCCAGAAATTGCCAACCAACCCAAAGTCATCACCCCATCCCAGACATCAGGAACCGATGGTCCACAGGGTCCGCGTGACGGACACTGGTACACGTCGATAGGGGCTGGAGCCATGGTTCAACAATTCACAGAAAATGGAACTGCCACTGCAAAAGGTCAAATTCCTTTGGATCAGGGGGACAATGGGCAATTAGGAACATATATATGCGTGAAGGGCGGTTATGATTTTGCAGTACGTGATGTGCAGCTGGCTTTTGGCAGCCCAGTCCCGATGCGAACGGGCATGGAATTGGAGTTCATTTATCTCGGCTCCTATGAAAAACTCGATTTGTCTCCAACCTCAACCGGGACAGGCAACACCGGAGACCAAGTTTTGCCGAGCGTTGGAACTGAGACCTCCAACTTAAACGTATACAATGTAAATTTGAATGGACTTGTAAAATTCGAAGAGCTCCCAGTAACTCCCTACTTCGGAGGAGGGGTGGGTTGCGCGGTGCTTTATTCGACCAACCATAAAATGCAAGTCGATGGAACCGATGCAAACGGGAATCCAGTAGCCTACGAAACTGCTATTGGCTCAGCCAACAATGTATGCCTCTCCTTGCAGGCTATTATTGGTATAGAAAAAAAGATTTATGAAAACCTTAGCCTTTTTATCGAATACAAGTTTTTGGCTTTTATGGATGTTCAATTCAATTACGGCAACGAGAGCACTACAACAACTCCTCCCGTTGCAGGTGGGGCAAGCTCATCTAATGATTTTATGGCCCAGCAAATCCTCTCCTCAGGTCTCAAGTGGAGCTTTTGACCATGAATTTTTTCCTCCTGCTCCTCACACTTTTCCTTTTTCACTTGGCTCCTAGCCTTTCCGCCCAGACGAACGCCCCAGCGACAACGAGTACCCCCGCACCCCTGATGAAGGTTACCAGCGAGACCGCCCCCCTCATCGAGGCCACCCGCGAAACCTTGACCAAATGGGTCGAGACCAAACAACTCATCTCGAAAGAAAAGTCGGAATGGGCATCCGGCAAGGACATCTTGGAAGATCGCGTCCGCCTAGCCGAAGCTGAAACCGCTACCGTTCGCGAGAAGTTAAAGGAAATCTCCATAGCCGTGGCAGAAGCTCAAAAGAAACGAGACGAGCTTGCGGCTCAAACCGACAAACTGAAAGCCACCGCTGAAAACTCGAAAGCCATGGTGATTGCCGCGGAAAAGAAGCTCCGCCCCCTCATTCCCCAACTGCCCGAGCCTCTCCGTGAAAAGCTCAAGCCGATCATTGCGCGCTTTCCTGAAGATTCGGAAAAGTCGACCGCTTCACTGGCGGAACGCCTGCAAAACGTCTTGGGTATTCTTGATCAAGCCAGTGCCTTCAACTCCACCGTGGCTAGCGTGAAAGAGCTCCGTACTTTCCCCGATGGCACACGTGCCGAGGTCACCACCGTTTATCTTGGCCTCAGCCAAGCCTACTACACCAACCGAGAAGGCACCTTGGCGGGGATCGGTCATCCCGGACCCGATGGTTGGGTTTGGAAACCTGACAATACTAACGGAAAGAAGATCCTCCTCGCAGTGCACTATCTTGAAGGAAAGGAAAAGGGGACTACCTTTATTGATCTCCCAGTAAAAATACAATGATTACAAATTTTCAGCGTTCGTCCTTGCATTATCAACCGAGGGTGATTTCGAATTTCGGAATTCGGATTTCGAAAAGGATCCTCTCTAACCTCTTGTCTGTCGTGTTGTTTTCAACCCTCAGCGCGTTCGCAGAGCAATCTCCCGATGCAAATATCCAGCTCCGAGCCCCCAAAGCGGAGTTTGTTGCACCTCCATCGGATAAACCTTCAGTTCCCGAGGCTGCCCCCACCCCTACCCCTACGATCCTTCCTCCCACTCCTCCTAAGGCGACCGATGTCCTCGCAACCGCATCCACAAAAGCTCGAACCGACCTGGATGCAGCCTTAAAAGAGCTCACCGCAACTCGGGAAAAGATTTCCTCCGAAAAGGTACCTCTCAGCAAAAAACTTTCTCTGGCCGAGGACGACCTAGCTCTTGCCCGAAAGGAGCTGGACCTCGCCCAGCGAGCCCGAGACATGAAAAATCTCGATCAATCCTCACTGAAGGCGGAGATCAAACAGCGCGAAGAGGAAAACACCTACATGCTCAATCTGCTGAACGAATTCGGCAGAAATTTCGGGGAGAAGAGTATTCATATTTCGGAACGTGCAGGTCACCGCGAAAAACTCGACCTAGCCAAGGCCACCCACGAAAACAGCAACGCATCCCACGAGGATAAGTACAAGGCTTCCTTCCGCGTCGTCGATGCCGCCCTCACCCGTATCGAAGACCTTCTCGGTGGCCACAGCTACCCTGGGGTGGCACTCGATGCCCAAGGGGGACTGGTCGAGGGTAAGTTTGCCCAGATTGGGCCGATGGTTCTTTTCTCCTCTGCCGACGGCTCGGTTGCAGGTTGGGCCTCTGAGGCCAAGGGATCTAAAGAAACCGTTCTGAAAGGGGCGGAACACTCGAAAATCTTTGGCCCTGCCTTTGCCTCCCTCATGGCTGGAGGAGAAGCGGTCATTGCCTCTGATTTCACCATGGGACAGGCCCTAAGAAATTACGGGAATAAAAATTCTATCATCCGTACCTTCATTCACGGCGGTCCCATTATGTGGCCCTTGCTCTTTTCCGCGATTGTGGCGGCGGTTGTATCTCTTGAACGGTCTCTGTTCATCGTTTCGGAGAAGCGGCGCCAAAATCCTGAGCAGGTTGAAAAGATCTTCACTTTGGTGGAAAGTGGTAACCAGCCGGCTGCCATCCAAGTCGCCAAGGCCTCCACCGATTTCGTGGCTCGAGTCCTCGGCTTTGCCCTTGCCAACGCCAACCTTTCCATTAGCCAAGCCATCAGCAAGGCGAGTGCCATCGAACTCAAGAGGTTTGGCCGTGGCCTGCCCATCCTCGACACCATCATCACCGCCGCCCCCCTCCTCGGACTGCTCGGCACGGTGACCGGCATGATGAATACCTTTAGCATGATGGGTGGAGATGAGCTGGGAGCCCCTACCGCCATTACAGGCGGTATCGCCGAGGGTCTGATCGCGACCGCATTCGGTCTGTTGATCGCCATCACCTGCTTGTTCCCGAACAACTATCTCAATGCCCGAATCGAATCGGCCCAACACGAAATGGAAGATGCGGGTCGCCGACTCGAACTGATGCTCATGGCAGAAAAGGCTTTCGAAAGGGCCAGCCATTCTCACGGAGGGGATCATGGCAATCCTCCTCCCCCCCCACCTTCGTCTCCACCTCCACCTCCACCGCCTATCCCATCTCCCTCTCCTTCAACCGTAGCTACCCGCATGCCCGTAGCCCCTCCTAGCTCGGTTGTGCCCCCAGCGACTCCCGCGCCCCGTCTTCCTGCGGTGACCACCCCGACTCCCCGCCTACAGGCCAAACCTGCGATCCCAGCGAATAAACCCACCGCCGGAAAAATTGGCCTTAAGCTTCTTTCCCTCTTTAAGCCCAAATCCAGCGGCCCCTCCACAGGAAAGGCCTAAGCAAAATGGCAGGCGGGGGCGGCGGTGTTTCCAGAGGAGGGCGAAAAAAAGCCCGGATCGAGATCATTCCTCTGATCGACATCATGTTCTTTCTTCTCGCTACCTTCGTGATGGTTTCCCTTTCCATGGTCAAGAACGAGGGAGTCTCCGTCATGCTCCCTGGATCCAGCACCTCCGAGGCGAAGGAGAAGGACGACAGTATCACCACCGTTTCCGTTGCAGAAAGCGGCGACGTCTACATCAATCAGGAAAAGGTTACGATGAGCCAACTCCCGCTCCGCCTTTCTTCCATCAAAGCCTCTAACCCAGATCCGAAATTTACCCTCAATGCCGACGCTCGCGCCAATTTCGACAAAGTGGTCGTTGTCCTGGATGAAATCCGCAAGCTCGGTATCACCAAAATCGGTATCTCCACCAAAACTCGATAATGAGTCCTGTCTCCCCTCCTCCACTTCCGCGGCCTCCCCCCCCCGCCTCGCGGTCTCCCAATTTTCAGACACGAAAGGAGCCTAATCTTTATCCTCTCTGCATGGCCGCCATCTTGGGCTTGGCCCTCTTTCTGGTCGTTGTCGTAGGTGGAATCCTTTTCCCCGTCTCTAATTTCGAGAAGAAGAAGAAAGCCGAAGATGTTCAGGAAGTTGATATCTCCAATATCAAAAAGCCAGACACCGAACCCCCCAAAGAGGACGTCGAACAGGAAAAAGAGCCACCTCCTCCAGCCCCCATTATGGAGAATGTCAATGTGGCCGCCCCCCAGATGGATGACGCTCCCGCCCTCGCCCCAATGAGCTTGAGCGATCTCGAATCTGCCCTCGCCCCCGGTGGTGGCGGTGGGATGTTTGGTGGAGGTGGAGGCTTCCAATCGGGCCGCATCGGCGGGAAGGGCGGCCCCGGAGGAACAGGCACCGATATGGATCAAGCCTTCTCCATGGCCGACCTTGATCAAAAACCGCGCGCCGTCTACCAACCCGCCCCAACCTATCCCGCCGCCCTCCGCTCCCGAAAAATCGATGGCGTGGTCACAGTAATATTTGTGGTCGATGCCAGCGGACGAGTCGCCAATGCCAAGGTCGAAAAAAGTTCCGACCCTGCGTTCGATAAACCTGCCCTCGATGCGGTGCGCAAATGGAAGTTTGAACCCGCAATGAAAGAAGGCCGTAAAGTATCGGCCAAGATGCGTGCCCCCATCCGCTTCGATACCAAGGCCTCCTCATGAAAAGAATTCTCTTTCTTTTCTTTGCCTACACCCTCCCCCTGTTTGCCGAGCCAGCAGATCCCTCGGCCCACGACCCCAAACCCGCCCCGGGCTCCCCTGGCGCCACTCGGGCTGCAGTCATGCAAATCTTCGCCGATCCCGACTTCCGCAAACGCGCGATCGAAAACTTTAATATCTCCAGCGATCTCGAACCCAAACTTCCTGCCACCGAGAAAGAGGCCTTTACCAAGATCGCCGACCTCGCCGCCACCGACGTGGTCAAAGCCTACTTCGAATTAAAATCCGTGGTTACCGCCGATTCGAGTGCCGTGTTCGATTTCACCCTCGGCTCAATCGCCTACCAGCTTAACCGACCGAACGAAGCCGCTAAATACCTTGAGAGTGCCACCCGCAAATTCCCCAACTATCTGCGTGCTTACAAAAATCTCGGCTTAATTCAACTTCAACAGGGCCGAACCGATGATGCGATCAGGAGTCTAACCCGCTCAATCGAGCTAGGCGGAGGGGACGGCAACACCTTCGGCCTCCTCGGCACCGCCTACGTCTCAAAGGAAAATTTTGTCTCGGCTGAGGGAGCTTTTCGTAATGCTCTCCTTCTTCAGCCCACGACCCCTGAGTGGAAGCTGGGTCTGGCCCGCTGCATCTTCCGCCAAAACAAGTACGCCGAGGCCGTCTCACTGATGAACGACCTGATCGAACGGCAACCCGACAAACCTGAGTTTTGGCTTCTTTTAGCAAGCGCCCACCTCGGACTCAAAGAACCTGTCGCCGCAGCCACCTGCTACGAAATGATCGACCGTTTAGGAAAGTCCACCCCCGACACACTGATCTCCTTGGCCGACATCTACATCCAAGAATCGAACTATCCCTTGGCAGTTGAGACCTACCTGCGTGCCCTCGATCTCAAACCTGGCCAGAAGATTGATCGCCCCCTTCGTGCTGCCGAGGTGCTGAATGGTAAGGGCGCTCCAGCAGAGGCGGGCATCCTTTTGGAAAAATTAAAGATTTATGCAGGCAACAATATCGATGCGGACAAAAAGAAGAAGATGTTAAAGCTGGAAGCCAAAATTGCCTCGGCCCAAGGCAAAACAGCCGAATCCGCTGCTGTTTTGGAGCAGATTCTCAAAGAGGATCCTTTGGATGGAGATGCCTTACTGCTCCTTGGTCAACACTATGCGAAAAGCAACCAGCCCGAAAAAGCGATCTTCCTCTTTGAGCGTGCGGAGGGGATGGAGCAGTTTGAGGCGGATGCCAAGGTGCGCCATGCCCAAGTCCTGGTGACCGCAGGCAAATACGACGAAGCCGTCCCCCTCCTAAAACGTGCCCAGGAAATCAAGGCACGGGACAGTATCGCCCGCTACCTCGAACAGATCGAACGCCTCCTCAAAACCCGATCCAAGTAATTTTGCGAGGCCACTCCTTGGCTTCAGCCCCCCCCCTTGATTTTCAGCAAACCTAGTCTTTATTATATGAAATGAAGAGAGCCGCCCAGTTTCTAGCGTTGATGGTTTTCTCTCAGGCGATGGCCGCGGTTGACTACTCGACCTCGCTAGAACAAAAGGCACGGTCGGGGGATCATCAGGCTCAAATGGATCTAGCGATTGTTTATGAGCAGGGCCGAGGCGTGCCTAAGGATGAACGTAAAGCAATGGAGTGGTTTCAGAAAGCCCGCCAAGGGGGATATCCGGATCAGGAGCTAGCTCAACTCAACCAACAGAGGGTGGCTCTTGCCAGCTCCAGAATCGAAATAGCCGTGCAAACCTATCGCACTCAAAATGGGGACCGCCTCCCTACGTCTCTAGCCGATCTTTCCTCATCTGGAATTTTGACCGAAGCGCCCAAAGATCCGTGGGGTCGAGAGATTGCTTATATTCCCTCACCCGACGGTAAGACCTACTCCCTCTTTTCGGTGGGTCCTGATGGTGCCCCCAGAACCTCCGATGACATTGTGGCCCTTCAATCTGGACCCAGCCTGGATGTCGAAACGGCGGCTGGGAGCGAAGAACCTCCGATGCCCTGGTGGAGGGCTTGGCTGGTCAAGATCTGGAGCTGGCTGACCTTCTGGAGGCGTTAGCCGGCAGCCAGCTGAGAATCGGAAGTCGGGTTTAGGGGCGGCGGATGGGGAATCCGCGTAAAGGGCGTAAAGCAGGCGGACTACGCCTTAAAGCCGAAAATACTACTAAAGCCGCTCCTCGCCGATCGTCCACTCGTCGCTGAGATCATCCGACAGGGTCGATTTCTTAACCACCCCATTTTTGCCTGGAAAATAAACTGTGCTTTCAACATCAGCTTCCTCGTATCGAATTTTGGGGGCTGTTACGATCTCCACTCCGACAAGATGGTCTTCCTCCTGCACTTTGCCAGCAACGTTTGTGTGACATTTTTGCAAATGTTTTCCCCGACTTGCTCGCACTTTGCCTCGCTTCGCCCGTCCCCTTTCTCGACGTGGCACCTATTCCCCTGCATGCCAGTGGGGTGAAACTTTATAGTTTTCTTCTCGGCTTTTTGTTCCTGACGGGAGCGATTTCCGAAGGCCAAACTCCGCTGGCTGCACCTGCCCCCGCCCCTATGGATGAAGAAAATTATGTCCCCCCGTGGAAGATGGAGGATTCGAAAGAGGGCACAGGCTTCGACTGGTACGTTGCTCCTGCCTTGGGAATTTCGATGATCAGCGATACCGATATTAATCAGTTCGCAGGAAGCACCAGTGGCACAACCGTGAGCAGTGGAGCCGCCACCTTGGCCTTCAATCCAGGATTTCGGATGGACTGTCCGATTGGAGCCAAAATCACCGACTGGTTTGCGCTCGAATTCGCTCCTGGGTTTATGCTGAACACGATTCAGTACATCGAGCCTACCAATGGATCTCTCTCGATCGGCACCCAAACCGTATCGCAAAACGGGCAGGCTTCCCTCGTCGGCGATTACTATCAGATCCCGATGCTTGCCAACTTTCTTTTTACCATTCCGATTCATCCCCAATTCACCATCACAGCGGGATTTGGCGTGGGAGGCATGGTGTCTGCAGCCCAAACAACCTCTCTCCAAGGTGTTTCACTGGAAGGCTCTGACGGAATCGGCACTGCCCTCTCCTTTGCCTACGCGGGCCAATTTGGACTGGATTTTCCCTTTTCGGAAAAAATGCAGGCAGGCTTGTACTACAAATACACCGGAACGGGGGAGCAGGATTTTACAGGCGGCAACTTTTTCCAATTCGTCCAAAATAACAACGGGACTTCCAATCAGAGCGTTCAAGGCTACTTCCTCTATCGGTTTTAACCCCCTCCGAAAAACAAACTGGGGTCGTGGGTCAAAAGCCCCGTTTACCCTAAAATATTGCCTCGGCTAGGGCTCGAACCTAGGACCCGCCCCGACCCAAGTCGCGGGCCACCACCCCGAGATCAAAACCGTCCACCGTCCACTGGTAGCGCCCCGACCAGAGTCGGGGCCGATCCAAACCTCACGACTCAAAACCACCCGCCCTCCGCTGATGACTCATCACCTCAGTCCATAGGTAGGGCGGTATCTCCGAGAACGCCTGCGTTGAATTCTGTATGCCCAATCGTTCACCTAGGCGGCCTCGGAGATGCCGCCACTACCAAAGCCTCCAACTCCAAATAATTAGAAATTCAACATCCGCGCGTAAGCGCGTCCCGCGAATGCGGGGCAAAATTAAAAATCATCCTCTCTCCCCCGACATGCCCCGACCCGCGTCGGGGCCTTCCGCCCTTTGCGTCCTTTGCGTGAGCAATAGGCGTCCCGGGAATGCGGGACGTGAGTAAATC
>JBBAWB010000025.1:0-6275 GCA_040397385.1 Methylacidiphilales bacterium
GAACTCCCCGAGAGCTACGGGTCCCGCCGCCTTTTTCTTACCGCCCGCGATCCCCGCTGGCTCTACGCCTACTGGGACTTTACCTGGCAACAACTGCGCGACGCCGAACAAGAATCCCCAAGCGGCCAAATCTTTTTGCAAGTTTTCATCCCAGGTCGGGAACGCATTCATCAAATTCATATTTTCCCCGGTTCACGTGAGTGGTACCTCCCCGTCCACCGACCCGCCACCCCCTTTCAAGCCGAACTCGGCTACTACCGCCATGACGGCTCCTTCAATGCCCTATCCGTTTCTGATGAGGTTTCTACACCACGCGATGATCCCTCCCCCAATTGCGACGTCCAGTTCGTCACCATCCCTTTTCACTACTCCTTTCGCCAACTCTTCGACCTAGTCGCGGGGCAACTGCGCCCAGGAGAATCACTCGCCCGAGCACTCTCTCGGCTCCAAAACGAGGGCTACCCCCTACCTTTCGCTTACGCCTTGCGCCGTGTCGTCCCCACAGGCCTGGCCGACCGCATCCTCGATTACCTTGGGGGCGAACTCGTTCTCCGTACTCGCGTCGGTTCCCTCGAAATCACCGAAACTCTGCGGCGCCGACTCGAAGAACTCTCCTCCAGTCACACTCCCTCAAGCCTAACCTCTGGTGCTCTTGGCCACGACCGTACCTTCGCCATGCACGTCAACGCCGAACTCATCCTCTACGGCGGTACCACCCCAGGTTCCCAAATCACCGTCGACGGACGCTCCATCAACCTGCGCCCAGATGGAACCTTCTCCTACCACTTCGTCTTCCCCGATGGACAATTCCATATCCCCATCCAAGCCACCGCACCCGACGGCGCCGAACAACGCTCCACCCTCCTCTCCTTTCTTCGCCTGAGTTCTACCACCCCAGGTGTCGACCCCACCGGCCAACCCCCCTTGCCCAAACCAATCGGGGAAACCCGCTAAACATCCATGGCTATCGGATTCGTCGCTCCTGTTCTCCACGCCCACCTGCCCTTCGTCAGGCATCCCGAATATCCAGAGTTCTTAGAAGAGGACTGGTTTTACGAAGCCATCACCGAAACCTACCTCCCCCTTCTCGATATGATGGAAGGCCTCGTTCGGGACGGGATTTATTTTCGACTCACCATGTCAATGACTCCCCCGCTCTGCGCCATGCTCCGCGATCCCCTCCTCCAAGATCGCTACGTCCACGGACTTGAAAAACAGCTAGAACTCGCAGGCAAAGAATTAGAACGCACCCGCCACGATCCCGCTTTCCACTCCCTCGCCCAATTCTACCACCAACGCCTTCACCACTGCCGTACACTTTTTTGCGACCGCTACCACCGCAACCTCGTCAGCGCCTTCCGCAAATTCCAAGACGCCGGCGTTCTCGAAATCATTACCTGCGGCGCGACCCACGGATTTCTTCCCCTCATGCGCGAATTTCCTCAAGCCGTTCGCGCCCAAGTCCAAGTCGCACGCCACGACTACCACCAATGTTTCGGGCGCGATCCTCGCGGAATCTGGTTGCCCGAGTGCGCCTACTACCCAGGCCTAGAAAACTATCTCCAAGAAGCAGAAATCCGCTGGTTCATCCTCGATGCCCACGGTCTCCTCCATGCTGAACCCCGCCCCGCCTACGGCGTCTTTGCCCCCGTCTTCACCCCCGCAGGCCCCGCCGCTTTCGGTCGCGATATCGAATCCAGTAAACAGGTCTGGAGCGCCGAAGAGGGTTACCCCGGGGACGCCGAGTACCGCGATTTCTACCGCGATTGCGGCTTCGATCTCGAGTACGACTACATCCGCCCCTACATCCAACCCAACGGCCTTCGCAAGTTCACTGGACTCAAATATTATCGAATCACCGGACGCACCCCGCACAAAGAACCCTACCGCCCCCATCTCGCCCGCGAACGCGCCGCCAGCCACGCCGCTAATTTTATGTTCAATCGGGAAAAACAGATCGAGCATCTTCGCGGGATCATGGGCGTCGAACCCCTCGTCCTCTGTCCTTACGATGCGGAACTCTACGGCCACTGGTGGTACGAAGGCCCTATCTTTCTCGATTACCTCTTCCGCAAATCCGCCTGCGACCAGAAAACATTTTCCATGATCACCCCATCCGAATTCCTCACCCGCAACCAGACCCACCAAATCAGTCAGCCTAGCGCCTCCTCTTGGGGGAATGAGGGCCACTCCTCCGTTTGGCTCGAACCCTCCAACGCTTGGATCTATCCCCACCTGCACATCGCCACCGTTCGTATGATTGAACTGGCAGGGCGCTTCCGCCATCAACACCCTCACACCCTGCTCGATCGAGCTCTGCGCCAAGCCGCCCGCGAACTCCTTCTCGCCCAATCCAGTGACTGGGCCTTTATCATGAAAACCGGCACTATGGTACCCTACGCCGTTAAACGCACCAAAGACCACCTTCTCCGATTCACTCGCCTCTACGAACAGATCAAAGGCGATCGCGTTGAAGAATCCTTCCTCGCTAATTGCGAATGGCGCAACCCCATTTTCCTCGACCTCGATTGGCGCGTCTACGCCTAAGCCCCGTTCTTCTTTTCTTCTAGCTCCTTTAAATATCCTCGGACCTCCTCCAACCTCTCATCCGCCAACTCTCCGTAACTGCAACCGAACCTCTCCCGGACACACCCCGCGACATGCGCGTACGGGTTCCTTCCTCGCGGATGCCGCGGATCACTCCGTAACACACTCTGCAGACGATCCCCCAGCGCCCTCATCTCCGCCCACACCTCCCGCCGCAATTCAGGACTCAATCAATCCGCCGCTGAATCGCCAGCAAAGTAATGTCATCCGACCTCTCCGCCGCCCCCACAAATGCTTCCACCTTCTCCACCACCCGCTCCGTCACTTTCTCCGCCGAAAGCGCCGCCCCACCCTCCACCGCCAACTGCAACCGGTCCTCCCCAAAAAGATCCTTCGCCAAATTCATCGCCTCCGTCACCCCATCCGTATACACCAGCAAAGTATCGCCCTTCTCTAAAACCAACTCCTGCTCCCCAAACTTAGCATCCTCAAACACCCCCAGCGGCATGCCTCCAGGCGGTTCGTACTTTGGGTGGCCCTTCGCCGGAATCAGAATCGGTGGATTATGCCCACCCTGCCCATAGATCATCCGCCCCGTTCGTGTATCCACGATTCCTAAAATCATTGTCACAAAAAGACTCGCCTGATTCTCCTTGGCCAATTGGGCGTTCACCCTCGTCAATATTTCTAACGGACTCCGCCCTGGCACCGCCGTCGCCCGAATCAAAGTCCTCGTTACCGCCATGAAAATCCCTGCGGCAATTCCTTTGCCCGATACGTCCCCCACCACAAAACACATCTTTCCATTCTCAATCGGAAAGAAATCATACAAATCCCCGCTCACCTCCTTCGCTGGATCTAGCCGCGCAAATAACTCAATTCCCGGTGCCTCCTCCTTCGTCGGAAAGATCTTCGGCAGCAATCCCCCCTGCAACTCTCTCGCCAAATCCAAATCCCTTTGCACCGCCGCCCGCTCCAAGGCCGCCTCGTTGGCACGAATTCGCACCAAAGCTGCCGCCACCAGTCCCGCAAAATACTCCACCATCTGCTCGTCCTGATCCGTAAAAGCCGGCCGCCCAATCGGGTTAAGAAATTCAATCACCCCCACACACTCCTCTCCATCCACCAAAGGCGCCGCCAAAAGAGCCTTCGTCTTCCACCCCGTCTTCTCATCCGCCTTCGAGTAAAATCTCGCGTCCTTCTCCACCTCATCCACCCGAATCGTCTTTTTCTCCGCCATCGCCGTGCCCACGATTCCCTGCCCCTTCGGTATCCGTAAGGCACCCAGTTCGGGCGTACTATCTCCACGCGCCGAGTGAATCACCAACTCTCCCGATTCCTTATCCGGCAGGAAAATAGAACACGCCTCCGCCTGCATCCAAGGACGACTTTTCTCCAAAATCATTAAGAGCAACCCTCCCAAATCCATTTCCCGCCCAATTTCTCCCGCCAGCCGAAATAAAGGCCCGAAATCCACCTCTCCCGCCTTCGTTGCCGTTCGATTCGCCATAGACTCATTTCTACCTCAACTCTTGAGATTGTCAGAGAGAATCCTTTCCCTCATCCTGTTCCAATGTTCCCTACCATTCGTCTTCCCAATACTACCCTTTGGGAAGCCGGCCCTTACCCAGGAGTGGAATTCGCTGCCCTTTCCCACGACCCAATCAGTGGCGCGCGTTTCCTCTTACGAAAGTTTGCTCCGGGCACCACTCTTCCTGCCCACCGCCACCCTCAGACTTCTGAATCCGTTGTCATCCTCAAAGGAAAGTGGACCGAAGAAAAAGTCGAATACGGTCCTGGCACCTTCTTTTACGCACCAAAAAACTCTGCTCACGGACCACACTTCGCTGAGAAAGAGGTTATTAGCATCACCTGGTACGATGGACCCCTCACCGTCGAAAACCTTCACCCCACCGACCCCACCCCCAGCCCCATCCCGCCCGCCGCTTAGGTTTTCGGTATTGGCTTAAAAATAATTTCTACACGGCGATTCTTCGCTTTTCCCTCCACCGTGTCGTTCGGTGCCACCGGATGACTATCCCCATATCCCACCGCCGCTAACCGGTCCGCTGGCACCATCCCCGTCGCCTGCAGTGTCCGCACCGCCACTGCCGCCCGCGCCGTTGATAACTCCCAATTTGTCGGGTAGTACTGCGCCAAAACTGGAGCAATTGGATCACTATCCGTATGGCCCTCCACCCTTACCTCATCCATCGATTTATTGGCTGCGGCCGCTACCTTGCGCAACACATCCGCCCCCTCAGGCGCTAGCTCCGCCGAGCCACTCGGAAAAAGAATCTCGCTCGCCACCGTCACCTTCAACTGATCTTTTAAACGCGAAATCACCACATCCTTATCCTCTAACCTCTTTTTTAAATCCGCCTCTAGCCTCGCTTCCTCATCCGTCGGCACGGAGGTCGCCTTCAGCTTCTCTAATGCCAGCTGCTGATCCGCCAACTTTTTTTCCAAAACTTTCTTTTCTGAGGCCGAGAGATCTTTCAACTTCGCTAATTCAGCCTTTGTCCCCTCCAACTCCAAGGAGGCCTCTGCCAATTTCGCAGGATCCCCCTTCAGCTGCTCGATTTGAGCCCGCAAAGTCTCCGCCGCTACCTCTGCCTGCTTCGCCCGATCCTCCAAAGCTCCTGACTTCTGCTCCAACTCCGTCAACTGAGTCCGAGCCTTGGCATCCCGCGCCATATAATAACCACCCCCTCCCAAACCAAGCGCCGCTGCGGTCCCTAAAGTAATCGCCTGCCATGCCACCACCTTGGCTACCCCAGAAGCCGCCGCCTTCGCCGCACCCGCGGCCACCACTTTACTTGTTGTCGCCCCCGCTGGATTTGGCAGCGGATTGGGAGTGATCGGATCAGCCATAAATCTCCTTAGTTATTTGTTTTTTTCGTGCTCTTCCCATCCTTCGAAGGCGTCTTGCCTACGAGGGCAGGCTTCTTATCTAACTCTTCTAAAGCCGCCCAAAGGCGCTTCACCGCCTCGGGAGTCTTCTTAATCTTGCCCGATAAAATCTCCCTCGGAGTAAGCCTCTCTCCATAAAAGTTTTCGTTGGTATCATCCGCCGAAGCCAAACCTCGGCCCGACAACGAAACCCCTCCAAACAACCCCTTGCTAAAACTATAAGTGTAAATCGGCGCGTTTACGGTCGCTACCCCAGCCGAAAGCTCTCGCCCAACTGGCCCCGCCGTTCCCTCACACTCCGCACTGCTCGTGTAGTTTCCTTTTTGCTCAAACTGCTTCACCGCTTCCTCCGTGTTTAGCAACATCACGAAATCTTGATTCGATACTCCCGCTTGAAACCCCACCCCCGCTCCTGCTGCCGAAATCCCTGAAGGCGGCGACCACTTCCCTCCCTTGGTCCTCATCACCACCAGCCCTTCCCCCCCACTCGCCCCAATAATAAACGCCGCCTTGTAAACCGAAAGAATTACCAAACCCTTGCACTCGTGGAAAACATTGCGAGGAATCGAATCCCCCTGTGAATCTCCATACTGCCGCAAAATATCAATCGTCTTGTCGATCGATTCTCCCAAGGTGCTCCCCGCAGAGACTGGTAGCAGAGTGGAGAAGAACAGGGCGATTAATAGGGGGATTGTTTTATTCATCCGCAAAGGATGTCTCCTTAGCCACTTCTTGGCAATCCGATCCCTCACCCCCGGGACCCCTTCGCGCCCTTGGCGACCTTTGCGCGCGTAAGCATGTCCGTGTCCCGCAAC
>JBBAWB010000025.1:6375-11360 GCA_040397385.1 Methylacidiphilales bacterium
CTCCTTCGCGCCCTTGGCGACCTTTGCGCGCGTAAGCATGTCCGTGTCCCGCAACCGCTAGATCAACAATTAGGTAGCGGCGACATCTCCGAGGTCGCCTCGCTCAACACCCATCCCCCCTTAACCGCTTCATCCCCAATCCTCCTTCGCGCCCTTGGCGACCTTTGCGTGAGTAAAAATCCAAAATTAAAAATCGCCATCTCCCCGCCGCCTGCTCTTTTTCTCCGTTCGCAAAAGCAGCACCGGTATGTCCACCCCATGCCGTACCTCGCTTGAAGCACTTCCAAAAAGAACATCCTCCATCCAGCGATGGCCATGCGTTGTCATCGCCACCAAATCACATCCCGTCTCCTCGACCGCCCGCACCAGCTCAGGCCCAGGCTTACCATACCCCAACCGCCAGGTTGTCGGAATGCCCTCCTTTTTCATTTTCTCCGCACACTGCGACATGTACTCCCGATCCTCTCGCACCTCCTTCGAATCGCTCTCTTCCCCATAAAACCGCGCCGACCACCCATCCGCGATATGAATCAGAATCAGTTCACTGCCATGCATCTTCGCCAACTTCGTCACGTGCCTCAAAATACTCGCATCGTGACCCGTCCCTTCCAGCGGAACCAAAATCTTCTTATACAAACCACTACTCATGGTGCCACCCATCCCAAGACCGTTTCATAGACCAACCAGACATTCAACGTGGTCAAAAGAGCCGCAATTCCCCATGCGAGCGCCTTCCAAAAAGGCTTCGTGACCAACTCTCCCATCAAATCCTTGCGCCCAGTGAAATAAATCAAGGGAATCACCGCAAAGGGCAACTGCAGGCTCAAAATCACCTGGCTTAAAATCAGCAAATCATACGTTCCTTCCTCACCCCGCCAAAGAATCACGATCACCGCAGGGATCAACGCCAAGAACCGCGTGCTCAACCGCGAAACCCAAGGCGCCACCCTCCACCGCAAAAACCCCTCCATCACAATCTGCCCTGCTAAAGTCCCCGTTAGGGTCGAACTTTGCCCGCTCGCCAATAGCGCTACCGCAAACAGTGTCCCCGCGAATGCCGTTCCCACCAGCGGGGTCAAGGTTTCGTACGCCTGTCTCAACTCCTTCACCTCCACCCCGTTTCGAAAGAAAACAGAAGCCGCTAAAATCAAAATCGCCGAGTTCACTAAAAAAGCCGCGTTCAAGGCCACCGCCGAATCAATCAGATTAAATTTTGCCGCCTCCTTTTTCCCCATCGTCGTCGGTTCAATCCTTCGCGTCTGCACCAAGGCCGAGTGCAAATACAGATTATGCGGCATGACCGTCGCTCCAATCATCGCAATCGCCACATAAAGATCACTCGTCCCCCCACCTGCAGGACGAATCCCCGTTAATTTCGGACCCAAATACCCTGCGAACACCGCCGCCCAGTCCGCCTGAGCCAACCAAAGCTCTACCACGTAGCAAAGCCCAATCACCGTCACCAACGAAAGAATTCCCGCTTCCAACCATCGCATCCCCCTCGCCTGCAAAAGAAACATGAAAATAACATTCACCGAAACCACCCCCGCACACCCCAAAAGCGGCCACCCCGTTAGTAGGCTCAATCCCACCGCCCCCCCCAGTACCTCCGCCAAATCACACGCCACGATCGCCACTTGGCATGGAATATAAAGCAACCTTCCCCAAGGTTCGGGATAAAATTCTCGGCAGGCTTGCGCCAAATCTCTGCCCGTCGCAATTCCCAAACGCGCCGATAAGCTTTGCAACAACAGCGCCATCCCGTTGGAAAGAAGCAGTACCCACAAAAGCTGATATCCGAAACGTGCGCCCGCTTCAATGTCCGTCACCCAGTTCCCTGGATCCATATAACCCACACTCACCAGAAAAGCAGGCCCCGCAAACGCCAGCATCTTTCGCCAGAATCCCACCCCGCCTGGCACCGCAATCGATCCGTGCACTTCAGGCAATGATTTCCTCACTTGCAGCATTACCCGACTCTACCCCTCCCCCTCTCTTTTGACCAACCTCTCCTCCCCACCCTTATCCGATCCGATTCGATCCAAACAAGGGTTGCAACGTTTCCGGAATCTCCACTTTTCCGTCTTTCGTCTGGTACGTCTCCACTAACGCAATAAAAAGCCGCGCCAACGCCGTGCCTGAACCATTCAAAGTATGACACGGCCGATTCTTTCCATCCGCTCCCTTAAACCGCAATCCCATCCGCCGAGCTTGGAAATCCATAAAATTGCTGCACGACGAAACTTCCAAGAACTGTCCCATCCCTGGAGCCCACACCTCCAGGTCGTAGCACCGCGCCGCCCCAAAACCTATGTCCCCCGCACAAAGCTCAATCTTTCGATAATGTAAACCCAACTTGCGTAAGACCGACTCAGCATGCTGGCAAAGTTCCTCCAACCCCTTCATCGAGCGATCTGGATGCTCAATCCAGACCAACTCCACTTTGTCGAACTGATGCATCCTTCCCAGCCCACGCGTCTCTTTTCCCGCACTCCCCGCCTCTTTCCGAAAGCACGGAGTGTACGCCACATAACGTTTCGGCAAATCTCCCTCGGCCAAAATCTCCTCTCGGTGAAGATTCGTCACGGGCACCTCCGCCGTCGGCACCAAGAAAAGCTCCCCTCCCTCCACCGCATACATGTCATCACGAAACTTTGGCAGTTGCCCCGTGCCCACCATGCTCGCTTCCCGCACCAGAAAAGGAGTCGAGACCTCGGTATACCCGTGCTCTCCACTATGCAAATTCAACATCCAACTAATTAAGCTCCTCTCCAACCGCGCCCCCGCCCCCCGATACACCGCAAACCCACTGCCCGAAACTTTAGCCGAGGCCGTGAAATCTAAAATCCCCAGCGCCTCTCCCAAAGCCACGTGATCCTTAGGCTTGAAATCAAATTTCTTTGGCTCACCCCAAGTCGAAAGCACTGGATTGTCCGCCGCCGAACTACCCTGCGGACATCCCTCCCAGGGCATGTTGGGGATCGAAAGCAGTAACCCCTCCTGCTTAGCTTCCACCGCCGCCGTGGCCCCATCCAACTCCGCAATCCGATCCGACTTCTCCTTCATCCCCGCCAATAAATCATCCGCCAACTCCTTCTTCGCCTTCCGCACTCCCACCTCCTTACTAATTGCGTTCCGCTCCGCCTTGAGCTTTTCCACTTCGCCAATTAATTTCCTACGCTCCTCATCCACTTCCAGAATCTTTGCCAAGCCATCCGCTGCCCCTTTTCCACGAGAGAGTAACCTCTGCTTTACCCCCTCGGGGTCTTTTCGAATCAGGGCCATATCGAGCATTCAGCCATTCAACCCATTTTTAGTCCCTCCGTCGAGACCCACCCTAAGCCTCGAGTTTTGCCAGCCGACTCCTGCAACCACCGCAAGAAAAACCTTTCTCGGGTTTGACGCCACCCCTTCTCTGCGGAATAATTCCCTTATGTCCCACACCTACCCCAACCAACAAGAATCCCTCCTCGCTAAAGTGAAGGGAAAAACTGGCAAGATTTCCGATAAAACTCACGAAGAGCACCTCAAGCTCTACACCGGCTACGTCAACAAAAGTAACGCCATCCTCGCCGAGCTCGAAAAAATGGGCACACCCGATCCCACCAATCCCGCCGTCGCCAATCAGATCTTTTCCAGCATCCGCTCCCTTAAGGTCGATTTCACCTTCGCCATCGGCGGACTGAAGAACCACGAACTCTACTTCTCCATTCTTGGGGGCAACGGTAAGCCTACCGATCGCATCCTCAAACATATTGACCAAGACTTTGGCTCTTTCGATAACTACAAGAAGGATCTCAAGGCTACCGGCATCTCCGCCCGCGGTTGGGCTTGGACCGGTTACGATCACGGCACCAAAAAACTCTTCAACTACATTGGCGACGCCCAGAATAGCTACCCCGTCTGGGGCGTAGTTCCCCTCCTTGGGCTTGATGTCTACGAACACGCCTACTACGCCGACTTTTTCAGCAACCGCGGCGGTTATATCGACGAGTTTTTCAACTTCGTTGACTGGTCTGCCGTCGAAGCCCTTCTCCCCAAGGTCTGACCCCCGCCCCCGCCCAACTCACGGCACGTTGTGCCGGATCGTGCTATCCCGCAGATCCGCAGGAGCTAATCCGTTCTTTTGCTGCTGCCTTAGAAAAAGTCGCGCCCCTCAAAAAGATCCCGCACGATCTGCGCCGACCCATCGTTCCGCACATCGATTTGCGGGTTAACTTTAATCTCTACGCGGAAACTTACGCTCTTTGGCGCGACGCAAACTGGTTTCCCTCCCGCGTCATCATTCTCGGCGTAGGCCACCGTTGCCCCAGTGAACTCGCCTGCCTTTCCGTGGGATACCGAACCCCTCTTGGCGAAGTTCCTGCCGCCCACGATATTTTTTCTGACTTAAGTTCCTCCTGTCCTTTTCCTCTCGGCCAAGAAACCCGCGGATTTCAAGGAGAACACTCGATCGAATTCGTCGTCATCTGGCTTCAGGCTCTGCGAGATCTATTTTTTCCAGGTCGATCCTTCACCATCCTTCCCATTCTTTGTGGCGGATTCCATCAGGCTGTGGAAAAGGGAGTCCCTCCTCTCTCCACCTCCCCTGAGACGATTTTTTCCCAAGCTCTTGCCCAATTCTCCCAAGACCCTGATACCGCCATGGTCGCCAGTATCGATGGCTGCCATGTCGGCCCTCGATTTCAACACCCCTTTGCCGCAGATAAGAAAGTTCAGGCGGAAGTCTCAAAGTGGGAAAAGAAACTGTGGACCTTGGCCTCGAGCGAAAAACTCCCTCAGTTTTTCCAGCACTTAGGCACAAACCAAAATGAGTTTTACTTCGATGGAGTCGGAGTTCTCCACACCCTCCTCGCAGGCCAAAATCTCCGAGCCAAAACCAAACCCCCCGTCCAGTGGTACGAACCCTCCGATCAATCCATCGTCAGCTTTTCCCGTGGCCACCTTTTGCCAATTAAATAACAATCAAGTACTTCTCGCCCCCC
>JBBAWB010000026.1:0-7759 GCA_040397385.1 Methylacidiphilales bacterium
AATCCATCGGGTGGTCCTGCCAATCAGGGAATGCCGGTCAAAGCGAACCGCTAACTGTCACCGCCTTTTGTGCGGTTCCATTCTGTGGATAGGGTTTTTGGTGTAGGGTTTCGTTATGGAATTTAAAGATACCGCACTGATTTTGGCGGGGCATGGCTCAACCCCCCTTCGCTCAGTCTCGACAAGCTCGCTGAGCTTCGGAGGGTTGGATGCTTAAAGAAACAGCGCTGATCCTTGCAGGCCACGGCTCAACCAAAAATGCGGAATCGAGTCGGTTTACGAGGGAGACGGCTCATCGTTTGCGGGAAAGAGGAATCTTTGCGGAGGTACGGGCGGGATTTTGGAAGGAGGAACCATCTTTTGGTGATGCCCTGAGGGGTTTGCAGTCGAAGAGGGCTGTGGTGGTGCCTTGGTTTTTGGCGAAGGGATATTTCACCACCCAGATTCTTCCGCGTGAATTTGGAGAGACGGCAGGGGTGGAGTGCCGGGTGACGGAGCCGATCGGATCAAGGCCAGAGATTTTAAAGCTTGTGGTAGGGAGAGCAGAAAAATTGTGTCGGATAAGAAAACATCAGCCGCGGGATGTTTGTGTTTTGGTAGCGAGTCACGGGACGGGGTTGCATGCAGGATCGAGGCGAGCTGCGGAGGATTTAGCGGTGGGGATTAGTAAAAAGGGTTATCGAAGTGCACGGGCGGTTTTTTTGGAGGAGGAACCGAGGATCGCAGACTGGAGGAAAGTTGTGGCCGAGGATGGACCAGTTGTGGTGTTGCCCCATTTTTTGGCGGGTGGATTGCACGGCTCGGAGGATGTGCCTGGGTTGTTGGGTTTGAGTTCGGGGGCGGAGGGGTGGTCGGAGGTGGGAGGGAGGGAGGTTGGGTATGGAGCCGCCCTGGGCAGGCCGGAGGAGATGGAGGAGATGGTGATAAGATTGGCGAGTGCGAATTGAACCCTTTGTCTCAATCGGGGCGGATTGGTCAGATTCGGTGGAGGGTGGATGGGTTGGGGTTTGAGATAAGGCACGAAAGAGATGGGGATGGTTCCGTTGATCTTCTGCGAAGGGTTCAGACTTTGATGGAGTTGGAGGAGGTGGTGAGGAGAGATGTGGATGGGAGATACCGACCATTGCGTGGAGAGATGAATCTGGTGCAGGGGTGGTTTTATTGGGCGAAGAGTAATGAGGAGTTGAGAGAGGTGCTGGAGGTGTTTTATCCAGGGGCTGTGGGAAATTGGGAGGCGGAGCGAGAGGGACGATTAGTTCAAGGCGATTGGAAGGGGGCGGCGAAGAGGCAGATGGGGCGGGTGCAGAAGTTGATCGAGGATGGGGAAAAATCGGTAGAAAGAGCCGAGAAAGAACTTTGTCAGGCGCGGTGTGGGAAGAGTCCGCTTTGGATGGGCAAAAAGTGCAGTGCGGAGGCGGGACGAATCCCACTGGTCTGTGTCGAGCCGTGTCCGATATTTTGGGATGCGGCGTTAGCCAGTGGCAGTTAACCGAAGAGGCCTTTTTTCTTAGGTTTGGCGAGTTGGACACGGGTTGGATCGCGAGCATTTTGCACCGCCTCTTCTGAGGTGATCAAACCTGTTTCCACAAGATCATCCAAACTGGCATCGATTGTGCGCATGCCATCGCGTCCGCCGATTTCCATAATTCCGACAATCTGTTCCATGCGACCCGTTCGAAGGCAGGCGGAGATCGCGGGGGAGGCGGTTAGGATTTCCGAAGCTAGCACGCGTCCTTGGCCGTCTGCTTTTGGGAGGAGGCGTTGGGAGATAACCGCTTGCAGTCCGTTGCCGAGTTGGGCGCGGATTTGCGGGAGCATTTCTGCGCCGAACATTTCGAGAATACGGTCGAGAGCTTTGACTGGGTCGGAGGCGTGAAAGGTAGCGAGAACCAAGTGCCCTGTTTCAGCTGCTTGCAGTGCGATCTGGACCGATTCTTGGTCACGGAGTTCGGTCACGGCAATTACATCTGGATCTTGGCGCAAGGCGTGACGAAGACCGGAAGAAAAAGAGCGGGTATCTTTGCCAACTTCCCTTTGTTTAATCAGGGAGAGGGCTGGAGGAAAAACATATTCGATTGGATCTTCGAGAACTACGATTACCCCTGAGCGCGTCCGGGAAATTTCTTCGATCATAGCTGCCATGGTGGTGGATTTGCCCGATCCGGTTGCCCCTGTGATCAGAACGAGCCCTTCCTCAAGGTCGCATAATTTTCGAACAATCGGGGGGAGGCCTAGCTGCTCGAGGGATGGATTGCTTCGGTTGATGAAGCGAAAGGCGGCTTCAACGGTACCGCGGGAAAAGTGGGCGTTCCCGCGGAGCCGCCCAATCCCTGCCACATCCATCGAGAAATCAAGATCCAACTCTGATTCTAACTTGGCGCGCTGAGTTTCGGTGAGAACACTGAAGGTAATCTCGCGGCATTGACGGGAAGTCATCGGAGGGTGAGGAAGCGAGTGGATGACGCCTTCGACACGACAAGCAGGAGGCTGGCCTGCAGTGAAGTGAAGATCGGAAGCACCCCGCTGTTTCGCTTCTTCGAGAAGTTGAAGAATATTTAAATCGTCCATGACTAGTCCTGTGCGACTTGGAAGGCTTGGCTGGAAATGCCCATAGCGGCTCGGCGGAATTCGTCGGTCATGGGAGCAGCTGCTAGAGCCTCTTCCATGGCGATGTGGCCGTCGCGGAAGGCTTGAACGAGAGATGTGGTCATGGATCGATTTTCTGGGGACTGAGAAATCTGCATAAAGTCTACCAGTTCGGTACCACCCCCGTTTCGGATCCACTGGCGCGTGGCAGCCTGATTTTCGAAATGTTCGGCCACGAGAAAGAGTTTTTTGGACAAGCCTCGAACGAGCTGTTGGGTGAAAACCCCGACAAGTTGAGCGGCGAGAAGGGCAGAGGCGTCTTCACGTTCGGCTGGGCTGAAGATACGGTGGAGTCGCTCGACGGCCTCGGCGGCGCTCCCGCTATGGACAGAGGCGAGGACGAGGTGACCGGTTTCTGCGGCTTGAAGGGCGGTGCTAGCGGAGACGGAATCTCTGATCTCACCTAAGAGAATGATGTCGGGACTTTGACGGAGGGCGCGACGGAGGCCTTCGGCAAAGGAGGGGGTATCGGCTCCTACTTCTCTCTGGGTAAAGCGGCAGAGGTTTTCTTGAAAGAGATATTCGACAGGATCTTCAATCGTGATGATGTGGCGGGTGGCGGTTTGGTTGAGCCATTCGAGGCCTGCGGCCAGCGTGGTGGATTTTCCGGTCCCAGTGGATCCGGTTACGAGAATGAGTCCCGATGGGCGCGTAAACCACTTTTGCAGAAGTTCCGTGGGCAGACCGAGCTCTTCCATGGTGGGAATCTGAGTTTTGATGTTACGGAGCACGGCACCGCGGACACCGAGTTGGCGATGGAGGTTCACGCGGAAGCGAAGGCCCGAGCGGGTGACTAAGGAAGCGTCATGATCCGTGGCATCGGGATTGGCACCACAGGCAGACCAGAGGTGGCCAAGAAGATCCTCGGTGGCGGGGACAGTTTCTAGGGGGAGGAGTTGGTCGCCCAGACGAACGAAAGGGATTGCGCCCTCGCGCAGAAAAAGGTCGCTCGCTCCAGCTTGGAGGCAGGACTCGCAAAGTGATTCCAGAGCTTCCATACCTAAGGGAGGATGTTCCTAAATCGATTCCATTCCAAGTCCCGCGGAGGTCTCCGATGAGCCACGGATCTAATGGCCACCATAGAGTGGAACCGCTTGGTCCGCGGATGGTGGAGTTTTTTTCCAAGGGGGGGAAGTTAGGAGCGGCGAAGGGGTATGAACCGAGGCCTGGGCAGGCGACGATGGCGGGGAAGGTGGCGGAGGTAATTGAGGGGAAGAGGCATCTGGTAGTGGAAGCAGGAACGGGCACCGGAAAGAGTCTGGCTTACCTAGTGCCAGCGGCCTATGCGGCGGAGGAGTTGGGTAAAAAAGCGATCATCAGCACTTACACCATACATCTGCAGGAGCAGTTATTTGGGAAGGATGTGCCGATTGTGCAGTCGCTGGTGCCGTTTGAGTTTACCGCGGCTTTGCTTAAGGGAAGGCACAACTATCTTTGTCCGCACCGACTGAAGAAGGCGCAGCAGCATCAAGGGGATCTTTTCGCCACGGGACAGGCGGAGCAGTTGAGGGGATTAGTGGAGTGGGCGGGAAAGACGAAGGATGGAACACTATCGGATATTCATTTTCAGGTGGATGCGGCGGTTTGGGCGCAGGTTTGCAGCGAGGCGTTTGCCTGTACGCCGAGGCATTGTGGAGGTCCGACGGGCTGTTTTTATCAGAAGGCGCGGGCAAAAATTCTCGATGCCAAGGTGGTGATCCTGAACCATGCGCTACTTTTTGGGTTATTGGCGGGATCGGAAGAGGCAGAGGATTCGCCAACTGAGGGCTATCTCTTTCCTAACGATTTTCTGGTTTTGGATGAGGCTCACGAGGTGGAGGATGTGGCGGCCAAGGCGTTGGGCTTGGAGGTTCGTTTGGGATCGCTGCGTTTTTTGTTGCAGCGACTGGTTCATCCGAGAACGAAGAAGGGAGTCTTGGCTAGGATTGGGGATGGGAATGCGGTGAAAGCGACTTTGGGAGTGCTGGGGATTCTAGAGGATTCGTTTGAAGAGATTTTGGAAAGCGCAGGGTTAAAAGGGCCAGGGCAGAAGAGGGTAAGGCAAGTGTTGGGGGTGAAGAGTGAGTTGGGGCCAAGGTTGATGGATGTAAGGGCCCAGCTATTGAAATTGGCGGAGGATGCAGGGGATGGGGAGGAGCGGAATGAGCTAAAAGACCATGCGAGGAGGTTGGAGGGGAGTGCGTTTGGGTTGGGGGAATTTCTGAAAATGAGTCGGGAGGGACACGCGTATTGGGTGGAGAGGAGAGTGGCGGAGGAGGGTCGGGCGCAACGGGGGGAGATGAGTTTGCACGCTTCACCAGTGGAGGTGGCGGCAAGATTGGAAGAGCTGGTTTTTCGGCCGAGTTGCACGACCGTAATGACGAGTGCGACGTTAGATGTGGGGAGGGGATTAGAGTTTTTTGCGAAGAGAGTGGGGGCGGCGGAGGCGGAGACACTTTTAGTGGAATCACCTTTTGACTATGAGAGTCAGATGCGGGTGTATTTGCCCAAGGGAATGCCTGAACCATCTGAGGGAGCGAGGTTTCAGGAAGCGTTGGAGGGGTGGATTCAGCGTTTTGTGGGGATGACGAAGGGGAAGGCATTTGTGCTGTTTACGAGTCGGGCGATGTTACGAAAAACGGCGGAGGGGATGGCAGGATGGTTTGAGGAGATGGGATGGAAGTTGCTGGTACAGGACAAGGGGAATTCGAGGACGCGGCTATTGAAGGAGTTTAAAGAGGATCGGGACAGTGTATTATTTGGAACGGACAGTTTTTGGCAGGGGGTGGATGTGCCTGGAGAGGCGTTATCGAATGTGATTTTGACGCGGTTACCCTTTTCGGTGCCTGACGAACCGTTGTTTGAGGCGAGGTGCGAGAGAATTAAGGAGTTAGGTGGGGAACCGTTTCGGGATTTGCAGCTGCCTGAAGCAATATTGAAGTTTCGGCAGGGGGTAGGGAGATTAATTAGAAGTCGGGAAGATCGGGGTCAGATTGCGGTATTGGACGGGAGAATATTGAGTCGGCGCTACGGGAAAAGTTTTCTGAAGATTTTACCTGAGTGTCCCGTGGAGATTGTGGGTGATGAGGGGGGAGATGTCTGATTTTTGATTTTGGATGTTGAATTTTTAATGGAAAGAGGAGATGCGAATCCAGTAGGGGCCGTAGGGCAGGAAAAGGGAGGGTGAAGAATAGGTTGTAAGAAGGAAAGTAATCCCTTAAAAATTAATCTATGTATCGAGCGTTGCTTCTCGGTCTGGTCTTGGGTTCGGGGATGTTGTGGGCAGGGGCGCCGATGGATTTAGATTCTCCGTTTGTAAAAACAGCTTTGATTAAGGGGACTAGTGGCGAAATTGTTGAAAAATCTGTCCGCAAGGGAAGGATTAATGGGAGTAATATAGAGTTACAGAAGGACGAAGGGGGGCTGCTTGTTTTGCAAGCAGACAGAGTCCTCGCGGTATTACCGAAAATCCCTCAAGCCGGAGAAACTTACCTCCAAAGCGATGCTCAGCGTGCCCTGGCTGTGTTGATAGAAGCACAAAAACTTTTTCCCGACCGGGTTGAAGTAACGGCCTCTACTATCGCTGAATGGGATAAGCTTTCCCGTCAGGCGACTCAGGCAGATGAAATGGAGCGAAAAGCCCTTGAGGATTGGTTTCAGTCTGCTGCTAAAATATCACAGCAGGCGAAAATGGACGAGATTCGAGCCTTGGCTGAACAGGGGGAGTCCTTTGCTGGAAAGTTTCCTGATGAGGAAAAGAAGATCCATGAACAGGTCAAAGGGCTAAGGGAACTTTCGAAAATTGATCTCTCTAAAGTAGCAAACCCAGCTTTTCAAATCGGTAACTTCGGCGACAGTTTTGTCCCTGGAGCGATCCTTTGGGTGATTCTGGTGGTTCCCTTGATTATTTTCATCTGTGGTGTTTCAGGCGCAATCCAAGGATTCAAGGAGCGGCTTCCTTTGGCTGGGTTGCTTAGGCTTGTCTTGGCATTGATCGCGGGTGGCACACTAGGTCTAGTGCTTTGGCCTGAAGCCATAAATCCAGGCTCAAATACCGAAAATGCTGAAATTCACAGTGCTGCCCAGCGAGGACTTTGGCTCTCGCGTAACTTAATCGAGCAGTGGGCAGATCAGCCCTCGCAGAAAGTGAATGTTCAAAGTGAAGCGTGGCTAGGATTTATTTCAGGCACTCTTCAGGCAGGAGCGGAGGACTCCTCCACACTGTTTTGGTCCTTGGAAAAGCCGAGGATTAAGCGGGAAAACAAGCAGCTTCATATTGTTCAACCACTGGTATTTAAGTTTTTACCAATCAATTTGAAATTCGTTTTTTCAGAGCCATCCAAGGGGCAGTCATGGACTGATATGGATTTGACTGGTTTTAAAATAGGCCATCTTCCACTTGGAAAATTTGTGGGTAGCTACGCATTACAGGCGCTCTCTGTTGCCTATGAGGGGGTGCGAACAGGATTCGCTTTAGATAAAGGGGTTCGCTGGGTAATGGGTTCAGATGAGATGCTGGTAGTTGAAATTCCCTCCGCACGTCAAAAAAGACCCGCAGCAAAAGATTCGGTAAGTGCTAAAGAATTAGCCGAAGTATTTGATCAGGGCTTTGGGGATATTTACAAGGACAAGTATATAACGGTTGAGGGGGATTTAATTGAGGTGCAAAGCAGAAGGGAGATCGTCGGTGGGGATACGTTTAAAAGGGAGGACCCCTTCGACGAATTCTATTTAGATGGATTGCCAGTTGATGGCATTCGTAGAGTGGCAGTCAAGATTCGGTGCCAGCTTAAGTCCGAAAAAATTTTCTTTTTGGACGGAAAAGGTGATCTTTTTGAGGGTTCGCCTAACCCGCAGAATCCTCGCACCGACATTCCAGTACTGCGTAAGGGAGTTTCAGGTACAAAGATAAGGGTTAGTGCTGGAAGAATCGAGTCTGGAGGATCTGAGCGAAGGTTAATTAATATTTACGACTGTCGTAAGCTCGAAGGATATGAAGCTGGAGAGTGGAAAGTTCTTTGGGCAGCACCAAGTGCTAAATAAAAACAGCTACTGCTATATCAAGCAAACGCTCAAGCACGTTTTAACATAGTCGGCGCGGCGGTTTTGGTGTTTGAGGTAGTAGGCGTGTTCC
>JBBAWB010000027.1:0-6167 GCA_040397385.1 Methylacidiphilales bacterium
ATTCTTGGGAATGTAGGAACGTCCCTACCCGGAACATCCCACCTCCCCGACATTTCGACATTATGCATAAGGCCATAATGCCCCCTCCCCGCACCCTCCTTAATCTCCAACCGCACCTTCGCGCCTCCTCACCCCCCCCCACACCGATCGTCAACCCTAGATTCTTGGGAATGTAGGAACGTCCCTACCCGGAACATCCCACCTCCCCGACATTTCGACATTATGCATAAAGCCATAATGTCCCCTGCTCACCCCCCCCACACCGATCGTCATCCCCACATTCTTGGGAATGTCGGAACGTCCCTACCCGGAACATCCCACCTCCCCGACATTTCGACAATATGCATAAGGCCATAATGCCCCCTCCCCGCACCCTCCTTAATCTCCAACCGCGCCTTCGCGCCTCCTCACCCCCCCCCACACCGATCGTCACTCCTACATTCTTGGGAATGTAGGAACGTCCCTACCCGAAAAATCCCACCCCCCCCCCCGACATTTCGACATTATGCATAAAGCCATAATGTCCACTCACGCCCCCACCTACTTCTTTCCCCTGGCCCTCCCCCGCCAACCCACTCCCACGACACTCCTACATTCTTGGGAATGCAGGAACGTCTTCCATACGGTTTCATCGCCACCCTTGGATCCTTGCGATCAGAGCCTGAAAACAACACTCCGATTTGCAAAAGAATTGACGAGCTTTTACATTGTATTACGCCTTATCGATTGACCTTCCCGAAAGATGGGTTTGGATCATTTCTATGCAAATTTTGAAACGAATCCTACCAAACTTCATTCCGTCAGAATTCTTATTTCATCAATTTACCTTTTCTCGATTCGTCTATTTCCTAGCCGTATTCTCCGCTGCTTTTCCAGTCAATCAGGCCATCGCCCGCTTAGGCGAATCAGAGATCGCTATCGAAAAACGTTTTGGCGACGCGTTACGTTCCGTTCCCCAAGACGCCAACCTACCAAAGAAACTTCAAGAACGTGCTTCCACACGAGTCTACCAAATTGCTGGGAATCAAGATGGCGCCCTGATTGAAGTAACATTTCTCGACGGCAAAAGTTGCCGTGAGTTCTATTTTCTTGAGCGAGAGAAATCTCAAACTTCTCGCGGCCTCAACGATGCCCAAGTTCGCTTTATTCTTGAGGTCAATGCACAGGGTTCTGGCTGGGACCCGTCTTCATCGGGGAAGGCAAACAATAGCACCTTTTGGAAGAGAAAAGACCTGGCGGCGCTGGCAGAATTCAGGGAAACCGCTCCGAGTATCAACTTGAACCAAGCCGTCCCCCTCCAAAGCCAGCTACTGATTTGGAGCGGAATCGAAGTGCACGCCAAGGCCTGGGATGACTTTACACAACTGGCTGAAACGGAAATTGCGACCCTTCGCAAGCAGCAGGCAAATGAAGCCAAAAAGAGACTTCAGCAGGAGATGGCTGATCAACAACTGCTTCAGGGCATTTAAGAATTCGCCCAATCGGCCAACTGAATCGCTACTTAGCTTGACTCCACACTTACTCACCAACTAAGTCTTTATGGCATTTTAGTCCTCTTAAACTGTTTTCCTCACTTTTTTATCGTTCCCCCAACATTCCCACATTCTTGGGAATGTGGGAACATTCTCCACTCCCACTTCGTCACCCTTAATTCCATAACGCCTTTCCTCCCCCACACACATCCTCATCCCCACGATGGTCTTTACGCACCTACCCCTGGCCTATTCCCATCACGCCCCTCACTCCGAACCAAACCGGTTCTGGCTGAGTTAAAATTGCTCTGGCGCGTCGAAATTCTTGGGAATGTTGCAACTTTACTCTTCATAACCTGCTGTACTCATAAATATTACAATATCTTCCACAACATTCCCACATTCTTGGGAATGTGAGAATGAAAACCCGATTGGGCCTATTTGAGCCAAGCTTTTCCGATTCCGCTTAATCCATTCTCAAAAACCTGCCTACTCGAACACAGACCGCCCAAAAACACTTCCACCCCCCAAGTGAAAATAAATCGCCTAATGGCCGCAACTTTTCCTCATTTGGCCAGTTAAATCCCCCATGAACAAAAAACAGTACAACATAGGGGAGCAGATTATGAAGGGCGTGGCCAACCACCGCCGCATCCAAATCCTTCAACTCCTCGCCCAACAGCCTGGCCTCACTCTCTACGAGGTTCGCGATGGCATAGGCATTGCAAATCAAACCGCATGCGAACACCTCCACCGACTCTGCCGCGCCGGACTCGTCCAAAAAAGAGCCCTCGGCCGAAATGTGATTCACACCCTATCTCAACTCGGCCGCCAAATTCTCGCATTACTAACAAACATCACGACGAAAACCTACCCGCAATGGAACCCCCAAAAACCCGACATAGAAAATCCTGCATGAGCTGGGTTTCACATAGTTCCCCACGGGCCATAACAATTCCGTCTGGGCGCAGCAGCGCAAAACTCGGATGATCCTCCAACCCAAGCTCCTGACGGACCTTCCCCTCCCCATCAACCCAAATCAACTCACCACTCCTCGCTTCCGTTGGCCTCCCCGCCCCTTCTTTTACCATCCACTGCCAATCGATTAAATCCGATCTCCTATCCATAACCTCGCGCATCCCCTTCGATCCAATTCCTAAATTTGGCATGACCAGAAAGACAATCTTACCCTTTCGAAAAAGATCTGGGGTCCTGCTTGCTCGCTTGGTTGCCAAGTCGAAAAATGATAACGGGGGCACTCTTTCCCCCGGCCTAACCCCCACTGCCACCCTTCCAGGAAGAACGATTGAACTATGCGGATAACCCATAGAGAGCTGACTCAACCGCATGGCCATCTTCGCCGCTAAACCCATCTTCGCGGCAATCGGCAAAATCCATTCACGAATCCATACCCGTGGACCATCCGTCGCACTGATCAGCCTCGTCATCTGATCCGTCATCCTCATGACTCCATCAATCACTGGCATACGCTCCTCCTCATAACTATCCAAAATCTCCTCTCGCGAATTTCCATGAATCACATGAGCCAACTTCCACCCAAGATTGAAGGCATCACCAAGCCCCATATTCATCCCCTGCCCACCGGCTGGACTATGAACATGGGCCGCATCTCCACACAGAAACACCCGCCCAGCTCGTATATGCAACGTCCTTCGGTGCTGGATTCCAAATCCTACTAACCAAGAGGGATCCCTAGCCCGAAGATGGCCGAGGTGATTCTTCTTCAAGATTTCCACTATTTCATTCATGGAAACCTCAGTTGTTGCAATCTGACCCCGCTTACGCAGCAGAACAATCCGCCAGATATTGTTCAGCAAGGGAAAGAAGAAAATCGGCCCATTGATCGAAGTAAAGCCATGCAGCCAGTTCCGATCTAGTGCTGGATCCAAAACTACATCCGCCAACAGCCAACTCTGATCATATCCTCCCCCTTGAAACTCCAAACCAGCAGATTGCCGAACAGCACTACGCGATCCATCGCAACCCACCACGTAGGAAGCTGCGATTTTCTCCGTACTCCCATCCATTCTCTCAATAGTCGCCAAGACCCCCTGCCCATTCTGCACCATACTTACAAAACCCACTCCACGCTCGATCTCGACACCCGCTTTTCGAGCGTGAGCCACCAAGATCATTTCCGTCTCGGTCTGAGGCAAAAGTAAAAAGAACGGAAATTCACTGGGTAATTCGTTCATCGATGAACGAAAAGCCTCTTTTCGATCATGCCCATAAAAACAGATGCCCTTTGCCTGATGACTCGGGGCAGTAAACGCATTAGCAAGACCAAGCTGATCCATCATCTCCATCGTCCGAGGAAGCACTGCCAAGGCCCGAGAGTGCTCTGCAGGCGAAGTCCGCTTTTCAATCAAGCGGACCCCGACCCTACGACGCGCCAACTCTGAGGCCAGCAGGAGTCCCGTCGGTCCAGCTCCCACCACGAGCACATCTACCTTTCTTGTCTCCGACATTCAAAAACTCTGCGCTGAAGGGAACGTTGGTAAATTACCAAAGTGAGCTAGTTCTTACATATGCCACCCAACCCCTCTCTTGCCCTACCTAGGAATCCCCATGTTGCCATTGTGGGATCAGGTGCTCTGGGCCTCTACTACGGGGCCAAACTTGCCCATAGCGGTGTTCTTGTTTCCTTTCTGGCACGTCGTGATCTGGTCCATCTCCAACAAAAGGGTCTGCAGATTCGATGCACGGAGGGAGATTTCCATCTCCCACACCTCAAGGTCTACGCCGAACCCCAGCAGATTGGTCCGGTGGATCTAGTCATCGTCGCAATCAAAACTACCGCCAACGATTCGCTTGCGAAGCTACTACCACCTTTGATCGGTCCCGAAACATCGGTCTGCACTTTGCAAAACGGCTTAGGCAATGAGGAGTTGATCGGTTCTATCGTGGGCCGGGACAGAGTTCTTTGCGGGGTATGTCACGTATGCGTCTCCCGTCCAAGCCCAGGCGTTGCCTCGAACATGTCGGGCGGGAACATCCGCTTCTCCGATCTCACCGCAGGCGACACTCCTCGCGCTCAATCTTTAGCGCAGCTTTTCGAACAAGCAGGTATCCGCTGCTCCGTCGCGCCCTCGGTCGGATCTGCGCGATGGTACAAACTGGTTTGGAATGTCCCTTTCAACGGCTTCTCTATTTCGGAAGGCGGAATCGACACCGCTCAGATTTTGGCTAGCCCGAGTCTCCACGCCGCAACCCTCACCTTAATGAACGAAGTGATGGCAGCATCCACCGCCCTTGGCTTTCCTCAAGATCCCGAACATCCAAATAAGGAAATTGCTCGAACCCAGAAAATGGGAGCTTATCAACCATCCAGCCTGCTCGATTATCTAGCCAAAAAACCTGTTGAACTCGAATCGATCTGGGGAGAAGCCTTGCGCCAAGGGACCGCCGCTGGAGTCCCCATGCCTAGCCTGCAGAAGCTCTACGAACGTTTAGGCAGTTTGGTGCGAGTTGACCCTGACTCATAAAAAGGCCGAGGCGGTTTCCGACTGACCACAAAAGACGCTACTCGCGAAAAAAGCTGGTAAATAATATCACGCTGCTCCGCAAACTCACACGAAATCAATCGTTCTTTCCCTTCAAGCACATATCGAAAAATCACTCGATGGTTTTGAACTCGCAACCGATAGAAACCCTCTAATTCGTTTTTTAAAGGTAAAATATCCCCGCCTTCTCGCTCCAGTAGGCGAAGTCCGAGCCGCAGATTTCGCCGCGGACCAGGGGCTAAAAGACGCAGATAATCCCAAACTTGCTGCGAAATCCTAACCTTAGTCAAGATCATCTAAAGTGGATAAGGGATAGTATTTAGCTTTACCTGACTGTGCAGCCCGAATCGCCTTCATCGCCCTTGGATCCGCCAGAATCTCCATCGTTTCAAGAATCCCCTCCATCCGCTCAGGGGAAAGGAGATACCCCACCACCTTGTCTCGGCGGGTAATGATAACAGGAGAATCAACCGCTTTTTTAACCAAGGAGGGCAAGCGAGCTTGTGCCTCCGTAATTGAATATGTAGATGCCATACTTATTCTATGTAGACGCGAATCAGCAGTATGCAAGACACTCTTTTAACTGCGTTAAATTAACCGATCCGCTGTTGGTCTTGATTCTATCTTGAAATGGTTGGGGGGGGGAGGGGGGCGCAGTTGCGAGTTTCCCAAGGAATAATGCTCTACGAGGTCTTGGCAATCTGTCGCAACAACGCTTGATTCATTTTCGCCCCCTGCTCGAGATGGCGAAGGGGGAAAGTCTCGTCAGGCCCGTGAGCCCGGCAGTCGGGCTGACTCAACCCCACCAGCAAGGTCTCCACGCCTAACACATTTCGAATCACGCTAACGATGGGTATCGTTCCGCCTTCGAGCAAGAAGTGTACTTTTTTTCCTCCCCAGGCTTCCCCGAGTGCTCGAACCGCCGCTGGACCATAACCCTTTTTGGGGTCGCAGAAATAAGGGAACCCACCATGTTGCCGCGTGACTTTAATTTTCACCGTCTTGGGGCAACGCTTCCTTAAATCTTTTTCAACCAAATCCGCAATCTCCTGTGGATTTTGATGGGGTACCAACCGAAAAGTTAATTTCGCCCATGCCTTGCTCGGTAGAACCGTCTTGGGTCCTGGACCCTGATATCCACCCGTGATCCCGTTAATCTCCGCCGTCGGTC
>JBBAWB010000028.1:0-5165 GCA_040397385.1 Methylacidiphilales bacterium
CATAATCAAGCTCTCATGGAACTCGGTGCCCTCGTCTGTCTTCCAAAAATTCCGCTCTGTTCCCACTGCCCCCTTCGCTCTGTCTGCCCATCCAGAAATAAACTACCCCGCCCGACTACCTCGCGCCCCAAGCCCACCACCCTTCAGGAAAATCTTCTCATCGTCCAACACGGTAAATCTGTTTGGCTCACCCGCCAACATCCCGCCAATCGCTGGCGCTCTCTCTCCCTTCTACCCACCCTTTCAGCCAAACCAAAAAAGGCCCTGCCCCTTGGGAAAATTCTCTATCCTTACACCCGCTATCATATCTCGGGGGATGTCTTCCTAAGCCCACACCCGCCCAAAGGCATTATCGGTCGCTGGTTCAGCCCCGCCGCCCTGCGTCAAGCCACCCTCCCCGCCCCCCACCGCCGCGCCCTCTCCCTCTTACCCCAAAACAGGAATCTCTAGAGCCATCACATACGGCGAACCCTCCCCCCCCGCAATCATCACATGCGTTCCCGCAGGTAACTCTACCGCTGTTACTCCCGCCGCTTGTCCCACCGAAACCCCACTCACCTCATTCCCTCTTTCACTCTGCTCATCTTTAAAAACAAACGACTCATTCTGCTGCTCCACCATAAATTGTAGTGGAGACAACCACTGAGGCGGATTTTCATCCAGTAAAACCAACTCGGTCTCCGCACTCAATCCCGAGGGACCAGGATTCCGCCCAAACGCCAGCGGCAAACTGTGTTCACTCACTCCCTCCCCCCAAGTCACCTCCTCCCCCCTTCTCCAACCCATCCGCAAAAGAACCTTCGGTCCCGCCGCCCGCACCGGCGTACTCACCGGCGCCACCGCCTTTTGTACCGCAACCGCCACCGCTGCCGCCGGCGCCACCGCCGCACTCCGATTCACTTCGCCCGGCCCATTCCCACCCTCCTCCGACTTCTCCGTCATTTTACGCAACCGCTGCGCCAGTACTCTCGAAACAATACTCCCAGGGTGATCCTGCCCGTCCGATCTCTTGTCCATCAGATCCTGTTCAGTCATCCCGTACAACCAGCACCTCCCCTTCGCCGTCGCCGTCGCGCTTCTCGGTAATTTTTGCAACACCCCCATCTCCCCAACCACCTCGCCCGGTCCCACTTTTGCAATTTCCTTCGTCACCCCATTCGCTTCTCGCGTCAAAATCACCTGACCCGAACGAATAATGAAAAACTTTTCACTAGGATCCCCCTGCTTAAAAACCACCTGCCCATCCGTAAATCCCACCGTCGCCTTGCGAATCCCTGCATTCACCGCCTCCGTCCGAATATACGCCCATAGAAATCTTCCGATCAGCCCCACCGCCGCCCCTGTGCCCACCGCAATGCAGTTCGTCACGAAATCGCCCGACCAATCAGTGCTCCTCCCGAATATCGGCTGGATCGCCTCCAACGCCGCACTCATTCCCCCCACCAGCAAAACTCCAAACACCCACAACATTGGCCTCAGCCCCATAATCATCAAACAACCCAACAAACTATAACCGATAAAGTGCACAATCTTGTCCGCTTCAATCGCCACCCCTTTTCTCGCCATCAAGCTCCCAATCACCGCACAGATCATTCCCGCTAGAGCAATAACGATCAGCACATTCCTCGTTCGTGGAGGAATATCTAAATGCGGTCCTTGAGTCGATCGCTTCGGCGGACCACTCGGGGCAGATTTACTTGGCCCTCTGGGCGCAGATCCGCGTACCAGAGCACTCATCGCAACTTCTTCGCCCAAGCCCTCAGCTCGCGCCCCACCCCCACAAAACTCGGAGCCCCCACCACTCCACTTCTCGCCACCATCGCTTTCCTTACCCGACCCAACGCCGAACTTCCCCCCAAAACCTTTTCCACCACCACCCCACTTCCTTTCGCTAGCCCCTCCCAATCTTCCCGCGTCAGACGATCAATCCTCGTTCCCCTCTCCTCCGCCCGCCGTACCGCCGCCCCCACCACCTGATGTGCCTGCCGGAAAGCCCATCCCGCCTCCACCAACCCGTCTGCCACATCAGTCGCCAATAATTCAGGAGCCGAAGCCGCGTAGGCACACGCCCCCACATCCACCTCTAAAGAAGCCACCGCCCCAGCCATCACCCCCCAGCAAGCCCGCACCGTATCTGCCGCATCAAAGACGCACTCCTTGTCCTCCTGTAAATCCCGATTATAGGTCAGTGGCAGACCCTTCAGTACGGTTAGCAACGCCACCAAATGTCCGGTCAACCTTCCACTCTTTCCCCTAACCAACTCCGCCATATCGGGATTTTTCTTCTGGGGCATTAAACTCGAGCCCGTCGTAAATCTCTCGCCAAAACGCACAAAACCAAACTCCGTCGAAGAAAAAAGAATTAGATCTTCTGCCAGCCGCGATAAGTGCACTCCCGCCAGCGCCACCGCCGCCAAATACTCCACCAGAAAATCTCGATCCGCCACCGCATCCATCGAATTCGTTGAGACCTTTCCGAATCGCAAAAGCTTTCGCGTGATCTCCCGATTCAACTTAAGAGTGCTCCCCGCCAAGGCCCCCGAACCAAGGGGCATCACATCCGCCCGCTTCACCGCATCTTCTAACCTTCCTTTATCCCGCTCCAACATTTCCACGTAAGCCAGTAGATGATGCGCCAACAAAACGGGCTGTGCCCGCTGCAAATGGGTGTACCCAGGAAGAATCACTTCCCGATTTTTCTCCCCCAACTTGATCAGCGCCTTTTGTAACGCCCCGATCGCCAAGACATCTCCCCCTACCTGCTCCCTCATCCATAGGCGCAGGTCTGTCGCCACCTGATCATTCCGACTCCGCCCCGTATGCAACTTCGCCCCCGCCGGCACCCGCGCCGTCAGCGCCGCCTCCAAATTCATGTGCACATCCTCCAAGGAATCCTTCCACCTGAATTTTCCAGCCGAAATTTCCTTCTCCAACCGATCCAGTCCCCGCCGGATAGCCGCCGCCTCCTTCCGAGTCAGTACCCCGGCCTGTACTAGCATCGTCGCGTGAGCCCGACTCCCCTCCAAATCATGCTTCGCTAATCGCTTATCAAAATGGACCGATCGACTAAACCTCGCCGCCTCAGGATCAGGCTCTCCTTGGAATCGGCCCTTACCCGAACCTCTCACGAATCCTTCTCCAGCTTGCGCGTGTCCTTCGCCGAGAGAACCCGCCACGCACCTGGCTGCAGTGTCCCTAGCTCTAACCCACCGATGCGTACTCTTTTCAACCTCTCCACCGTAAAACCTAGAACGCGAAACATCAATCGGATCTGTCGCTTCATTCCCTGCCGCAAAACCATCCTCACTTCATGCCTACCCAGAAACTCAATCCGCTCCGCCCGCGCCATCCCCTCCTCCAGCTTCACCCCTTTTTCTAACCTCCGCAAAACCTCATCATCGGGGGGTCGATCCAACTTCACCCGATACTCCTTCTCCACTTTATTTCGCGGGTGGGCTAACCGCTGTGCCAGATCTCCTTGGTTCGTCAGCAAAATCAAACCCTCACTTTCCGCATCCAATCGGCCCACCGTAAATAATCTCCCAAAGTCTCGAGGCATCAGATCCACAATAATTGGACGTCGATCCTGCGCCGCCGCCGTACAAACCACCCCACGTGGCTTATGCAAAACAATCACCACACTTTGCGCCGCCTTCACCTCTCTCCCATCTACTGTCACCCGCGCATCCAGCGGAACTCTCTCCCCAGGGCTTTCCGCCTGCCGTTTATTAATTCGCACCCTTCGTGCCGTGATTAACTCTTCACACCCCCGCCGCGAACCTAACCCCGCCGCCGCCAAATACCGATTCAACCTCATGCCTTTCTCGTCACTAGTCGCGCGCACTGGAGCACGAAACGCACCTTTAGACTGGGGAAAGAGGGACTCGCGAGGCATCCCTTCCCCGAAGGGGACGGGATCAGAAACCATTATTCGGGCTTAGTTTTGGGCAGTCCCGTGGACTTCATGCCCGCTTTCCACTGACCACGCTTCTTCAAGAGCGTAACCCGCTCAAAACGTTTTAAAACATTCCGTTTGGCTGCGGTCGCCCCGCCGGATCTTAAACTGCGATGTAAGGACATGCCCAAACCCTGCCCGATCCCCCTCCAACATGCAACCCCGCTTCGCACCTTCTTCATTTGAAATACTTGGGGTCAGAGGTCAGATTTCGATTCAGACAACACAAAGCCCATAAATCCCTAATTTGACACCAATGCATCATTGCACCAATATAGAGGTATGCGACTCTCTTTTACCCTAAAGCCCGATCTTTATCAGATCCTCAAATCACTCGCACGCGAACGGGATACCACCCTCAACGCGGCCCTCCACGAACTTCTCCGCCGTGCTCTTTGTCCTCCCCCTCCTTCTGAAAAATCAACCCATCCCACCGCCCTCCCAAAGGTAACCGGTCGCCGCCCTTTTACCTCCGACGATGTCTACCTAATCGACAAGGAAAACGGGTGATCGCCCTTTTAGATGGCAACGTCCTCTGCTCCCTCCTCATCGATTCCCATCTTCACTACGCACGCACTCGCTCTTGGTTCCATTCCAGCAAAGAACATTTTGCCACCACCCTAATTACGGAAGGCACCCTCCTTCGCGTCCATATGGCGATAGCCCATGACCCCTCTGCTCACGCCGCCTGGCATACCCTTTCTCTTCTTCGCCATCATCCACGACACGTCTTCTGGAAAGATAACCTCCCTTGGAGCAAAATTTCGCACCACAATCTTCAAGGACCAAAACAGGTGACCGACGCTCGCCTAGCCCAAATCGCCCGTCACCAAAAAGGCAAACTCTATACCCTCGACTCCGCCCTATCAGAACTGCACTCCGACGTCGCCCGCCTTCTACCCGGGTAACTTGGATTACCAAAAACGCTTCCTTGCAAAGGCATGGCCTGATCCAGATTTTAAATGAGCCTCAAACTGATCGGCTTTTGCATCATTTGAAAACTCAAGCACCACAACGATTTCCCAAGGCTTAAATCGGGCTGTGTGTGGCGCCCTGCCAGAGTTATGTTCTTCGAGTCTCCGATCAAAATCAGTTGTCACCCCAACATAGGTCCTTTGTGGATTCGAAAGACTTCTCAGTAGGTAAACTGTTTTTAACACAAACACCGCCCTACTTCGCTCCACTTTCGCAGAGCTTCGAAGGGCGACCC
>JBBAWB010000029.1:0-4727 GCA_040397385.1 Methylacidiphilales bacterium
GGGGCAAGTGGGGCTGTGAGGGGACATTATGGCTTTATGCATAATGTCGAAATGTTGGGGAGCGGGTTTTGAAGTGGAAGCGACGTTCCGACATTCCCAAGAACGTGGGAATGAGGAAGGGAGAGAGACTACGAGCGTTTGCGGCGGGAGTGATCGAGGATCTTTTTGCGGAAGCGGAGGGTCTTGGGGGTGACTTCTAGGTACTCGTCTTCGGAGAGATATTCTAGACCGCGCTCGAGGCTGTGTTTAATCGGAGGGCTGAGGGCGATGCCTTTGCCGTCGCCCTGCGAACGCATGTTAGTGAGATTTTTGGCTTTGCAGGGGTTGACCACCATGTCGGCGGGGCGGGTGTTCTCGCCCACAATCATGCCTGCATAGATATCTTCCTGAGGTCCGACGAAGAGAGTGCCGCGTTCTTGCAAATTATCGAGGGAGTAGGCCATGGAGGTCCCCGCTTCGAGGGCGATAAGTACGCCGTTGATCCGGGCAGGAATTTCGCCACGGAAAGCACCGTATTCACGGAAGAGATGGGAAATGATCCCCATTCCTTTGGTAAGATTCTGGAGGTCGGTCTCAAAACCGATGAGGCCACGGGTGGGAATGGCGGCGACGAGAGAGGTGTTCTCGCCGTTAGGTTTCATGTCCTCGATCTCGGCTTTGCGTCCCGCAAGATTACCCATGATATCACCCAACGAGAACGAAGGGATTTCCGCATAAAGGGTTTCGATCGGTTCGAGAACGGAGCCGTCCTCGGCTTTTTGGAAAATAACTTCAGGGCGGGAGACGAGGACTTCGAATCCCTCGCGGCGCATCTGTTCCAAGAGAATAGCGATCTGCATTTCGCCACGAGCACGAATTTCGAAACTACCCGCGGTGCCGCCGTCGACAAAGCGCAGGCTGACGTTTGTGCGAATCTCTTTCTCGAGGCGCTCGCGTAGGTGGCGAGCGGTGAGGAACTTGCCCTCGCGACCTGCGAGGGGAGAGTCGTTGACGAGAAACTGCATATGAATGGTGGGAGGATCGATGGCGACGAAAGGAAGGGGGGCGCGATCAGGTTTGTCGGCGATGGTGGCGCTGATCTCGGGAGTGGCGAGGCCTGCGAGGCCGATAATATCACCGGCGGAGGCGCTTTCGATTTCGACCCGTTCCATGCCCCGATGAGAAAAGAGACGGGTGACGCGACCGGTTTCTGATTTCCCTTCGGGATTTAGACAAGCGACGGGGTCGCCCATTTTCACGGTACCCGAGGCGATGCGACCAATGGAGATACGCCCGACGAAGTCGGAGTGGTCAAGGTTGGCGACGAGGAGCGCAAAAGGGGAGTCGGGATCGGCGGGAGGAGGGGGGACGGTAGTGAGGATGGTGTCGAAAAGGGCGGTCATGCCAGCAGCTTTGATTTCTGGGGTAAGATGGCCGTCCCACTTGAGAGTGGAGTAGCCTTCTTTGGCGGAAACGTAAACGGCAGGGAAGTCGAGTTGGGCGTCAGTAGCGTTGAGTTCGAGAAAGAGTTCAAAGACTTGATCGAGAACCTTCTTGGGATCGGCGTTTTCGCGGTCGATCTTATTGAGAACAACGATGGGTTTAGCACCAACTTCGAGGGCTTTACGGAGAACGAACTTGGTTTGGGCTTGAGGACCTTCGGCGGCATCAACGACAAGGAGGACGCCATCGATCATGCGGAGGATGCGTTCGACTTCTCCGCCGAAATCGGCGTGGCCTGGGGTATCGACGATGTTAACGCGGATATCGTGATATTCGAAGGAGGCGTTTTTGGCTTTGATGGTGATACCCCGTTCCCTCTCGAGGTCCATGGAGTCCATCATCCGTTCGGCGACAACTTGGTTGGAGCGGAAAGTACCCGCTTGGCGAAGGAGCTGATCCACGAGAGTGGTCTTGCCGTGATCGACGTGGGCAATGATTGCAATATTTCTGAGTTTTAGCTCTGCCATAAAAATTCCAAAGTAGCAGGTTCTAGGGCCAAAGCGAGGATTGTTTGGTGTTGAAAAAGCGGGCGAGCAGGGCAAGATGATTATCTATGAAAAACTCTCGTTATTTAATCGTAGTGGGGGCTTTGGTGGCGGTGGCAGGGTTGATGTTTCTCTATAACGGCAAGGATTGGCTGGTTCGGAATGCGGTGGTCAAGGCGGTAGAGGATGCCACAGGGGTATCAGTTCGTTTGGGCAGTTTACGGATTGAATTGACGCAAGCGGATGGGTTTATCAAGGACTTCCGCATGGGAAATCCGAAAGGTTTTAGTCGGGATGACCTTCTTTCGGTAGGGACGGGAAAGGTGACGCTGGATATCGGCTCGGTGACCAGCTCAGTCATACGGATCAAAACGGTGCAGATGGAGAAGGTATCGATTCTTTTTGAGGGCAGTGGAAATAAGAACAACATGAACGCTTTGGAAGCGCAGGTGAACGAACGATCGGCCCGCCCTGAGGGAGCCAAGGAGACGAAGTCGAAGAAATATCGGATCGACTCGTTTGTCTTAAAGGATGTGAAGTTGGACGTGCGGATGCCCGGAATTGTGAAGGTGGGAAATCTCGATTTGGGTGATATTCGGATGAGTAATTTAGGTGGGCAGAATGGGGCGACCGCCTCAGAAATTGCTGGGCGCGTTTCTAATGAAATCAGCTCAAGAGCGAAGAGCGCAGTGATCAAGAATATGGTGAAACTTGCCGAGCAGATGGGGATGGATGTGTCGAAGATTGCAGATGGCCTAGGGCTTCCGACGGGCGTGTTGAATGACGCGGCAGGGTTCTTGCAGAATTTGTTTAAGTGATCTGGGCTTAATTTAAGGAAATGGTCGGGCGACCTTGCGCAGTCGGTGGAGCGGTTTGATTTGTCCGATGTTCTTTTATGAATGAATCGCTGGGCATGGCGTGTTTGAGGGGATTGGCGGGAAGTGCGAGGCGGGTGGCGTTGGTGGATGCGGGGATGGGAGGGAGAAAGATCAAAGCGGGTCTTCTGCTGGGCGCGGGTTTGGCGTTAGCCCGAAGAATTAAGAAAGAGGAGTCAGGACTGAGAGTGGGGGTGGTCTTGCCTCCAGGGGCTGGAGGGACGATAGCGAATTTGGGATGTGCGCTGGCAGGGAAGACACCAGTGAACTTAAATTTTACCGCAGGTCGGGCGGTTTCGGACTCATCGGCAAAGCAGGCGGGGTTGCGGACAGTGATTACAGCCAAGGCGATGGAGGAGAAATTGGGTGAGCAGTTTCCAGAAGCGGGCAGGCGCTTGGATTTAGGGAATATGTTGAAGCATGGAAAAGGAGAAGCGGTTTGCTGGGCAGTGCTAGCTCTTTTGTTGCCTGCTTCTTGGTTGGCGTGGCTGGGAAAAGTCCCCCAAGAAGGCGGAGATCGGGAGGCGGGGTTGCTCTTCACCAGTGGAAGCACAGGAGATCCGAAGGGAGTGGTGCTGACCCATGGCAATCTTTTGTCGAATCTAAGGCAGATCGATGGAGTGCTGGGGAATCTGCAGTTGAGTTCGTTGCTAGGTTGTTTGCCGTTGTTTCATAGTTTTGGTTTTACGGCGACGTTGTGGTGGCCGTTGACGGGCGGGCCGAGGGTGGTGACGTATCCCAGTCCCTTAGATCCGCAGGCGCTGGGGGATGTGATTGCGAAGCATGAGGTGGATCTGGTGGTGACGACTCCGACTTTTCTGCGGGCCTTGATGCGAAGGGCGGGGAGGGAGAAGTTAGGGAAATTGAAGATGGTAGTGACGGGAGCGGAGAAATTGTCTGGGGCTTTGCGGGAAGAGTTTGTGGAAAAGATTGGGGTAAAAGTTTATGAGGGATACGGGATGACCGAAGGATCGCCGGTGATCGCGGTGAATCGGCCAGGAGCGGAAAAGGCAGGGACGGTAGGTAAGCTGGTAGAGGGATTGGAAGTGAGAACTGTGGACGAGGAGACGGGTGAGGTTTTACAGACAGGGAAGCCTGGAATTTTGGAATTTCGCGGCCCGAATATATTTCCTGGGTATTTGGGAAGGGCGGATCTGACGGAAAAGGTTTTGCGGGGGGGTTGGTATCATTCGGCTGACTTTGGGCGATTGGATGAGGATGGATTTTTGACGATTGAGGGAAGGAGGGCGAGGTTTTCAAAAATCGGTGGGGAGATGGTGCCTCACGGTTTGGTGGAGGAGTATTTAACGAAGTGGTTAAAGAAAAAGGGTGTGCTTCATGAGGGAACTCAGGAGGTGATGGTGACGGCGGTGGAGGATGAGAAGAAAGGGGAAGCTTTGGTTGTGCTTTATGCATGCGAACTGGATGCGATGGAGGCGGAGAAGGGCCTGCGGGAGATGGGGGTGCCGAACCTATGGATTCCGAAAAAGTATGTCTCGGTCAAGGTGGTGCCGATGCTGGCGAGCGGTAAGCTTGATCTGGCAGCGGGACGAAAGTTAGCGCAGAATGGCTGAAGTAGGGCGCTGTTAGCTCAACTGGATAGAGCATCTGACTTCGGATCAGAAGGCTAGAGGTTCAAATCCTCTACGGCGCAGATTTTAACGCGGGATTTTGGGGGAAGGGTGGCTTTATGGGGGTCCCGGGTTGGCCCCCTCAGGCCTACCCCCGCCTATTGGTCCCCTGACACCCGCCCATGACCTTTGCGGTTACCCCTCTGGGTTGGAGGGCTTGGGTGCTGACGCACCCGAGCAATCTGGCAAGTCGCTCCGCGACGGGATGAATGTCCGCTTACGCGGAGGAATTTAAGTCTCGGTGGCCCAATGAA
>JBBAWB010000030.1:0-3765 GCA_040397385.1 Methylacidiphilales bacterium
CTTCCCATCCCGATTCCCTCCCAGACACCCAAGCCTCTCCCGATTCCAGAAATCTCAGGATCGATAAGGTCGGCGTCAAAGGACTCCGCTACCCCATCGCCGTCCGCGACCGTGCTCACGCCACCCAAAATACCGTCGCCACCGTCACTCTTGCTGTCGACCTTCCCCACCAGTTCAAAGGCACTCACATGAGTCGCTTTATCGAAGTTCTGCAAGAACACGGCGGACTCATCCACGTCGAAAGCATCCCCGCCATCCTCCGTGCTTTACAGGAACGCCTACAAGCCGACTCCGCACACCTCGAACTCGATTTTCCCTACTTCATCGAAAAAAAGGCGCCCATCACTGCCGCCACCGGCCTGGTCGACTATCAAACCCGCTTCGATGCCACTCTCCACGGCAAAGACCTCCGATTCAAAGTCGCCGTCACCGTTCCCGTCACCACCCTCTGCCCCTGCAGCAAGGCCATCAGTGAACGAGGCGCCCACAACCAACGCGGTCAAGTCCGCCTCGAAGTTACCTTCGGCCAAACCGTCTGGATCGAAGACCTTGTCACTCTCGTTGAATCTTGCGCCAGCTCAGAAATCTACTCTCTTCTCAAACGGCCCGACGAAAAACATGTCACCGAACGAGCCTACGATAATCCCGTTTTCGTCGAAGACCTCGTTCGCGCTGTGTCCGTAAAATGCGATGCCCACCCTGATATCCAGTGGTACCGGGTCGAGGCCGAAAACTTTGAAAGCATCCATAACCACAGCGCCTACGCCATGATCGAACGCGGTTAATCCTCCCGCGTCATCACCCTTTTTTCAGATCGGCAGAACATCTCTTTCGATTACTCTTTCCGCCATGCCCCCAGTCCTCCTCATCGCCATCCTCGTCGGCCTCGCCGGCCAAATCGTCGATGGCACCCTCGGCATGGCTTACGGAGTCACCTGCTCCTCCTTCCTCCTCGCTCTCGGCACCGCCCCCGCCATGGTCAGCTACTCGGTCAAAGTCTCCGAAATTTTTACTACTGGGGTCAGCGGCATTAGCCATCTCTTTCATCAAAACGTCGATAAAGCCCTCTTTCTGAAACTCTGCGTTCCTGGCGTCATCGGCGGCGTCACTGGCGCCTACATCCTCTCCAACTTCCCTGGCGAAAAGTTTAAACCTTGGATCAGCGCCTATCTCATTCTCATGGGTGCCTACATCCTCTACCGCTCGAACCACAAACCGATCTCCATCTCCCCCGAACCCGCCAAAGCCATTCCCCTCGCCCTCACGGGAGGATTCCTCGATGCCGTCGGCGGAGGCGGTTGGGGACCCGTCGTCACCTCCACTCTCCTCGCAAAGGGCCACCAACCCCGGATGGTCATCGGCTCCGTCAATATGGCCGAGTTTTTTGTCACCCTCAGCCAAGCTCTCACCTTCTTCTTTTTCCTAAAACTAGAAAACTTACCCCTGATCGCAGGCCTCATTCTAGGTGGAGTCATCGCGGCTCCCTTTGCCGCAAAACTTTGCAAAATCCTCCCCGCCAAAACTATGATGCGCCTGGTTGGCGCCCTCCTCATCCTCGTCAGTGCTCGTACCCTCTTTCTCGCCCTGCGCGGGAACTAACCACCCGCGCGCTTAGATCCGATCCCCTTCTTTCTCACCACTCCAATTTCCGCCTCCATTTTCCAGTACCTCCGCCAACCCAAAATTCCTACGACCAAGCCCGTCGGCACGCACAACACCCCAATCGACCGAAACCACTCCTCCATTGCAAAATGGATAATGGAGACCCCCGCAATCGTCAGGGAAATCGATAACTGCATAAAAGAAAGTAAAGTGCTCTTATTCGCCAGCAGAGTTCGGTCGATCGCTAACTCATCACGCAGAATTAACTCCCTCTTTATAAATCGGTCGTAGGTCTTCATCCTGCCTTTGTGTCTCCCCCCATCCTCAAAGTCCATCCCTAGATTCACAACACCCATACCCCAAAACCTAAGTAGCGGCGACATCTTTGAGGTAGCCAAAATATAGGGCTGGCAAAACAACTTCTTGCTTGTAGCTACAATTGAGCCACATTGAACCGATGCTGAAAACTACCACGATCCGGGCCCGAATCACCCCCACTGTAAAAGCCCAAGCGGAAATAATTCTTTCCTCATTGGGAATGACTGCCTCCGATGCCATCCAACTCCTCTTTCATCAAATTCAGCTTCACCGTGGCCTTCCCTTTGCGGTAACCCTTCCCAACGCGGAAACCGCCAAGGTTCTTCGAGACAGCCGCATGGGCAAGGGCGTGAAGCACTATGCATCGAAGAAGCACCTCTATCGTGACCTTGGCCTGTGAGATCTGTCAGTAGTACCACCGCATTCAGAAAAGACGTCAAACGAGCTCAGAAGAGGGGCAAAGACCTTGCGAAACTGAAGAAGGTCATCGATCTTTTGATCGGAACCGCACCTCTGCCACCATCCTACAAAGACCATCCGCTTCATGGAGAGTTTGTGGGATCCCGTGATCTCCATATCGAGCCTAATTGGATTCTGATTTATACCGCCTCTCCCGAACATCTGCGCTTAGAACGCACTGGCACACATTCCGATCTGTTTCGCTGATTTGTAGCTGACTGAAAATTACGACCTGCCCACCAATCGGTTCGATGGGGTCAGTCGGAAGTAGTTCCACCAACTGGAAAATCATCGGGAACGCACCAGCCCTGCGAAGCTCCTTCTGAGTCGGCGAAGTTAGGAGCATAGAAGGGCCGGGATTGCGGCCTTCTTCTTTAGAAAACCGCCGGGATTGGCCCCCTCCGACCTTCCCCTGCCTATCCTTATTACCCGCTCCGCGGGGATTAGCTTTGCTGCCCTTGTTTTTCCTTTGGAAAATCATCGGGCCGCCGGGATTCGAACCCGGGACCTCTTCCACCCCAAGGAAGCGCGCTACCAGACTGCGCTACGGCCCGTATAAACCAAAACCATATCCCCAATCCTATTCGTTCGAAAGCTTGAAAATCCCCAGAGATTGAAACTCCCCAACGTAATCATTCTTGGGACCTCTTCCATGGTAGGGACGGTTCTCCGAGCCGTCCGATTGTTGCCTCAAAACCCAAAGGTTGAAATTCGCAAGCTACCAGATCTACCCCGATCCTTATCGGGGCTGCGCTACGGCCCGTATAAGCCAAAACCATATCCCCAATCCTATTCGTTCGAAAGCTTGAAAAATCCCCAGAGATTGAAACTCCCCAACGTAATCATTCTTGGGACCTCTTCCATGGTAGGGACGGCTCTCCGAGCCGTCCGATTGTTGCCTCGAAACCCAAAGGCTGAAGTTCGCAAGCTGCCAGATCTACCCCGATCCTTATCGGGGCTGCGCCTGCCCCCTTAATCCCTTAACCCCTTCATCCCTTCATCCCTTAACCCCTTTCGCCCTTCCCCCCATAAAATTCCCTTCCCCTTCTCCTGCCAATCCATATAGCTATTTCCTATGAACTTTATTCCCCTCCTCTGCCTAATCCCACTACTCACCCTCCCCCTCCATGCCCAAGACACGGCCGAAAAAGCTCGGGAAATGACCTCCAACCTCGAAAAAATCGAGTCCCTCATCGATAAAACCATCAAAGAACTTAGGGAAGCGGTCGAGCAACTCACCCGCATCTCCACCGAATCGGATAAACCACGCGATGCCTTCGAAGACTTCACCGACCAACTCAAAGACTACAAAGACGTCCAATCCACCCTCGCCGAACGCATCGATCACTTCCGCTCCATTGCTGATACCCGCTTCGCCGACTGGGA
>JBBAWB010000031.1:0-3755 GCA_040397385.1 Methylacidiphilales bacterium
GGTTTTTGCCCTTCCAATCCGCTCTCGACCACACCCGCCCTCCCACTCTCTCCCTCGCCTCCAGAATCGTCACACCCCAGCCCTTCTTCCGTAAATAATCCCCCGCCACCAAACCCGCAATCCCAGCCCCGATAATGATGCAATCAGTCGAGCCCGTTGACCCCCCAACACGAGGCAAAAAGAAGGAAGCCATCGCCCCACCGCCCAACTTCAGAAACGACCGACGCTTCAACCGTCTCATGCCGTTTCTTTCACTGTTCATTACCGGACCCCCGTCACCGCGACACCCCAATAAATCTTCAGTGGATTGATAAAAGAGTACCCCTCCTTCGTCGAACTCAGCTCCTTGTACTTCACCAAGACCTGCCCATCACAATCCAACTGCGTGTTCATCAGAAGCCCTTTTGCATTATAACCGGTAACCAAGACAAAATGGTCCACATCCCATTTCGGTTGATCCGTCGGATAGATCTTAACACCACAGAGTACCGGATACTTGGATCGTAACTGCTCCTGAATCCAAGCGACAAACTCCTTCGAATCCTTTGCTTCACCCTCATATCGGGTGAAAACTGCCCCCAGCGCTTGCAGCGCCACCTCCAGATCATCGTCCTGCAGGTCGGAATTTTTTGGCTTACCCGCCCGGTGAATCACATCTTGGTCCACATTCTTCCCGTAATAAGAGAGAGCCATCTGAATACTCGCTTCACCGCACCAACCCGCCTCCAGATCCGCTTTCTTCGGATCCCACGCCACATCGGGAATGTAGAGATTCACCCCACCCTTAGAGATATCCAGATCGCAGACCGCCTTCGGCTTCGCATATCCAGTCCCAGCCAGAAAAGAGATCACCAAAAAAGCTAAGTAACCCATAACCCACAATCTTACCCCACCCCCCTAATTTTTCCATCCCGAACCACCGAACACCGGTAGGGCTGACCATCCCTGGTCAGCCGATTGATACACTCAACCACCCAATACAGGTACGGACGACCGTCCCTTGGCCTTCGAAGTAACGTCGGCGGAACGTAGTAGGCCTGGTCGTCCTAGTTCTTTTCCAAACGGAAAAGAACGTAAACAAACTATGAATCCCCTAATCTCCAACCCGCCCGCTACGGGCGCCCTTCGTAGCTCCTCCGCGTAGCGGGTTAGGAGCGTAGTAGGGCCAATCCAAAATCTACGCGTAAGCGCGCGTGAGCAATTCATTCCCCAAATCCGATCCTGCGCTTTGGCGAAACTAAAGTCGGAGCAAGCAGTGGTTGAAGCTCCTGCCAAATAACATGAAGAGCTTCATCATGCCCCAAGAGCTTCGCATCCATCTGGGCTAGCTTTTTAAAGATATCGGACTGCATCGTAAGCAGTTTCCGCTGCTTAATAAATGCCCGCACAACATAAAGACTCATCTTCACAGCCTCCTTACTTCTGAGCACATTGGCCACCATCAACGCCCCATGTTCCGTAAACGCGTACGGGCGCGCTTTTGAATATCTTAAACGGGCAAGGTGGTCACACTTTGTGACCACCTCCTGCTTCTCCACATCGGAGAGTTGAAACCGAAAATTTATCGGAAAACGCTCGCCGTTACGTTTCACAGCCTGATTCAGTGCTTTCGTCGAGACTCCGTAAATCGTAGCCAAGTCAGCGTCCAGAAGAACCCTTTCCTCCCGCGGAAATAGAATCAGCCCCTCAACCCGGCTCCTATGCTTAACAAGCCCTTTCATGCCTACTCCTTTCTTCATATTAGATTAAACCACCTAAAACCCAAAAAGTTGCGCTCCTTTAAAACTTTTTTTCTTAAACCCTTCGTAGCTCCGCCCGAGTCCGCGAGGTCCGGGGCAAAGGAGGGCCCCCAATTCAAAATCCGAAATTAAACATCCAAAATCACCTTCCTCGGGGCCCTTCCCCATCATTGACATCCCTCCCCTTGAGATCGAAACTCAAACCATGAAAGTCGAAGTCGAACGAGAACAGGACGGACGCTGGATCGCTGAGGTTCCCGTTATCGCCGGGGCCATGGTCTACGGCGCCACCCGGGATGAAGCCGTCTCTAATGTCGAAGCCCTCGTCCTCCGCATAATGGACAACCGACGTATTTCAGCCTAAATTTCTAATCAATGAAAACCCGCCTCACCGCCGTCATCAGCAAGGAAGGTAACGATTACGTCGTCCTCAATCCGGATCTCGATATCGCCAGCCAAGGCCCTACCCCAGAAAGCGCCCTGACCAACCTGCGCGAAGCAGTCGACCTCTTTTTCGAAACCGCCTCAGCGGGTGAAATCCGAAGCCGCCTCGGCGGCGAAACCTGGATCACCCAATTCGAGGCGGAGTATGCCCAAGCGTAAAGTCTTCTCCGGCGAATCCCTTTGCGATTTGCTGGGCGATCATGATTTTATTGCCGTCCCCCAAAGGGGCAGTCACCGATTTATGCAGAAAAAAGATGGCTCCGCCACTATCACCGTACCCGTCCCTCTTCACCGTGAAGTAAAACCCGGCACCCTCGCCTCCATTATCCGCCAAAGCCAGTTAGATCGCACGCTGTTCGAGACCTAACCGTTTCGTCCGCCCGTTGCGGGCCACACTCACACCTTTGCACCTCGAAAACCATGGTAGAGCGGTCTCTCCGAGAACGCCTGCACCCAACACCGTACACCCAATCGCCCAGCTAGGCGGCCTCGGAGATGCCGCCACTACCTAAGCTTCAAACTTTAAAACCACCTTCTTACATTCCCACTTTCACACTCTCTACTAATCAAACATCCAAAATTCCATGCCCCCTAACCCCCATAACCCCATTAACACCTTAATCCCTAATCTCCCCCTTCCCGCCCTTAGCGACTCTACCCCGACCCGCGTCGGGGCTTTGCGTGAGCAATCCGCGCGTAAACCAACTACCTCTGGCTCAATAGGTAATTCACCACATAGACCAAGCCACACAAAAAACCGACCACCATGATAGCGACCAATACTCCGGCAATCGTGCTGGGGTTGATTTTCATTGGTTTAGCAAACATAGCATAACAGAGGAAAATCTCCTCCCGCCCCCACACACCCAAAACCAGGGTAGGGCGGCCTCTCCGAGAACGCCTGCGCTCCATGCCCATCCCCTACATACCCGTAGCCCATCCCAAATAACCAAATCCCATATCCGACCTTTCCGACCTTAGTGGCCTTTGCGTGAGCAATTTCTTCCAATTTTCGAATTTCAAATTTCGAATTCCCTTCCCATCCCTCATACAACCTCCAACGCCGTATTGAGAATCTTAAGCATTGTCGCCTCGGCTTTACTTGCGTCTGAATCTACCCAGCCCTCCACCAGCCGAATAATGTCGTGAAGAGCCTTTCTCATCTGCACCTCGCTGCTTCTGCTTTCACCTGCACCCTTTTTGAATTCATTATTTTGATTCATACGCAAAATCATCCCATCCCCCCTAGGACATCCGCAGGGCTATCCACCTGGGGTCTGACCCCACCCCTCAAGCCCTTCGAAGCTCAGCGAGGTTTACCGAGACTGTGCGAAGTAGAGTCCCCACCCACATTCCCACATTCTTGGGAATGTAGGAACGTCCTCCGCACCAATAGCGACTCTACCCCGTACTCTTGTCGGGGCTTGGCGTGAGCAAATTTCTCCCATTTTGCAAAAAGCTCGATTGAGGAGCCTAATTAAGACGCGTGCCAGAACCGCGCTGTGGACGCGGCACGGAGCACACTGTCAGCGTGAAGACGGGCCGTATGCTCGCGGTCGCGGTTGTAGCCGC
>JBBAWB010000032.1:0-3658 GCA_040397385.1 Methylacidiphilales bacterium
TCCGATGGCGACCAACCCAACAACCCCGCCGCCCTCGTCATGCTCGAAGGCACCCTCCCCACTCCCCCATCCCCTTCCCGCCTCACCCTCGCCCCAGGCCCCACCCCCGACTCCCTCCTCTTCCTCAGCGAATCCACCTCCCAAGCCCCCACCACCGGAACCATTCGCCTCGGCCAAACTCTCTCCCCAGGCTGGAAAGGCTGGTCCGTTCGACTCGTCACCCTCGAACCCCATGCCCGCATCGAAACCATTACCGTACCCTCAGATAAACCCGACCCCACCCCCAGCCGCCCCGCTCTCCACGCCCACCTCCGCGCCCCAGACGGCACCACCGGTCCCGCCCGCTGGATCGCCTCAGGCACCTCCGCCATCCTCAGCTCCACCGACGCCACCTCCCGCATCGGCTTCGGCCTCGAACTCCAACCCCTCCCCTTTTCCATCCGTCTCGACTCCTTCGATGTTCCCCGCGACCCAGGCACAGAGGAGCCCGCCAACTTCCTCGCCTCCGTTACCTTTGCCGACGAAAAAAAGAAACTCGAAGTCCCCGCCCAACTCGAAATGAATCAACCCGCTACCTACCCACCAGGTCTCCTCCCCCAGATCACAGGACTTTCCTATAAGTTTTCTCAAGCAGGCTGGGATCCGCAAAACCTCGACCGCACCACTCTCCAAGTTCTCCACGATCCGGGTTGGCTCCTCAAATGGAGTGGCTCCTTACTCATGGTCGCAGGCATCTTTTCTATGTTCTATCTTCGCCGGGAACCCACAGCCCAAACCTAATTTATGATCCGCCCTCTCTCTCTTCTTTTTATTCTCAGCCTCAGCTTCCTCGCGACTCCATCCTTCTCCCAAGATCAAACCGCCACCCTCGCCGACAACAATTCCACCTTCGATACGCTCGTCATCCAACACCGCGGCCGCCTCAAACCATTCCTCTCTTTCGCTCAAGAAATCACCACCTCCTTAACCGGCCGCACCTCTGTCACCGTTCCCTCTCTCGGAAAAATCAGCTCTCGCCAACTCATTCTCTCCCTCTGGCTCAACCCCGCAGGCTGGGAAAATCAACCCATCCTCCTTGTCGACGACCCCGCCCTGCGTCGCGAACTCGACCTCCCCGCAGCCACCCGCCTCTTTGCCCCCCGCCTCCTCGCCGCCAACCCCAAACTCACCACTCTCACTCGCCAAGCCGAAACCGCCCGTGCTGCAGGCCCACATACCGACGTCCCCCCCCTCGCCGCCGCCGCCCAAACCGTCTCCCTCCGCTTACAGATTTTCTCCGCTCTCTTTTCTGGCGAAGCCTTCCGCTTCATCCCTTCCCCCTCAGGCTCTCCCGCAGGATCCCCTTGGATCGCCCCCAACTCTCCCCACTCCCTCGACTCCGCTCCCCTGCGTGCTCTCCAGCAAAATGCCAACTTCTCCCGCACTAAAATTCAGCTGGAAGTCGCTTACCTAAAATTCCATCCCTTCCGCTTGTCCTGGATCGCTTGGCTGCTCTCCGCTTTCCTCCTCCTTGCCGCAGGCCAAAAAAAGAATCCCCGCCTTCTCTCCATCGGCTCCCTCTTCGCTTGGATCGGTCTTCTCCTTCTCATCGCGGGCTTTGCCACCCGCGTCTGGATCGCAGGCCGCCCGCCCGTCACCAATATGTATGAAAGTATCCTCTGGGTCGCGTTCGGGGCTGGCCTCTTTGCGGTTATCTTCGCCACTCGCCACCGCTCGACCATCTACCTCCTCGCCGCCTCCCCCGTTGTCATCCTCGCCCTCGTCGCGTCCGACCTCCAACCCGCCGTCCTCGATTCCGCCCTCAATCCGCTCGTCCCCGTTCTTCGAAGTAACTTCTGGCTCACCATTCACGTCCTCACCATCACCCTCAGTTACGGTGCCTTTGCCCTCGCCACCGCCCTCGCTCACTTCATCGTTTTCCGATCACTCCGCCACCGTGCGGCAGTCCCATCCAGCGATCCCACAGTTCTCCACCTCTATCGCTGCCTCCAGATCGGAGTCTTTCTTTTAGCCGCTGGCGTCATCCTTGGCGGCGTCTGGGCCAACTACTCCTGGGGCCGTTTCTGGGATTGGGATCCCAAGGAAACATGGGCCCTCATCGCTCTCATGGCTTACATCATTCTTCTCCACGGCCGCCTCGGCGGTTGGTGGAGCGGATACGGCCTCGCCGTCGGCTCCATCGCCTCCTTCCTCACCATCCTCATGGCCTGGTACGGAGTAAACTTCGTCCTCGGCAAAGGCCTTCACAGCTACGGCTTCGGCGATGGTGGCCAACTCTACGTCGGCGCCTTCGCCCTCCTCGAACTCGCCATCCTCACCCTCGCCATCTTTCGGCGCCCGCACACCACCACTTCAGTTTAAGGCACCACTTTCAACCCCATCGTTTTCGCCCCAGCCCGCATCCTTTCATCTGTAGTCACGATCGTCTTGCACCCGCAGTGAATTGCTGTCCCTAGGTGCAAACCATCCAACGTCCGCAAGAGAATGCCTCGCCCCCCTCGCAAACAAGCCCGACCTACCTGCTCGGATCGCTTTAACACCTCCCTCCCCAATTCAATGAACCGGAATTTACCATTCGCCTCATCCATCTCCAATCGCTCCAGCAAAGGCCCACTTCCCCCTGGCCGAATTTGCCCATCCCTCTCCTTTCTAAGAAAGGCATAAACCAGTTCGGCTCTCACCAAAACAGAGAGGATGATGGGCTTCGAACTCAGTTCCATCAATTCAAGGACTCTCTCCGAATCCGTTTCTCTGGTGTAGAGCTTCAGGACACACGAGGTATCCCAGTATTCGCTCACCCGAACCGATCTTCCCGCAACTCATCAAGAACAGATCGACTCCCTTGGCGCGGCAATCGGGAGTATTTCTTCTGCAAAACTCGCAATTCCTCCGCCCAGCGTCGATCGGGAATTGGATGATCCATCTGACCCATCCCCGTCAACCTCGCCCGCGGCTTCCCACGCACGGTGATCACCACCTCCTCCCCAGCGGCCGCCCGCTCGACCAGCATACTCAGCTTAGCCTTCGACCCCCTCAGATTCATAATCATGTAACCAATGTAGTTACTTAGTTGCACGAGTCAAATCCTGCCTCTGGCTTTGGTGCTTCCATGCTTTCTTCAACCTGCATGCTTCCTTACCCTTTCTTCATGGCTCCTACTCTCTCCATCGTCGACCTAGAACTTCTCTGTCATATCGGCGTTCCCCCAGCAGAACGTGCCCATCCGCAAAAACTCCTTTGCACCGCCATTTTTCCTGTTCCCGACTTCAAAAAAGCCGCTCAGACCGACAATCTAGAACATACAGTTAACTATTTTGACCTCAGCCAGCTCCTTCGAAAGACCGCTCAAGCCAAAGAGCGTAAACTCATCGAAACTCTTGCTCATGATCTCGCCCAAGCCACCTTCACTCATTTTCCAATCCCTTGGATTGATCTCGAACTCAAGAAGTTCATCCTACCCGAAACCCGTCACATCTCATTTCAAGCCCGTTTTCTTCCTCCGAAATCAAAAAGCCGCCGCCGCTAGGCCGGATTTTCTGTCTCCCCCAATGCCCTAACCCGTGATAGGGTTTTCCTACTACCGCACCGTTAGCTTAGTGGTAGAGCGCCACCTTGACACGGTGGAGGTCAGAGGTTCAAGTCCTCTACGGTGCACTCC
>JBBAWB010000033.1:0-2481 GCA_040397385.1 Methylacidiphilales bacterium
GTGCGCGAAGCGCACAATTCCTTCTCTTGGAAAGGTCATGGCATAGGTCTCAGGGTAAAGGGGGACCAAATGAGCGCCAAGCCCCTTCGAGATTAAACTTACTGATCCAACCGTAAACTATGGTTAAATCCTATTTACATACGAAGGCCCTTAGTATAGAATATCTTTATAAACTCGATCCGACAGGCTTCGGTTCGTAGCGGCCGAATCGGTGGCCAGAAACGTACCTCAGCAAAAACCCTCTCGGCCAAGCAGAACATCCTCCTGCGTTGGCACCCCCGGGATAAAGACGGAACCATTCCGGTCGAGGCCCTTGTGGATGGAGCTTGGTACCAAGGATCAGGCCGTACCGCCCCGATTGCCCTTTGGGATTCTCATGCAGGATTGTTTCGCACCATTGGCATTCAAACATGGTCTGATCCGGCCAACTATCCGGCCACTCGCCGCCGGATCAGCGGATTAAAGTCGGAAAAACATATTCAGTCCCCCGGCGGTACCTTTTCCCCTCAAAAGATCATCGCCCGCTAAGAATACTTTACGCCTCGCCTACTTCCTGAAAGCTACGGAACTACTCCCCGGCAACCGCGCTTCGAAGGAAGGCGAGATCGGATTCCAGATCGCCTGTGTCATAGGCACGGGGAATGGAGCGATCGCGTACTTCTTCTTGAAAACGAACTATACCGACCCCAGCAAGATGAGCAGCCGTAACCGCTGTGATCTTGCCTTCCCGGTACATTCCACAGGCCAAATCCATCCGCAGTTCATCAGCAGGGATTCCATCCAAGGCAGGTTCATCGGCTAGGGTTAAAGTCATCGGGATAAAATTAAGGGCTAAATGGAAAGGTTCAAGCCATGAGGCAACGGTCCGCTTCTTACCACCTCACCCACCCACCCAAAACCAAGGTAGGGCGGTCTCTCCGAGAACGCCTGCGCCCACCCCGGTATGCCGAATCGCCCAGCTAGTCGGCCTCGGAGAAGCCGCCACTACCTAAGCTTGTAAGTTACTTTCACACATTCCCACATTCTCACCTTCGCACTCTCCAATAATCCAAAATTAAAAATCCAACATCCCAAATCCGCGCGAAAGCGCGTTCCCCTCTCCCTTAGAGATCTAGCTTTTTCACTAACTCCTCAATCGTCATTTTATGATGCATAGCCACTGGCTTGAGGATGCCACCCACCAGCGTCCCAGTTTTTATGGGGCGATGCGCAGGGATGGTTACGTGATGAGTCCCATTTGTCTGACTTGTTAATCGAAGGTGTGAACCCGATTGCCGGACCATCTGGTACCCCAGAACTCGTAGAGCAGCCACCAGATCCGATCCCGAAACATTACGTGGAATCTTGCCGCCAGAAGATCCATGCTTCGACATTTCCGTAAAAAGAAAGGAGTTTGTTAAACAGCCAAAGCTTCGTCCCGCACAAAATGCAAGCGGATAACCTTAGGCATCACCCCAGCCTGACCATCACCAAAGTGGCACTTCACCGCATCCCGAACCATTTCCCTCAGCTCCTCCATCGTCTCCCCCTGCGTAGCAATGGCATGCCCCAACGCCGTGGCGCAGAAACCTCCATCCACATCTTCCGTAACCTCAAAGATAATCTCAGTTCCCATCTCATAACTTTGGGCCTTATCCCCTCATAGTCAATCCACCCTTCCTCCTAAACCCATTACTCACGCCAAGGCCGCAAAGGCCGCTCCACCCCCTCGCCCAAAACCCAAGGGGCGTCTGCGAGCTGCAACCGGGGGGATCGATCGCTAGGTACGGACGACCGTCCCTGGTCGTCCTAGTTCTTTTCCAAACGGAAAAGAACGTAAACAAGCGCTGAATTCCCTAATCCCTTAATCCCTAATCTCTCCCCCTTTCCGTCCTTAGCGACCTTTGCGTGAGCAATCTTCACAACGCATTGACACCTACTATTTCCCGCCGAATATGTCCCTATGAGCGTGACTGAAATCCTCGCCGCCGTTCGCAAGCTGGGCGAAAAAGACAAGAACGAGTTTCTCTCTGGACTCGGAGAGATCGACTTCCACGACGCATGGGACCGCCAGATCGATACCGATATCAAGGCAGGCAAGCTCGACGGGCTTGCGGAAGAAGCCCTCGCCGAACACCGGTCCGGCAAGACCCGCCCACTCCCGGGCGACGAAAAGTAGGGCCTCGTCCAAGTTCTGGGCTTCCTACCAGCAGCTTCCACCCGAAGTCCAGCAAAGGGCCCGCAAGCAATACCTCCTCTGGACCGAAAACCCCAACCACCGCTCCCTCAGGTTCAAAAAGATCAAAGGATTCTGGTCCGCCCGGATCGACGTCCGCTACCGTGCCCTAGGAGTCATGGACGAAGACACCGTCGTCTGGTTCTGGATCGGCACACACGACGAATACGAACAAATCCTCAAAACCTAGGTAGCATCCCGCGTCCGCGCGTAAGCCAACTACCTCTGGCTGAGTAGATAGTTCACCACATAGACCAAGCCACACA
>JBBAWB010000034.1:0-2332 GCA_040397385.1 Methylacidiphilales bacterium
CGGACAGACCGCCCCACCTTAGATGTATTTGCCTGGGTTGAGGAGGTTGCGGGGGTCGAGGGTACGTTTGATTTGGGTGTGGAGATGGCGGAGTGACGGGGTGGTGGCTACTTTCCACCAAGGTTTCTTGGCGAGGCCAATGCCGTGTTCGCCGCTAATGACGCCGCCCATCTGTAATACGCCACGGAAAAGTTCGTCGAGAATACGGTGCATCCTGCGATCGTCCGGCTTGGTTCCAACAGGGGCCATAAGATTGACGTGAATGTTGCCGTCTCCGGCATGACCAAAGCTGGAAATAGGAACGCCGTGCTTCTTTTGGAGTTTCGCGGTTAACCGGAAAAGATCCACGACTTTACCCCGTGGTACGGTGACGTCTTCATTCAGTTTAACCAGGCCCGTATCGCGCAGAGCGTAACTAAAGCCCCTGCGAATCTCCCAGATCTTCTCACAGGCTACGTTGCCGTGGGCAGTAACAATCTTGGATGAGGAGGGACGAAGAACTTTGGCTGCGGAGGCGAGGTCGTTTTTCACCGAGGCGAGCTGGCCGTCGAACTCGACGATGAGGATCGAGTTACAGTTAGGAGTGTTGGGAATGACTTTTCGGGCGGCGGCGAGGGTAAAGGAGTCGGCAATCTCTAGGGCGCAGGGGAGAAGACCAGAACCGAGAATTTTCTGCACCCCAGCCGCGGCTTTGGCAATGGAGGTGAACTCTGCCCGTAGAGATGAGCGGGTAGAAGGAAGGGGAATGAGACGTAAGGTGGCTTCGGTGACAATCCCAAGCATTCCTTCCGATCCTGTAAAGAGTCCGATGAGATCGAAGCCTGTGCGATTCTTGTGAGTGCGCCCGCCCAGACGAACGGTGGTGCCGTCGGTGAGGACGACCTCCAACCCGAGGACATAGTTCCGAGTGACTCCGTATTTCAGGCAGCGAGGGCCACCTGCGTTAGTGGCGATGTTTCCGCCTAAAGTGGATTCCTTGAGGCTGGCGGGATCGGGCGGATAGAAGAGCTTTCGACGATTTGCGGTGGAGGCGAGTTTAGCGGTGATGACGCCTGGTTGAACGACGGCAAGGCCATCGGCTGGAGAGATCTGCAAAATTCGATTCATTTTCACAAGGGAGAGAACAAGGCCAGCACGGACGGGAACACAACCACCGACATAGCCACGGCCTGCGCCGCGGGTGGTGACGGGGATACGGTGGCGGTAGGTGAAGGCGAGGATTTTGGATACCTGGGCGGTGTTACGGGGAAAGGCTACGGCGGTGGGCAGGGCAGAGGCCACCCATGCGTCGGAGGAGTTGGCTTGCAGGGTAGCTGGATCGAAGCGGAGAGTGCCTCTGGGCAGAAGTCGGGAAAGGGTTCGGAGATGGTTTTTCATTTTCGGCGACGGTCGGCGAGGACGCGGTTCACTTCGCGATCGGTCTGGCGTTTGATGAGGTCTTGGCGTCGATCCCGATGGGTTTTGCCCGTGCCAAGGCCGACGAGGATTTTAAAGCGGCCCCCTTTTAAGTAGCCCTTGAGAGGAACGAGGGCGCGGCTGCCTTTTTTTTCGATCTGCCCAAGAAAGCGGGCGATTTCGGCTCGGTGAAGGAGGAGTTTGCGGGGACGTTCGGTTTCGAGGTTGGCGCGGTTGCCGTGGCTGTAGGGGGCGATATGGAAGGAGTAGAGCCAAGCTTCGCCGTTTTCGATTTTACCGTAGGCGTGAGCGAGGTCGCCGCCACCTGCGCGGAGGGATTTTATTTCGGATCCAGTCAAGACGATGCCTGCTTCAATTGATTCTGAGATGGCGTAGTTAAAACCGGCTTTTCGGTTTTGGATTTCGATTGTTTTCAGGGGGCGTGACCCCGTGGCAAGGGCAGAGGGGGTTAGGCGGACTTCTTAGCGCGAGTCTTAGCCATTTTTTTGGCGGTGGTCTCGGCAGGGGTTCCAATGACTTCGTAGCTTAGCTTGCCGTCGGCAACTTCGTGGAGGGCAACGTCCATAAAGGTCATGCGAGGGCTGACAGAAATCATGGGGCGATAGCCGAGACCGAGTTGGCGCACGCGTTTGGAGATCACATTAATTAGGATCTGGGGGCTAGTGACCTTCACAAGGGCACGGTTGACAAGTTCGCTTCTCATAATGATTTGGGAATGGGTTGCATAATGAGTTGAAGCAGGCAGATTGCAAGAAGAAAACGGAGCGTAGCTCAGCCTGGTAGAGTACCAGCTTTGGGAGCTGGCTGTCGTGGGTTCAAATCCCACCGCTCCGATGGTCCGCAAAGCGGACCGAGGAGCGGTAATCCAATCTGCCGGAGGCGAAAGAAGATTAGGCCAGGGGTGGGTGTGCGGGGG
>JBBAWB010000035.1:0-2311 GCA_040397385.1 Methylacidiphilales bacterium
GTCCAGCTCACTGCGGCGGCGGGTGCTGGATTAGCAGTTAAGAATGTGGCGTTCGTAATAGTGGTGAAATCAGAGGTTGTCCGAGAATAAGACCCGTCTGTTCCGCTGATGAAACTTGAGATGGTGTTGTTCATGATAGCGAAGGGGTGAGATCCCGAAATTCGCTGGAAGGTGTAAGTCTGCCCGATTGTGAGTCTTAGGGTTGGATCAGCAATGTTTGCAAAGGAGTTTGCAGGAGCACCAGAGGGGTCGTTCCAGCTAAAGAGGAAATCGGAGGCCCCATTATTGGCAAGGGAGAAGGTAACCCCCTCGGTAACAGAGTATACCTTAGGAATGACCAAGGTAGTGACGGCTTGGGCTGAAAAGGTAAGGGTTGTTAAGAGCAGGACAACGAATGCAGGGATCAGACGTAGGGAGGCGGAAGATTTATTCATAAAGATCTTTTTAGTTCGTGTTGGAGGTTTGTCAAATGGGGGGGGAGATGGGGGGGAGGGAGGAGATTAGGGATTAAGGGGTTAAGGGATTAGGGGAAAGTGATTTTGAATGTTGGATGTTTGATTTTGGATTATTGGAGAGTGCGAAGGTGAGAATGTGAGAAAGTGGGAAAGTTGTTTTGAAGTTTAAGGCTTAGGTAGGGGCGGCATCTCCGAGGCCGCCTAGCTGGGCGATTGAGTATACAGTGTTGGGCGCAGGCGTTCTCGGAGAGACCGCCCTACCTTGGTTTTGGGGCCTGGGTTGGAGGGCGGGTTTGGTTAGTCGTCTCGGCGGTATTCGACTTGGCCTAGCTCTTGCCAGTGAAAGATGATTCGAGATGAGGATAGAATCTCGAGGTGACCGGGGACAAAGGAGGGTTTAAGGAATCCTTGTCCTGCAATCTGGCCTTCGCCGATGCAGGTGGTGGGGTCGACACGCCAGGTGATTTCACCCGCCGGGACGTTTTCATCGCCGGTTATCTTTGTGGCGATCCACTTTCCGTCCTGGAGATTAATCCGAATCACCTCTTCGAAGTGGCCGTGGTACTTTCCAATCCACTCTCCGACGAGTTCGGGCTGGAGGGAGGGAGAGGAAGTAGGAAGGGGTTTAGGGGGTAAGGGGTTCAGGAGAAAAGTGTAGGGTGAAAGTGGATAGGTGCAAAAGGGAGGAAAGCCCCGACGCCGGTCGGGGCGCAGACGCGGGGGGGGGGTAAGGGATTAGGGAGTTCAGTGCTTGTTTACGTTCTTTTCCGTTTGGAAAAGAACTAGGACGACCAGGGACGGTCGTCCGTACCTTGCTCTACTACGCTCTGTCTCGGTAAACCTCGCTGAGCTATGAAGGGTTAAGAGGTTTAGGTTGTGAGTAGGTGGATAGGATTTAGGTTCGAACGATGAGCGATATTGAGCATGACTTTGCGGGGATGTATGCGGAGGGAATTCCCCCTTGGCAGATCGATCGGCCGCAACCGGAGGTGATCCGGCTGATTGAGCAGGGGAAGTTTGAATCCCCTGTCCTCGATCTGGGTTGTGGTACGGGAGACAATACGATCGAGCTGGCTCGGCAGGGGCTGGTGGTGAAGGGATTGGATGCGGTGCCTGAGGCGTTGGAGCGCGCCCGCAAAAAAACGGAGAAGGCGGGGTTGAAGCAGTCGCCGGAGTTTGTTTTGGGCGATGCCCTGCGTTTGGCGGAGAGCGGACTGAAGGCGAGGACGGTGCTCGACTGTGCGCTGTTCCACACTTTTTCGGATGAGGAGAGAGCAGAATATATTTGGGGACTGGAGGCGGTGGTGAGTCTCGGAGGAAGGTTGCACATTCTTTCGTTCAGCGAGTTGGAGACGCGGCAACCAGGGCCGAGGCGGCTGAGTTTGTCGGAGATTACGGGGAGTTTCGCAACGGGATGGAAAGTGGAGGATTCGGTGCGGTGTCGTTACTGGGATCGGGTGCGGCCGGACGGAGCCCACGCTTGGCGGGTGAGCTTCGTCAGAGAGTAGTCCTAGGGTTCAGGGTTTTGTTTTCCGGTGCCGGAGGACGAGGAGGCCTGCGAGGAAGGTCAGCACGTAGAGGGAAAGATTCACCATCAAGAAAGGACGGCCACCCCATTGGGCGGTGGAGGGGGGATAAGGATTCATGGCGGCGTGGATCGTGAAGAGGCCCAGTCCGTAAAAAGCGGGAATCAGGCCAAGAAGGACGAGGGCGATCGGGCGTGCGTATAGGCCGGTGAGGATGAGAGTGGCTCCGGTGATGTAGTTCGAGATACCGAAAAGACCGAGAAGCCTAAGGAGATCGGGGGCGGTGGGACCGGAGAGATCGAGACAAGCGATGTGAGTGGCGGAGTAGGG
>JBBAWB010000036.1:0-1944 GCA_040397385.1 Methylacidiphilales bacterium
CCCCCAAAACCCCAAAACCCCAAAACCCCGTCGAAAGAGAGTAGTATGAAAAGTTGTTAAAATAAGTTTTGATATCTTTCTTGACTCCACTTCACTGAGTGGTATCCTCGCTGACTGCTGCGTCGAAAGCGGGCCCGCTCTCTGCCTCCGAAATCTCTACGTTCTTCGCCATGGCCTCCTTCTCAATGCGGCCCTTAGCCACGTCCATAGCGGCTGTGTCTGGGGCCATGACCTACATGGTCACCTGGGACGTGTCCTGGCCCTAGGTGCCGACGAGCCATTCGATCACGCGGAAGTCGATCTTGCTCTGCTCGAAGATATCAATCGCATTGTTGAAGAACTTCGTATCGAACAAGTGCCCGTTGAACACGATAGTCGCAAACTTGATTCCGCGTCTGAGACTGCTGGTTTTACGTTCCGCTTCCTTGACGTGCTGCATGTATTCCTACTAATGAGCCTTGGCCACCTCCTTGATCTTGCGCAGCTCCTTAATGTACTAATATTTCGGGGCCAGCTCGCCATGCACGCAAATTACGGCCGCGCGTATCTCGCCCGGAAGGTCCACTTGGTCACTGAAGGGAAGCTCTGGGTTAGAATTGGCTACCGCGTTGACGAAAGGCATTAATTGTTCGCCGAAATGGTTAGAGGCCTCTTTCGGCATCTCCGCGGGAAGATGATCGACCGAGTGGAAGAGGATGGAGTTGTCCACCATGTCATCCATCTTCTCGGCGAACTCCTCGGTGATGGGGTCATACAAGAGGAAGGGGTGCTCGATCGAGGTGAACTTTGATGTAAACTCAACTGAGCCCATGTAGTCAGCTGAGATGTCGCAGACACCCAGGAGCTTAGAGGTACCATCGATCACACCGTCACGCACTTCGTTGATGGAGAGGATGCGGGGGTACTTAGCTTCCCAGTAGACACCGTTAATAAAGAAGTGTACATACTACAGGTAATCTTGGGCGTACTTGGTCTCGAACTGGTTAGGGTGTGCATAGTATTAAGTTTTATCGAAGGTATGACCCTCCTTATGTCTGACCAGGTGCTTCTACGAGAATTATGCGATGATTATTTTCTTGGTATCGGGCAGGTTCAGGCTCTTCAACTCATCCGGGTCCACTTTCACGTGGGGAAGCTACTCGAGGACCTCCAGAATGCCTTGTGCGACCCGACCGGTCCCGGTCACCGCGAACACGAGGGGCCCGAATTGTTTCGGGGTCCCGGACTTTGAGATGTTCCTTGCGACCGAGGCGAGGGCCGCCTTCATGGCGTCATAGTCCTCATACATATAGGTACTGCCCATGAAAATGAAGGGTGTCTGCAGCTTTTTCTACAGCATGAACTCCCCGATACCCCTGCAGAAATCGAAAGCGCCGGCTATACCAGCATACCTCCCGAACGCCACCAGGCGATTGGCGACTTATTTGCTCCCCTCGGGCGTTCTCTCACGGATGCACTCGTAGTCGATCATGCGAATGCGCTTCTCCAGCATCGCATCGAGGAGGGGCAAATTGTACTCCTGGGCCTTGATCGTGTGGGAGAAGAAGAAATAGGTCTTTCCCGGGAGCAGGTTGTCGATCGGCACCTCTTTGACGCCGAAGATTACATCACAAGCTGAGAAGTCCTCACAAATCTCGGCACCCACCTCCAGGAACTCCTCATCCGTGTAACAGCGCGACGGACTCGACTGCACGAGGACTCGGATTTCCGGGGTCAGCTGGCTGACTTCGCGGGGGGTTAGGGCACAGCGGCGCTCCCACTTGGATTTGTTCTCCCGCAGGATTCCGATGGTCTTCTTTTATTTAGTGGCTTCCATATTATCTAGAGTAAGATTGATTTGATATTTTATCTTTTATTTTATTAAAATTCCTTTTACTACCCTTGTATTTAAGATTTACACCCACTCAATCCCATTCAAGGGGTTTTGGGGTTTTGGGGTTTTGG
>JBBAWB010000037.1:0-1707 GCA_040397385.1 Methylacidiphilales bacterium
GCCAAAGATCCCGAATTCGGCAACGAGCTGGCCATCCGGTTTAGCGATGTGTTCGAGCGCAAACACCTCAGCACGACCGAAGCCACTGCGCAGCTTGGTCAATCCTGCCCGCTAAAAAACAGCTTACCATCCGCACTCCTAGCCGTGGTGCAGACCCCCGACAAATTTGCAGAAACTCTTTTGCGAGTCCTAGCGGCTGGAGGCGACAACGCAGGCCGTGCTGCCATCGCCGGAGCCATCTTGGGTGCCCACCTCGGATGCCACGCCATTCCAAACTCCCTCCGCCAGCAACTCCTCGCCAAGGACCGAATCGCCAAGGCAGTGGGAATGATTCTTCAAAAACTGCCCGCCGAGTAAAAACCCTACGTAGCTCAGCGAGGTTTACCGAGACTGAGCGAAGTAGGGCCAATTAAAAATCCACGCGAAAGCGTGTCCCGCGAATGCGGGGCAACATCCGAAATTCGAAATCCAAAATAATCCCCCTTAACCCCTTAACCCCTTAATCCCTAATCCCCTCTCTCACTCCCCAAAAACCTCCCTCCCCGCCGCCAACCCACTCTCATACGCCCCATGCATCGTCGCCGCATAATTTTCCGAGACCGCTTCCCCGGCGAAGTAGAGCGATCCCTCCAGAGGCTTCCCCAACATCTTCCGATCCGCAGGGGTCGCACCTACCCCCATGAAAGAGTAAGCCCCCAACGAGTACGGGTCATGACCCCACTTCGACACGATCATATCTTTGGGCCGAGGCACCTTCTTCCCCAAAGCCGATCCCAAGGCATCGGTCGCCGCATCGGAGATCTCACGATCGGTCATCTTCTCAATCCCATAAGCCGCTTGTGCCGTGTGGAAAGCCATCAAGACAGGTTCACCCGTGAATGGGTACAGATTCACCCATTCCGCCCACTCCTTGCCTGTCGCCCCGCCATCCCAATCAAACAGATGTAGCTCCGGATCCCAAAAGGGCTCGTCATACAAAAGGGCCGTCTTCTGATAGTTCCCAAACCCAATCCGCCCGATCGCCTCCATCTTTTCCTTGGGCAGGGGCGGATCAAAAACAATCGTCCCCTTTTTCAAAATCCCCAAAGGCACCGTCAGAATCAGCTTCTTCGCCTTCATCTCCAACCCTTGATCTGTCTTCACCCATACCCCGTCACCATCGTAGCCCACCCGCTCCACCGCCTGGCCGAATCGGATATCCTGCCCACGCGCCCATGGCTCCACCAACCCTCCCAATCCAGCTGGAACGATCACATCCCCTCCAGACAACTCCTCCCCCTCATCCCAGTACTGTGCCGACAACTCCTCCAAGCTAGCCGCAAACTCATGCTCGATCTCCGTATGCGCCCTAAAATTCAGCGAGGCCAACTCCTTTGCCGCCCATCCCAACTTCTTTTCCGCCCCAGTAAAAGTTTCCCGCAACGGCACATCTCGCGACAACTCCTCCGCCGTCGCATCTGCCAGCTTCAGAGTCTTGCGAAACCTCTTTTCGATCCGCTCCTCCTCTTCTTTCGCAATTCGGGAACCCCCTGCGTGGTACACCGCCTTGTTTTCATAATCAAAAGGCACCGTGCGAATCCTCTCCCTCTGCGCCTGTGCCGCCATCGGATTTCCGGATACTCCATGAATCCAGCTCGCCCCCATATCCATCGGGTTTTTGCCCTTCCAATCCGCTCTCGACCACACCCGCCCTCCCACTCTCTCCCT
>JBBAWB010000038.1:0-1621 GCA_040397385.1 Methylacidiphilales bacterium
CTCCCCAAAACCCCAAAACCCCAAAACCCCAACACCTATAAAAACAGAGGAATAAATTAAAGGTATATTAGAGTTGCCGATAAAAACAGTTCAAACTGAATTCAAATGACAAAGCGAAAGAAAATGGGTTGAATTAGAACAGACCGCTCAGAGGGCAGCCTCACCCCAGCCACTGAAAGCAGCAGCCTTAGCAGGGATAATGACCTGCTTAACAGGCTCGATGACTTGCTTGGGCTTCTCCTCGGTAGCGTGGGCACCAAAGATCTTGGGTTTACGCTCACCGATTTGCTCTCTATCCTTATCGTCGCCTCTAGTGAAGCCGCCTCTGCCGCCACGGCCACCGCGACCGCCGCGTCTACCTTCACCGCCTCTCTTTTTGTCGTCTTCGGTCACTTGCTCGAATCCTTCGTCTTCCTCCTCCTCACTTTCAGGTTTGGGGTCGAAGATTCTGCGCTCCTTAAGATCGCGTTGAGGGCGCTCACCGGCACCTTCAACAGGGCCCTTAGACTCCTCGAAACCTTCAGCACCTTCCTTTCTGGGGGGCTTAGCCTCATGGATAACAATTTGCTCCGCAAGCTTCTTTTGGAGCTCGGGGAGGTCCTTGTTAGCCTCGAAGTTGACCTCATTTTATTTGTTGAGGAGTCCCTTCAGAGAGCCAGTGAAACGGGGTCTTTCCTTAGGGGCGTCGGACTTGGGTTCTTCAACGACTGCGGGCTTCTTCCTGTCCTCTTCACCAAGAGCACTGAATGTGTTGGTTGTACGGGCACCTCTGGCGGGAGCACTGACCTGACCAATGGCGCCACCAATGGCAGCCTTGGTCTGGGTCTCGGACTTCTTCTCTTGGACTCCAAGCTCTGGGAACTCTCCCTTAGCAGTGACTTGCTCTGATTTCTTGAAAGTGGGTCTACCCTTGGAGAAGGTAATACCATCTTTCTGGAACTGAGGTGCCTCACTTGCAGATGGGACAGGTTTCTTGAGGTCGCGTGCGAAGCCACCCTTTCCGTCGGGGTGGGGCTTTTCCTCTCTCTTAGCGGCACCGCCAGTTGCGCCAGAAGAGGCGGGAATGGTTGTACCATCGTCAGCCTTGATACCGCCACCGAGGGTATCCCAGTTAAACACCTGCTCACCTCTAATGTCCTTGGCGAGTTCCTCCTCTCTCTTCTTTTGCTTGATGTCCTTGACCTTGCTTTGCCCGATCTCGATCTGGACCCCGCGTGTGTCTTCCTCATCGGACGACACATAATCGCCTCCTACCGAAGTCTTTGCCGCCTTTCTCTCTTCTTCGACCTTGCGTTGCTCCTCTTCTTTTTTCTGTTGAGTCTGCTGCTGCAACTTTTGATTCTTTTGCTTCTACTTCGTGTGCTTGTCGAAGAAGGCGCCTAAATCTTGGGCTTGGTTTTCACTCATTGGATGGTATTGATTGCGCGGTTGAGCTAAAAATTTAGCTGAGCTTTGATGTTGCTCTGTCTCTATTTAATAATTAAATAATAATTCACCCAATACTAGGAGTCATCACTCTAAATTCTAGGAAGGTCGTTAGTACTTCATATAGAAAACGTTTATTTATATATTTGCACCTCTCAAATAAAAGCGGGGTTTTGGGGTTTTGGGGTTTTGGGGA
>JBBAWB010000039.1:0-1553 GCA_040397385.1 Methylacidiphilales bacterium
CCCCAAAACCCCAAAACCCCAAAACCCCGGACAATGATGGATAGAGATATTCTTAGTGTAATTTGGTTTGAATCATAGGTAAAAGTACTCGATTGAGGAATCATGTTATTAAGTCGGTAAAAGCAATTTTCATCATTGCTTGCCGGCCCCTTAACCTCCGAGACTTTCATTCAAGAACACCATCTGTTACTGGTAGTGCTGATAGAGTTGGTTGGTCCTCTGAACGAGTTGGGTGGTTTTGTTGAATATCTTTGCCTTCTGGTCCTTCAGTTATCCGATCACTGTGAGCTGGTGTTTTTCAGCATCGAACTCAGTGGAGAGGCCTTCCCTCTTCATGACCTCCTCAATGCGGGAGCGCACCTCTTCTTCGTTCTTGATGCCGGACTCCTCGGCGAGCTCCCTAAGGTTAACGGTCTTGTAAAGCTTGCTCTTCACCTGGAAGATAAGAAGGGTAGCTTGGGCCTGGATCTCAGCGGCATGGCTCTTGAGAAGCAGGTCCTCTGATGCGGCTTTGCCGAGCTCCTTGGCAAGAGCGAGGGCAGCGGTGAAATCGAACTGCTCATAGACGGTCTCAACGAAGCGGGTGAAAACGTCGGAGTACTTGGACTTCTCTTGCTGGACGATTGGGAGGAGAAGATCAGCGATGGCCTCGAAGTTACCGCTCAAAACGAGGGAGGAGATAAGGTAGCGGAGGAGGTACTGGCACTTGATCTGGACGATGTTGAGGTAGCCCTGGCCGACCTGAGAGCGGTCGACAAGGATCTAACCGAAAAGGCTGATGGGGTTGCTCTTCTTGTCATCGCTGCGAGGGGTGGTGAAGCTGTAAATCAAGATCTGGTGGAGGAGCCACGCCTTGTGGTTCATGTTCTCCTGGTAGGTGTGAATCTAGTCGGTGAGGAGCTTTTCAATGAAATCCTTCATTCTTCTGAGGGTGGTGAACTCGAGGGTTTCCTTTTCGCGTTGGAGGAGGATCTCAGAGTTCAACAGGCCCCAGAAGATCTGGAGGCAGAATTCGGTCTGGGAGAATTGCTCGGAGGTAAGGATCTCCTTGAGGGCGAACAGGAACCTTTCGGCATCTATAATAAGGAGCGGCTATTAAATACTGAATATCTATTGGGGCGGTGTTACTTACCCTTGTACTTGCCCATCTCGTACTGCATCTTGGCGAACTGGAACACCTTCTTGCAGTCACCAATGGTGATGCCTCTGTCTTCGCTCAGTCTCTCGAGGGTGAAGCCCTTCTCCTGTCTAAGTCTTTGGTACTCCTGGTGGTTGTTGAGGAGGGCGAGCAGTTTGTTGTTCTTGAACTCATCATCAACCTTGTCCCAGCTGTCCTTCTTGGAGATGAGGGTGCGCTCGGCGATCTGCTCCTGGAGGCGCTCGGTCCCGGGAGCGTTGGTCTTCAAAAAGTTGAGTAGGACGTGGGGGTCGAGATAGGGCGCGAGCCGCTTGATCTGCTGGACGTGGGATTCTGTGAGAGACATTTTCTTGTATTGATTTTACCTAATTAATAATAATCATGTGACTGCGAATGGGGTTTTGGGGTTTTGGGG
>JBBAWB010000040.1:0-1387 GCA_040397385.1 Methylacidiphilales bacterium
GGGGGCTTTGCATCCTCCGTGGGTGTATGCCGACGAAGGCGATGCTGGAGAGTGCCCATCGAAACCATGAAATAGGTAGGGCGGCAGAGTTTGGGATTCGAGTGGGGAAGGCGAAGCCGGACTGGAAAGCTATTTTAAAGAGGAAGGATCGGTTGATCTCGGAGTTTGCTAATTATCGGCGGGAGCAGTTGGAAAAGGGGAAGTTTACCTTTTACCGGGCGCGTGCCTCATTTGCTGGTCCGCATCGCTTGACCCTTGAGAGGGTAGGCGGTGGGAGGGTGCCACGGGAGATTGAGGCAAAGACGATTCTTATTTCCACAGGATCGAGGAGTGCCCGACGCGAGATTCCTGGATTGGAGGAGGCAGGCTACTGGACGAGTGATGATTGCCTGAAGGCATCGAAGCCTTTGAAGAGTTTGATTGTGCTGGGGGGCAGGGCGGTGGCTTTAGAGTTTGCCCAGTATTATGCTCATTTGGGAGTGAAGGTGACGGTGATTCAGCGAAGCGAAAGGCTTTTACCAGAGTCGGATCCCGACGTAGGAGAAACCTTGGAAAAAGTTTTTCGGCAGGATGGAATGAGGGTTTTTTGTGGAACTCAAATTGAGCGGGTAGAAAAAAAAGGCGGGAAGAAGAGGATATATTTTAGGGAAAACGGCAAAAAGAGAGAGGTAGAAGCAGAGGAAATTCTGCAGGCCTTGGGAAGGGAGCCAGACTTGAAAAGGCTGAATTTGGTGGCGAGCGGGGTCAAGACGAACAAGGGAAGGATCATGACTCGATCTACCCAGCAGACGAACGTAACCCATATCTTTGCGGCTGGGGATGTGTGCGGTCCGTACGAGGTGGTGCATCTGGCGATTCAGCAGGGGGAGGTGGCAGCGAGGAATGTGGCCCAGATTATTGCGGGAAAAAAGGCAGATGAAAAAATGGATTACCGGCTGAAGTTAGAGGTAATTTTTACGTCACCCGAAGCAGCGGGAGTGGGATATTCGGAAAGGGAGTGTAGCGAGAAAGGTTGGGATGTTGTCACGGGAAGCTATCCTTTTAACGACCACGGGAAATCGATTGTGATGGGAGAGCTGAGTGGCTTTGTAAAACTAATTGCCATGCGAAAAACAGGTGAAATTGTGGGGGCGGAAGTCGTGGGACCGCATGGGTCGGACTTGATCCATGAACCCCTGGTTCTGATGCGCTATCGCGGGACGGCGCAGGATTTAGTCAATCTACCTCACTATCACCCCACTTTATCTGAGATTTGGGGATACCCAGCAGAGGAGATCGTCGGAGAGATCGAAAAACGTAAAAATAAGACTTAAAATTCTTACCACAAGGCACTTACGCAAAAAACGCAGGCTTTGGCGGCCTGCGTTTCTTGACGAACACCTAGAGA
>JBBAWB010000041.1:0-1065 GCA_040397385.1 Methylacidiphilales bacterium
CGCGGTGCGGCACCGTCTGCTACGCGGCTGGGATCCTGGTTCGCCGCCAGACCCCAAAACCCCAAAACCCCACTAGATTGCATATGAATCTTTAATGTAAATAAGATACTCTCAGTTTTGAGTCCAGTTGGGCTTTCTCTTCTCAGCGAAAGCGGTCATGCCCTCTCTCCTGTCATTGGTAGCGAAGGTGGAGTGGAACACTCTGCGCTCGTACTTGAGACCCTCCTGAAGGCTGGTCTCGAAAGCTTGGTTCACGACCTCCTTAGCCATGATGGTAATAGGCTTGGACATCGAGGCGATCTTGCGGCCCATCTTGAGGGCCTCCTCAACAAGGTTCTCATTGGGATAAACACGGGATACGAGGCCGCGAGCAGCAGCCTCCTCAGCGTCCATCATCTCACCGGTGAGGACCATCTCCATAGCTCTGGATTTGCCGATGGCGCGGGTCAGTCTCTGGGAGCCGCCCATGCCTGGGATGGTAGCAAGAGTGATCTCGGGCTGGCCAAATTTAGCTGTTCTGCCGGCAATCAAGATATCGCACATCATAGCGAGCTCGCAGCCGCCACCGAGAGCGTATCCGTTCACGGCGCCGATGAGTGGCTTGCGGGTCTTTGCGACGTTCTCCCACCATGAAAGCATATCGATCAGGTAAGTCTGAGGGAACTCCTTGTCCTTCATTTCCTTAATGTCAGCACCGGCGGCGAAAGCCTTCTCTGAGCCAGTGAGCACGATAGCACCGATTTCTGGATCGGAGTCGAACTGCTGGAGAGCGGCGTGGAGATCCTTATACAGAGCGTCGCAGAGGGCGTTGAGGGCCTTGGGGCGGTTGAGCTGGATGAAACCGACGCCACCTTCTCTCTTCTCAGCGATCACGTTTTGGAACTGAGGGGCTCCGGGGGCCTCAGCGGTGAAAGCGCGGAGGGCGAAGGATGTGGGTAGGACTGTCTTCCTGAGGGCGAACTTGTGGATGATGTTCATTTATTTATTAATTAAATTATCTACAGGCAATGAAATATAATTATATTACCACTTTACTAGATTGCATGGGGTTTTGGGGTTTTGGGG